>CAPNHY010000024.1:0-40725 GCA_948665475.1 uncultured Muribaculaceae bacterium | reverse complement strand
CCGCCCGTCTGGATCAGCTGGTTGCCCTTGTTGCCGCCGCCGCCCAGCAGGTTGAGCATGGGGTTGACAACGGTGTTGAGCATGCACACGCAGAAACCGCAGATGAAAGCGCCCAGCAGGTAGATGATGAAGTTGAGGGGCACTGCGAAGGTCTTGGCGACGAGAGCGCCGTCCACCTCTACGTTGCTTGTCATCTCGAAGAGGGTGGTTTCGGAGCCTACGATGCTGGAGAGCCACTGCACGAAGAGACCAATCACGCCGATAGCCATGGCCCAGAGTGCCGTCTTCTTGTAGCCGATTTTCACGAGGAGGTTGCCGGCGGGAATGCCCATGAACAGATAGGCGAGGAAGTTCATCATGTTGCCCATCATTCCGAGCATGGAGTTACCCTCGAACTTATAGCCCCAGATTGTGCCGATAGGTGCGGCGAGGTTTGTCACGAATGAGATCATGGCGAAGAGGAAAAACATCGCTATGATGGCGATGAGGTTGCTCTTCTGTTGGGTTTTAGTAGCCATTTGTGCAGAGATTGTGGTATTTATAAAGGTTTAATTAATATGCGTATTTGTGCATTCTCTGCAAAGTTAGAAAAAATTGCTGAAATATGCGAAAAAATTATTGAATACGCTGTCAGGATAATTGTATGGCCGCATCCCTCTTACCTGTAAACCATCAACTAAAAAAAATTGGGGGTATGTGACAAAAACTACATTCAAACGCGATTTCGTGTTGTAACTTTGCAGCGTCAAATCTAAAAATTGCAAAGTTATGAGAGAAATCACAGAGATTATTGTGCATTGCACCGCCACGCGGGCCGGCAGGGAGTTCGGCCCCGGCGACGTGGACCGCTGGCATCGTGCCCGCGGCTGGAAAGGGATTGGCTATCACTATCTTGTGGGACTGAAGGGCGAATTGTGGAGTGGACGCCCCGAGGCCGAGGCAGGAGCGCATTGTGTGGGCCATAACGCACGGAGCATAGGAGTGTGCTACGTGGGAGGACTGGACGGCGAGGGGCGTCCGGGCGACACACGCACCGAAGCGCAGAAGCGCACGCTGCTCACGCTTCTGCGCGGACTGCGCCGACGCTTTCCGCAGGCTGCCATACACAGCCACAGGGACTTTGCCGCAAAGGCATGTCCCTGCTTCGATGCAACCCGTGAATATGCAGGGCTATGAGGAAGACGGTAGTAATGCTGTGCGCGGCGGCCGTGCTGACGGGGTGCCGCGGCAGCCGCGAGGCGCAGTCGCAGACGGCGTCGCGGCAGACACGGCGTGTGGTGAGGGTGTTGACGGACGACTCGCTGCGGGTCACGGCTGTGGTGGAGCTGGACGAGCCGCGTCTGACGCTGCGCCCCGACTCGGGGCTGCGGCTGGAGGCTCGCGGCGGCAGAGTGGCGGTGGCGGCAGGCGCCGGGCGGCATGTGGAGGGCGCCCGGGAGGACAGCACCGCCGCGGAGAGGAAGGAACGGCACAGCGAGGCTGAGGCCGAGGGCGGCAGCCCCGGCCGGGTGTGGGCGCTGGCAGCGTGTCTGCTGCTTATTGTCCTATCATGGATAGGAATTCGTTCTCGTCGATGATGGGCACACCAAGCTTTTGCGCCTTCTCCAGCTTGGACGGACCCATGTTGGCTCCGGCGAGCACGAAGTCCGTCTTCTTGGAGATAGAGCCGGCGTTGCGGCCGCCGTTGCTCTCGATCATGGCCTTGTACTCGTCGCGGCTGTGGTGCTCGAACACGCCGCTGATGACGAACGTCTTGCCCTGCAGGGCGTCGCCCGCGGCCTCGGCTTCGGTGCGTTCCGGCATCGCCATGGTGAGGCCCGCGGCGCGCAGGCGCTCCACGATGTCGCGGTTGCGCGGCTCGGCGAAGTATTCCACGATGTTGGCGGCGATGCGCGGCCCCACGTCCTCGATGGCCGTCAGCTCGGCCTCGCTCATTGCCATCAGGCGGTCTATATTGCCCGCCGTGCGGGCCACCTTGCGCGCCGTGGTCTCTCCCACAGCGGGGATACTCAGGGCGAAGACCACGCGCTCGAAGGGCACGTCGAGGCTGGCGCGCAGACCGTCCATGATGCGCTCGGCGCCGCGCGGGCCGTAGCCTTCGAGGCGCACGATGCTCTCGGGGCGCAGGGTGTACAGGTCGGCGATGTCGTGAATCAGACCGGCGGCGAAGAACTGTGCGGCGGTCTCCTCGCCTATGCCGTCGATGTTCATCATGCGGCGGCCCACAAAGTGCTCTATGCGGCCCACTATCTGCGGCGGGCAGCCCCATTTATTGGGGCACACCCAGGCGGCCTCGCCCTCGACGCGCACCAGAGGAGAGCCGCAGGCCGGGCAGTGCGACACGAAAGGTACGGGCTGAGCGTCCGGCATGCGGGCGCTGCGGTCCACGTCGACAATCTTGGGGATGATTTCGCCGCCTTTCTCGACGTAGAGCATATCACCCTCGCGCACGTCGAGCTGGCGCATGATGTCCTCGTTGTGCATCGACGCGCGCTTCACCACGGTGCCGCTGAGCAGCACCGGCTCCAGGTTGGCTACGGGGGTGATGGTGCCCATGCGGCCGACGTCGAACGACACCGACAGCAGCCGCGTCCGGGCACGTTCGGGCGCGAACTTGTAGGCGATGGCCCAGCGCGGACTCTTGGCCGTGAAGCCCAGGTTGAGCTGCTGGCGCAGGGAGTTGACCTTGAACACGAGGCCGTCGGTGGCTACGGGCATAGACTTGCGCTCCGTGTCCATGCGGGCGATGAAGGCGTCCACCTCCTGCTGCGAGCGCAGCAGCGTCATCCGGTCGCTCACCTTGAAGCCCCACGAGCGCGCGGCTTCCATGTTGCCGTAGTGGGTCGTCGAGGGCAGGTTGTCGCCCAGCAGGTAGTAGAGGTATGCGTCGAGGCCGCGGCGCGCCACCTCGGCGGGGCTGAGGAGCTTGAGGGTGCCGGCGGCGGCGTTGCGCGGGTTGGCGAAAAGCGGCTCCTCGTCGCGCTCACGCTCGGCGTTGAGCTTCTCGAAGGCCTTCCAGGGCATCACTATCTCGCCGCGTATCTCGAAGAAGTCGGGCCAGCCTTCGCCCTGGAGCTGGAGAGGGATGCTGCGTATGGTTCGGACGTTGTCGGTGACTATGTCGCCTCGCTGTCCGTCGCCGCGGGTGACGGCGCGCACCAGGCGCCCGTGCTCGTAGATGAGGGAGATGCCCGTGCCGTCGAACTTGAGTTCGCCCACTATCTCCACGTCCTGTCCCATCAGGGCCGTGCGGGTGCGCTGGAGCCACTGGTCCATCTCCTCGGGGCTGTAGGTGTTGCCCAGCGAGAGCATGGGGTAGATGTGGTCGGTCTGAGCGAAGCCGCCGCTGAGGTCGGAGCCTACGCGGTGGGTGGGCGACATGGGGTCGTCCAGTTCGGGATGCTCGCGCTCGAGGTCTTCGAGCTCGTGCATGAGCATGTCAAAGTCGCGGTCGCTGATGGTGGGCGCGTTCAGCACGTAGTAGTTGTGGTTGTGGGCGTTGAGCTCGCGCCGGAGCTGGTCTATGCGTGTCCTGGGGTCGGTCATGGCGTGTGGGTTCAGTATGGCGAGATGTTGTCGAGGCCGCCGATGTGGCCCTCCTGCACGGGGGTGGTGAGGAGGCGGCGCAGGTCGTCGGCAGAGATGTGTGTGGCGGGACGGAAGTCGGAGGAGTTCATGTAGTCGAGCACGGAGGCGTAGAACTGGCGTCCCTCGGGGTAGGCCGAGGCACGGTCGAGGTCGGCCATCACCACGAGCAGACGGCCGCGGCCGACGGCGAATTCAAATGCCAGGCCGAGCTTGTGGTTACGCTCGATGTTGTCTATCACCTGGATGATGGGGCGGTAGGCCGGGGCGGTGTTGTCGAGCATGAAGGGACGGCTCTCGTGCACCACGGCCCACCACTGCCAGTCGCTGTGGCCGTCGTTGGGGAAAGCGCGCAGCAGCGGGTGCGAGGGGTCGGCGAGTATGCCCATGGTGCCGGGCGAGGGCTTCTTGCCGTTCTTGTCGCAGATGGTCTTGAACATGCGGTAGTTCCAGTAGTCGGTCTGGAACAGGGGGCCTACGGTGAGGGCCGAGGAGTCGGGCATGAGCAGGACGGAGGCGCCGCGTTCCAGGCGCCGCGCGAGGTCGGGAGTGAGTTCGCGCGCCACGACGACGTCGCCGCGGTGCGCCGCCGGCTCGACGTCGGCGGGGTAGACCCAGAGGTCGTAGCCGTTGCCCCAGTCGGTGCCGTCTATGGACAGCTCCAGGCGCAGCTTGGCAGGGGCGGCGACGGCGCTCAGCGGCTCGGCTATGGCGCCGGCGTCGATGAGGCCTTCGCCCTCGGGCAGCGTCATGGTGCCGGAGGCCGCGTCGCCCAGCCGCCAGCGCAGGGTCTTGCCGGCCAGCGACGTGCCGCCGTAGTTGGCGACGCGGACGGCGGCGCGCAGGGTGTCGGCGTCGGTGAGGCAGTAGCTGTCGGTGACGAGCAGGGGCACCACGGGGGCGCACCAGCGGCGCCACTCCTCGGGCTTGCAGAGACCCTTGCTGTCGAGGAAGGCGTCGAGTATGCCCACGTAGGCGCTGCCCTGACCGGGGTAGTCCTGGAGGTCGAGCAGCTGGAATCCGGCCATGTCGGGCGTGCGCAGGTCCATCTCGATGTCCTGCTTGTAGAGGCGGAGCGCCCACTGTCCGCTGGCGCGGTGGAAGTCCTCTGCCCGGTCGGCCATGCCGGCGGCGGCGAGCCGGCGGCGGAACACCTCCATGTTGCACGGCGTCAGGGCGCCGGTGTATTTGTCAATCTCGCGGTAGTCGGGATAGATTTGGAACTGACCTGTCTCGTGGCTGATTACGGGCACGGGGCTGGCGGCGCAACCCTCGCTGAAGTCGCGGGCGGAGCCGGGACGGAAGTGGTTGATGATGCCGCCGTCCATGGCGTCGGCGAAGGAGAAGGAGCCGCGGGTGTGCGTGCCGTAGTTGCCCCATCCCTCGCCGCCGGTGCGGCATGTGACGAAGAAATCCATGCCCGGCTTCACGCCCTGGTAGCCCAGGTAGTAGTTGGAGCCGAGGGTGTAGAGTTTGTCCGGGGCTATGCTGCGGAAGTGCTCCGTGAGGCTGCTCATGGCGTCGATGTCGCCCCACAGCTCGTTGCCGAGGGCGAAGAGTCGGAACGACGGATGGTGGCCGTAGCGGCGCAGGATGTTCTCGCCCTCCTTGCGCAGGAAGGTCATGAGCGTGGTGTCGGCCGACTCGAAGCTGCCCCAGAAGGGAAGCTCGGGCTGCAGCACGATGCCGGCCTCGTCGGCGGCCGTAAAGGCGGCCTCGGGCGGACACCAGGAGTGGAAGCGCACGTGGTTGAGGCCGTAGTCGCGGCACACCTGCATGTAGCGGCGCCACG
The DNA here is from genome assembly GCA_948665475.1 of uncultured Muribaculaceae bacterium. Lineage (GTDB taxonomy): Bacteria > Bacteroidota > Bacteroidia > Bacteroidales > Muribaculaceae > CAG-873. The sequence continues at coordinate 35,348 of CAPNHY010000024.1, read as the reverse complement.
AGTCGAGATCCATGGCCGTGTGGCCCGTCAGGGGCCACACGCAGGCGTCGTGGCGTCCGCGCAGGAATGTGCGGTGGCCGTTGGCGTAGAGGTGGCGCCCTTCGGCGCGGAAGTCGCGCAGGGCGGGGTGCACGCTGTCCGGGGCGGCGGGCTGCCACGGCTCCGTGGAGAGTGTGATGCGGCCTATGATGCCGTTCCAGTTGGTCTGCGTGTCTTCGGTGTAGGCGTGGCTGCTTGCGTAGAGCTGCTCGGGCACGCCGGAGGAGTTGTCGACCATGATGTCGAGGGTGTGGCGGCCGGGGGTGAGCAGTGCGCCGAGCTCATACTCCTGCGGGGTGGAGATGTCGTTGGAGCTGCCGGCGGGGCGTCCGTCCACGTAGACCCGCGAAGGCTTCGTGCGCTCCAGCGAGAGCACCACGGGGCGTCCGGCCCAGTCGGCCGGAATGTCGACGGTGCGTCGGTACCATGCGCGTCCGCGGTACGACCACGGGCGGGACAGGTGCTTCGTCTCGGTGGTGTCCGCGAGCCTGTCGCCGCGGCGGTTGGTGTCGGTGGTGCCGGGCAGCAGTATGCTGTCGGTCATGGCGTCGGCCGTGGTGAAGGTGCCGTCGCGGTCGAGCGCCAGTTGCCAGCTGCCGCTGAGGTCGATAGTGTCGTGTGCTGCGGCCGTCAGCGCGGCCGCGGCGAGGAGTAGGGCTGTGAATGTTTTTTTCATGGAGAGCGATTGATTTATTTGAAGAACCCGTCGAATGACAAATCTTCATCAATTTCGGGCCAATGTATGCCGAAATAAGAAAGCGTATATTTTTTGCGTTCTTCGTCGGTCGCCAGTGCCAGCCGCGGATAGTCGGAATACTTCTCTGCCGCCTTCCGCCCATCAGCTGTCTCAATCCATACGGCTTCCGGCGTAAGCCAGACTCTTACTATTTGATTCCGGTTCATTTGTTACTTCCTTTTTTGAAATATTCGTTCCACCTATCTGTTATTATCTCTTGATTTTCCGACAATATGGCTTCAATCATTCTTAATTCGTTGTTCTTGAATCCGTGGTTTTCTATCAGCTCAAGTGTAATTACATTGTATTTAGCCTCCGCGTCGCCTTTGCTTATGTGCACGTGAACAGGCTCGTGTTCGTTTGACCAAAAGAAGAATCGAAAACCTAAAAGAATAAATAGGGTAGGCATAATTATAGGTAAGTGGTATGGTGTTTTTGCAAAGGTAGTAAAAAAACGGAGATAAATGGGAGATATATGTCTCCAAAAAAAGCCTGTGCGGCCGAGTTTCCCAACCCGGCCGCACAGCGTCTGTTTCGTATTACTCAATTACCTATGGAAGTCTAATCTCATTTATCCATAAGACGCGCGGAGAGACGAAAAGTTACATCTGTCGTCGTAATATTATGGATTTTTTGCAAATCGGACTGTCGCGGATAAGAAGTGTTAACACAGGCATGAAAAAAGAGAAGATGCGCCGCGCGGTGCGGCACATCTTCTCCAGCGCTTCAAGGTGGACTCGAACCATCGACCCTCTGATTAACAGTCAGATGCTCTAACCGACTGAGCTATTGAAGCATGGTGTGATAATGATTGGAATAGCGCTTCAAGGTGGACTCGAACCATCGACCCTCTGATTAACAGTCAGATGCTCTAACCGACTGAGCTATTGAAGCGTGTTGCTTGACCCCCTCCGGGATTAGCGATGCAAAATTACAGCAAACATTTGAGATGTGCAAATAAAAAGCGAAAAAAACGATAAAAACTTCAGGAGAGGGGTATAAATCTTATAAGTCTTATAAGTCTTATACGTCTTATGGGGTCTCTGATGTTGATTTGAAATCAGTAGCCGCGGGCTTTGCGCCTTTCGCGCGACATTGCCTCTTTTATTCCTCCGTCCCGGATAAAATCGGCCTCAATTTTCTTCATTACAGCAGCGAGCATTGAATCAATCTGTCGTATTTGGGTGAGCATTATGTTGGCAACTGTCTCATCGCTTCGCTCACGACATTTGGCAGTAAAGGTTTTTGCATCATCGTTTTTAACGCAGTAAGCGCGGGTTGCATCTGTACGTGGGTCATCCTTGCTCCATATCTCATAATCGTGTTGCCGCAAAAAATCGCCATAATCTTCAAGCAACTCCCTTATGGAGCCTCGTGCCACACCAAGAAGTTTGATGCACATTTCGGCGGAGACAGCACCATCACTCACTCCTTCCACAATGTTCTGTTTGCAGGAACGCGCGGCCTGTCGCATCTGATCGATAGTCCGGGAGCCTCGTGGAAGCGCACGATTTATAAACATTTCGGTGACATCGCAGATAATCACCGACTTACGATATACGTTCCATTGGGTGTAATCGCCGGAAAGTTTAAGAAAACCGGGCATTAGAAATAAGATTTATAAGACGTATAATATTTATAAGATTTATTATTTTTTCAAGCTATGTCGCAAATTTAGTGTTTTTTTTATTATTCGTCCTGGAATGCAGCCGTGTTTTTTTCGGTCGTGATTGAGCAATAGTATTCAAATAAACGTTATCTTTGCAGTATCGAAAACCGATAATTCAAGAACGATTATGAACAAGAAATTTATCTGCGTGGTATGCGGTTACATCCACGAGGGTCCGGAAGCTCCTGAGAAATGCCCTATCTGCGGCGCACCCAAGAGCAAGTTCAAAGAACTTGACACGGAAGCTCTGCTTCAGTTCGTCACCGAGCATGAGGTGGGCGTGGCCAAGGGTTGCGACGAGGAGATGATAAAGGATCTGAACGCACACTTCAACGGCGAGTGCGGTGAGGTGGGCATGTATCTGGCAATGTCGCGCCAGGCCGACCGCGAGGGTTATCCCGAAGTGGCCGAGGCTTTCAAGCGCTATGCCTTCGAGGAGGCCGAGCACGCCGCCAAGTTCGCCGAGCTGCTGGGCGATGTGGTATGGGACACGAAGACCAACCTTGAGAAGCGCATGCAGGCTGAGGCCGGCGCCAACGCCGACAAGATGCGTATTGCCAAGCGCGCCAAGGAGCTGAATCTGGACGCTATCCACGATACCGTACACGAGATGGCAAAGGATGAGGCCCGTCACGGCCAGGGTTTCCAGGGCCTGTACAACCGCTACTTCAAGAAGTAAGCCACACGCAACAAAAAGGCGCGCCCACGGATGCCCGCGGGCGCGCTTTTTTAAGTATTAAGTATTAAGTATTAAGTATTAAGTATTAAGTATTAAGTGTTTGGCTGGCGTTGGCCGAAGATGGCGGTGCCGACGCGGACGTGGGTGGCGCCGCGGGCTATGGCGGCGGGATAGTCGCCACTCATGCCCATGGAGAGAACGTCGCATCCGCGGAGGCCGGGGGCGTAGCGGCGGATGTCGCCGAGGAGGCTGGCGAGGGCGGCGAAGTCGGCGTCGATGCGGGCTGTGTCGTCGGTGTTGCTTGCCATGCCCATGATGCCGCAGATGTGGGTGGCGCGCAGGGAGTTGAATCCTCCGGAGCGCATGTAGTCGAGGATGTCGGCAGGGTCGAAACCGCTTTTGGCCTCCTCGGCGGCGACGTGGGCCTCGAGCAGTACGCGCTGCACGATGCCGCGCTCGGCGGCGAGGCGGTCGACGAGGGCGAGCAGCTCCAGCGAGTCGATGCTCTCTATGAGTGCGACGCGGCCCACGACGAGGCGCGCCTTGTTGCGCTGGAGGTGGCCTATGAAGTGCCACTGCACGTCGGGCGGCATGGCCTCGATTTTGGGCAGCAGTTCCTGTACGCGGCTCTCGCCGAAGATGCGCTGGCCGGCGTCGTAGGCCTCGCGGAGTGCCTCGACGGGGTGGAACTTGGAAACTGCCACGAGCTCGACACCCGGCGGGAGAGTGGCTCGCACGGCGCGGAGGCGTCCGGCTATACCGTCGGGGTTCATTTTTCCTCCTTTGTCTCGGCCATGCCCTTCACTTTGTAGCAGTCGAGGATGGGCGTCTCGGTGATGGCCTGAATCTCGAAGTCGGCCATTGTGCCTTTCATTCCGGCGAGGAAGTGCTCCATGGCGTCCTTGAAGCCGGCTGCCTGGACGAGCATGAGGGTGGATGCCTTTTTCTCCACGCCGGTCTTCTCGTCAATGGTGATGAAGGCTACCTTGACGGTGTAGAAGCGGTCGGCCTGCTCGTCGTCGTTCCAGAATATTTCGGCTATTTTGGTGCGTTTTACGGCTGTGACGTTGAGCTCGCCGCTGATATATGGTGTGCGCTCCTCGATGATGCGTGCCTCTGCTTCGGTGAAGCTGAGGGCATCGACGAGATACGGCTCGGTCACTTTCTTCACGGCGCCGTTCTCCATCATTCTGTCGTAGCGCACTTTGCATTCAAACCATTGTGCCATAGTGTATTGTGTTGTTTTAAAGAGGATTGATACTATTTAGGTGACTGCAAAATTACGGAAAAAACCGATACCGCGGGCACACATTGTTGAATAAAGTCGGCCGTCGGTATCTCTTTTTTCGCTTTTTTCGCTAACTTTGCCGCGAAAAACCAAATTTTCAGATAGAAATGTCAACGAATACCACTGACGACAAACGGAAAGTGACGACTTCGCGCATCATAGCGATGAAGGAGCGCGGAGAGAAGATAGCGATGCTGACTGCCTACGACTTCACAATGGCACGCCTTGTGGACGAGGCCGGAATAGATATGATACTCGTGGGCGACTCCGCATCGAACGTGATGGCGGGCAACGCCACGACTCTGCCCATCACGCTGGATCAGATGATATACCATGCGCGCTGCGTGTGCAACGGCACACAGCGCGCGCTCGTGGTGTGCGACATGCCTTTCGGCAGCTATCAGGGCGACTCGCTGGAGGCGCTTCACTCGGCGATACGCATAATGAAGGAAAGCGGTGCCGAGGCCGTGAAGATAGAGGGCGGCTCGGAGGTGCGCGAGAGCATCGAACGCATTCTCTCGGCCGGTATCCCCGTGATGGGTCACCTCGGCCTCACGCCCCAGAGCATCAACAAGTTCGGCACCTACGCCGTGCGCGCCAAGGACGAAGCCGAGGCCGAGAAACTGGTGGCCGACGCCCACATGCTGGAGGAGATAGGCTGCTTCGCACTGGTGCTGGAGAAGATTCCGGCCGCACTGGCCGCCCGCGTCAGCTCGGAGCTGCACATCCCCACCATAGGCATCGGCGCGGGTGGAGCCTGCGACGGCCAGGTGCTGGTGATGCAGGACATGCTCGGGCTTAACAAGGGCTTCTCGCCCAAGTTCCTGCGCCGCTATGCCGACATGGGCGCTCTCGTCAACGAGGCCGTGAGCCACTATATCGACGACGTGAAGACCGGCGACTTCCCCAACGAGAACGAGCAATACTGATGATGGCGGCCGACGGCGAAGCACTTACGGGCGCCACCATCGCCAATCCGCGCCTGTGGCGGCTGGGGATGCTCCTCGACATGGAGGAGCATGCGCTGACGGTGGCCGCGACGCCCACCGTGGGCGAGGGCGACGCCATATGCCGGCGCATAGAGCTGACGTCCGGCGTGGCGCTGCTGCGCGCTCTTGAGGACGCCGTCTATGACAATCCGCTGCTGTTGGCCGACTTCGGCCACTGCTCCATACTGCTGCGCACGCCGCGCTACGCCGTGCTGCCTCCCGAGGCCACGGAGACGCCGGAGGCGGCGGCCGACGCCGCGTCGCTGCTCTGGACCGACCCTGATTTCTCTCCCGCGCTGCTGACGGACACCGCGGCCGGCGCATCTGTGCTGACGGCCTGCGACGCCGATGTGGCGGCCTTTCTGGGCCGCACGTTCGCCGACGCCCGCGTGCGCCACGAGCTGTCGGCGGGTCTGCGCTATTTCGCGGCCAAGGCGCCGCGCAGCGGCAATGCGCCGAAGCTGTTCGCGGTGGTGGAGAAGAGTGGCGCGCAGCTGTTCTGCTTCGACGGCCCAAGGCTGCTCGGGGGGGCATCGTACGGCTGCACTGACGCCGCCGACATGGCGTATTACGCCGTGGCTATGGCGCAGGCATGCGGCGTGGCGGGGCCGGAGCTTCAGTTCTATGTGGCGGGAACGCCGGCCGTGCGTGAGGCTGTGGCCGGTACGCTGCGGCGCTTCGCGCCCTGCGTGATGCCCTGGATTTTCCAGCCGTCGCCGTCGATGGCCGGTGTGGCCGCCGATCTTCCTTTCTCACTGCTGATACTTCCGCTATGCGAATAATACGAGGCAAATACGGCCGTCGCCGCTTCGACGTGCCGGGCAACATCACGGCGCGCCCCACCACCGACTTCGCGCGCGAGAACATATTCAACGTGCTCGACAATCTCATCGACATGGAGGGCGCGCGTGCGCTGGACCTTTTCGCGGGTACGGGCGCGATCAGTTTCGAGTTCCTGTCGCGCGGATGCGCCGAGGTAACGTCCGTGGAGAAGGCTCAGGTGCAGTACACGTTCATCCGCAGCGTGGCTGCGAAGCTTGGAGCCGACAATCTGCGCCTTGTGCGCGGCGACGCGCTGCGCTTCATATCGACGTGCTCGGCGACATTCGACATAATATTCGCCGACCCTCCCTACGATATGCCCGGCTTCGCGGAAGTGCCCGGCGCGATACTCGGCTCGAAGATGGTGCGGGAGGGCACACTGGTAGTGGTGGAGCACAGCAAGGCACACGATTTCTCCGGGCTGCCGGGATTTCTGGAGCACCGGGTGTACGGGTCGGTGAATTTCTCTATTTTTAGAGTTTAGTTGATAGTTTAGAGGTAAGAGGGGAGATTGCCTCGGATGGCGAGAAACACAAGGACATAAGGTCAAAAGGAACAGAAGTTTTTTTATTTGATGATTATCAATATTAATAATTCTTATGTCGCTTTTGACCTTATGTCCTTATGTGTCTCTCCATGTCAGGTATTTGTGAGTTTATAGAGGGGGCAAGGGGGCTGCGGCACTTTTTTTGAGAGTGTCGGAGAAAATGTGTAATTTTGTGCGACATAATACTGAATATTTATGAACGACTATTACGCACTGCGCCTCGACGTAGAGCCTTGCTCCGCCGATGCCACCGACCTTCTGGCATATCTGCTCGGAGAGGCCGGATACGAGAGTTTTGTGCCTGACGACAAGGGCCTCACGGCATATGTGCCGGCCGCACTGTACAGCGACGAGGCCGTGCGCACAGCTCTTGAGGAATTCTGTTTCGACGCAACCGTCACAGCCAGCGCCGAGCTGGTGGAGGGACGCGACTGGAACGCCGAGTGGGAGCGCAACTATTTCCGCCCCATCGTTGTAGGCGAGCGCTGCGTGGTACACAGTTCGTTCCACACCGATGTGCCCAAGGCCGAGTACGACATCGTCATCGACCCGAAGATGGCTTTCGGCACGGGCCACCACGCCACGACCTCGCTCATACTCACCCGTCTGCTCGACATGGACCTCCAAGGGCGCTCGCTCATCGACGTAGGCACCGGCACAGGCATCCTTGCCATCCTTGCCGCCATGCGCGGCGCCGTGCCTGTGGCCGGCATAGAGATTGACCGCTTCGCCTGGGAAAACGCCTGCGACAACGTGCGCCTGAACGGTCATCCCGAGATTGCCGTGCTGTGCGGCGACGCGTCGTTGCTTCAGGCTCTTGCACCGGCCGATGTGGTCGTGGCCAACATCAACCGCAATGTCATCCTCGGCGACATCCGGGCTTACGCAGCTGCAATGCGTCCCGGCGCCACGCTGCTGCTCAGCGGCTTCTATGAGGCAGACTGCGCGATGGTGGAGGAGGCGGCTGTCGCCGCAGGTCTTACGGCCGCAGGCCGCACTGTCCGCGACAACTGGGCCTGCGTCGAGCTGCACCGGTAATCACTTCTGAACAACTGCCTATGATTCGCTATAACTTTGACTGCGTGGTGGACCGCCATCACACATGTGCCACCAAGATAGAGGAGATGGAGGCCCGTTTCGGCCACCGCGACCTGCTGCCTTTCTGGATAGCCGATATGGATTTCGAGGCCTGTCCGGCCATTATCGACGCCCTGCGTCAGCGCCTCAACCACTCCGTGCTGGGCTATACCACTCCGCCGGAATCGTTCTGGCGGAGTATCGCCGGATGGCTGCATACACGCCACGGCTGGGACGTTGACCCCGCAGAGCTGAGTTTCATGCCCGGCCTGAAGAAAGGCCTCGGGCTGTGCATCAACTATTTCTCACGTCCGGGCGACGCCATTGTCATCCAGCCGCCCGTGTATCATTCATTCCGTTCGGTGATAGAGGGCAACGGGCGCCGCGTGGCAGCCAACCCTCTGGTGCGCGATGCCGCCGGGCAGTACTCGATGGACTTCGAGGGGCTGACGCGTGTTATGCGCGACGAGCATCCGGCCATGATGATAGTGTGCAACCCGCATAATCCCATCGGCCTGCAGTGGGATGCGGACACGCTGCGCCGTGTGGCCGACATATGCCGCGAGCACGGCGTGGTGCTTGTCTCCGACGAAATATACGGCGACATGATGCTCGGCGGCCGGCGGCATGTGCCTACGGCGTCGGTGTCCGACGTGGCCGCCGACATCACCGTCACGCTCGGCGCGCCCAGCAAGACATTCAATATTCCGGGCATCGTCAGCGCATGGTCGGTAGTCAGGTCGCCCCGGCTGAGAGAGGGCTTTTATTCGTGGCTCAATGCCAGCGAGTTCAACGCTCCGCCCATCGTGTCGATGGTGGCTACCCAGGCCGCCTACGAGCATGGCGGCGACTGGCTCGACCAGGCCCTCGCCTATCTCGACGCCAATGTGGACTATGCGGAATCTTTCCTGCGCGGGCATGTGCCGGACGTGCTTATGTGCCGTCCGCAGGCGTCGTTCACGATGTGGCTTGACTTCCGCAGGCTGCGGCTCCCGCAGGACTGGCTCGTGCGCCTGCTCGTGGAGCGCGGACACATAGCGCTGAGCGACGGCCTGAGTTTCGGCCCCGGCGGCGAAGGCTTCATGCGCATGAACGTCGGCGTGCCGCGCAGCATCCTTTCCGAGGGTCTGGAGCGCCTGGCGGGGGCTGTCAGGTCGCTATCGAGCGAAGGCGCCCCGGCCGGCGAGCGACGCACCGTGACGATACCATTTGTCAAGATGCACGGCCTCGGCAACAATTTCATATACGTGGACTGCATGGACCGTTCGCTCGACAATCTGCCGGCGCTGGCCGTGGAGATGGGACGCCGCCACATGGGTATGGGTGCCGACGGCATCATCGCCATTCTGCCGGGCGGCGAGGACGCCGACTGCCGCATGCGCATATTCAACGCCGACGGCTCGGAGGCGCAGATGTGCGGCAACGGCATACGCTGCGCCGCAAAATACATTTACGACAACAATGTGGTGCCCCGCCGCAGCCGGCTGCGCATAGCCACATTAAGCGGCATAAAGACCGTGGACATCCATACAGGCCCCGACGGACTCACCGACAGCGTGCGCGTCGACATGGGGCGTCCCGTCTTCGATGCGGCCGAGGTGCCTGTGCGCTGCGATGCCGGACGCATGGTCGACATGCCTGTGCCGGGCATAGACGGGCTTCGCCTCACGGCTGTTTCCACGGGCAATCCGCACGGCGTCGTGTTCGTCGACAGCTTCGACGGCGACATCGTCACCACTCTGGGTCCTCAGCTCGAGTGCCACTCCATCTGGCCCGAAAAGGCCAATATAGAGTTTGTGCGCGTAGACGGCCGGCACAGCCTCTCCATGCGAGCATGGGAACGAGGTGCCGGTGAGACAATGGCCTGCGGCACAGGCGCCTGCGCAGCGGCAGCGGCGGCTGTAGCCACCGGGCGGGCCGAATGGCCCTTGACGGTGCGGCTGATAGGCGGCAATCTGGAACTCGACTGCGATGCCGACGGCCATATACTGATGACGGGTCCCGCCGTCACGGTGTTCTCCGGCAACTATTACTGTCGGTAAGTGGTCTCTGAATATTGCAAAAATATCTAAAAATACGTATATAAATATTAAAAATCGTTTTCCGGCCTGATTTTTTGGCTGCGGCGTTATTTATATGTGAATCATAAGATGTAACTTTGTAGGGTAGGGGGGGTAATGCCCTTGCTTACCTGATTGATATGAAGAAACATCTTGTACTCGCATTTCTTGCTTCGCTTGCTGTGACGGCTTCGGCCGCCTCCGCCGACGCTAAAGCGTCCATTCTGGAAGTCATCGGCTCGTACATGCCCGGAACCACAGGTTTCGGCGCCATAAAGGTAGACAGCATAGTCGATAGCCGCACCGGCACCGCGGTGTACTGCAACGAGGCTCTCTCATACCTGCCTCTTGACGCCCGGCAGACAGCAGCACTGAAAGGCGAGATAGCATCGATTTTGGGAGCCGGGCCCTCGCGCCTGAAAATATATGCCGGCAGCCGCGAACTTGATGGCCTGGCTCTCTTCGCATCCCGTCCGCCGCGGGCACCCCGCGAGAAGGACGGCTTTGTGCGCCGTCTTGACGCCGAGGCGGCTCCCGACGGCCTTGACGGCGCCAACATAGCCATGTGGCAGAGCCACGGATGGTATTTCGAGCCCAAGCTGAACCGCTGGGAGTGGCAGCGCGCACGCATCTTCCAGACGGTGGAGGACCTCTACACGCAGAGCTACGTGATGCCTTTCCTGATGCCTATGCTCGAGAATGCCGGCGCATACGTGATGAGCCCACGCGAGCGCGATACCAACACGGTGGAGATAATCGTGGACGGCGACGGAGGTTGCGCGCAGCCCGGATATGCCGACGACGCCACTGCCTGGAGCGATGCCGGCGTGGCAGCTTTCGCCCACACCACACCGATGCTGCGCGATACGCAGAATCCTTTCCGCGCCGGAACTGCCCGCCGTGCCGCTACCGTGCGCCGCGCCGACAAGGCCACCAAGGCTACCTGGACGGCCGACATCCCCGCCGACGGCACATACGCCGTGTACGTGAGCTACGCCTCCCTGCCTGACGCCACGACCGACGCCCGCTACACCGTGAATACGGCCGCAGGTCCTGTCGGCTTCTCCGTCAATCAGCGCATGGGAGCCGGCACGTGGATATACCTCGGGCATTTCCCTCTGAAGCAGGGCAGCCGGCCCGTGGTGGAGCTGAGCACTCTGTCGAAGAAGGCCGGACGGACCGTCAGCGCCGACGCCGTGAAGATAGGCGGCGGCATGGGCAATGTTGAACGCATCGTGAAGAACGGTACGGAAGGCATGGCCTACGACTATGTGGCAAGCGGTTATCCGCGCTTCACCGAGGGCGCCCGCTACTTCCTGCAGTGGGCTGGAGCTCCTGACAGCGTGTACACCCCCTCGGGCAATATCAACGACTACAGCGACGACTACCGCAGCCGCGGCCTGTGGGTGAACTGGCTTGCCGGCGGCTCGTCGATGCTTCCCGGGCGCAAGGGCCTGGGCGTACCCGTGGACCTCAGTTTCGCGTTTCATACGGATGCCGGCACGACACTCAACGACAGCATCATCGGCACCCTCGGCATATACAGCACGGCCGGCGACAAGCTCGGCAACGGCAGCAGCCGCGACGCTTCGCGCGACCTCACCAACCTGGTGATGACAAGCATCGTGCGCGACGTGCGCGCGAAGTACGAGCCGCAGTGGACGCGCCGCGGCATGTGGGACAAGAGCTACTACGAGGCCCGCGTGCCCGAGGTGCCCGCCATGCTGCTGGAGTTCCTCTCGCATCAGAATTTCGCCGACATGAAGTACGGTCTCGACCCCGAGTTCCGCTTCGACGTGTCGCGTGCCATCTACAAAGGTATGCTTCAGTTCCTCGCGCGGCGCGACGGACGCCCCTACGTGGTGCAGCCTCTCGCACCCGGCGCCTTCGCCATCCGCAAGGAAGGCCCGCAGACCTACCGCATGACGTGGCGCGCCACGCCCGACAGCCTTGAGGCCACGGCGATGCCGGCCTACTATCTCGTGCAGCAGCGCGACGGCTCGGCCGGCGGCGCTTTCCGCACCATCGCCCGAGTTGAGACTCCCGAATACGTCTACACTGCCACTGACGATGCTATCCACAGCTTCCGCATCGTGGCAGGCAACAGCGGCGGCGTGAGCTTCCCCTCCGAGGTGCTGGCCCTGCGCGACGCCCCGGGCGAGCCTGTGGTGATAGTCAACGGATTCACGCGTCTGAGCGCTCCCGACTGGTTTGACAGCGGCGAGATTGCCGGATTCTACGACGTGCGCGACCATGGCGTGCCTTATGTGCAGGACATTTCTTTCATCGGCAGCCAGTTTGAATTCCGCCGCGACATTCCCTGGATGGACGATGACGCCGCCGGCTTCGGCGCGTCGCGCGCCAACCACGAGGACCGTGTGATAGCCGGAAACACCTTTGATTTCGTAGCATTGCACGGCGAGGCCGTGGCTGCCGCCGGCAGCGGCTTCGTGAGCGAGAGCGTCGAGAGCTTCTGCTCGGCGTCCCTGCGTCCGGGTGCCACCGTCGACCTCATTCTCGGCAAACAGAAAGAATGTGCCATAGGCCGCGGCGTCTTCGGCACACGCTACAAGACATTCCCCACGGCGCTTCAGGATGCACTGCGCGCCCATACTGCCGCGGGCGGCGATGTGCTGGTCAGCGGCGCTTATGTAGCCACCGACCTGTGGGACAATCCGTTCAGCAGCAAGGAGGTGGCTGAGGCCGACCGGAAATTCGCCACCGAGGTGCTCGGCTACCACTGGCGCGTCGGTCAGGCCACGGTGGAGGGCGATGCCTACGAGGTGCTCACTCCTTTCCCGGCCTTTACCGGAGGCCGCTGGCAGTTCTGCTCCCAGCTCAACGGCGAGTGCTATGCCGTGGAGTCGCCCGACTCGTTCTATGCTCCCGACAAGGAGCACGGATGCACGCTTATGCGCTACGGCGAGAATAACCTTGTGGCCGGAACAGTATTCGCTCCTGGCGCCTATCGCACCGTTGTGCTCGGCTTCCCCTTTGAAGTGATCCGCGGCGCTGATGCCCGCGCGGCGCTCATGAAGCAGGTGCTTGACTTCTTCCACGATAAAAACAAATAATTACATACCCCCTAATACCCTAAAATGATGAAATCCACAGTGTACTGCTTCCTGCCCTATATCGACCGTGCCCAGGTCGGCGAGACAGTTGCCATACTCGCGGCCGACCCTGCCGTTGCCTGTATTTTCCTGCTGGCAGGCCCCGATGCCGACTTTGCCGGCGCTCCCGAGGGATGCGAGGTGATAGCCGCCCCGGACGGCCTCAAGGCCAGCACGACGGTGCGCGCCATCGCCGAGGCTGCCAAGGGCAGCGACTATGTGCTGCTATACACCAAGTACGACCGCCTCGTGCCCGGCTATCACGCTCTTGAGCGCATGCTCCGCATCGCCGCCGACAGCGGCGCCGGCATGCTTTATGCCGACAGCTACGCTGTGGATGCCGAGGGACACCGCACCAACGCCCCTGTCATCGACTATCAGGAAGGCTCGCTGCGCGACGACTTCAATTTCGGTTCGCTGCTGATGTTCAGTACCTCGGTGCTGACGCTGGCAGTCGCCGGCATGACGGCCGACTACAAGGCCGCCGGCCTCTACGATCTGCGTCTGCGCGTGAGCCGTATAGCTCCCGTAGTACACATCAACGAGTATCTATACACCGACATTGCCGGAGTGCGCAAGGGCAGCGGCGAGCAGATCTTTGACTATGTGGACCCGCGCAACCGCGCCTCGCAGATAGAGATGGAACAGGCATGCACCGACCATCTCAAGGCCGTGGGCGCCTATCTGGAGCCGGTGTTCGACAAGATTGAATTCGGCGAGGAGGAGTTTCCCGTCGAGGCCAGTGTGGTGATTCCCGTGCGCAACCGTGTGCGTACCATCCGCGACGCTATCCGCAGCGTGCTCTCGCAGCAGACCGACTTCCCGTTCAATCTCATCATCGTCGACAATCACAGCACCGACGGTACCACAGAGGCCATTGACGAATTCGACGATCCGCGCATCATCCACGTGGTGCCCGAGCGCGACGACCTCGGCATAGGCGGATGCTGGAACATGGCTGTGGACCGTCCAGAGTGCGGCAAGTTCGCCGTACAGCTCGACAGCGACGACGTGTACAGCGGGACTGATACGCTGGCAAAAATAGTCCGCGCTTTCTACGAGCAGAACTGCGGCATGGTGGTGGGCACTTACTGCCTGACCGACATCGACATGAATACCATCCCGCCCGGCGTCATCGACCACAAGGAATGGACGCCGGAGAACGGCCGCAACAACGCCCTGCGCATCAACGGCCTCGGCGCGCCGCGCGCATTCTATACCCCCATGTTGCGTGCTATCCGCGTGCCCAACACAAGCTACGGCGAGGACTACGCGCTGGGTCTTGCATTCTCGCGCCACAATCAGATAGGCCGCATCTACGACGTACTGTATTACTGCCGCCGCTGGGAGGACAACAGCGACCACGCCCTCGACATAAACAAGACGAACGCCAACAATCTTTATAAGGACCGCATACGCACCTGGGAACTCCAGGCGCGCAAGGCAATGCTCGCACAGAATGATTGACGCAGCCGCTTTCATAACGGCGCAACGCGCCGAATGGCCTCTGGCCGCCCGCAACTTCGATGCCCTCGAGGGCGTCGAGGTGCGCAGCATAGCCATGCCCGGGATGGACATCAAGGTGCAGTTCAATCCTGCGCGGATAGTCAGCAGCGGCGCCAAAGTGGACGCACGCTCGCTGGCCGAGCGCCCGTGCTTTCTCTGCGAGAAGAACCGCCCTGCCGAGCAGCGCGGCATAGACTGGCGCGGATACACGGTGCTGGTGAATCCTTTCCCGATATTTCCGAGACATCTCACCATACCCGCCGTCGGGCATACTCCTCAGCGTATACAGAGCCGCGTGGCCGACATGCTTGCCCTGGCAGCCGAGCTGCCCGGCTACACAGTGTTCTACAACGGTCCGCGTTGCGGAGCCTCTGCGCCCGACCACATGCACTTCCAGGCCGGCAACAGCGATTTTCTGCCTATATGGCAGGCGCTTGACGCCGCGCCGCTGCGCATGGTGGCCGATGACGGTGCGGGCACCAGGCTGAGCGTATGCACGGCTCTGCCGGTGAATGTTTTCGTTGTTGATGCTGCCACGCCGGAGGCCGGCGAGCGCATGTTCGAGCGCCTGTACAGAGTATTGCCGGAGGGCGAGGAAGAATCCATGATGAATCTGCTTGCTGCCGGCAGCCGCCTCGTGGTTGTGCCGCGCAAGCGCCACCGTCCCAGCTTCTACGGTACGGAGGGCGACGGTTGCATGCTGCTCAGCCCGGCCAGTGTCGACATGGGAGGTGCATTCATCACCCCGCGCCGCGAGGATTTCGACCGCCTTGACGCGCAGTTGCTCGCCCGGGTGTTCGATGAGCTTTGTCTCGATACGGGACAAATAGAAGTAATATCAAATAAAGTGTCTTAATATGAACGATGAGAGCAAGATGCCGGTTGTGACTGTAGGCATAATGACTGCACCCCGGGTAGAAATAGAACTGCATGGAGCCTACCGACGCCTGAGCGACGGGGGCAAGGTGGAAGGCACCCTGACGGCGCAGTGCGGCGACGCCACCGAAACCTATATGCCGCTTGAGAGTGATTCGCGCTTTGAGGTCAGGGACGTGACCATAGGTGTCGACTTCCACTGGCAGCGCCGGGAGAATCAGGTGTTCGGCGGCGCGCTGACGCTGAAAGCCGTGGACGGCGGCATAACTGTCATCAATACAATCGGCGTGGAGGACTATCTGCGCAGCGTCATATCCTCGGAGATGAGCGCTACGTCGTCGTTGCAGCTCCTGTGCGCGCATGCGGTGATCTCGCGCAGCTGGCTTCTTGCCCAGATCGAGAAAAACCGCCGTGTTGCCACCGGCGAGATGAAGGCCTACAATTCCTGCACTGTGACAGATGACGAAATAGTACGCTGGCAAGACCGCGAGGACCATACCGACTTCGACGTGTGCGCCGACGACCACTGTCAGCGCTATCAGGGCCTTACGCGTCAGACAACACCCGCCGTGGCCGAGGCCATAGATGCCACGTCCGGCATAGTTCTGACCGACCCCGACACAGGCGCGCTCGCCGACGCGCGTTTCAGCAAATGCTGCGGCGGTGTGTTCGAGCTGTTCGAGAACTGCTGGGAACCCGTGCACCACAGCTATCTTACCGTGCGCAGCGATGCGCCGGACTCGCTTGTGTATCCCGACCTGCGTTACGAGCCGCGCGCAAGAGCGTGGATAGAGGCCAGCCCTGATGCTTTCTGCAATACCGACGACCGCGAGGTGCTCTCGCAGGTACTGAACAGCTACGACCGCGAGAGTCTCGACTTTTACCGCTGGACGGTGCGATACACTCAGGACGAGCTGTCGAAGCTGGTACACGAGCGCACGGGCATCGACTTCGGCACCATAAGCGAGCTTCTGCCCGTGGAGCGCGGCACCTCCGGCCGCATCGTGCGTCTGCGCATCGTCGGCACGAAGCGCACCATGACTATAGGCAAGGAACTGGAGATACGCCATGCGCTAAGCACCAGCCATCTGCGTTCGTCGGCCTTTGTCGTCGACCGTGACGGCACAGACTTTGTGCTGCGCGGCGCCGGATGGGGTCACGGCGTGGGCCTCTGCCAGATAGGTGCCGCCGTCATGGCTTCCAAGGGATATGGCTGGAAGGAGATTCTGGCCCACTACTTCCCCGGAGCCTTACTTGAAAAGAAATACTAAACGATAAATATCATGAAAAACAGTAGCAAACGCTCGCCCTGGGCCTGGATTCCCACGCTATACTTCGCGCAGGGATTGCCCTATGTGGCCGTGATGACGATTTCCGTCATCATGTACAAGCGCCTGGGCATATCCAACACCGACATAGCGCTTTATACCGGATGGCTGTACCTGCCCTGGGTCATAAAGCCTTTCTGGAGCCCGTTTGTCGACATCATACGCACCAAACGCTGGTGGACACTCGTCATGCAGTGGCTCATAGCGTTTGCTCTCGCCGGCATTGCGTTCAGCATTCCCACTCCCTTCTTCTTTCAGCTGACTCTTGCCATATTCTGGCTTGTGGGCTTTACTTCGGCAACGCACGATATAGCGGCCGACGGTTTCTACATGCTGGCGCTGACAGAGCACGAGCAGTCGCTCTATGTGGGCATCCGTTCCACATTCTATCGTGTCAGCACCGTAGTGGGGCAGGGCCTACTGGTGGTACTTGCCGGTCTTATCGAGACCGGTACCGGTCTCGACGCTGTCAAAGTCGGCGTGGAGGTGGACCCATATATGACCTGGGAGGCTCCGGTCATGGCCGATTTAGCCCTTCAGAATCCTGACGAGGCCGCCGAGATGAACTTCTTTACCGGCGGCGATGTGAAGGCCGTGGCAGTCAAGGCTCCGGCGATAGTAGAAGTGGACGGCGAGCCCATGACGTTCGCTACCTATGCCGCCATGATGCGCGACAGCGTCCGCCGCGCCAACGAGGCCAACGGTTTCACCGCCCCCTCGGCCCCCAAGACGGAGAACAAGGCTGAGGCAGCCGCCGAGGCCGAGGGACCCGGCGCCTTCACACGCTGGGTTGCAGCCACATTCGGCGAAAAACGCGAGGCTGTGGCCGAAACTGCCGCCAACACTTTCGCCATCCGTGGCATCCGGCTCAACCGC
Organism: uncultured Muribaculaceae bacterium; assembly: GCA_948665475.1. Lineage (GTDB taxonomy): Bacteria > Bacteroidota > Bacteroidia > Bacteroidales > Muribaculaceae > CAG-873. Next base: position 17,743 of record CAPNHY010000024.1, on the reverse strand, counting down.
CGGCCTGCTCCCGGAGAGGAGGTTATAGTGAACATGAGCCATACCAGCGGCGACGCCGGCATAAAGCTCGCTGAAGGCGAGCGCCTTGTGTTCAACGCCGACAACTGGGACCGCACGGCATGGCTCTACTACGACGTCGACCACAAGATCAAGGAGCCGGTGCGCGCCGGCTTCGAGGGCGCCAGCGGCAACATACCTATGGCATGGCTCGTGGTGTTTGCCGTGCTGTCGGCATTCTTCCTGGCTATGGCGATGTACCACAGCTGGGCGCTCCCGCGTCCTGCCTCCGACAGCCGCGAGCACGGGACAAAGCGCACGGCTGCGGAGATTATACATGAGTTCTTCGAGACCTTCCGCAGCTTCTTCGCCAAGAAACAGATAGGCGTGGCTCTGGCATTCATGCTCCTGTACCGTCTGCCCGAAGCCCAGCTTGTGAAGCTCATCAACCCCTTCCTGCTCGACACTATCGACAAGGGCGGACTGGGTCTGAGTACCGGTGAGGTCGGTTTCGTCTACGGCACCATCGGTATCATCGGTCTGACTATAGGCGGCATCATCGGCGGCATCGTGGCCGCGCGCGGTGGTCTTAAGAAATGGCTGTGGCCTATGGCGTGGAGCATGTCGCTGACCTGTCTTACGTTCGTCTACCTCAGTTACTGGCCCACGCACTCGCTGCTCACCATCAACATCTGCGTGTTCATCGAGCAGTTCGGCTACGGCTTCGGTTTCACGGCCTACATGCTTTACCTCATTTACTTCAGCGAGGGCGAGCACAAAACGGCACACTATGCCATCTGCACGGGCTTCATGGCTCTCGGCATGATGCTGCCGGGCATGGCTGCCGGCTGGCTCCAGGAGACCATCGGCTACCGCCACTTCTTTGTGTGGACCATGATATGCTGCGCCGCCACCATCGGCGTGTGCGCTTTCTTGAAAATCGATCCTAACTTCGGCCGGAAGCAGAAGGTTTAAAGTTTAGGGTTTAAGGTTTAGATAATACTTCCTTATGAATAAATCAATCATTGCAACAATACTTATGGCGGCATGCACACTGGGCATGGCCGCGCAGGTGCTCCCCGGCGTGGAGGTACTGCGCAACCGCAATTTCGACGTCCTGCAAGGCAAGCGCGTCGGTCTCATCACCAATCCCTCGGGCGTGGATAATAAGCTCAAGAGTACCGTCGACATCCTGAACGAGGCGCCTGGCGTGAAGCTTACGGCTCTGTACGGCCCGGAGCACGGTGTGCGTGGCGACGTGCATGCCGGCGACAACGTGGGTAATTCGGTGGATGCCGCCACAGGCGTGACCGTGTACTCCATATACGGAAAATACCGCAAACCCACTCCGGAGATGCTCGACAGCGTGGATGTGCTGGTTTACGACATCCAGGACAACGGCTGCCGTTCGTTCACATTCATTTCCACCATGGGTCTTGCGATGCAGGCTTGTGCCGAACAGGGCAAGGAGTTTGTGGTGCTCGACCGTCCGAATCCCGCCGGCGCCGACAAGATTGAAGGCTGCATAGTGGAGGACAGCTGCTACTCCTTCGTGAGCCAGTTCCCCATACCTTATTTATATGGACTCACGCCCGGCGAGCTTGCCACCTATCTTAATGAGGAGGGGCTGGTGCCCGGCGGAAAGAAGGTCAAGCTGACCGTCGTTCCCATGGAGGGTTACAAACGCTCAATGTCCTTCGAGGACACGGGCATGCCCTGGGTGCTTCCGTCGCCCCATCAGCCCAACGCCGCCTCGGCGCTCTACTATCCGGCCACAGGCATACTCGGCGAGCTGTACTATGTCAGCATAGGCGTGGGCTATACGTTGCCTTTCAAACTCGTTGCCGCCGACTGGATCGACGCCGCCGAGCTCAACCGGCGGCTGAATGCGCTGGAGATACCCGGCGTGATTTTCCGCCCCATACACATCAAGCCATTCTACGGCACGGGCAAGGGCGAGAATCTGCAAGGCGTGGAGATATACGTCACGGACGCGCAGGCAGCTCCACTGACTCTGATTCAGTTCTATATCCTTCAGGAACTTGCCGCCATGTACCCGGAACGCAGAGTGATGGATATGCCTGAGGCGGCCAAGCGCTTCGGCATGTTCGACAAAGTGGTTGGCAGCCGCGAGATCCGCCGTCTGTTCACTCCCCGCCACCGCGTTGAGGACATGCGCTCATACTGGGACAAGGATGTGGAGCCCTTCCGAGCCGCCTCTTCACGCTACCATCTCTATAAATAAGGAAATTAGCCACTTAGGGTGTTATCGATGCAAAGGCACTATAAATAAGAAAATTAACTACTTAGGGTGTTATCGATACAAAAACACACAAATAACAAAAATAACAGACTTAAAATTAATCAATAAGTTATCGTGTGATTTGTATCGATAATGTCCACAGTGGTGAATATATGGAGGGATTAATATGGAGAATGATGATACAGAACGACTAATGGCTCAAATTATCAGCTCTTCTTATGATGTCATTAACAGCTTAGGTACAGGTTTTCTGGAAAGCGTGTATCAACGAGCTTTAATTATGGAATTAAGAAGTAAAGGCATCTCCTGCGAAATGGAGAAGCCGATTGAAGTATTCTATAAAGGAGAAATAGTCGGCGCCTATAGAGCTGACATTGTGGTGGAGGATAAGATTATTATTGAAACAAAAGTATGCGATGAAATTGCTTTGGCGCACGAATTTCAGGTGGTAAATTATCTAAAAGCCAGCAAGATAGATTATGGAATTATAATTAATTTCGGTACTTTGCCTCTTGGTATAAAAAGAAAATTCAGGACTAAAAAAGCAGTATAAAAACAGATTAAATACCACTGAACCGTAAATATATACTTATATAAAATATCATCAAAAAAATTTAATTTGTTATTTTTGTCATTTGTGTATTTTTGTATCGATAATACCAACTGAGATAACACCCACTGAAGTAATATTCACTAATATAAGGAACAATGTCGAGGATAAAGACCTTTCTTGATGAAATAGGCCGCATGCAGCCGAAGCCGGTGGTTTACACCGACGGACTTCGGAGGCTGGCATGGGGAACCGATGCCGGCTTCTACCGCATGGTGCCGCAGGCGGTGGTACGCACCGACGGCGAGGAACAGGTGAGCGCTATCCTGCGCACTGCGTCGCGCCTCGGAGTGCCCGTCACCTTCCGCGCGGCAGGCACCAGTCTCAGCGGTCAGGCGGTGACGGATTCCGTTCTGCTTGTGGCCGGCAAGAACTGGGAAGGTTACAGCGTGGGCGCCGGTGGCGACACCATCACATTGCAGCCCGGCATAATAGGCGAGCGTGTCAACGAGATACTTCGCCCGCTTGGGAGGCAGTTCGACCCCGATCCTGCCTCGAAGCGTTCCGCGATGGTGGGCGGCATTGTGGCCAACAATGCTTCCGGCATGAACTGCGGTACGCATGCCAACAGCGACAGCATCCTGCTGCATGCGCGCATAGTCCTTGCCGACGGCACTGTGCTCGACACCGGCAGCGACGAGTCGCGCGCGGCATTCCGCGTCACTCATGCGCCGCTGCTTGCCGAGATAGAAAGCATCCGCGACGACATCCGCGCCGACGCTGCTCTGGAGGCGCTGATACGCCATAAGTACAGTATCAAGAATGTAACGGGTCTGAATCTGCGTCCGTTCGTGGCGTTCGATGATCCGTTCGACATCATAGCCCATTGCATGGTGGGCAGCGAGGGAACACTCGGCTTCATCAGCAGCGTGACGGTGCGCACATCGCCTCTGCTGCCCCATGCCGCCAGCGCCATGCTTTGGTTCGGCAGCATGCGTGAGGCGGCCGAAGCTGTTGTGGCGATGCGTAAGGGCGCACCGGTCGACAGCTGCGAACTCCTCGACGCCAAATCGCTGGCGTCGGTTGGCACGGAAGGTGTCACCGACGGGCTGACGGCTCTTCTTCTCGACACTAAGTCGGCTACCCCTGAGGGACTGCAAGAAAATATCGATGCCATCATGAGCGTAGTAAGTCACTTCAAGCTGGTGCGCGAGGCTCACTTCTCCGCCGACCCGGAGGAGACCGCCGCCTGGTGGCAGATGCGCAGCGGAGTGTTCCCTGCCGTGGGAGGCACCCGTCCGGCAGGCACCACCGTGCTCATCGAAGATGTGGCGTTCCATATAGATGACCTCCCGGAAGCCACAGTGGCGCTGGTGGAGCTGCTGCGCGAGTGCGCCTACGACGACGCCTGCATCTACGGCCATGCCCTGGAGGGCAATTTCCACTTCGTTATATCGCAGAGTTTCGACACCCCGGAGGAGGTGGCGCGCTACCGCCGGCTCATGCATGGGGTCGAGACGCTTGTCGTCGACCGATTCGGAGGCTCGCTCAAGGCCGAGCACGGCACCGGCCGCAACATGGCTCCTTTTGTGGAAAAAGAGTGGGGCAGCAAGGCCTTCGGCATGATGCGCCGCCTCAAAAACGCCATGGACCCGCTGGGTATATTGAATCAGGGCGTCATTTTTAATGACGACCCCGAATGCTTCATCACCGGTATCAAACCGCTGACGCGTGTCGACGCTGATGTGGACCGTTGCATCGAGTGCGGATTCTGCGAGGTGAACTGTGTGAGCTGCGGACTGACTCTTTCGGCGCGTCAGCGCATAGTCGTGGCCCGCGAGATTGCGCGCTTGCGCGCCCTCGGCGACGAAGGCTCCATGCGCGAAGCCGATGCGCTGGAGCGTGATTTCCGCTACTACGGCCTCGACACCTGCGCGGGTGACGGCCTGTGCAGCACGTCGTGCCCCATGCGTATCAACACAGCCGACCTCGTGCACCACATGCGCGAACGCCTTGTGCCTGCCGGCTCGACGGCCTATCGCGTCGGAGACTATGCAGCGCGCCATGTGGGTGGCCTCAGCCGCGGACTGCGCGGGCTGCTTGCCACCGCGCGCCTGGCCCGCGACGTCATGGGCGACAGGGCAGCCGACGGCATTGGCCGCGCCCTGCACGGCATCGGTCTGCCGCAGTGGACGGCCGCGCTGCCCGGTCCGTCGCATCCTGGCCGCGAGGAGGCTGAGGTGGCTAAGGCCCCGCGCCACAGCCGCAAGGTGGTCTACTTCCCCTCGTGCCTCAACCGCAGTCTTGGCGCCCTTAAAGAAAACGGGAAACCCGTGGCCGAACTCATGACTGTTGTACGCACGCTGTGCGAGCGCGCAGGCTTCGAGGTGGTGTTCCCCAAAGGCATGGAGGGACTGTGCTGCGGCATGATATGGGAAAGCAAGGGCATGCCCGACATCGCCGACCGCAAGACCGCCGAGCTGGAGGCAGCCCTGCTGGAAGCCAGCGAGGGCGGCCGTCTGCCTGTGCTCTGCGACCAGAGCCCCTGCCTGCACCGCATGCGCAAGCACATAACGTCGATGCATCTGTACGAGCCGGCCGAGTTTATCCACGACGTGCTGGCGCCGTATCTCGATTTTCATCCCACCGACCGCCGGGTGGCCGTGCACGTCACTTGCTCTACGCGTCATATGGGACTTGCCCACAAGATAATCTCCCTGGCCCGGATGTGCTCGCGCAACGTCACGGTGCCGGCCCAGGTGGGCTGCTGCGGCTTTGCCGGCGACAAGGGCTTCACCTATCCCGAACTCAACCGCTGGGGACTGCGCAAACTGCGTCCGGCCATCGAGGCTGCGGGCGTGCATGAGGGCTACTCCAACTCGCGTACCTGTGAGATCGGTCTGACCGACAACAGCGGCATACCGTACAAATCCATCGCTTACCTTGTGCTGGAATGCACCACTCCTAAATCAAGTGCCAATGAGTAATACGGTCAAACCCGGGCGACTGCTGTCGCTCGACATACTGCGCGGCATAACCATCGCGGGAATGATACTGGTGAACAATCCCGGGTCGTGGGGCTGCATCTACGCCCCGCTGCGCCATGCCGAATGGCACGGCCTGACGCCCACCGACCTTGTGTTCCCGTTCTTCATGTTCATAATGGGCGTGAGCACCTACATGTCGCTGCGCAAGTATGACTTCCGCCTGACGGGCGCTTCGCTGCTGAAGGTGGTGCGCCGTTCGGTAGTCATCTTCCTGATAGGCATAGCCATAGCATGGCTGAGCCTCACGCTGCGGCGCATTTCCTCGGGCAGCGGCGTGGTGGAGGCCATGATTAATTTCGACCATATCCGCATGCTGGGCGTGATGCCAAGGCTCGCCATATGCTACGGCGTGGGCTCACTGATGGCTCTGTCGATGCACAGAAAGGCGCTGGCATGGACGGTGGGCGCGCTGCTGGCCGTCTACACTGCCGTGCTGCTGTTCTGTAACGGACTGATGTTCTCAGCCGACAATATCATTGCCGTCATCGACCGTGCTGTGCTGGGCGAGGCCCACATGTACAGCGACACCGTGGACGGCATCACTCTCAAGTTCGACCCCGAGGGGCTGCTGAGCACCATACCGAGCATCTGCCACATGCTCATAGGCTACCTGTGCGGCGCCATGCTGATGCAGACGACCGACAACCGCGAGCGCACGCTGCGGCTGTTCATCGTCGGTGCCGTGCTCACTTTCGCAGGCATGCTGCTGAGCTACGGCTGCCCCATAAACAAGAAAATCTGGTCGCCCACCTTTGTGCTGACAACCTGCGGCCTGGCCTCCACGCTGCTGGCTCTGCTCATCTGGGTGATAGACATCCGCGGCCACAGGCGCTGGTGCCGCTTCTTCGAATCGTTCGGCGTGAACCCGCTGTTCATGTACTGCCTCGGCGCCGTGCTGAGCATTCTGTTCGGCTTCATAAGCGTTGGAGGCACCAGTCTGCACGCATGGCTTTACGCCGACGTGTGGACTCCTCTCGCCGGAGGCGACAAGGTTTTGGGCTCGCTGCTGTATGCGCTGGCGTTCGTGGCCCTGAACTGGTGTGTAGGCTTTATTCTATATAAAAAGAAAATATACATAAAGATATGATACTCATAGCAGACTGCGGAAGCACCAAGATCGACTGGTGTGTTGTCCGCAATGGAAAAGTGGAGAAGCAGGTGTTCACATGCGGTATGAATGCCGTGATGCTGACAGAAGAAGAAATGCGCACGCGCATCGCGTCGGAACTCGTGCCCGACCTCGGCGACCGCGCCGCACAGATTGACACCGTATGCTTCTACGGCGCCGGATGCATCTCGCCAGAGGTGTGCGCCAATGTAGAGCGCGCCATACGCGCCAATATCCCTTCCGCCACAGCAGTGGAAGTGCATACCGACCTGCTGGCCGCCGCGCGCGCCCTCTGCGGTCGCGAGCCCGGCATCGCCTGCATTCTCGGCACGGGCAGCAACTCGTGCTACTACGACGGTACGGAGATACGCAGCAATGTCTCGCCCTTAGGCTACATCCTCGGCGACGAAGGCTCGGGAGCCGTACTCGGCAAGCTGCTCGTGGGCGCCGTGCTCAAGGGACAGCTCCCAGCCGCGCTTTGCGAAAAGTTCCTCAAGCAGTATGACCTGACGCTGCTCGACATCATACGCCGCGTCTACAAGGAGCCGCAGGGCAACCGCTTCCTCGCTTCGCTGACGCCGTTCCTGCTCGACAATATCCACGAGCCAAAGGTGTACGCGCTGGTGTTCAACTCGTTCTGCGACTTCTTCCGTCGCAATGTAAGCCACTACGACGGCATGTGCAAGCCCGTGGCGAACTTCATAGGCAGCATAGCCTACTACTACCGCGATGTGCTCGGAGCCGCTGCCGCCGAATGCGGCTACACACTGGGCACCGTGCTCAAGAGCCCGATGGAGGGCCTGATCCGTTTCCATTCTTAACAAAGGCCTCCCTTCTCCCCCCTCCTTTTACCTATAAACTATCAACTATAAACTCCCAACCAAATGGCATTCGTAAAGATTTCCGAACAATCTTCCCTATACAACGACCTTGAGAAGAAAAGCGTGGGCGAGCTGCTGCGCGACATAAACAACGAGGACAAGAAGGTGGCCTTCGCCGTCGAGAAAGCTATTCCGCAGATCGAGAAACTGGTGGAGGGCATTGTGCCCCGCATGAAGCGAGGCGGCCGCATATTCTACATGGGCGCCGGCACTTCCGGCCGACTGGGCGTGCTCGACGCGTCGGAGATACCGCCGACATTCGGCATGGATCCGTCGTGGGTCATCGGCATCATCGCCGGCGGCGACAAGGCCCTGCGCTGCCCCATCGAGAACGCCGAGGACGACAAGCTCCAGGGCTGGCGCGACCTTGAGGCCTTCGGCATCAACGACAAGGACACCGTCATAGGCATAGCCGCGTCCGGCACGACGCCCTACGTCATTGGTGCGCTGGAAGAGTGCCGCCGCCACGGCATACTTACCGCCGCCATCACATCCAACCCCGACGCGCCCGTAAGCGCCGCCGCCGACATCGCCATCGAGATGGTGGTGGGTCCGGAGTACGTCACAGGCTCGTCGCGCATGAAGAGCGGCACGGGACAGAAGATGATATGCAACATGATCACGACCTCCGTGATGATCAAGATGGGCCGCGTCAAGGGCAACAAGATGGTGAACATGCAGCTCAGCAACGCCAAGCTCGTGGATCGCGGCACGCGTATGGTGATAGAGGAACTCGGACTCGGCTACGACGAGGCCAAGCGCCTGCTGCTGATGCACGGCTCTGTCAAGAAGGCTGTGGACGCATATCGTGAAGGCCATGCGCAGGCTTGATTTCGCTATGCTCGGCGCTGTCATGGGGGTGCTGGCGATGCTTTTCGGCGGCCAGCGCGCCTCAGCCGAGAAGCGCGGCGAACTGTGGGGCCAGCGTGCATCGCTATTCGAGATGCTCGGCACGGACAGCACCAGCATCGTATTTCTGGGCAACAGCCTGACGCACGGCTGCGAATGGCATGAGCTGTTCGGCAACCCGCACATACTGAACCGAGGCATCAACGGCGATGTAGTCAGCGGTCTGCGCGAGCGTCTGACGTCGGTGACGGCAGGCAAACCCGCCAAGATATTCCTGCTGTGCGGCGTCAACGACATCAGTCACGACCTCACTCCCGACTCCATAGTGACGGCATTGGGCGCGCTCATCGCCGACATCCGCGAGCAGACGCCCTCGACGCGCCTCTACGTGCAGTCGCTGCTGCCCATCAACAACAGCTTCGGCCGTTACAAGGCCATCTTCGGCAAGGAACAGACCGTGCGCGACGTCAACCGTCTGTTGCGTCCCGTGGTGGAGCGCGCGGGCGCCACGTGGATCGACATACACGGCCTCTTCGCCGATGGCGACGGCAATCTGCGCGCCGACCTCACCAACGACGGGCTGCACCTGCTGGCGCCGGGTTATGCGATATGGCGCGACGCACTCCGTCCGTATGTGGACGAATAGGATTTTTGATTTTTGAAATAATCGTTCAGTCCATCCACTGGCTGAACACACTGTCGGGCAGCGCCGCAAAGGCGCTGTCCACTTTTGCTGATATGTCCGTAAGAATCACGAGGGTGCCGTCCGGTTCGACGGTGGCCTCTTCTGTCGCAACGGGAATCGCCACAGCCACGGGCAGCTCCGGCGCTATGACGGGTGCGTGCTCGAGGCCTTTGGGGCGGGTGGCGCGCGCGGCGTAGGTGATGGCGTCGACGCGTCCGGCGCGGCGGTAGCGCTCGCGGTAGTATCGCTCGCCTATGTCGCTGACTATGACACCGCGGCTGCTGGAGGCGTGGATCATGCGCCCGTCGCCGACGTACAGCCCCACATGCGCTATGCCGGAGCCTATACGGCTGCCGTCGAAGAAGACGAGGTCGCCCGGCTGGAGCATCCTGTCCGGCACCTTGCGGCAGTATTCGGCCTGTTTGCGCGAATTGCGCGGCAGGCTGACGGCGGCGATGTCGGCGAAAAGCCGCTGGAGGAATCCCGAGCAGTCGGCGCCCTTGCGGGTGGTGCCGCCGTAGACGTAGGGCGTGCCTATCCAGGAGTAGGCGCCGTCAATGATGCGGGCCACCAGTTCGGCGTCGTTGCTGTCGGAACTGTTGCCCGTGACGGGCACTCGGCCGACGGCGGGCAGTTCCGTGACGCCGCCGTGTGGCGGACGCACAGTGGCGCGTTTGTGCGAGCCGCATCCCGTGAGCAGGAGAGCGACCGCAGCCCACAACAATATGAAGCGGTACTTTTTCATTACTGTTGCAAAGATAAACACCGGGTGTCAAACTGCCAATAGCGGGTGACGCAGTGTCATGATGTCATTAACAAAAATTATGCATTTTAACACTCCTTTCGCTAATGAATCGTAAACTTGGGGAGTTTTGGTAAAAATAAGCTAAACGACGTTCGTTCAGCCGTTTTTTGACATTATATTTGCAATGTCATCACTTGTGAAACCAAAAACCAGTCAATACGATATGAAATCATTCGTCATCACAGTCGCATGTCTGATGGGAGTCGCCACAGCTGCATGCGCGCAAGTCACCGACGGTGGTAACGGCACGGCCGATGCTGCCGACACAGCCGCTGCATACGTGCCGGCGGCCACAATCTCGCAGGCGGATTTCATCCGCGCTTCCGAGCAGACTGTAAACGGAGTAGTCAGCGTCAAGAGTTTCGCCACTCCGCGCCGCAACAGGCAGGCGCAGCAGGGCTACGGCAATCCGTTCAACGATCCTTTCTTTGAATTTTTCTTCGGCCAGCCGGGCGGACGGCGTGTGCGCCCCGAGCAGCAGTCCGAGGGGGAGACGCGTCCGCGCCAGATAGGGCTCGGCTCAGGTGTCATCATCAGCGCCGACGGCTATATCGTCACCAACAACCATGTGATAGCCGAGGCCGAGACGCTTGAAGTCACCCTAAACGACAACCGCAACTTCACGGCCACCGTGGTCGGCGCCGATCCCACCACCGACATCGCCCTGCTGAAAATCGACGCTCCGGCCGATCTGCACGTGATACCGATGGGCAACAGCGCACACCTCCACGTGGGCGAGTGGGTGCTCGCCGTGGGCAATCCCTTCGGATTTACCAGCACGGTAACCTCGGGCATCGTCAGCGCCAAAGCCCGCAACATCTCCTCCAGCACCGGCATGCCCGCAACAGGAGGCATCGAGAGCTATATCCAGACCGACGCCGCCGTCAACAGCGGCAACTCCGGAGGTGCTCTCGTGAACCTGCGCGGAGAGCTCGTCGGCATCAACACGGCGATCTATTCGCAGACGGGCGCCTATGCCGGATGCTCGTTCGCCATACCCACGAGCATCGTGCAGAAAGTGACGGCCGACCTCAAGAAGTACGGCACCGTGCAGCGCGCTCTCCTGGGTGTGCGCTTTGTGGAGCTCAGCCCCGAACTTGTGAAGGAAAAGGACATCAAGGGCGCGACTTCCGGCATATACGTGGCATCTGTAGAGGACCGTTCGGCCGCACGCGAGGCAGGCATACGCGAGGGCGACATCATCGTAGCCGTGAACGACTATCCTACGCTTTCAACCGCGCAGATGCAGGAAGCCATCACCAAGTTCAGCCCCGGCGACAAGGTGCGCGTGACCTTCATCCGCGACGGCAAGCGGCAGAGCGCCCAGGCCGTGCTGCGCAACGCACAGGGCACCACCGGCACCGTACGCGCCGCATCGGGCGACCACCTCGGCGCCGAGTTCGCCGCAATCTCTCCCGAACGCCTTGAGGAACTTCAGATCAGTGCCGGCGTGGAAGTCACCAAAGTTGAGGACGGCGGTCCGTTTGCCCGTCAGGGAGTGCGTCCCGGATTCATAATCCTCTCCGTAAACTCGCAGCGTGTGGCGTCGCCCGACCATCTCAAGGCCATAGCCCGCGAGGCTCTCAAGGCCGATGCCCGCGAGCGTGTGCTCTTCCTCTCGGGCTTCTATCCGGGCGGCCGTCAGGGCTTCTATGCCATTGATCTGAACGAATAACCGGTTCGCATGAGAACAATTTGCGTGGTTATGGTGTTATCAATGGTACATAAACAAATAGCCAACACGTAAAACAGATTCGTTATGAAAACCACAAGCGTTATCCTTGCTGTAGCAGGCGCAGCCGTAGCAGGCGCAGCCACTGCTCTTCTGCTCGCCCCGCATTCGGGCCGCGTCACCCGTCGTGAAATCCGTCGTTTCATCGAGGACCACTGTCCAAAGTGTGCTTCCAAGATGGACGCAATAGCCGACGAGATCGCCGACGAAATCGCAACTAACGTCAAGAAATGAACAAGAAGCGCGTATTCGCAGCCGGCGCCCTTGCGGGCGCCGCTGCGGTGGCGCTGTTCACGACAGCACCGGGCTGGCTCCTGCGCAAGAAGCTGCGCGAGGCGCTGCGCAGCCGCGGACTTTATCCGCCGGTGCAGGAGTAAGCAAAAAAGCGGAAATATTTCCGCTTTTTTTCGTAACTTTGGCAGACGTACAACGCCACACATTCATCACCATCTCCATCACAATCCCTCATGAGCGACAAATACACACAAACCGAAGATTCCGTGCGCGGCATACTGTCCACGCTGTGGAGCATAGCACGCGGTATGGCCGACGGCATCAGGCTCTCGGCCGCCGAGCGCCTCACGCTGCTGCTCTCGGCGATTGCCGTGGCCGCCCTGGCCGTGATACTCGGCACGGCCGTGGTCCTGTTTCTGAGTCTTGGCGCGGCGCGCATGCTCTCGGCTGTCACTCCTCATGGTGCGTATTTCATTGTGGCGGCATTCTACGCCGTGCTGCTTGTGGTGCTGATAGTCATGCGCCGCCGGCTGATAACCGACCCCGTGTGCCGTCTGGTAACGCGCCTGCTTGTGGCTCCACCTGAAAAAACTTCCGAACATGACAAAGAATAGCACCGACTCCTGGCGCGGCTATACCCTCGACGAACTGCGCTACCGCCGAGCCGCCGCAGCGGCGCAGACCCAGGTCTCGCGCATGATGCTTACGCGGCAGGCCGACGCCTTGCGCAGCGGCAACCCTATCACACGCAGCTGGCAGTCGGCCCGCAATCTTCTGGCCGCAATCGGTTACGTCAACTCGGCCATCATAGCCTTCCGCATCCTGCGTTCACTCCGCAGCGTGTTCCGCACGGCCCGCGGGCGATGATTTTATTTGCATATTTGCGGAAATGTTGCTACCTTTGCAGCCACAGAGGAAAAATTTGGCTGCTTGCAACCTCTTCAAAAAATGCTAAAACTGCAATTCCGTGCCGCGAAAATAGTATGCGGCCGTCAGCATATACCGCACAGCAGCCTCTCCGGGCCGCTGTTTTTTTATGCCCGGCCTCGGATTGAGAAACTTCTAAAACACAGTGAATATGCATTATCTTTTCACTTCTGAAAGCGTATCGGAGGGACATCCCGACAAAGTCGCCGACCAGATCAGCGACGCTATTCTCGACGAATTCCTTGCCCGCGACCCGCAGGCCAAAGTGGCGTGCGAGACCCTCGTCACCACCGGCCAGGTGGTGCTCGCCGGCGAAATCAAGAGCACGGCCTACGTAGACCTGCAGGAGGTGGTGCGCCGTGTCATCAGCGAAATAGGCTATAACGACAGCAGCCTCGGCTTTGACGCGCAGAGCTGCGGCATACTCTCCGCCATCCATGAGCAAAGCGGCGACATCAACCGCGGCGTCGAGCGCGAATTGCCTGAGGAGCAGGGTGCCGGCGACCAGGGCATGATGTTCGGCTACGCCACCAACGAGACTCCGCTTGGCATACCTGTGACGCTCGCTCTGGCTCACGCCATACTCAAGGAACTCTCGGCCATCCGTCGCGAAGGCCGCTGCATGACCTATCTGCGTCCCGACAGCAAGAGTCAGGTGACGGTGGAGTATGACGAGCAGCATCGTCCGGTGGGTGTGCGCACCATCGTGGTGTCGACCCAGCACGACGAGTTCGTGAACGCCGGCGCAGGCATGACGCAGCAGCAGGCCGACGAGGCCATGCACGCCCGCATCGAGGCAGATGTGCGCGACATCCTCATGCCGCGTGTGCGCGCCGTGCTCCCCGAGGCCATGCGCGGCCTTCTCGACACAGAATACGAACTGCTGGTGAATCCTACGGGCAAGTTTGTCATCGGCGGTCCTCACGGCGACACCGGCCTTACCGGCCGCAAGATAATTGTGGACACCTACGGCGGCCGCGGCGCCCACGGCGGCGGCGCTTTCTCCGGCAAGGACCCCAGCAAGGTGGACCGTTCGGCTGCCTATGCCGCACGCCACATCGCCAAAAACATTGTGGCCGCCGGCATCGCCGACCGTGCCCTGGTGCAGGTGGCCTATGCCATAGGCCAGGCCCGCCCCGTCAGCCTGCTTGTAGACACGCAGGGAACCTCGCACGTTGCCATGAGCGACGCCGAAATCTCGGCCCGAGTGAGCGAGATCTTCGACATGCGTCCGCATGCCATCGAGCAGCGCTTCGGTCTGCGCAAGCCCATCTATCGCGCCACCAGCACCTGGGGCCACGTGGGCCGCACTCCCCGCAAGGTGCAGCTTGAATTCGGCTCGCGCTACGACGCCGAGCCCATACGCGTCGACGCCGAGCTGTTCGCGTGGGAGAAAACCGATTATGCCGAGCGTCTGCGCCAGGCCTTCGGACTCCACTGATTCCGGCCCGGAGCCGATAATCCGTCAGTATTCAAAAAAATGCGTGCCCGGCACGCATTTTTTGCATTATTGGCAGAATTTGCGTATCTTTGTGCGCTTATATCGAAAAAATAATAAACTACTCATAATATCAAATGGCAACATTAGAAAAAATCAGAAGCAAGTCAGTGCTGCTCTTCGTGATTATCATCGTGGCACTTCTTGCGTTCATTCTCGGCGACTTCCTTACCTCCGGTCGCACATATTTCGGTTCGGGCACCACCGTGGCCGAGGCCGCCGGAGCCAAGGTGGACTACAACGATTATCAGGCACGCCTCTCGCAGCTCAGCGAGCAGTTCCAGGCTCAGGGTCGCCAGTTCGACAACGACCGCATGAGTCAGAGTGTCATTCAGGATCTTCTTGTCGAGAAGCTTCTTGAGCAGGAGTACGAGCGTCTGGGTATCACGGTTACAGATTCCGAACTCACCGAGGCCATGACCGGTGCCGTTCCCCACATGATGGCTCAGCGCTTCATCGGCGCCCTGTCGCAGCAGATAGGCCTCAGCGCCCCCAACGGCGCAGCCGTCTACGACGCCATGAACAATCCCGCCAAATACGGCCTCACGCCCGAAATCGGCGAGCAGATAAAGACCGCATGGGCCGCTACCGAGGCCGACGTGGTAAAGACCATGAAGGATGAGAAGTTCAACCGCCTCGTGGCCGGCCTGTTCACCGCCAACAAGCTCGACGCGAAGGCCGTCTACGACGATGGTGCCGTCACCAGCAACATTGTATATGCCTCCAAGCCCCTGAGCGCAGCTTCCGACGTCGACGTCACCGACCAGGACGTGCTCGCGCAGTGGCAGCAGGACAAGGAATCCTACCGTCTCAACGAGGAGACCCGCGCCGTCGAGTATGTCCTCGTCAGCATCGAGCCCTCACAGGCCGATCGCCTCGCAGGCCAGAAGGAAGTGGAGGACGCCCTCCTCGCTCTCAACTCGCAGCCCGGCACTGACGGCGTAAGCGCCAACACCCGCTTCATCGTCAACCGCGTCGACGCTCCCGCGTCGCAGATCGCCGACCGTTCGCTGCGTGCGTTTGCCGATTCCGCCGCCGTAGGCAGCGCTGTCATCCTCAACCACACCGGCGACAACTACACTCTTGCCAAACTCATCGACAAGAAGCAGAACATTGATTCCATTCAGGTCAGCTATATCATGGCCCAGGAAGCCGCCATGCTCGACAGCGTACTCGTAAAGGTACAGGGCGGCGCTTCCATGGCATCGCTCAGCGACGGACAGACCATCCAGGGTGTCGACAGCGCCTGGACGGCTCTCGGCGGAGGCTTCCCCGAGAATCTGGCCGCACGACTCACCGAGGCCAACATCGGCGAGGCATTCATCTATGTTGACTCCATCCAGGGCCAGCAGGCTGCCGGAATCTACCGCGTGGAGCGTCGTCATGCTCCGGTGCCTTTCTATGACATCGCAGTAATGGACTACACCATCGACCCCTCCAATGAGACGATAGCCCAGCTCTCCACCGACCTCAACACCTTCCTGGCCGCCAACTCCTCGGCCGACGAGTTCAGCAAGAATGCAGCCGAAAGCGGCTATACAGCCGTACCCGCTATGGTGAGCGCCTCCACTCCCCTCGTAGGCAATGTTTCCGACAGCCGCGGCGCAGTCAAGTGGGTCATGGACGCCCGTAAGGGTCAGGTATCACCTTCTTTCCAGGACAACAAGCAGACATACCTCATGGCAGTAGCCGTAACCGATATTTACGACGGTGACTATCTGCCCCACACTGCACAGGCCATCAACGGCACTCTGCGTCAGCAGGCTCTTGCCAAGAAACGCGGCGAGGCTCTTGTAGCTAAGTATGCAGGCAAGGCTCAGAACGTGGCCGGCTATGCCAAGGCTATGGAGAGCAAGGTCGACACTGTCGCCGTTGTGTTCTCTCAGGCTATGGTGCCCGGCATCGGATTTAACGAGAGCGCTATCCAGGGTGCTGTGGCTTCCGCCGAGAAGGGCAAGCTCACAGGCCCCGTGGCCGGCAATAACGCCGTTATCGTATTCCAGGTTATCGACACCAAGAGCGAAGGCCGTCCTTACAATTTCGACGAGTATGCCGCACGTTTCAACCAGACGATGGGTCTGAACCACTTCATGCCCCTGCAGCTGTTGCTCGGCAAGGAGAAGGTAAAGAACCACTCGCTCAACTTCGTGCAGAGCGCTGTACAGCAGTAAGAAATCTCTGACACTAAATACTCCTGCCGGCGGCCGCGGACAACTACCCGCAGCCGCCGGTATTCATAAACAAAATCCTCCTCCGCAGCGTTTAGTCAAAATAACCACAGATTCACCACGCTATGCAAAGAGCCCTTTTCAACAGCCATTACAACCTTACAGCCGGCGAGACCGACGCACAGTCGCTCATGCCTGTGACGCTGATTGTGGAACGCCTTATCGAAATTGCCACGCGCCATGCCAACAGTCTCGACATAGGCTATGACCGCCTGAGCACGGCAGGCATAGGGTGGGTGCTCAGCCGTCTGAGTCTTGAAGTGGACAGCTATCCGCGCATAAACGACGACTATGCGCTCAACACATGGATCGAAGCCTACAACCGCCGCTTCAGCGAGCGCGACTTCGAGATGATGGATGCCGGAGGCAATATCCTTGGCCGTGCGCGTTCCACCTGGGTGGCGATAGACATGCATACGCGCACAATGGCCGACCTTGCCGACTTCGAGCGCGACGCCTTCCCGTGCCTCGACCGCCCCTGCCCGGTAGAGCCGGCACGTCGGCTTCAGCCGATGCCCGCCGATGCCGACGTCGTGCCGCTGCGCTTCGGATATTCCGACATTGACTTCAACCGCCATGTCAACACGGTGCGCTATCTCGCCCGCGTGCTTGACTACTGGCCCATGGCCCACCACGACCGCTACGCCGTGCATCGGGTCGACATGGCTTTCAATCATGAGGTGCGCTACGGCGACGCCGCCACTCTGCGCGTACACACGCTGCCCGATGCCGCCGAGTGCGAGATACTGCTGCCCGACGGCCGCCGCGCCGCCGCACTGCGCATCGTCTGGCGTCTGCGCCGCAACATGGAATGAAGGTGGCGCCCCCGTTGGGGAGTATTTGCAAGTTACCGTTTTTTTTCGTAAGTTTGCACCCGCAATGCTCCGGTAGTTCAACGGATAGAATAGAAGTTTCCTAAACTTTTGATAGCAGTTCGAT
>CAPNHY010000023.1:0-47170 GCA_948665475.1 uncultured Muribaculaceae bacterium | reverse complement strand
GGCACCACTGCTTCCCGGCTAAGCCGTTTGGGTGACCCATTGTCAAAGTCAGGAGGGAATGGACGATCCACTCGCATATGGCTTGATATGATGCTCCGGCGCTCTCTCGGCAAAGTCGTAGATTGGCGTAAAATTCCCCGCGAAGTGTATATGCAGGCAATGGAGCGCTCTCCCGTCAATGATCTTGAGCTCCGCTTCCTGCTTCAGAATGCCCTGACTACTGAGACTGATGACCGCGACGTAATCATCCACGGCATCGAACAATCATACTATTACGAGGGATATGAACTATAAAATAACTACTACTGTCCCCTAAACTTTATGGGACAATGATAATATGTTTTTTGAATAGAAACCTGAAGAATATCTGTTCGAAAGTCATACATCTCTAAATAAAAAAGTATCAGGCTCGTTCATGCGGCCTGATACTTTTTTTAGGTAATTGAGGTAATTATGCCTGCTCAGAAAGGCAGGTCCTCGGAGCTGTCCACGATGGGAGGCACGGGGGCAGCGGCAGGCATGGGCTGTGCGGCTGCTGCGGGTGCGGGCTGAGCTGCGGCAGGAGCGTCGTTGGCGTCTTCTGCGCGCCAACCGCGTATGCTGGTGTACCAGCGGCCGTTGTATTCGCGGCTCTCGATGTCGAAGCTCAGACGTACGCGCTGACCCACTGTGAGCTGATACTGGTCGGCACGGTCACCGAAGAAGTCGAAATGTATTTTTTTAGGATATGTGTCTTCGGTTTCGAGCACATACTCTTTCTTTTTCCAGGCGTTGCCGGTTTTGCTTGTGCCGGACTGCATGGGCAGGTCGACGATGATTTTTCCTATTACTTCCATGTATGGTCGGTGTATGTTTCTATTGCAAAAGTAGTGATAATTGTCGAGGTTGCCAAATGGCAGCGCTTTCTTTTTTTGAAAAAAATCTCAGAATGGCAGGATGTACTCTCTTTCAGAAGAATATGGAGCGAATTTTATCCATTCCTTGAAATCGTCTTGCGGAGTGGGACGGTCTACGTTGTATGTCTCGCCGCAGCCGTTTATAAGTATTTGGCCGGGCGTGAAAGATATGAGAGACCAATATATGCCTCCGTCGGGGCTGAATGTGCAGCGGTCCTTCTGAAACTTGGAATTATCGATTTCAAGATTGTTTTTGGCTATTTTGTAATTATCGGGCATTATTTCCATGGTGTATTCGCCCGTGTTTCCGTTTTTCATCATGCGTATATTCTGGAAAAACAGCGTGCCGTTATTATTGTTTCTTGTGGCGGCGGCACGTATATAGACCATAGATGCGTTCACCATATATACGAACATGTGGCGGTTAGTGTTGATCTCACAGTAGGGTTTGCCGTCGAAGTCGGCGTAGCCCACACCGAGACGCCATTCCTGTAGGCATTTCCCGACATCGAGCTTCGACTCACACTTTGACATCTCGTATGGTGTGACAGTCTCTATGTCTTCCACTTTTTTGAGTGTAATGCCATTGATGTCGATTTTACCGTCGGTTTTTGTGATTTCAAGCGGTTTTACGTCGGAAGGAAATGAGACTGAGCCGCCAGGTGCGAAGACCGTTTTATGCAGAATACCGGCCGCCGGGATTTCAAGTATGGCCTGCAGTGTGCTGTCGGCGCGATAATAGATGATGCATACAGAATCGGTAATCACCGCCTCGGCATTGTCGGCCGCCCATACTCCCTTGAAAGAGGAGAAACCGGTCTGTGCGTTGGCTCCAATCATAATTGTAAGGCAGAATAGGGCAGCTAAAACTCTTTTCATTGATTATTCTTTGTGAAGTGCTACATTGACGTTATGCTTGCTCAATACTTCTTCGGCTTGCTTGCGGAAGGCGGCTGCACGCGGGTCGCGGCTGGCATAGGCGTCGACTACGCGGAAGTTGTGGCGTCCGTCGGCCGGTTCGGTGAAGTGCAGCCTGTAGGACGCTTCTGCCACGATGATGCTCCCGTCGGGCTGCCGATGCAGTCGAACGTTTACCACGGCACCGCCTCGGGTGTCGCGGGTACGCATTCCGCTGATGAAATTGCCGAGGGAATAGAC
Organism: uncultured Muribaculaceae bacterium; assembly: GCA_948665475.1. Classification (GTDB taxonomy): domain Bacteria; phylum Bacteroidota; class Bacteroidia; order Bacteroidales; family Muribaculaceae; genus CAG-873. Next base: position 45,116 of record CAPNHY010000023.1, on the reverse strand, counting down.
CACCAGACAGCGTGTGCCGTCGGGATTGTCGCGTAGCTCCATAGGCTGTATGACGTGAGGATGTGAGCCGATTATGAGCTCCACTCCGTGCCGCTGAAGCCAGTCGGCCAGCTGCCGTTGCGAACGGTTCGGAAGCATGTGGTATTCATCGCCCCAGTGGACGCATGCGCACACGATTTCAGCTCCGGCCGCCCGCGATGCGCGTATGTCGGCGGCGATTATTGCGGTGTCGATATAGTTGACGGCCGCGCCCCTCGGTTCGATTCCGTTTGTGCCGTAGGTATAGTTTATAAATCCGATACGTATGCCGTTGACACGACGTACCAGAGGCATGAGTGAATCGCGTTCGGCGTGGTCGCGGTAGGTGCCTGTGTGGGGAAGTCTGCGGCTGTCGAGCGCGTCCAGGGTATGGCGCACGCCGCGGTCATGTCGGTCAAGGCAATGATTGTTGGCTGTCAGAAACAGTCCGAAGCCGGCAGCGTGCAGCGCGTCGACAAACGCCTCAGGAGCGTTGAAGCAGGGATAGCCGGTGTGTGGTGCGGGGCCGACGGGTGTCTCCAGATTGACTACGGCCAGGTCGGCGGTGTGAAACCATGGCGCAACTTCGGCGAAACATTCCGAATAGTCCCATGCCTCCCGGCCGCGGCGCGCATTGTCGAGCTGTATCTGATGCTGCATGGCGTCGCCCGCGAATACGAGTTCGGCATCGTGCGGCGACAGCAGCATGCCGAGCAGAGTAAGCAGCGGGAGGAGAGCCATGGCGGAGGGGTCAGCGCTTGTTGCGGCTGTAGGCTGTGACGGTGTTGTGCAGCAGCGAGGCGATAGTCATGGGTCCGACGCCACCGGGCACGGGAGTTATGTAGCTGCACTTGGGAGCGACGTTCTCGAAATCGACGTCTCCGGCAAGCCGGTAGCCGCGCGGACGCGAGGCGTCCTCCACGCGGGTTATGCCTACGTCGATGATTACGGCGCCTTCCGTCACCATGTCGGCCGTGACAAGTCCGGGATGACCCACGGCGCTGATGATGATGTCGCTTGCGCGCAGCACGTCGCCGAGATTGCGTGTGTGGCTGTGGCATACCGTCACTGTGGCGTTGCCTAACATTCCTTTCTGGAGCAGCAGCGAGGCCATGGGGCGTCCCACTATGTTGCTGCGGCCTATGATTGCAACGTTGCGGCCGGCAGTGGTGATGTCGTTGCGGCGCAGCAGCTCTATGATGCCCGCGGGAGTGGCCGGCGGCAGACACGGTTGGCCGAGGGCCATGCGGCCGATGTTGCTCGGCGTGAAGCCGTCGACATCCTTATGGACGCTTATCGAGGATATGAGCTTTTTGTAATCGAGATGACCCGGGAGGGGCAGCTGCACGATGAAGCCGTCGATGTCGCGGTCCTGATTGAGCAGACGCACCTCCGCCTGAACCTCGCTTTGTGTGGCCGTGGCCGGCAGACGCACGATGCGGGAGCGTATGCCGCACTCCTCGCACGCACGGGCCTTGTTGGTGACGTACGTGACGCTGGCGGGGTCGTCGCCCACAAGCAGTGCGGCAAGCTGCGGGCTGCGGCTGCGCCGTGACGCTATTTCGTCGACGCGCCGGGCGATGTCGCGCCGCCATTCGGCTGCGGCTGCTTTTCCGTCGAGTATCTTCATCGTCTTATCGGCGCATGCCGCGCATCTGGCGCATCATGCCCATGGGGTTCTTCATTGATGTCACCTGCTGCATCATCTTGCGCATCTGGTCGAACTGCTTGAGCAGGCGGTTGACCTCGGCCGGCGTGGTGCCCGAACCGCGTGCGATGCGCTGGCGGCGTGTGCCCTGGTTGAGCACTTCGGGGTGCTCGCGCTCCTCAGGCGTCATGGAGTTGATGATGGCCTCCACGCTTTTGAAGGCGTTGTTGTCGATGTCAATATCCTTAATGGCCTTGCCTACGCCCGGAATCATGGCGGCGAGGTCCTTGATGTTGCCCATCTTCTTCACCTGCTGGATCTGCTTGTAGAAATCGTTGAAGGTAAACTGGTTGCGGCGGAATTTCTTGGCTATTTCCTCGGCCTCGCGTTCGTCGAACTGCTGCTGGGCTTTCTCCACGAGCGAAACGATGTCGCCCATGCCCAGGATTCGGTTGGCCATGCGGTCGGGGTGGAAGGCGTCGATGCCGTCGAGGGTCTCGCCTGTGCCAATGAACTTGATCGGCTTGTTGACGACGCTGCGGATAGAGAGTGCAGCACCGCCGCGTGTGTCACCGTCGAGCTTGGTGAGCACAACGCCACCAAAATCAAGTCGGGCGTTGAACGCCTTGGCTGTGTTCACCGCGTCCTGACCTGTCATGGCGTCCACTACGAAGAGGATTTCGCCCGGGTTAACGGCATTCTTGATGGCTTCGATCTCGTCCATCATCTGTTCGTCGACGGCGAGGCGGCCTGCGGTGTCGACAATCACCAGGTCGTTGCCATGCGCCTTCGCGTAGTCGACGGCGCGGCGAGCTATGCCCACTGGGTCCTTTACGTCAGGTTCCGTGTAAACCTCTGCGCCTATGTTGTCGGCAAGCACCTTGAGCTGGTCGATGGCGGCGGGACGGTAGACGTCGGCGGCCACGAGCAGCGGTTTCATGTGCTGCTCGGCCATGAGCTTCTTGGCGAGTTTGCCGGTGAATGTGGTCTTACCGGAGCCCTGAAGACCCGACATCAGGATGATGGCAGGTTTGCCTTTCAGGTTGAGAGGCGCAACCTCGCCGCCCATCAGCGCCGTGAGTTCGTCGTTGACGATTTTTACCATCAGTTGCTCGGGCTTCACGGCGTTGATCACGTTCTGGCCCATAGCTTTCTGTTTGACGGCGTCGGTGAACGCCTTGGCCGTGGCAAAGTTCACGTCGGCGTCGATAAGAGCGCGTCGTACGTCCTTAAGGGTGTCGGCTACATTTATTTCTGTGATTTTGCCCTGGCCTTTGAGCAGCTTGAAACTGCGTTCGAGGCGGTCGCTTAGTCTTTCAAACATATGATGACAGGAAAATTGACGGGTTTAGGATTGGTGTTTAAGAGGGGTCAGACAAGGCGGTTTGTGGCCGTGTCGGGGAAGATGACGCGCGGTGTGAAGCCGCGGGCCTCGTCGGGAGTCATGGACGCATAGGCCATGATTATGACAATGTCGCCAGGCTGCACCAGGCGGGCGGCAGCGCCGTTGAGGCATATCACGCCGCTGCCGCCCTCGCCGGGTATGGCGTAGGTGTCGAGGCGTGCGCCGTTGTTGTTGTTGACGATGTGGACGTGTTCGCCGGGCAGGATGCCTGCGGCTTCCATCAATGCGCTGTCGATGGTGATGCTGCCGATGTAGTCGAGGCGCGCTTCCGTCACCGTCACGCGGTGAATCTTGGATTTCAGTATTTCGATTGTCATGACAGTGCGGGGAAGGAAATGTTGTCGATGAGGCGGACGTCGCCGCAGTAGACGGTGATGCAGCCGAGGGCGCCCTCCGGAGCCTGCCGCCATTCCGCTACAGGCTGCATGGTGGCAGGATTGACAATCTCGAAGTATTCCACTTCCAGACCCGGTACGGCATTGAGTGTGTCGACCGTTGCCTTGCGCACTTCTTCCACGCTCTTGCCCTGTGCGGCGAGTTCTGTGGCGTCGCATAGAGCCTTGAAGATGGCAGGGGCTGTGGCGCGCTGTTCGGCCGAGAGGCGTGTGTTGCGCGAACTCATTGCCAGTCCGTCGGCCTCGCGGTGTATGGGGCAGGGCACTATCTCGCCCTTGAAGCCGATGATTTCGGCCATGCGACGTATTACGGCTATCTGCTGGATGTCCTTGTGGCCGAAGTAAGCATGGTCGGGCTGTGCCCAGTCGAATAGCTTGCTTACTATCTGAGCCACGCCGTTGAAGTGGCCCGGGCGCATCGCTCCCTCCATCACTTCAGCCACGGGGCCGAGGTCGAAAACGCGGGTGTCCGGTTCGGGGTAAATCTCCTCGACGGTGGGAATGAAGGCGTAGTCGGTGCCCTGCGCCTCAAGCAGCGCGCAGTCGGCTTCCTCCGTGCGCGGGTAGGTGCGGAGGTCGTCGGGATTGTTGAACTGTGTGGGGTTGACGAAAATGCTGACGACCACGACGTCATTTTCGGTGCGTGCGCGTCGCACCAGCGATATGTGTCCGTCGTGCAACGCTCCCATGGTGGGTACGAGGCCAATAGTCTTGCCGTCGCTGTGCGCGGCGGCCACGGCCTCCCGCAGTTGCCCGACTGTACGTAGAATCTTCATTTCAGTATTAAAGTTCTAAATATATGCTTTTTCAGAAACTTGTTTTCAGGGTGCAAAATTACGCAATTTTATCGTCCTGAGAAAATATTTGAATAAAAAACGGCTTTTAGTTGATAGTTGAGCGGTTATAGGCAAGAGGGGCCCCGGGGGCGGGATACATAAGGACTTAAGGTCATAAGGGACAGAAGCTTTTATAGGGCATAAGCCATAAAAACATTTATAAACAATGTGGGGATGCGCTTGTATACAATGTGATATTTTCGTCGAATAGCTATGTAATGAATGAAAATCGTAACTTCTGCTTGTTGCATCGAATTCTGCCAGGGGTATCGCTATATGTCGGAGCTGGCTAACCATTTGAGTATGTAAAAGACTAAGAATCCTGCGAATATCGAGTTTGTAAGGAAAGCTATTATCACAATGAAAAAAGGATAGGAGTAATTTTTTCTTCCGGGATAGCGTCGAAAATATTCACGCTCACGTTGCGGCGTAAACCGGTGTTTTTCCAAGAACTTCTTTGAGAACAAGACAACAGCAAGCGCACATGCGGCACAAATGGATAATATGACAAGAACGGCGTTGACCGTTTGCTCTCTGACTGTCACAACCATGCAAAGCAACAGCAATATGAGTGGCGGCAAAACGAAAAAGCACTCTATGTAAAACCACATACTCCATACCGCCGGACCACTTTTGCCCGTATAATACAGGTGGTCGAGCCAGTTGAATTTGTATGTCCGCTTAAATGCCATTGTCTTGTAGTCGAAATCGCAAAGTTAATAAAATATCGGCAGAAACAGCCCGGTTGAGATGACAGAATGTGAATCGAAACGCATGGAAAAACACATGGAAAAACGCAGCGCGAGCCACTTTGACCCGCGCTGCTTTTGCTGTGTCTGTTTTCTCGTCAGTTCTCGTCTATGCTGATGGAGCCGTCCGGTGCGATTCTGAACTTAAGCTGGTAGTACACCTCCGAGCTTTTGCCGTTGGCCTCCACTTTTTCTTTTCCTATTTCCTGCACGTTTATTTCCAGCACAGCCTCATAGCCTTTATCGCGCGGTTCGTATGTGATGAGATAGTCTTCAAGATTGAGAAACTTGAACCCTTCGGGAATCATGGCCTTGCAGTCATTGATATTCTTGAGCAGGGTGGCGGCTGAAAGGTCCAATGGTGTCAGCTCGTCGTAGTTGATGCCTTTGTAGCCATCGAGTGGTTTGGGGTCGCCGAGTTTCGGAAGCACCGTCTGGGAGATTTTTTCATTTTCAGCATTTACCATGTATACCTGGGCCAGGCTGAGCTCGTTGCTGCATTCGTCGTTGACGCCCTTGTTGGTGACTAAGAGTCGGAACGGCTTCCAGCCCTTGTCGAATTCGCTCACTTGTTTAGCAAGGGCCTCGTACGTGGATTCAGAGTCCATTTCGGGAGAACCGAATTCGGCCGCTTTGTCAGCAAGACCGCACGATGTCAGCACCATCGATGCGACAGCAATCACAGATAGAAGGATTTTTTTCATTTTGAAAATTTAAATGGTTGATATTTCCAACAAAATTACAAAAACCGGCGCAACATACCCCCCCCGACGGTTAAATATTGTTAATGCTAATATTCCTTTGTTGAAAAACGGTGATTTCGCAATTTTCCATAGTTGAGTGTTGATAGGTAAGAGGGGCGGGCGGAGCCAGTGGTTTAAAGTATTAAGTATAGAAGACGTCTGGTGATGACATATATACAAAAACAGCCGCATGCTGACGGACGGGGCATGCGGCTGTATGTTTTTGTGCGCGAGTCGTGCTGGCCGAGCTTGGCTCGATGCGGGTCACAAGGCAACCCTGACGTCGGGGACTATCACCTAACACAACGGACGTGCGCATCCTGTCGGAGAGATGCCGGCTTCTCTCCGTTTCCGTTGTGTTGCCCCCTGCCTGCACTGGGCGTTGCGGAGGGTGCTGAACAATACCGTGGTTATGCGGGTTGTTGACGTCCAGCTGGCTACGTCAACATGCCGAAGGCATGTCCCTACAAGTCAGGGTGTTGGCAGCACGCTCTGCAAGGCGAGGTTGTATCAGAATGTCAATGTTCTCGGTTTAAGGTTTATAGTTTAGGGTTTAGGGTTTAGGGCCGGCGCGGGCGGGATGTATGCGGCGCTCGCGCCGCATACAGTTAGGAGTTGGGAGTGTGGAGTGAGTTGCGCTACGCGCAGTGTAGTGAGGAATTGCGCCTGCGGCGGTAACCAGGAGGGTGCAGGAGAGGGTGCAACGGTTGTTGAGGAACAGTGCGTAGTGGAGGAGCAGGCGGCTGATGGCGGCGTGCTCGGCGGCTGATACGGTGAGGACGATGCTGACGCGGCCTGTGCGGCGGCGACGGCGCTCGAGGAGGCCGATGACGGCGGATTCGCGCGGCGTGAGGGGCCTGCGGTACCAGCGGCGGAAGGGGTATGTGCTTGAATGTTTCATGATGCTGCAAAGTTACAACACGAAATACCCCTTGGAACTATGAAATGAACCACCCCCCGGTTCATTTCATAGCTAAAGAATGTTAAAATCGGGGATAACTCACTGAGAGATAGGGAGAAAAAAATTGCATTTGGGGCAAAAATATTTTTTATGCGGGGGATAAGTTCTATAAATCTTATAAGTCTTATAATTCATGGTTATAATTCGTGGGCGGAGAATTTGCAATTCTTTTCGTGACTAACTTTCCCGATTTTTTGTATCTTTATAGAAATTTTCATTGTTACTGTCACCTTTTCGGGCTGAGATGTGTCTTGTATGCGGGATGTCTCAAAAGAATAACAATATAAACTTCAGAATATGACAACATTAGTTCCAATCTTCATCTGCGTGGTTCTTCCCGTATCAATCGTGGCAATAGTATTTGCCGCCGCAATGAACAGCGACAACAAGCGCTCAAAGGTTCTTATCAAGGCTATCGAGTCGAACTGCGGACTCGATACAGATAAACTGGCCGAGGCGCTACAGAAACCCAAGAAAACGGCCCTGGAGCTGCTTAACCTCCGTCTGCTCCGCGGCTGCATCTTCTCCTTTATCGGCATCGCTCTCTGCATTGTGGGGATAGTGTCGCTGTGCATGGGTACGGAGTTCGCCGCCGACCCGGTGACCGTTCCTCTGGTATTCGGCGGAGCATCGCTCGCCGTAGGTCTCAGTTATCTCGTAGTGTACTTCGTGACCCGCAAACAGATCAAAGACTGAAATAAGCATGACCCGCGAGCAATTTACAGCTCATGTAGAGGCCACACAGAAGGCGTTCAGGCGCTTTCTGGTGGCTCTCTGTTGCGGCGATAGCGCGCTCGCTGACGACATCGCGCAGGAGTCCTATATCAAGGCGTATCTCTCCTGCGATTCGTTTTCAAACGTGGAAAAGTTCAATGCCTGGATTTTCAAAATCGGCTACAATACGTTTATCAATCACAAACGCGGGGAACGGCTGACTGTCGGCTATGAGGACGCAAAGGGAATGACGGCCGGCGACAGAACGGACTCCGCATTCGCATATCAGGAACTTTATGACGCCTTGAACAGGATTCCCGCGAAAGAGCGAAGCTCGGTGCTGCTGTTCTATATGCAGGGCTATTCAGTCAAGGAGATCGCCGAAATACAGGGGGCATCGCAGGTGGCTGTGAGGCAATATCTCTCGCGCGGCCGCGCGCACCTGCGCAGGCTGTTATCCACCAATCAATCCGATAATTATGGAAGACGATAAATTGAAATCAATGCTTACAAACTTCGAGCCGGAGCTTTCGTCCGACTTTAAGTTCATGAGCAAGCTCGAACGGAGCCTGAACTCGGTTGAGATTCTGAAGCAACATGCGGCCGAAGTAAGGTCGAGGAACAAGAAAGCCGTCGTCACGGCTGCTGTTCTCGGCTTTATTGTCGGGATGCTGTTTTCTCTGGCGTTGCCCTATCTGAGCAGCTCCGTCGCCGAGTGGCAACTGTCGCTGCCGGGCGATTCGATGCTGAACGCTCTGGCCGACAACTTCACAATCATTGCATGGATTGCGATAGGCGGCACTTCCGTTCTGACGGCACTCAATACCTACGAGGTGTCGCTGTCGCTCCTTAATCCGAAAGCTCAGCCCCGGGATTTCCGCTGCTGAATGAGCTTGCTCACGCGGGCGGCTTCCTCATACTCGTCGTTGTCGATAAGTTCCTGGAGGCGTGCTTCGAGTTCGGCGAGACTCGGCTCTTTTTCCTCGTCGGCGTGAGAGTCGTAAACGGCATCCTCGCCTGATGCCTGTTCCTCAGCGTCAGCGATAATAAAGCCCGTTTCGGCGATGATTTCCTGCGTGGTGAAGATGGGAGCGTGGGTGCGTATGGCGAGGGCGATGGCGTCGGAAGTGCGGGCGTCGAGGCTTATGGTGCGCTCTCCGTCGCTGAAGCTCAGCTCGGCGCTGAAGATGCCGTCCTCGAAGCGGTAGATGAACACGCGGGTGAGCTTCACTCCGAAAGCCTGGGCAAAGGTGTTGAACAGGTCGTGGGTCAGGGGCCGCGGCGTGATGATGCCTTCCAGCGCTATGGCTATGGACTGTGCCTCGGGTGCGCCTATGACTACGGGGATGCGGTAGGGGCCGTCGACCTGTGCGAGCAGCAGCGCGTAGGCTCCGTTCTGCAACTGGTTGTAGCTTAGCCCCATCACGCGCAGGGGTATGAGGTTCCGGTTCTCGTTGTCCATAGTGTCAGAGTTGAACTGCCGGTCCCGTGATTATGCCTGAACCGTAGCAGAGGCGGTGGTCGCGGTCGTAGATTACAGCAAACTGTCCCGGAGCTATGCCCTGGACGGGTTCAAGGCTTTTGAGTACATACTCGCCGCCCCCGGTACCGGGCGTGCGCGTGAGCAGTCCCGGCGTGAAAGCCGGCGCGTGGCGGTTTTTGAAACTTACCTCCACGGCATCGCAGCTGCCGGGCCACGGGTCGCGTGTGATGAAGTGCATCTCGGTGAGGTGCAGCGTGTCGCCGTACTGCTTGTCGGTGCCGTAGCCCTGCGAAACGTAAATGACGTTGTCGTGAATATTCTTGCGAACAACGTACCAAGGGCCTCCGCTGAGGCCGAGGCCCTTGCGCTGGCCTATGGTGTGGAACCAGTAGCCGCGGTGCTCGCCGAGCTTGCGGCCCGTCTCAAGCTCGACAATCGGCCCCGGACGTTCGCCGAGATGGCGGCGTATGAAGTCGTTGTAGTTGATTTTACCGAGGAAGCATATGCCCTGCGAGTCCTTGCGGTAGGCGTTGGGCATGCGGCACTCTATAGCGAGTTCGCGGACGCGGCTCTTGGGGAGCTCGCCGACCGGGAACACGAGGTGGCGCAGCTGGTCGTAGGTGATGCGGGCGAGGAAGTCGGTCTGGTCCTTCACCGGGTCGACGGCCGTGCCGAGCCACACCTCGCCGTCGCGCTCCACCGTGGTGGCGTAATGCCCCGTGGCCGTGCGGTCGAACTCGTGGCCCCAGCGCTGCTCGAAGTAGCCGAACTTGATGATGCGGTTGCACATGATGTCGGGGTTGGGCGTGAGTCCGCGGCGCACAGTGTCGAGCGCGTATTGCATCACGTTCTCCCAGTATTCATCGTTGAGCGAGACCACATCGAAGGGCAGCCCGTAGCGTCGCGCTATGAAGCTGCACATCTCTATGTCCTCCTCGGCCGAGCAGTCGCCGTTTTCGCCGTCGATGCGGATGTAGAACAGATGCAGCGTGTGGCCCTGTTCAAGCAGACGGTGTACGGCGATAGCGCTGTCGACGCCCCCCGATATGAGTACCGCTATATTCATTTTCCGGACGCCATTATGGTGAATGCCTGAAGGGCCGTGGTGTAGGGGCGGTCCTTGAGAATAATCCTATGCTTATCGTCCATGAGGAATACGGCAGGAGACATGCGCAGCTTGAAATATTCCTCGGCATCGGGCAGCACTCCGCCGGTCCACTCCGCGGGCAGCTTCTCGAGAGCCTCACGGGTGGCGTCGGTCAGTTCGCCGGTGAAGAACCAGGCTATGCGCAGTTCTCCGTCATTCACAAGGCGACGCGTGGATGGGTCGATGCTGAAGCGTATGGCCGCGGTAGTGCTCTCGGTATCGCCGGGAGTTGCGACTACAACCATAGCTGCCACAGTGTCGGCGTCGAAGACGGCAGATGTTCCGTCCGGTGCGATATATGTGATGCCCGGAAGTGTCTGGCCGATGGCGGTGGAGTTGATTCTTCTGAGGTCTCGTGCGAAGCGTTTGCGGTCGGCCTCCGGAATTTTTTTACTCGTGGCGGCAGCCGCGGCAAACGGCAGGTAAAGCTCCTCGCTGACGAACTCCGCACTGTCGCCGAACACCCAGCGTTCGGCAAGGTCGGCGGTGGTCATCAGTTTGCGGCCGTCCTTGCCGACGTTGGCAATCAGCGTCTTGATGGCCATGCGTGCCGTGTCCGGGGCGCAGTAGGGCATGAACGACATCCAGTCGCCGAACGCCTGACTGAGTCCTTCCGGCTGGTTGAACACCTTCTTCATGTCGGCGCGGTCCCAGAAGTGGTAGACGAGGAAGTTGCATCGCTCACGCAGGATGGTGAGTCCTTCCGGCGGCTGCGGGTAGGGGAAAAGATGGTGATCTTCGGCGGTTGTCTGCGCCGCTGCCGGCAGAGTCAGAGCCGCGGCCACGGCAACTGTGAGTAGCTTGGGCAGCATCATAAGGCAAGAAGCTGGTCGACTTTCTCTTTGATGGCTTCGTAGGTCTGTGAGCCGGCCAGTCGGATGGAGGTTTTCTTTCCGTCCTTGAAGAAGAGAATCGTGGGTAGCGCCATGACGCGGCACTCCACTGCCAGGTCGTTCTGCTCGTCCATGTTATATTTTCCCACGAGGACACGGCCCTCGTAGTCCTGAGCTATGCGGTCGATGACCGGAGCCATTGCCACGCACGGGCCGCACCATGTGGCCCAGAAGTCTACTACCACGGGCTGTCCCGAGGCTATGATGTCGTGTACGTTTTCGTCGGTAAATTCTTGTGCCATAGTATAGTTTATTTTATTTTGTGTATTTCGTATTCAATATCGTTGGCTTCAAGAGCCTGAAGGCTCGAGCGTGTGATGGGGAATCGCTTGCCCGAGCGCATGCGTATCTTGCGGTTGTAGCGCGGAGAATAAATGTCGAACGACAGTGAACCCATCGTGATGCGTTCGTCCTTCTCACGCTCGCTCTCGCCGTTGTGGATGATGTCGTTGATGATGGATGCCGACTGGAGGTTCATGCCGTCGTCGGCCATTTTCAGGATCACGCCGTCGACGAGCTGTCCGCGCACATCGTCAAGCGGGGTGATGGAGTCGAGGCGGAAGCGTATTTCGCCACCGAAACGTCCGGCCGTGTAGATGCCACGGACAAGGATGGGCGAACCGACCATGCACAGGGCGCCGAAAGCATGGATGTTGCGTCCGAACAGTATTATCTCCGTCGTACCCGAGAAGTCCTCTATTTTGATTATCTGCATAGGTTCGCCCTTGCGAGTGGTCTTGGCCGTATTTTCGATTACCATGCCTCCGAAAGTGATTTCGAGTCCTTCGGTGGGTGTCAGTTCCTCGCGCTGCGCCAGCGTGCAGCTGACGCCGTGGTTCAGTTCCACGAAGTATGGGTCCAGCGGATTGCCGGAGATGAAAATGCCTATGAGATCGCGTTCTTTCTCAAGTCGCATTACGTTGGTCCAGGGTGCGGCATGCTGGATAGTCGGCCGGCTTGCGGCGTTGACTACCTCGTCGTCGTCGCCGAAGAGCGACGCCTGCTGTTCCTGGCGTGAGTTCCGGGTCTGCTGTCCGTAGCGTATCAGTGTGTCGCCGAAAGTGCCTCCTCTCGATGTCTCGAGGAAGAAGTCCTCGCGCTGGATTTCCTCGAAGCGGTCGAATGTACCCGCAAGCGCGAGATTCTCGAGAGTCTTGCGGTTGATATTGCCTGACGGCACACGTTCCATCACCTCGAATATGTCGGAGTAGGGGCCATTGCTGTCGCGTTCGGCGATGATGGCCTTGGCTACGTTTTCACCAACGCCTTTTATAGCCATCAGTCCGAAGCGGATGTCGCCGTTTGCGTTGACGCTGAAACTGGTGCGCGATTCGTTGATGTCCGGGCCGAGAACGTTTATCTTCATGGCCTTGCATTCGTCCATGAAGCCTTTGAGCTTGTTGATGTCGTTGAGGTTGCGGCTGAGCACGGCGGCCATGTATTCCGAGGGATAGTTGGCCTTGAGATATGCCGTCTGGAATGCCACCCAGCTGTAGCACGTGGCATGGCTCTTATTGAAGGCATAGGAGGCGAACTGCTTCCAGTCCTCCCATATCTTGTCGAGTACCTTTACGTCGTGGCCACGTTCCTGTCCTCCCTTGAAGAATACCTCTTTCAGGGCTTCCATCTTGGATATGAGCTTTTTGCCCATCGCTTTGCGCAGAGTGTCGCTCTGGCCGCGTGTGAAGCCGGCGAGCAGACGGCTCAGCAGCATGACCTGTTCCTGATAGACGGTGACGCCGTATGTATCCTTAAGGTATTTCTCCATCTCCGGGATATCGTAGACGATCTTTTCCTCGCCGTGCTTGCGCTTGATGAAGTCGGGGATGTACTGCATGGGTCCCGGGCGGTACAGGGCATTCATGGCTATGAGGTCCTCGAAAGTGGAGGGCTGAAGCTCACGGAGATATTTCTGCATACCGGCCGACTCGAACTGGAACGTGCCGACGGTGCGTCCGGCGCAGTACAGCTGATAGGTCTTGGGGTCGTCGATAGGTATCGAGTCAATGTCAAGATCAATACCTCGGGTCTGCTTGATGTTGGCAATCGCTTCCTTGATAATCGACAGCGTCTTGAGCCCCAGGAAGTCCATCTTTATAAGTCCGGTCTCCTCGATGACGCTGCCCTCGTACTGCGTTACGAGCACGCGGCCGTCCTTTTTGTCGACGGCGGTGCTGACGGGAACCCAATCGGTGACGTCGTCGCGGCAGATGATGACGCCGCAGGCATGGACGCCCGTGTTGCGTACGTTGCCTTCGAGCGCGAGCGCATATTTAAGCGTATCCTGCACCAGCTTGTTTGGATTGTGCAGTTCGGCTTTGAATTCCTCGACGTGCTCGTAGCAGTTCTTCAGCGTGGTCTTGAGCTCCTTTCCGTTGACCTCAGGCATGCGCTTCGGTACGAGTCCGGCTATGCGGTTGCTCTCCGGCAGAGGCAGCTGAACCACACGCGCCACATCCTTGAGGGCCGACTTCGCGGCCATAGTGCCGTATGTGATGATATGTGCCACTTTTTCCGCGCCGTATTTTTCCGTCACATAGTGCAGCACTTCCTCGCGGCCGTCATCGTCGAAGTCCACGTCGATATCGGGTAGGGAGATACGGTCGGGATTGAGGAAGCGTTCGAACAGCAGGTCGTACTTCAGCGGGTCGATCTGCGTGATTCCGAGGCAATAGGCCACCACCGAACCGGCGGCAGAACCACGTCCGGGGCCGATTTTGACTCCCAGTTTCTCGCGGCCGGCCTGTATGAAGTCCTGAACGATGAGGAAGTAGCCCGGGAAGCCCATCGTCTTCATGATGTGAAGCTCGAACTTGATGCGTTCGTTCACCTCAGGGTCGAGGGGCATCTTATAGCGCTTTGCGGCGCCGTCGTAGGCCAGTTTCTCCAGATAGTCCGCTTCAAATTTTATGCGGTACAGTTTGTCGTAGCCTCCGAGTTTGCGTATTTTGGCCTCGGCATCTTCCTGACTCATTATTACGTTGCCGTTTTCATCGCGTGTGAACTCGTCGAAGAGTTCCTGCTCTGTGATGCGGCTTCTGTACTCGGCCTCCGTGCCGAAGCTCTCCGGAATGGCGAAATTCGGCATGATGGGAGCGTGGTCGATGGAGTATGTCTCGATTTTGTCGTAAATCTCCATCGTGGTGGCAAGCGCTTCCGGCAAGTCGGAGAACACGCGGTTCATCTCGGCCTGTGTCTTGAACCACTCCTGCTTGGAATACAGCATGCGGTCCGGGTCGTCGAGCATTTTGCCGGTGCTCAGGCATATGAGCCGGTCGTGGGCCTCGGCATCCTCTTCATTAGTGAAGTGGGAGTCGTTGGTGGCGACAATCTTCACGTTGTATTTGCGTGCGAGTTCTATCAGTTGCGGCTCGATGCGCCGTTGCAGCTCATAAGCCTCATGATTGGCTCTCAGCACCGTTGCCTTATGCCTCTGCAACTCGATGTAGTAGTCGTCGCCGAAAGTTTCCTTCCACCATGCCACGCACTTGTCGGCGCCTTCCAGGTCGCCGGCCGTAAGCAGTTTGGGCAGCTCGCCGCCGAGACATGCCGAACATACTATTAAGCCTTCACGATGGGCGGCTATGGCCTGCTTGTCGGTGCGCGGATGCGAATACTGTCCTTCGGTCCATGCCTGACTGACTATTTTTATAAGATTGTGATAGCCTTTCTCGTTTTTAGCAAGGAGGATGAGATGGCGGCCCGTGTCGCGCTTGTCTACGTGGATGTGCAGGTCCTGCTGCGCCACGTACACCTCGCAGCCGACAATAGGCTTGAATATTTTTCCTTTAAGGACAGCTATCTGCGCCTCGGCCTCTTTGACTGCATTTTCATCCCCGTCCTCGCGGGCCTTTGCGGCAGTCTTTTCAGCCTCTTTGACAGAGTCCTTTATCTTGCCGTTCTTTTTGGCTACATAGTTGAGAAACTCCTTGATGCCGTACATCGTGCCGTGGTCGGTTATGGCTACGGCGGGCATGCCGTCGGCCATCGCTTTGTCGACGAGGCTTGATATCGACGACTGGCCGTCGAGCACAGAATATTGGGTGTGTACGTGCAGATGTATGAATGGAGTCATGCGATGTGGGGTATTTTGCTCCCAAAGTTACGAAAAAAATCCCGTGCCGGCAGCTCTTTTAACGATTTTTCTGCGTCAGCAGTGTCACGTTGTAGATGAATATAGGACGATACTGACGGTGGCTTTTCGGACGGCAGTTGTCATCGAAGCGTCCAATGTAGGTGGAATCTGCCACTTGCCACAAATCTGCCGGGAGTTCGTCGCCGACGCTACCGCGGGTCAGTATTGCCATGGGCAGGTGCGATGCTATGGAGTCGGCCTCAATCGGTTTTATTTTGCGATGGGCCGCATATACCAGCTCGATGCGCAGCTCCTTGTCGGCAAGGTGATAGAACGGCACTCCGCGTAGCCTGGCGTCATCCTGTGTCAGAGCGATGCTGTGCATGTCGGGATTGTTTACGACCTTTCCGAGCCACGGCATGGCGAAAATCTCCGCGAGTACGAACAGGACGGTTACTGTGGCGAGCATGAGCATGGGCCGCAGCTTGACGGCTGATGCGGCGAGCATGACCGTGAGAGCTAAAGAGACCGCAGAGACCGCACACCAAACCGGCGTTGATATAAATCCCCCCTGTACAAGTGTCATCCATGCCGCAGGCGGCAAAGCTACTGTAGCCGCGGCAAGCACCCATGCATTAATGCGGAACGCGACAACGTCGGCTTTTGGTTTTCTTCCCGAGAGAAACGCCTGTCTCCACCAGTGGAGCTGGCAAGCCATCACGTACGCGGCTGGTATGAGCAGCGGCAAAAGATAGCGCGGCTTCTTCTCCGGCAGCAGCGAAAGCAGCACAAGAGACGCAAGCATCCACCATATAGCCATGCACCAGGGACGATAGTTGCGGCGGCTGCGAACAAAAATGGGCATAAAAATGGATGTGAGGAGCAGAAGCGACCAGACGCCGGCCTCCAGGAAGAACTGCCAGTAGTACCACCACGGGCGCACGTTGTGGTTGATCCACGATCTGGATTCCTTGCTGACTACGGCGGCCCATGCCTCAGCCTGCGTGATGTGGACGTAGGCATACCACAAAAGGCCGATGGCAAGAGTCAGCACTGTCATCAGGGCTATGCCCGTGCCTTTTCCACGCAACTTAGGCCGGTAGATGACGCCGAAAGCTATAAGAAAGGGGAGAAACAGCGCATATAGCGACACCGGACCTTTGCTCATGATTGATAGTCCGGTCATAATGCCTGCTGCGGCGAAATAGCAGAGAGATGGACCTGAGCGCAATAGCCCGCGGGCCATGAAGTAGATGCCTCCCAGCATGAACGCATGGCAATAGATGTCCCATGTGGCAGTACGACCCATAAGAATGATGTTGTAGCACGTGCATAGAAGCAGTGTGGCAACGAATGCATTGACTTTCAGGATTCTTGATGCTATGCGCCAGAAGAAGAACACCATCAGGAGCGCGGCGCATCCTGCCATGGCACGCTGTAGCGCGAGGCTGTCCGGACTCAACACTTCCGCCACAGCGGTCAGCCACGTGGGCAGCGGCGGTTTCTCCAGGCGCAGGTCGCCGTTCATGGTTGGCACGAGCCAATGTCCGTCGTATACCATCTCGCGTGCCGTGATGATGTTGCGCGACTCCATGATGTCCGGTGTCAGCACGTCGTTGTTGGCGAAGAACGCGGCAAGACACACCAACGTCGCTATCAGAGCATCGCGGATGCTGCTATTCTTGAATAAATGCATATCACTTCCTGTAGGTCGTTGATGATGAAATCGGGGCGACAATCAGTATCCAGACCGGCAAAAGTCTGAGGATGAATATTAATGTCGGGCGACGACTCGCGCAGCATTACGGTGTGCCATCCCAGATTGTTGGCCTGTGCGAAATCCTTCGCGGGATTGTCGCCTACGTAAATGTAGGGACGCTGTTTGCCTAAGTGTTCCTCGGCAAGCAGGAACGGCAGCGCCTGATGTTTGTCGGCTCCGGTTTCCCCGCTTATTCCTATATAATCTACAATAGTGTCGAGCCCGAGAGCTTTGATTTTATTGCGCTGCGATATTGAACGTCCGTCCGTAATTATGCCGACCGGAGCACCGGCGTCACGCAGTTGGATGATGGTATGCAGGACTTCCGGTTTAAGATGGATGTCGGGCAGATGGCTGCGATATACCCCCAACATATCGGCAATCGAAAACTCCGGATAAGCCTCATGGAGAGAGTCAAACGCATCGGGAGCCTTCTCCATCAACTCATATGCTTTTGCAGATTCCAGGAGTCCGCGCTTTTCCGCTTCGTGTGCGACCGCATGCCATCCCGAGTGGAGAAAGTCACGCTCGGGGTAGAGGGTATCGTCAAGGTCGAAGAGTACGGCCGGCGTCCCGTTCATGCCATGACGCACTTGATGGCTTCCGTAACGCGGTTTATGTCGGCGTCGCTAAGCACTGAACCGCTGGGCAGACACAGGCCGTGCTCGAAGAGTTCATCTTCGATATGGTTGCCATAATATGGTGCGTCGGCGAATACGGGCTGCATATGCATCGGGCGCCATAGCAGGCGGCTCTCGATGTTTTGGTCGGCGAGCGCAAGGCGCAGTTCGTCGGGCGTGTGCCCGGTAGCGGGATCAATCAATAGAGTCGACAGCCAGAAATTGCTGTGGGAACTATCCGACGGATTCTGCTGTACGGAAAGGCCGCCCATCGTGTCGAGCGCCCAGGTGTAGAGGTCATGAATTATTCTGCGACGGTCTACATGTTCCTGAAGAACGTCCATCTGTCCCACGCCGATACCGGCACACACGTTGCTCATGCGGTAGTTGTAGCCTATGACTGTGTGATAGTAGTAAGGGCGGTTCTCACGAGCCTGCGTGGCGTAGAACTTCACGCGTCGGGCGCTCTCTTCGTCGGGACATACAAGCGCGCCGCCGCCCGAGGTGGTGATGATTTTGTTGCCGTTGAAGCTAAGTGCGCCATATTTGCCTAATGTACCGCACTTGCGGCCTTTGTACTCCGAGCCTAACGCCTCGGCTGCGTCCTCCAGTACTGGTATATCCCATCTGGCGGCAACCGCGAGAATCTCGTCCATTTTGGCCGGCATGCCGTAGAGATGAACGGGAATGATGGCAACCGGTTTTCGTCCGGTCACTTTTATGCGGTCGGCAATGCCGCGGTCAAGTGCCTCGGGATCCATATTCCATGTGTCTGGCTCGCTGCCTACGAACACCGGACGTGCGCCCTGATAGGTAATAGGATTGGCCGACGCGGAAAACGTGAACGACTGGCACATTACCTCGTCCCCGGCCTTTACGCCGAGCATCACAAGGCCGAGATGGAGGGCCGCCGTGCCGGCGCTCAGTGCAACCACGCGGCCCGGCGCCCCGATATACTCGCCGAGAAGGCGCTCGAACTCGTCGACATTCGGTCCCAGAGGTACCACCCAGTTGGTTTCGAATGCCTGATTTACCCAATATTGTTCTTTGCCGCCCATGTGCGGAAGCGACAATTTTATTGCATTATCCATTTTCTACTTGGAGTTTAGTTTTTTTCTTTAAGAACAGAGGGAGATGGCCTCCGAGAAGCCACGCCAGCAATGGCGAAACCATCAGGATGCGGTTCAGGCATAGCACTATGGCGACGATTACGGCTGACGTGGCACAACTGAGAACAAAAGCCGGTACGAAACCAAGCCCCGAGGCCTCAAGCCACGGGCGCGCCCATCCCATCGGAAATAAGAAGAAATAGTGCAGCAGATAAATTGTGAGACTCTGCGTTCCGATATAAGACCACATGTGTGCCATGCGGCGTCCGCCGGCATCCGGGGCATATGCCTCAGTACTCCATGGAATGACTACAGCCAGCGCTACCTCTGCGAGCGACATCTGCATCGCTATTTTGCAGATTATAAGGCTGACAGTTCCAAGAAAAGGAATGTCCCAGGGCCATCGCACGGCATATAGGCTCAATGCGAGAACGATAAGCGCCGCAGTCGAAACTGCGGGCTTTGCTATCAATTTGAGGAAAGTTTCAGAGCGTCGTGCCGCTATGACTCCGAAAGCGAAGACCGGGAAAAATTCCGCCACAAACTGCCAGCTCAGAGCCCGGCATGCCGTTGTGTTTTCAAATTTGCCGTATAAATACAAAAACAAAGCTGTCAGAAGTCCGTAGACAACAATCTCTATCCATGTGCTTCTGCTCCGGTGCAGGATAGGCCTGACAGCAGCATATATCGCTATTATTTCAAAAAGTACGAGTGTGAACCAGTAACCGTTCTTGAATTTATCCGTCCATAGTCCGGTAAAACTGCTGTCGAGAGGTGTTCCAAGTCCGGAGTGCGGGAAATAAAGAATCCACAGACTGCTACATGCCAGCATGGGGACCAATAACTGCAATGCACGCTTGCCAAGCGCGGGTGCTTTTGTACTGGTGCCGGTCATCCAACCGCTTATAAAGAAGAATAGCGGCATATGTATCGCGGCAATAATCTTGAAGAGAGCCGTACGGTCGATCTCACGTACGCAGAATGTTATGACATGCCCCATCACTACCATGAAGATGGCAAGGCCTTTGAGCATGTCGAAATAATGTAGCCGCTGTCTCATCGCCGTATTGTTTAGTCATGCAAAATTAGACAATTTTTTGAAGAAATTTAGTAATTTTGCATCATTATTATGCTTAATACGGACAAATATAATTGCCGACTTGTAGCCGCGGCGCTCGTGCGATATGGAGTGCGCAGGGCGGTAGTGTCGCCCGGTTCGCGCAATGCTCCGCTGATTGTGGCGCTTGCCCGACGCCGGGAGATACAGCTGAACGAAGTTATCGATGAGCGTTCGGCGGCATTCGTAGCATTGGGTATTGCGGTGCAGACCGGCCGACCGGTAGCAGTGGTATGTACCAGCGGCAGCGCGGTGCTGAATCTGGCTCCGGCTCTGGCTGAAGCTTATTACCGACAGATACCACTCATTGCAGTCACGGCCGACCGCCCAGAGGAATGGATTGACCAGGATGACAGTCAGACGATACGTCAGCCGGGTGCTCTTGCGGCCGTGACAAAAGCCACATTCCATCTGCCGGTGACACGTGGCGATGCCGGCCTTGAGCGTCTGTGCCGTCGGCGTGTGGCAGATGCCATGATGATGGCCGTAAGTGACCCTTGCGGACCGGTGCATGTGAATGTCGGCATTGACGAACCGATCAATGCGATGGGTGATGACTCTGCCGATGATTTTCGTCTGCCTGACTTTGTCCCGACGGTGCGACGCCTGCCGGAGGCTACGGCCCGCGAACTTGCTATCGAGATAAACAGTGTGCGGCAGGTGCTTGTTGTGGCCGGTTTCCGGTCTCCGGAGCAGAATCTGAAAGAAGCCCTGTCCATGCTTCCGGGCAACGTCGCGGTTATCTCGGAATTGCAGAGCAATCTCGGTCAGGGAAATCCGGCCAATATCGATGCCATGCTGCGGATGCCGGAATCCGAGGCGTTGCTTAACCCCGATATAGTCATCACCATTGGAGGCGCCTTGCTTTCAAGAATGATTAAGGCCTCCATGCGGTCGGCAAAGAAATCAATGCGGCATTGGAGTGTATCTACCGTAGACCATTGTCTTGACACGATGCTGCATCTTGACCGCCGCATTGACTGCGCTCCGACGGAGTTTTTCGCTTCGTTACTGCCTTATCTTGAAGATAATAATTCCTGCTACGCAGCTGAATGGCAAAATTTATCTGAGCGCGCCGGCCATATCACACAAGCATATGCCGAATCGGCTCTGTGGAGCGATTTTCGTGCCATGAACCGGTTGATGCGTGGCGTGCCGTCCGGCACATCGTTGCATCTGAGTAACGGGACAGCCGCACGATACGCACAGCTGACCGGATGCCCCGGAGCCATACGCACGGAGTGCAACAGAGGCGTGAGTGGCATAGACGGGTGTACCTCAACCGCAATAGGTGCCGCTATGGCGACAGATGAATTGACACTTCTGGTTACCGGCGACATGTCGGCGCAGTACGATATGGGTGCACTTGCGATACAGGAAGTTCCTGCGACGTTCCGCATGGCAGTACTGAACAATGGCGGAGGTGGAATATTCCGATTCATAAAGTCGACACGCGATTTACCGGAAACCGACCGATGGCTTGCGGGCGGTGTGCGTCTGCCTCTGCGCGAACTTGCCGCGGGATTCGGGTTCGACTATTACGAGGCGGCGGATGAGGCGTCCTTATCGTCTGTCATGCCGGCGTTTTTCGCTCCGTCCGGCCGTCCTGCTATTTTGAACATAATCACTCCGCCCGATGCAAGTGCGGAGACAATCAAAAGATATTTCGCATGAGAGAATGGACTAAAATAAAGGATTACAGCGACATCCTGTTCGATTTTTACAAAGGCATTGCGCGCATAACGATAAACCGTCCGGAGGTGTACAACGCCTTCCGTCCGCAGACCAACGCCCAGATGCTTGACGCTATGGATTATTGTCGCCGTACGCCTGCTGTGCGCGTGATAGTACTTACAGGAGCCGGAGACAAGGCTTTCTGCAGCGGCGGCGACCAGCACTACAAAAGCCGTGGCGGCTACCGCGACGAAGACGGAACGCCGCGACTCAATGTACTGGAACTGCACAAGGCCATACGCAGTATCCCCAAGCCCGTGATAGCCATGGTGAACGGCTATAGTATCGGCGGCGGCAACGTGCTCAATGTGGTGTGCGATCTCTCCATCGCATCCTCGACGGCTCGCTTCGGACAGACCGGGCCAAAGGTGGGCAGTTTCGATGCCGGATTCGGTTCGTCGTACCTTGCGCGGTGTGTGGGACAGAAGAAAGCCCGCGAGATATGGTTTCTGTGCCGGCAATACACGGCCGACGAGGCTCTGCGGATGGGTATGGTGAACGCAGTCGTCCCTCCCGAGAGACTGGAAGACGAGACTGTGGAGTGGTGCGAGACTATCATGAAGCGCAGTCCTTTCGCTATACGCATGATAAAGCGGGCGCTTAATGCCGAACTCGACGGTCAGGCCGGACTCATGGAGTTTGCAGGCGATGCCACTCTGATGTATTATCTGATGGATGAAGCGCAGGAAGGCAAGAATGCTTTCCTTGAGAAACGCGACCCTGACTTTGACCGCTTTCCGCAATTCCCAGGCTGATGGTTGATATGGTGGGGAAGTGGGCGCCTTATCGCTTGAATTTCCTATTTGAAGCCAGGACATCCCGTGCCCGCATGAGGCATAAGGATACATATTTCGTACACCTGCGCCATTCCGACGGTCGTGAAGGGTGGGGAGAGGCGGCTTTATTTAAAGGGCTTAGCGCCGATGACTGCCCTGACTTTGAGCGAGTGCTGTCCTATTATTGTCAGCATCCTGAGGAGATAGAAGAGTGCCGGTACAGCGCTGTCCGGTTTGGAATAGAGAGTGCCTTGCGTCAACTGGACGAGGGCATACATCCATGGCCGGGCTGCGGGCAAATAAGCATCAACGGTCTGATATGGATGGGCGACAAGTCCACTATGAAGCGCCGTATTGAGGCAAAGCTTTCAGAAGGATTCAGGTTGCTGAAGCTTAAAATAGGAGGGATAGATTTCAATGACGAACTATATCTGCTGCGGGAGATCCGGTGCCACTATGGCCCGGACGTTCTGGAGTTGCGTCTTGACGCAAACGGTTCTTTCAGTCCCGAAGATGCATTGCGACGTCTTGATGTTCTCGCGCAGTTTGGGATTCACAGCATCGAGCAGCCTGTACGGGCCGGGCAACCGGAAGTGATGCGCCGAGTATGTGCCGAAAGTCCGATACCCATAGCCCTTGACGAGGAACTTATCGGTTGCAGCTCCGGAGAATATAAACGCCAGTTGCTTGACTATTTGAAGCCTGCTTATATAATTCTAAAACCGGCGTTGTGCGGCGGTCTTAGCGGTGCGGCAGAATGGGGACACGCGGCAACGGAAGCCGGTATTGGCTACTGGTACACATCGGCTCTGGAAAGCAACATCGGTCTGGATGCAATAGCAAGGGCTGTACTTGAAAGCGGACTCACATTGCCGCAGGGACTCGGCACGGGCGAATTATACGACAATAACATACCGTCGCCTGTGATGCGCAATGGTGCGGTGTTGACATATGATAGGAATAAAAAGTGGCAGTTTCCTGTGCTTCAATGGAATACGAGGAGTTTTTGAAACAATGGTCTGATGACCGGGAATTTGTAAATGTCAAGACTTCGGGAAGTACCGGAACGCCTAAAGAGATCCATTTGCTGAAGTCCGACATGATAAAATCGGCCGAGGCTACCGTAAGGCGCTTCGGGCTAAATGCGCATAGTGTGATAGCCTCGTTGCTGCCTATGACGAGTATAGCCACGCGCATGGCTGTGGTGCGAAGTATTGTGGCGGAGTGCAGATATGTTGATATGAAGCCGTCCAATAACTTTGTTATTACAGAACATATCGATCTGCTGTCGGCAGGTCCCACACAGGCCGATTGTCTTATCTCAAATCCGGAGATGGCATCGTTGGTCAGCGCCATCATGATGGGTGGTGCGCCGCTTAGCCCGGAGCGTCGGGAGGCTCTGCTTGCCTGCGGCTATAACTTATGGGAAAGCTACGGCATGACTGAGACGTGCAGCAATGTTGCTCTGCGTCACGGTTCAGACCCGTTGTTTACCGCAAATCCGGGTATAAGTTTCAGCCTTGACGAACGAGACTGCCTGATAATTCATGCTCCCGGCTACAGTTTTGACGGTATTGTCACCAATGACATAGCAACCCTGGCATCGCCGACATCTTTCTGTTGGCTTGGTCGCGCCGATAATGTAATCAACAGCGGAGGCGTAAAGATGTATCCCGAACAAATAGAGAAGATGCTTGCACCCTATATGGACATGCCGTTTTATATAACGGGTGTTACCGACAACAAGTGGGGACAAGCTGTAGCGCTCGTGGTTGAGGGCAGCGAAATCGAACTGGACAGGGCGCGCGCAATAGTAGACCGTCTGCCCGACAGAAAGACTGCGCCAAAACATATTTTTGCAGAAGAGGCATTTCAATATACCTCTACCGGTAAGATAATAAGGCGTCGAAGATAATCGCTTACTCAGCTACAGTCTCAGGCTTTGCAGTGGCCTCGTCACTGTTTCCGGTTTCGGACTGGTTGCCGTCGCTTTTTTCTTCCGCTTCTTTATCTTCGACGCCATCAGCCGATAGTTCCTCAGGAGTATGAACCTCCACTGACTCAGAGGGTTCGGAAACCTCGGGTTCGGCCGCATCTTCGGCCGGCGCAGTTTCCAGAGGCTGTGCCGCCGGGACAGCAACAGGTCGAGGAGTAGGCTTGACAGACTTTGTTTCCGGCACAGGACGAGGCGCCGATGCCATTATCTGCTCCATCTCGTCCGGTACGACGAAAATGTCGAAACGGTCGCGCGGCCGGATACTTTCGAACCATTTGAACTTAGGAAGGAAGAACAGATTCTTCTTGGCAAGAAACAGTGGAGTGACGGTACCGGACGTTTCGGGATACATAAGAATCCGTTCTACGGCGCGCCGGTGAAAATCAGCCGAAAGGAAGCTGCTCTCGGCATTTACAATCTTGTTTATGGTGGAGTCGCTTTCTTCCGGATACATTATTATCTCAACGTTGCCGTTTACATCAAGGTGCGTCAATTCTCCGTCCGTGAAGTAGGCTATCATTTCCTTACCGCCAAGCTGACTGTAATGCACGTCCTCGATATGCTCGGCAGTGAACGCGTTTTGCGGCAACCGTGCACGGTCCACGGTGGAATCGTTCATGTGAAGTTCTATGACGTCTCCGAATATCTGACGTTCTCCACTCCATATGACAGGATTGACGTACATTCGCAACATTGAATCCCGCTGGGTGAAGCGCATGGAATCAGCTACGCCCTGCACGTCGACGCGCCAGAAGCGGACACGCGGATAAACTACTGCCACATGACTCGTGTCTGCCACTATATGCGCGGGGATGCCGAGCACGGTGTCCTCCGGCACCTCGGTGTGCAATATATCGCGGAAACTCTCGATATAGCGACCGTGCATATATAGTGTGTCACCTTCGTTGTACTGCTGTAACTGGGCATGGCCGGTGATAAACGCGCTGTCGCGTTCCTGATTGTAGTAGCCATAATCGCCGAGTACTATAGAGCAATTGGCAGTGTCGGTCAGTTCCACCGAGCCGAAACCTTCGCCATAGCCTGCGACTTTGTCATAAAAAATTGTGTCGGCCGTCAGCTGCTGTCCGCCCTCTGCTCCTACTACTGTGGAACGGTCGTACAGATTACTGATGTTTGTCTCGGTGTTGTATGTGCCTTCGCGCGTGTATATCGTAGCCTTGGCATTGACAACCCGGCTGGGAGAATACAACTCCGCCACATGTGTTGTGGTGTTGTAATACAGAGTGTCGGTGTATATATCGAGTGTGTCGGTCTCCGAACGGGAGTTGAGATGCACGTTTCCGTAGAAATTGGCTTCTTTGGTCGACGGCATGTATTCTCCTTCGATGCTGCGAAGGCGGTTGTGGCTGTCGGTGAGCACTCCGCCCGCACCATAATACCCGATGTCGCTGCGCATGTCGTAGGTGAACTCCGGCGTTTCGAGCATCACATCTTTGTTTATCATGCGTACCTGTTTCCCGGCGTCGCTATAGAGGTAGGCCACCTCGGTGGCGCCGTCGTAGTTCAGCTCGTCGGCGTAGACGAAGAGTGTGTCGCCCTGTTCCATGCTGACGTTGCCGAATGCGTCCATCGACTCCGTGTCGGGATAGAAATGTGCGCTGTCACAGCGCATGTACATCGGCCCCTTGGTAAAGAGGACATTACCCTGCACGACCATGTACTCGTCGCGTTCCGACTTGCGCAGCACATTGGCCTGTTCAAGAAAAACACGGTTACCGGCCGTGCGGTCGGCTGCGGGTATCTGTGGCGCTATAACCGGAGGCGCCGACTGCGGATGCTGCGACAGAGCCGGGACGCCGAGACTGACTGCCGCCAGCACCGATAGCGCCGCTATGGCCGAGCTGTTAGGCTTCAGTTTCACAGATGTTTATTTCGATTTAATCCAGCCTTTGTGGCGGAAATCACATCCGCGCCAGCCGTCTTCAATACGCACGTAGGTGTCTGCAATTTTCTTTTCCAGCCATTTGTCGATAATGGACTGCTTGGTCGACTCCTCGTACATATTCTTTATCATCTGGTAGTCATCGCCTAGGTTGGCCTGATGGGCGTCGATGCGTCGTGTGAGCTTCACCAGAGCCACTATCTCGCGGTCGCGCTTCGGGTCCTTCATAACGAATGGCTTGGAGATTTCGCCGGGCTGCATGTCGGCAATCACGCGCGCCACTTCCTGCGGCAACTGCGACATCTCGAACTGCGTGGTTCCGGTCTCCTGGTTTGTCATGCGGCCGTTGCTGTAGCGAGTGTCCTTGTCCTGCGATATGTAGCGGGCGGCCGTTTCGAAATCGATGGTTTTATTGTCGACTATATCGGTACGGAGGCTGTCAAGGCGAGTAATGGCTTTTGTGAGGTCTTCGTCGCTGACTTTGGGACGCAGAAGTATGTGGCGGCAGTTGATGCGGTCGCCGCGTTTCTCTATAAGCTGTATTATATGGTAGCCGAACTCGGTCTCAACAATCTTGGAGACCTTCTTGGGGTCGTTGAGGTTGAACGCCACGGCTGCGAATTCAGGCACAAGGGTGGCACGGCCTACGAAGCCGAGTTCTCCGCCGCGCACACCCTCGGGGGCTTCGCTGTAGAGGATGGCGAGGGTAGAGAAATCGCTTTCGCCACGATTCACGCGGTCGGTATAGTCGCGCAGGCGTGCCTTGACGCTTTCGATTTCCTCACGCGGAACGGGAGGATTGATGGTGATGATCTGGGCCTCTACCTGCAGGGGGACGAAAGGTATGCTGTCCTGCGGCAGCTTGTTGAAATAGCGGCGTACATCGCTGGGCGTGACTTTGACGTTCTTTGTGAGCGACTGCTTGACCTGATTGACACGGAAGCGGTTTGTGATGTTGGTGGCATACTGGTCGCGTATTTCGGAATACGGCTTTCTGAAGTATTGTTCCACTTTTTCTCGGCTGCCGAGATTGCTGACAAGAAAATTCATCTGCGCATCTACCTGCTGCTGAACCATGCTTTCCTGCACCTCCACGGTGTCGAGGTCGGCCTGATGCAGAAACAGACGCTCAATTGCTATTTCTTCTGGGATATAGCAGTACGGGTCGCCGACTATGGTCTGACGGTCCTGCTGCATCTCCTGATAGGCGTGTTCGATGTCCGATTTATATATCGGGTCGTCGCCTATGACCCATGCCACTTCCTCGGCGATATTGTTCTGTGCTGCCGCATACAGGGCCATTCCGGCTCCGGCCATGCATAATGCAATGTATTTCAGCTTCATATGTTGCTTGTGCGCGCCCCAGGCGCTATTTTGTTGATATATCTTTGCAAAGATAATTATTTTTTCGCTGTCAGCCCTTTGTTTTTTAATTTTTTAAGGCAAAAAGTAAGGCAGGTAAGCCACAAATGGCGAACCTGCCTTACATGATAAGGACGGAATTATCAGCAGAGGAATCCGAGCAGAACGCCGGCTGCTACTGCCGAACCGATGACGCCGGCTACATTCGGGCCCATGGCGTGCATCAGCAGATAGTTCGACGGATCGTACTCCAGACCGAGGTTGTTGGAGATACGTGCGCTCATGGGAACTGCCGATACGCCGGCGTTGCCGATGAGAGGATTGATCTTCTTGTTCTTCGGGAGCACCAGGTTGAACAGCTTGACGAACAGTACGCCGCTGGCCGAGGCTATGATGAATGCCATGAAGCCCAGGAAGAAGATGAAGATGGTCTGGGGTGTCAGGAACTGCGAGGCCTGGGTGGATGCGCCTACGGTAAGGCCGAGCAGGATAGTCACTATGTCGGTGAGCGCATTGCTTGCAGTCTTGGCCAAACGGGTAGTGACGCCGCATTCACGCAGCAGGTTGCCGAAGAAGAGCATGCCCAGCAGGGGAAGACCCGAGGGAACAACGAAGCAGGTGAGCAACATGCCTACGATGGGGAATATGATCTTCTCGTTCTGGCTGACGGCACGTGCGGGCTTCATGCGTATAAGGCGTTCCTTCTTTGTCGTGAGCAGGCGCATGATAGGCGGCTGGATCACGGGCACAAGAGCCATATAGCTGTAGGCCGACACGGCAATGGCACCCATCAGGTTCGGGGCCAGCTTTGACGACAGGAAGATGGCCGTGGGGCCGTCGGCGCCGCCGATTATGGCTATGGCACCGGCCTGGTCGGGAGCGAAGCCGAGCAGCAGGGCTACCATGTAGGCACCGAAGATACCGAACTGCGCGGCAGCACCGATAAGCATCAGCTTGGGATTGGCAATCAGAGCCGAGAAATCGGTCATGGCTCCGATGCCGAGGAATATCAGCGGCGGATACCATCCGGCCGAGACGCCGTTGTAGAGGATGTTGAGCACCGATCCTTCCTCGTAGATGCCAACCTCAAGGCCTGCGGTGGTATTGAAAGGAACGTTGCCTATCAGTATGCCGAAACCGATTGGCACCAGAAGCATGGGCTCGAAGTTCTTCTTGATGGCAAGCCAGATGAAGAAGAGACCTACGGCCAGCATGACAAAGTTGCCGAACTCGGCATTGGCAAAACCTGTCAATTCCCAGAACTGACGGAGGTTGTTGAGCAGAAAATCGCCGAATGACATAATCACACGGTTTATTCAATGGTAAGGAGCACAGCGCCCTCAAGTACGGAGTCGCCGGCGTTGACATTGATAGATGCCACGCGTCCGTCGCGTCCGGCATGGATGGCATTTTCCATCTTCATGGCTTCAAGCACGAGGACGGTGTCGGATGCCTTTACGGTGTCGCCGACCTTTACCGGGATGCTGAGCACAACGCCGGGCAGAGGTGACTTCACGCTCTCGCCGCCGAGATTGCTCGCGGCCTTGGCTATCACTTTCTCGCCGGTGGCAGTACGGGGTGCGGCCGCAGCACGTGGTGTGCTGACAACTTTGACGGCAGCGGCTTTCTCCTTCTCCATTTCCACTTTGTAGGGTACGCCGTTCACTTCCACTTCAACGACGTTGTCGTTGAGATCGCCGACGCCTACTTTGTAGGTGTTGCCGTTGATTTTATATTTGTATTCTTTCATTGTTCTGTATTGATAACGGGTTTGGTGGTTGAGAGTGCATTATTTGCGATGACCCTGGAATGCGGGGAGCTCACGCAGTCCGTAGATCTTCGAGCTCCAGGGCGAATAGGCGCGTTTCACTTTGTTGATGGTCAGAATTGTGTTTTCCGCATCGTGGGCATTGAAGTGCTCGTGCAGGGCCATTACGATAGCTGCGATTTCTTCGCCGCTGTCGTGTTCTGTCGTTGCGCGTACACCCTTGTCGTTGTGGTCGGCGCCGGAGCTGACGATTTTCTTTGTTCGGGCGAGGCGCTTGTTTATGGCACCGATGCCGTAGAAGCACAGGCACAATACAAGCAATGCAGAGAACACAACACTCATGGCCATGATAGCCATGCCGAAGCCGTTCTCGTCTATCTCGGCAAACATCTTGACTCTGTCCTTTCCGTCCTTGATTACATTGGCGCTGGAGGGCGTGATGTAGAGCGAGCCCTGACCGTTGCGGACCGCCCATGCTCCATCACCGTCGGTAGAACGGGCGTATGTCTGGTCAGTGCCGACGGAAGCGGGAATGACAATGGCATCGATCAGCGAGCCGTCAGCATCGTAGAGGCCAACCCAGTTGTCCTGGCCCGGAGTGAGTGTGAAATTGGTGTGGAAAGTTCCTTTTTCCGGCTCTCCGTCGGTAAAGAACACCACATGCTGGCGTTTGTGGATGCGGGTGTTTACGTCGCCCAGCGGCACGGGATACTTGCGCGGCTGCGTGGAGTCGTTTGTCAGGAACATGCTCGAGATTTCGACGGGAGCAAAGTTGGCGTTGAACAGTTCTATCCAACCGTGATGCTCGCCGTAATCGTCGACGATGCTTGAGGAGTTCTCAACCATCACCTCGTTGAGGCGCACTGCTTTGCGGCTTTGTGCCGAGATAAGCGATGTGCCGGCGGCGAGGGCGATTGCTGCTATTATTATTCTTTTTTTCATAATGGCTTACAAAGGTATGTTGCCATGCTTCTTGGCGGGATTGGTCACCTTCTTGGTGGCAAGCTGCTGCAGGGCACGGATTACGCGGAAGCGGGTGTTGCGCGGTTCGATTACATCGTCGATGTATCCGTATCGTGCAGCGTTGTAGGGGTTGCAGAAGAGCTTGTTATACTCTGCCTCCTTCTCGGCGAGAACCTTCTTGGGATCGTCCGATGCCTTGGCCTCCTTGGCATACAGCACCTCCACAGCGCCGGCACCGCCCATAACGGCGATTTCGGCCGTAGGCCATGCGTAGTTCATGTCGCCGCGCAGCTGCTTGCAGCTCATGACGATGTGGCTGCCTCCGTAGCTCTTGCGCAGTGTCACGGTTACTTTGGGCACAGTGGCTTCGCCGTATGCGTAGAGCAGTTTGGCGCCGTGCAGTATCACGCCGTTGTACTCCTGGCCGGTACCGGGCAGGAATCCGGGCACGTCGACGAGAGTAACCAGAGGAATATTGAAGGCGTCGCAGAAACGGACGAAGCGTGCACCCTTGCGCGATGCATTGCTGTCGAGCACGCCTGCGAGGTACTTGGGCTGGTTGGCAACGATGCCGACAGCCTGACCGTTGAAGCGGGCGAAGCCCACGATGAGGTTCTTGGCATAATCGCGCTGCACTTCGAGGAATTCACCGTTGTCGATGATGGCTCCGATTACCTCATACATGTCGTAAGGACGGTTGGCAGAGTCGGGGATGATCTCGTTCAGCGAATCCTCAAGACGGTCGATGGGGTCGGTGCAGGGAACCAGCGGCGGCTCCTCGAGGTTGTTCTGCGGAATGAAGCTGAAGAGCTTGCGGATGATGCGCAGGGCGTCCTCGCCGTCTTCGGCGGCGAAATGTGCCACGCCGCTTTTGGCTGCATGTACCTCGGCACCGCCGAGTGCATCCTGAGTAACATCCTCGCCGGTTACGGTCTTCACAACCTTAGGACCGGTAAGGAACATGTAACTGATGCCCTTAGCCATGATGGTGAAGTCGGTCAGGGCAGGGGAGTAGACGGCACCGCCGGCGCAGGGACCGAGGATGGCGCTGATCTGAGGAATGACACCGCTGGCCATGATGTTGCGCTGGAATATCTCCGCGTAGCCTGCGAGAGCATTGATGCCTTCCTGGATGCGGGCACCGCCGGAGTCGTTAAGGCCGATGACGGGAGCGCCCATCTTCATGGCCATATCCATTACTTTGCAGATCTTCAGCGCCATGGTCTCGGAGAGTGAACCGCCGAATACTGTGAAGTCCTGTGCGAAGACGTAAACAAGACGGCCCTCGATTGTGCCGTAACCGGTGACTACGCCGTCGCCGAGGAACGATTTCTTTTCCTGGCCGAAGTTCGTGCAGCGATGGCGCACAAACATGTCGAGCTCCTCAAACGAGCCTTCGTCCAGCAACTGCGCGATGCGTTCGCGGGCTGTGTATTTGCCGCGTTCATGCTGCTTTTCGATGGCTTTTTCGCCGCCGCCGAGGCGGGCCTGGGCACGGAGCTCTATGAGCTCTTGTACTTTTTCAAGCTGACTGCTCATTACTTCTGTAATTCTTTTATTAGTGTGAGATGGCGGCCCTGAAGTGAGCCGCCGGAGACATTATTTGTTCGGATCTTCGCACAGTTCCACGAGGGTGCCTATGCTGCTTTTGGGGTGAACGAAAGCTATGTTGAGGCCTTCTGCGCCCTTGCGGGGAGCCTTGTCGATGAGACGACAGCCTTTGCTCTCGAGTTCGCCCAGGGCGTTGGCAACACCGTCTTCCACTGCGAAGGCTACATGCTGGATGCCGCCGCGGCCGCCGTTGTTGGCGATGAACTTGGAGATGGCGCTGTCTTCGGCGGTGCCTTCCAGAAGCTCAATCTTGGTCTGACCTACCTTGAAGAACGCGGTGCGTACTTTCTGGTCGGGTACTTCTTCGATGGCGAAGCACTTGAAACCGAGCATGTTCTCGTAGAAGGGGATTGCCTCGTCGAGCGACGGAACGGCAATGCCGATGTGTTCGATATGGGAAATTTCCATAATAAATAGGTTTAAGAAATGTATTTTTCCGGTTGATTGTTATGTTTGAACGGCCTGCTACGGTCGCCAATTATCGTGCAAATTTAGTAAAATTATTGAAACTGACCCGATTTTGTGCTGAAAAACATATGAGCCAGACTTAGTCGAATACTCCCTCGATGGCTTCTTCGGCAGTCTCCGGAATTTCGTCGCCCATCAGTTCGCCGCCACAGAGGTCAACCGTTGCCGGGAACTTGAAACGGGTGTCCTGACTGTAATTCAGCGATGGATCGGCATATACCCGGCTGATGTACTTGCCGTAAATGGGCAGAGCCATGCTTGCGCCCTGACCTTCGGCCATTGAGTTGAAATGGATGTAGCGTTCTTCTCCGCCTACCCACACACCGCTGACGAGCTCGGGCGTAAAGCCCATGAACCAGCCGTCGGCGTTGAAGTTGGTCGTTCCCGTCTTGCCACCCATCTGTGCGGTCAGGTTGTAAGGGGCGCGGCGCAGTCTGTTGCCGGTGCCGCTGTCTACCACGTTCAGCAAAATGCTTAATATGCGCCAGTACCCGGTGTCGGTTATAACTTCTGTCTGGATAGGCGTGAATTCGCTGATGATGTTGCCGTTGTTATCGGCTATGGCGGTTACGAACATGGGGTCGGTGCGCATGCCGTTGTTGGCGAAAGCGCTGTATGCCGTAACCATTTCCTTTACAGAGACCTCGCATGGGCCAAGGCATAGCGATAGTACTGCCGGCAGACTATTGGTGATTCCGTATGAATGCATGCGCTTCACCAGTTCGGCGGGGCTGAGCTGTGCCATAAGCCGGGCTGAAATCCAGTTGTTGGAGTTCGTCAATGCCCACCGCAGATCCACTTCCTCGCCTATACGCGAATGGCCCGAATTTCGTGGCGACCACAGGCGTCCGCTTTCGTCGGTGAATGTAGGCTGTTCATTAAGAAGATGGCTGCATGGCGTGAAGCCCGATTCCATGGCGTATGTGTAGAGGAACGGCTTGATGGTAGAGCCTATCTGTCGTCGGCCCGTCGATACCATGTCGTACTGGAAGAATCGGAAGTCTGGACCTCCTACATATGCTTTCACATGGCCGTTGCCCGGATCCATGGACATAAAGCCGGTGCGCAGGAAACTCTTAGTGTAAAGTATTGAGTCGAGAGGTGTCATGACTGTATCTACGGGACCTTCATAGCTGAAAACAGTCATTTCTACCGGCGTATTGAATTCGGCAGTGATTTCAGCATCGCTCTTACCGCAGAGCTTGGCTACACGCCTGCGCTCGCTCTGACGGACGGCATTGCTTATGAGTTTCTGGCGCATTGTCGTGGACAGCTCGTCCTGGCGTGAGGTATAGGGAGCTGTGGCAGAACCTTTCTTTTCGCGGAAGAACGCTTTCTGCAGGCTGCGCATGTGCTCGTTCACGGCCTCTTCGGCATATTTCTGCATCCTGGAATCTATAGTGGTGTAGATGCGCAGGCCGTCGGAATATATGTCGTAATGTGACCCGTCCGCCTTGGGATTCTTGTCTATCCAGCCAAACAGCGGATTTGTGGCCCAGGCTATGCTGTCGTCAACATACTTTTGACCTTCCCATGAGACGTAGTCCTCGCGTCGGGGTTTATGAGCCGTGAGAATGCGCCTTAGTTCTTCGCGGAAGTATGGGGCGAGTCCTTCCTTATGGTCGATACGGTGGAAGTCGAGACCAAGAGGGAGAGCAGTCAGCGAATTAAGCTGCTCGCGCGAAATATATCCGGCTTTGCACATTTGTTCAAGCACGACATTGCGGCGGTCCAGCGCCCGCTGCGGGTGGCGCACCGGGTTGAAATACGACGGATTTTTAACCATTCCAACCAACAGGGCAGCCTGATGTATGTCAAGGTTGTCGGGGGTGGTGTTGAAATACACCTTTGCCGCGCTCTTGATGCCTACCGCGTTGTAAAGGAAATCAAACTGGTTGAGATACATCTTGATGATCTCTTCTTTGCTGTAGAAACGCTCGAGCTTGATGGCGATCATCCACTCGATAGGTTTCTGCATGGCGCGGCTGATAAAGCCGGAACTTGGCGGTGTGTACAGCTGTTTGGCGAGCTGCTGGGTGATGGTAGAACCACCTCCGGCGCTTTTCTGCCCCAGTAGTATCGTTTTGAAAATCGCGCGGCTGATTGCTTTCACGTCGATGCCGGAGTGGTTGACGAAACGAACATCCTCGGTGGCGATAAGGGCGTTGACCATGTTCGGCGATATTTCGTCGAAGTCGGCGTATACACGGTTGCCCGTGCCTCGGAAGTAGCGTCCCATCTCTTTGCCGTCGGCGCTGTAAATGACCGATGCGAATCTGTCCTGGGGATTTTTAAGTTCCTCTACCGGAGGCATGTAGCCTATAACGCCGTTGTAGATGAGAATGAAGAACAGAGTTATGGCGCTTATGAAGATGATGAAGCCAATCCAGAGCAGGCGAATTATGCGGGAGGTCCGTTCTCGGCGAGGTTGTGCCGCCGGCGTGGAATTTTCCTTTTCCATATATACAATTTTATCGGGCAAAGTTACAAAACATATTCCACACTTGCAACTGCCCGAGCAGGCGCGAATACAATGGATGGGCAAGAGTTGTCGTCAATGAGAGAAAGTTGCCTGCGGGAGGCAATAAACCGTAGGCATAGCCGTTGTTTTTATGAAACTACCCTCTGAACCTTAGCCTGCAAGTGTCGAATAAAAGTCTTTAAACACTAAGTTTTAGTCAGATAATGAAAACAATCAGTCTTAGGGGTGTGAATGTTTACCCTTTCAGGAGTGCCGACGAGATTATCGATTTCGCCGACAGCCGCAAAGGCATACTTGTTGCGATTAATGCAGAGAAGGTGATGCATGCCACTGATGAGACGCGAGAGATAATCAACCGGAACATCGGATACTGCGACGGCGACGGCCCCGTGTTCGCCTTGCGGAAGAAAGGCTATCCGCAGGCATGCAAAGTTGCCGGCTGCGACTTGTGGCTGATGATTATAGATCGTTTTCATTCTGAAAAGTCATTTTATATTGTTGGCGCTACTGAGGATGTCAATAAGGAGGTGGTTGCCAAGTTGCAGGAGAAGTACCCGGATATACACATAGCCGGACGCCGCAACGGCTTCATTAACGATCAGAAAGAAAAGGAGGCACTTCTTTCCGACATTGCCGAGAAACGCCCCGATGTTGTATTCGTAGCCATGGGCTCTCCACGTCAGGAGCTGCTGATGGCCGAAATGCAGAAACGACACCCTGAGGCAATATATCAGGGACTCGGAGGTAGTTTCGATGTGTTCACGGGACGAAATCTCAGGGCCGGGAAATGGTGGACCGACCATCATCTTGAATCGCTCTTTCAGGTAATCCATGACCCCAAGCGTATTAAGCGGAAAATTCATTACTGGCGCTTTGCATGGTGGCTCCTCGCCGACAGGCTGTAGTCTCTTGTAGGTTAAAGTTGGTTTTATTTTCCTTGGGCAACGGTAATGCCGAAGTTTTTTTGTAAATTTGCGCCAAATACAAGAATATGCTACTTACCAACTCCATAAGCACCTTTGGCCGCTATTGCCTGTTCATGAAGCGGGTGTTCGCGTTGCCCGACAAGTGGCGCGTTTTCGGCCGTCGAATACTTGACGAAGTCGTAAAGCTCGGCGTCGACTCTATACCGCTTGTGCTTATCATCTCCGTGTTCATAGGCGCTGTAATCGCCATACAGATGCAGCTCAACATCATGTCGCCTCTCATTCCCGCCTATACCGTAGGTCTTGCCACGCGCGACATTGTCCTGCTGGAATTCTCCAACAGCATTCTGTGTCTTATACTTGCCGGTAAAGTCGGCAGCAATATCGCTTCCGAAATAGGTACTATGCGCGTCACGGAACAGATTGATGCGCTGGAGATAATGGGCGTAAATTCAGCCAATTATCTTGTCTTACCCAAAATATTGGCTTTCGTCGCCTTTATGCCGGTTCTCGGCATCCTGTGCATTGCCACATCTTTTGTCGGCGGCTGGCTTGTGGCTCAGTTCACCGATATCATCACCGTAAGTCGCTATGTCTACGGATTGCAGGCTCTGTTCCAGGAATGGTACGTGTGGTACGGTCTCATCAAGTCGCTTGTATTTGCTTTCATCATAGCTTCCGTGGCGTCTTTCTTCGGCTATTATGTCAAGGGCGGCGCTCTTGATGTCGGTAAGGCCAGCACCAACGGCGTTGTCTCCAGCAGTATTCTCATTCTGCTTTTCGATGTGATTCTCACCAAACTCCTGCTGCAATGATCGAGGTCAAGAACATAACCAAAAGTTTCGACGGCACGACTGTGCTGCACGATGTGAGCGCCACTTTCGAGACTGGCAAAACCAACCTCATAATCGGACAGAGTGGTTCCGGCAAGACCGTGATGCTGAAATCGCTTGTGGGCCTAATGCGTCCCGAGCAGGGCGAAATTCTGTTTGATGGACGTGACATAATGCGTATGGACACGGCCGAGGTGAAGGAACTGCGCAAGGAGATAGGCATGCTCTTCCAGGGCTCGGCGCTATTCGACTCCGAGACGGTGCTTGGCAATGTGATGTTTCCGCTTGTGATGTTCACGGGCATGAGCTATGCCGAGATGCTCGACCGCGCTATGTTCTGTCTGGAACGTGTCAACCTCAAGGGCGCCGAAAAAAAATATCCCAGCGAAATTTCCGGCGGCATGCAGAAGCGCGTCGCCATTGCCCGTGCGATTGCGCTGAATCCTAAATACCTTTTCTGCGACGAACCGAACTCGGGTCTCGACCCCAGGACGTCGATTCTGATTGACGAACTGCTGAGCGACATCACCCACGAGTACAACATGACTACCGTGATTAATACCCACGACATGAATTCGGTACTCGGTATAGGCGAGAACATAATCTTCATCCGCAACGGCTACCGCGAGTGGGTAGGGGATATGAGCCAGATCTACAACACCTCCAACGAGGCCCTGAACGATTTCGTATTCGCCACGGATCTGTTTCAGGAAGTGCGGCGCTATGTCGCCGAACACGGGCGCCGGCAGAAGTCATGAGGTTTTCCGACATACCCTTTCACGACGACGTGAAGCAACGCCTGCGCGATATGGTCGATACCGACCGTGTGCCCCACGCGCTTATGCTCGAGGGACCCTCAGGTACAGGTAAATTCATGCTCGCAAGAGCCTTGGCGCAGTATCTGCACTGTACCGACCGCCACGACGGCGAGCCTTGCGGTAAATGCCCCGCCTGTCTGCAGCATCAGAGTTTCAACCATATCGACACGCTGTTCTCATTTCCTGTCGTTAAAAAGGGTGGTACGGCAATCTCGGCCGACTACATCGACGTGTTCTGCGACTTCATGTCGGAGTGGCCGTTCATGGATTTCGAGCGCTGGCTGTCGATGCTTGACAATGTCAATGCGCAGCCGCAGATTTATGTGGAGGAAGGCGCCGAACTGCTCCGTCGCCTGGGCTTCACAGCTCATGGCTCGCGCTATAAAGTAGTGTTGCTATGGCTGCCGGAACGTATGAGGGAAGAGACAGCCAACAAACTTCTGAAACTGGTTGAGGAGCCGTCGGACGACACCAAGTTCATAATGGTTAGCAACAACTCCCGCGACGTGTTGCCAACGATATATTCCCGCACGCAGCGTATTACGGTACGCCGCTACGACGATGCGGAGCTGGCTTCATGGCTTGTCTCGACCAAGGGGATAGACGCCGGCGAGGCTGCGAACATAGCGCGTCTGGCAGGCGGGGATGTGAACCGTGCGAATGCTCTGCTCGGGATTTCAGGTCGCGGTAAGGAAAATCTTGACCGCTTTATGGCTCTTATGCGCCTGGCTTATCAGCGAAAGGTGGCCGACTTGCGCGCGTGGAGCAACGACCTCGCCAAGGAAGGACGCGAAGGCGTGCTTGATTTTTTCAGTTATGCGTGTCATATGCTGCGCGAGAACTTTATCTACGCTCTTCATGTGGCGCCCCTCAACAGCATGAATGCCGGAGAGGAGGCCTTCAGCAGCCGCTTCTCGCCGTTTGTCAACGAACGCAATGTCGAGGAACTGATGGCAGTCTTCGATGCTGCCCGTGCCGACATCGCTGCCAATGCCAACGCCAAGATAGTCGGATTTGATGTGGCTATAAAGGTAATCCTGCTGTTGAAACGCTGAACCTCGCCATGCAGAAATTTCTCGAGCAAGTGGCAGACTACTATATGGAGCCGGAACGCCGGAGCCATATGGAGGACTATATCTTCGTGTTTCCCAACCGACGCAGCGGCCGCTTCCTGAAACGATACATACAGCAGCGTGCATCGGACACGATGTTTATGCCGCGCTTTGTCACCATAGGTTCCCTGGTAGCGCGCATGTCGGGTGTGCCTGAGGCATCCCAACGCAAATGTCTTTTCGAGCTGTATGCTGCCTATCGTGAGGTGCTTGCGTCTCACGGCGGCACAACACCGCCAAGCGATTTTGACCGCTTCATATTCTGGGGACAGATGATTCTCAACGATTTCGACGAGATTGGCAGAAACGGAGTGGACGCACACGCATTGTACACCAACCTTGGCAGGGTGCGCGAGATTTCGGCCGACTATCTCGACGAATCTCAACGGGCCGTGGCTCGTGAACTTTTCGGTGAAAATGCCGTGCCGGACTCGGCAGGGCGTTTCTGGAACCACATGACGCTGTCGGGTGAAGATGACATCAAAAGTCGCTTTCTCTCGTTATGGGCTATTCTGCCTGAGATATATAAGACATTTGTGAGCCGGCTTCAGAAGCAGGGATACACCACCGCCGGACGTCAGTACCGCGAGGCTTTGCAGAATCTCGGAACCGACAACCCCATGCTCGCCGGGGTGAAATATGTCTTTGTGGGCTTCAACAATCCCGGCACCATGGAGATATTGATTTTCGACCGGATGCGGCATCTTGGGATAGCTGACTTTTTCTGGGACACATCTTCTCCTTACGTCAGCGACGGACACGGAGGTGTACGTCCCGACAATGCGGCATTCCGTTCGTTGGGTCGATTGGTGAGGCGTTTTCCTATGCCTGCCGATTTTGATTCTGTCGGTATAGACCGTTATCCGGACATAACAGCCGCCGGAATACCTTCGCGCACGGCACAGACCAAACTCGCGGCCCAGATTCTGCGGGAATGGGCAGAAGCCGGTTACATTGACCTTGACAATCCCATAGGTACGGCCGTGATATTGCCGGACGAGAGTCTGCTGATGCACATGCTCCACAGTCTGCCGCCCGAAATACGCGCTGTCAACATCACGATGGGACTCCCGTTCGCCGGCACCTCGTTTGCCGCGTTGTTGCGGTCTATCGTTTCGATGCAGATGCGGATAAGGCGCGTCAGGGGTACGTGGCGTTTTTTCTATGAGGATGTGCTTGAGGTGACAGGCCATCCGCACTTGCGTACAGCCGCAGGCGAGGAAGGCAGTCGACTGCGCGACTACATCATAGGACGCAATCTCTACACACTCGACTCCGACATGATTGCAGCCTGTGCGCCCTCGCTGGCGTTCATATTCCGTGCCGTGGAGGATATGAGGGATATAGGAGGTGTGGGAGCATATCTGTCGGAACTGTTCGACGGGCTGAGCGCTTTGTTCGCTGCGGTTTCCGGCGCAGGTGCCGGATGGGAGATACAGATACTTGGCGCGTTACGTGCCGACATCGACGAGATAGCCGCCATGATTAGGGAATATGGAGTAGAGGCCGGCGAACGCTCGTACTTCGCGCTGTTCGAGCGAGCGCTGCGCGGCATGACGATAACGATGGCCGGCACGCCGCTTAAAGGCATGCAGATAATGAGCATGGCCGAGACACGTGGCCTCGACTTCGACAATGTCATGATACTGTCGATGAACGAGAGAATATTCCCGCAGCGCTCGGTGGCAGGTACCATGATACCGAACAATCTACGAGCCGGCTACGGCCTGCCGCCCACCGACCGTGCCGAGAACGACTCGGCATATTACTTCTACCGCCTTATCGGACGCGCTCAACGGGTTGCACTGCTGTACGACTCCCGCGACGCCGGCAGCGGCACCGGAGAGGCTTCGCGTTTTATCTCACAGTTGCAATATCTTTATCCCGACGCAGGGAACCTGCATTTCCGCAATGTGGATTTTGGTGCCATAGCGCCTGAAAAGCGAGTCATATCTATCGATAAAAAGGGGGCTGTCGAGCAGCTTCTGCGCCGTTTCCGCGAGGGTGGGCAGTCCTGTATATCAGCATCGGCACTTAAGAACTACAAGCACTGCGGGTTGAAGTTCTATCTCCAAAATGTGTGCCGGCTCAGTGGAGAGGAGGCCGTGACCGGCTTTATGGACATGGCTTCGTTCGGCACGATATTCCACGCATCCGCCCAGGCCATCTACGATGATTACCGCGAGCGCGAAATGACGCCTGCAGTGCTGCGTGGCATTGTAGGCGGACTGGCCGACCGGTATACACCCGTAGTGGAACGGCTGATAAACAAATATTACTACAACCGCGAGGATGACGGGAAAACTCCGATGCCGGTAGAGGGACAGATTATGCGGGACCTTATGATCGACATTCTCCGAAAGATGTTCTCGCTGGAAATCAAGAAGTGGGGAGAAACGGAGGCCTACCGCTACCGCCAGGGCGAAATGGAAGTCGTAGGACCGTGGCAGATAGCCCCCGGACTCACCATCAACTTCAAGATGAAGATTGACCGCGTGGACAAGACAGCCGAAGGTCTGCGTTTCATCGACTACAAGACCGGCTCGGACAAACTCGACGTCAAGTTCGCCGACATTTTCGACAGCGCGCAGCACCACACTGATGCCGTACTCCAGATTCTGGCGTATTGCGAGGCCTATGCCGCCATTACGGGTCATACGGAGGCTATTCAGCCATCGCTCTACGTGTTCCTTGACATGATTCCGCAAAACGAAATCCGCAATATAAAAATCGACGGACAGGACATTACCGACTATCGCAGCGTCAGCGCCGAATTCCTTCCAGCATTACGTGAACTGATATGTGAGATTTTCGATGTCGACAAGCCTTTTGTCCAGGCAGCGGAGGATTCTCCATCGTGCAACTATTGCGTGTTCGCTCCTATGTGCGGTCGCGTCAAGACTCCACGCGAATAGACTATGGCAGGCATTTATGTCCATATACCGTTCTGCCATGCCAAATGTGCGTATTGCGATTTTTTCTCTATTCCGCGCCTTGATCTGACGGAGAAAGTAATCGACGGCATTCTGCTGGAGTATGACCGAAGACGTTCCGAACTGGGTGACTCTCCTGTAAACACTATTTATTTCGGAGGCGGCACTCCTTCCTGTATCGACAGCTGTCTGCTTGAACGTCTGTGCCATGCGCTGCCTATGGCGGAAGCCTGCGAGCGCACTATCGAGGTGAATCCCGAGGATGTGGATTCTGCCCGGGCCGGGCTGTGGCGTACTCTGGGATTCAACAGAGTCAGCATGGGTGTGCAGAGCCTTCTGGACAGCGAGTTGGCCGCGGTGGGACGGCGTCATACGGCTGACGCAGCATTGAAAGCTATAAAGACACTTCGCGGTGCCGGCTTTGATAACATCAGCTGCGATCTTATTTACGGCCTGCCGGGGCAGACGCCCGATACGTGGCTGTATAGCCTTGACACATTACTCGCTACAGGTATTGAACATCTTTCGGCCTACAGTCTCGGATACGAACCCGGCACACGCTTGACTGCCATGCTTATGGTCGGGAAAATCAAGCCCGTTGACGACGATATAGTGGCGGATATGTACGCAACCCTGTGCCGTCAGGCTGCCGAAGCCGGAATGGAGCATTATGAAATTTCCAATTTCGCGCATCCCGGCTGTCGTTCCCGCCACAATTCATCCTACTGGGACGGCACGCCATATCTCGGTCTCGGCCCGGGAGCACATAGTTTTGCAGCCGACGGCACACGCCGTGCCGCACCTCCTGACATAAAGGCATGGCTGGGCGCCGGTGCTTCCATAGAGGAGGAAACGGTGGTCGACCGCATCAACGATATTATCATCACGGCATTGCGCACGGCCGATGGCCTTGACACAGCTGTTTTGCCCGCTGACGCCCGTACTTGCGTGGTGCAGGCAGCGCGACCTTATATTTTAAAAGGATGGCTTGTGCGGCACGGCTCATGGCTGCGTATCCCCGAACGTCACTGGCTCGTCAGCGACGCCATAATGCGAGATTTATTGCTCTGAGATGGCCTGTGATTGGATTATTTTTGTAATTTTGTCTCATGAATGCACCGCATTAAGTTAAAGCATAGATTTTACTAAGAAACAACGGATTATGAACCACTATAAGAAAGGCAAATTATATTTCCGCTACGGCACGATGGGCTCGGCCAAGACGGCCCTGCTGTTGACAACGGCCTACAACTTCGAAGAACGCGGCATGAGCTACAGGTGCATGAAACCTGTAGTCGACACACGCGACGGAGAAGGCATAATTCGCTCGCGTATAGGCATACAGCGCGAGTGTACGTGGATTTATCCGGAAACGAATCTCTATGATATTGCAAAGCAGGATGTGGAAACCACCGGCAGCAGTATCGACTGGTATCTTATAGACGAGGCCCAGTTCCTCAGCACCGCACAGGTCGACCAGTTGAGCCGTATCGTCGACGACTTCGGGTCCAATGTCATATGCTACGGCCTGCGCACCGATTTCCAGAGCCATCTTTTCGAGGGCAGCAAGAGACTCTTTGAAATAGCAGATACTATCGACGAGATAAAAAGCACCTGCACATGCGGCAACAAAACCATCATCAACGCCCGCATCGACGCCAATGGTGACATCGTGGAGGAGGGCGCCCAGGTGGAAATCGGCGGCGACGAGCGCTACGTGGCTGTATGCCGCCGCTGCTGGCGCAACAAACGCATTTCGGCCGCCCGACGCACTGCTCTGCCATTATTTAACGAAAGCCATTAACAACCTGCGATTTACTATGATACAGAAAAGATTTGTCGCTCTGCTGGTCTGGCTGGCCGTACTCTGCCCGTTTGCGGCCGGTGCATCGCATAATTTCGACAACGAAACATTGCGTTATCGAGTCCTCTTCAAGTGGGGACTCATAAACAAGACCGCAGGCTACGCCACCATTCGCATGCTGCCCGGTAGCGGCGAGATGTGTACTGCCGAACTCACAGCCGCTTCCGAGCCATGGGCTG
The DNA here is from genome assembly GCA_948665475.1 of uncultured Muribaculaceae bacterium. Classification (GTDB taxonomy): domain Bacteria; phylum Bacteroidota; class Bacteroidia; order Bacteroidales; family Muribaculaceae; genus CAG-873. Next base: position 1,716 of record CAPNHY010000023.1, on the reverse strand, counting down.
ACAAATTCTACAAGGTGCGCGACACGCTCGTTTCCGTGATGCGTCGGGCCGACTATACTCCTCATTACTATGAGAAAAACGCCCACGAAGGTAACGACCGCAAGCACGACATAGTACGCTTTACCCGTCAGGGCAACACCTACACGGGCAATTGTGTGCGCAAGGTGTGGAAGAAAGGCGAACTGACACGCGACGAGACCCGTGAGCTCGTAGCCGAGGGTGCCACCGTCGACATGATGTCGTCGTTCTATCATATGCGCAACCTTCCTTTCGACAAATGGAAAAAAGGACACACCGTCTCTCTGAATATATTTTCCGGCAAACAGAAAGAATTGCTCACATTCAAATTCCAAGGCGTAGAAATGGTAGAGGTGGACGGCAAGAACTATCCTTGTTACCATATTACCTTTATCTTCACCGGCAAAAACAAAAAGAAGACCAGCGACAATATGGACGCATGGATTACAGCCAACTCCAAACGCATACCAATGCGTCTGGAAGGCAAATTGCCTGTCGGCAAGGTACAGTGCGAGCTCGTTACCGGTAAAAAATAAGAGGGTATTTTTTTAACAGCCTCTAAGAGTCAATGAAACAAAACTGAGGCGAGAACGGTTTCATAGTAATGAAACACTATTACCGTAAATCCGACTCCATGCTGCGCCGTGAACTGACGCCGCTTCAGTGGGCTGTAACGCAGCATGCAGCCACAGAACCTCCATTTGAAAACGAGTACAACCGGGAGCGTCGTCCTGGGATATATGTGGATATTACCAGCGGCCAGCCGTTGTTTGTATCAAGCGATAAATTTGATTCAGGATGTGGATGGCCGGCTTTCTCGCGTCCCATAGACGAGCGCCTGATAGAACGGCGGCACGACAATAGCCATGGCATGCATAGAACAGAAGTGCTGGCTGCCGGTTCAGGCTCCCATTTAGGCCATGTATTTGCCGACGGACCGCGCGAACGAGGAGGTCTTCGTTACTGTATAAACAGCGCCTCCCTGCGTTTTATCCCGCTTACAGAAATGGAAAAAGAGGGCTATGCCGAATATATCCCTCTCATTTCAGACGCTATCGGATGAATCTGAATGAATTTGAAGGCTCCAAACACGAGAATTCATAAAAAAGTCGTATCTTTGCATCCGTATTAAGCGCATGTGGCGTAATGGTAGCCGCGCCAGACTTAGGATCTGGTGTCTCACGACGTGGGGGTTCGAGTCCCCCCATGCGCACGAAGAGGAGGTGGTTAATGCAGCCTCTATCTTTATACACGCCAACGTTTTGCACAATAAACCAACGGGTTGCGCGCTCATTGCGGAACTCGAAAAAGCGCGGTAGAGTCCGCGTACTTTCCACTCGTTTCCATCATAGAAGCATTTTTTGATACACTTTGATACACTGTTCAGCACGGTGTATCAAAATCATGTATCAATGCGCCATCGCGCCGAGCTGTTCATGGCCTGGTCGAGTCCGTCGAGGGTGTTTTTAACTGCGGAGGTCAAATTTGCAGTTTGTGCAAAGTTATTGCGCGTTTTTTCAAAAGCGGCGGCCGCGGCACGGGTGGCTCTTTCCAGGTCCTCCGTGCTCATAGTCAGCGCTGTTATCTTTCCCGCCCCGTTTGTCTCGACGTTTATCCGGAAGTCGATTTTTCTCGCCATTTCAGCACGGCTCTTTCATTTAAAACTAAATAAATGACATACAGCCCTTACCCGGTTCA
>CAPNHY010000022.1:0-49359 GCA_948665475.1 uncultured Muribaculaceae bacterium | reverse complement strand
TGCCATCCAACTCTTGACCTCGAATTTGATTAACACTTTTTAAGAGACACTAGTGTCTGGATAATTGTTTCTTCGTAGCGAATATTCAAGGTGATGTTTCAAGACACCAAATCGTCAGTAAGGTTTTATGCCCTCAATTAACGGTGTGGTTTCTTGTCGAAAAACTTATAGTTCTCAATATAATCTATTGATTACAGAAAGCCCTTACGTCGATATGTTGCTTTATTACACCAAGTTGCGTTATGGTTTATCTCAATTTATCGCAAATTGAGATAAATTGCAATAAATTGTGATGACGCACTATCTTATTTTACTCACCATTTCTTCGAATTTGAAAGAAATGTATTTTCTTACGCTATTGTAATGGAATCGACAACAAAAATCGTTAAATCACGTTATAAATATAGAACGAAGACTCTATGACACGAGCCATTGCGATAATATCATGTTTAATAGCGACTTTGTTTCTTTTTCCTATTCAGGGTGATTGCAGTGATATTCCTGAGTATGAATCAGAGACAGAGATTGAGTGTTGTATTGCAGTCGATAGTCTGTCTCAGTCGCAAGTTACTGAGAAACAGCCAAAATTATTGCCGGCATCAGGTTTTGTGAGGCACCATGAGTGTGTATCTGTAAAAATACAAAAACACATTATTCATCTGCCGGCAAGGATTCTCAACTGCGTCTTCCGTGAATAATCAGGTATAAGTTGACCCCATCCTCATATATCAACCGAAGGTATCTTCGTATGCCTCCGGCAGTATTAACTTATACATCCATTCATGACACTCATATTATTATATCTTTTTGGAGCTCTTGGAGTATCCTTTCTTTGCTCCGTGCTTGAAGCCGTATTGCTGTCCACACCCGTATCATTCATATCGATGAAAGAAAGCCAGGGAGTGAAGGCTGCGCCTTTGCTAATGAAGTACAAAACGAATATTGACCGCCCTGTCGCAGCAATCCTGACGCTCAATACTGTAGCACATACCATAGGTGCAGCCGGCGTAGGATCGGAATCGGTCAAGGTATTCGGGGAAGCCTATTTTGGTATTATATCCGCCATTCTTACACTGCTTATTCTTGTGCTGTCGGAAATCATACCCAAGACAATAGGCGCATCCTATTGGCGTACTCTCGCCATGCCATCGGCAAAGATTATCAAAGTCCTGATAGTCATAGCATATCCACTGGTGTGGCTCTCGGAATTGCTGACCCGTTGCGTATCACCCAAAATACAACCCTTGACTGTAAGTCGCGAGGAAGTGGCGGCAATGGTAAGTGTAGGTACTGACGAAGGAGTTATTGAAGACGCAGAGAACAAGGTCATACAGAGTTTTTTGAAACTCTCTAATGTGAAAGCAGAGGACATAATGACTCCTTATGTAGTCGTTTCCTCTGTTTCGACCGGCACTACTATGAAAGAGTTTTACGATAACAAAGCTCTTGCGCCCTTCTCTCGCATTCCTGTTTTTGAAACAGGGCGTGAATTCATCACCGGTTACGTACGCAGAGCGAATGTACTTGAAATGCTTACGCAGGATAAGTTTACCGTGCAACTGAAGGACATAGTACGCCCGATTCTATTCTTTATGGAAGACGCAAAAGTCTCGGACATATGGCAGAGAATGCTGCAAGAGAAAGAGCACATTTCAGTAATAACCGATGAATACGGCTGTATGCGCGGTATCGTGACCATGGAAGATGTAATCGAGACCATGCTCGGCGTTGAAATAATGGATGAATGCGACACAACCGAAAATCTTCAGGCTATGGCCCGTAAGAAATTCACTCCGGAAACCGCACACCATATGTAAAACAATATTCGATTCCTTTGTCGGAAGTTCTACCCAACCGAAGGAAGGCATCTGCTTCGACGGTCATGTTTTTGACGCTTACGCCTTTGTCGCCGGACTAATTCGCAAAGACAATAGCAGAATCGCCGTTATCGACAGCTGTGTTGATGATTCGGTGCTTGTGCAACTATCTAAATGGAATCCGGGCGTGACATTACACCCCTGCAACAAGGGGCACGACCGTTTCCTGATTATCGACGAGGTGGTCTATCACATCGGGCATTCGCTCAAAGACCTAGGCAAGAAGCTGTTTGCATTCTCAAAGATGGATGTCATGACAGGCTGGAGCTATTGTCCAGACTCTGAACCGTGCAACGTGCCTTTACCTCAAGAAGCAAGCCTGCTTACCCTGGGACGCTCGAAGGCGATATTACGATGGTTTTTTTGTAATTTTGCAGCTGAAAAATAGCTATAGTTTATGGAAACGAATAAGGCCAAGGGGCACCTCGCCATGTTGGGTGCCAACGTGATGTGGGGACTTATGTCGCCGGTCGCAAAGATGGTTTTTGCCGCCGGTGTAGTGGCCCCGATCGTTATGGTTGATTTCAGGGTGGCGGGCGCCGCCGTCCTTTTCTGGCTCACATCCCTGTTTCTGCCCCGAGAACATGTGCCTCTGGGCGACGTTCTCCGTCTCGCAGGTGCCGGAATGCTCGGCGTGCTTTTCAATCAGGGATTCTTCATAGTGGGCGTAAGCCTGACTTCGCCTGGCGAGGCCTCGCTTGTCACCACAACGATGCCGATGTGGGTGATGCTGCTTGCATGGCTCATCCTCCGCGAACCCATCACTCCGAAGAAAGCTGGCGGCATAGTGCTGGGAGCCGCCGGCGCCATTATCCTGATAGCGGGCAGCGGCGGCGGGGTGCGCGGCTCCAATCCGGCCTTGGGCGACGTGATAGTGCTGGCTGCGCAGCTGTGCTATGCGCTGTATCTGACGCTATACCGCAATTTCATACGGAAGTACCACCTCGTGACGCTGATGAAATGGATGTTCCTGTCGGCCGCAATTGTGGCGCTCCCGGCAAGCATACAATGGCTCGGAGCTACCGACTGGCAAGCCGTCTCCACACTGGAATGGGGCGGTATCGCCTATGTGGTGGTATGCGCCACCTTCCTCGCCTATATCTGCATAATGATCGGCCAGAAGCAGCTGCGCCCCACGCTGGTGGGCATGTACAACTATGTGCAGCCCATTGTGGCCACGATCACGGGCGTGTGTCTCGGCCTTGACGTGTTCACGCCCGTCAAAGCCCTTGCCATAGTGCTGATATTCTCCGGTGTCTGGCTCGTGACAATAAGCAAAGCCAAATCTCAGAAATAGCCTTACGACTTCTCAGATACCACCTTTCGGCTTGCTTGAACGATCCGCAGCATGAAACCTCCGGATAATTCAGCATGATGCCTCCGACAATCCCGGTAATAATCTTTGCCCCGACCGGTCCAAGCCCCAAAGAAGCCTTATGCCGAAGCCGGAGACAGCCTCGTCACAGGTGCAACCATTTCACAAAATTACCGTATGGGCGCACGACGGGTGGACGACATCGGCATAGGCATTATCAATTCCCGCAGCGAAGTGCCCACAGCCGAGCTGTCGGGCTGGAATCAGAGCAACTTCGTGGCCTGTGTAGGCGATAGCGCATATATGATGTATCCGGGCTACAATATCGCTCCCGGCGAGATGCCCGGCGAGTTTCAGGGCGAAAGTGGTCAAAGTTTTCTTGGTGTCCTGCGAAAGATGACCCGGCTCTCTCCGGTGAAAAATTTTGAGATACCCGACCGCAAATACTCCGGGAACTACATGAAGACCGAACTGACAGTATCCATTGCCGACGATGACCCGGATGCACTTGACGTGACCCGCAATGTACGCCTCAGCGGAAGCCTCAAAGCCCACGGCGACGAACTCGTTGACCGCGCCGAATGGATACGTGGAGTGGAGGAATACTTTGGTCTTGACAGCAAGCCGTTCCAGATGAAAGGCTATGATGACAAGGCCCGAGAGAACGAATTGCGCGAGGCTCTGATGGAAGAATGCGCCGCCGTGACAGGCGCCAGCCCTGATAGTCTGATTGAATATACCGTCAGCGAACGGGGCTTCCTGCCCGGCCGTGATGTGATGAAATACAAGACCACCGGACGCTTCAGCGGTCTGGTCGAAGACCTTGGAGACGACATATCCGTGACTCTCGGACGCTTGGCCGGACATGTGGAGAAGCTGGACGGCAGCGAGCGCGAGAGACTTCTTGACGCAATGCTCCCCACCGCGTTCCAGAATACACACCTGATAACATTCAAAGTGCCGGAAGGTTATAATGTTGACCCCACATCCCTCGACGATTTCAAGCGCAATGTGAGCAATCCTTTGGGTGTGTTCAATGTCAACGCACAGGTAAACGAGAAGGGTGATGTAGAAGTGCAGTGTGTACTGCGCATCAAAATGGCAAGCGTACCTCTTCAGATATGGCCGCTGATGCGTGATCTTTACGATGCCGGCGCAGGCTTTGCCGACGCCGCCATCGTACTTGTGAAGATATGATGCTGCCATTCTGTCAGAGCCGGCTCTGACAGAACCTTTTGAGAGCCGGTTTTGCCTGCGCCTGAACTTATGTCGCGTCAGCAGCGTTTTTGCAGTAAAGTAAACAATGCCATGGCACATACATTCGACATTAAACGCGCATATGACGCACCATCTGCCGACGATGGATTCCGCATTTACATCGACCGGCTATGGCCGCGCGGACTTTCGCACGAGACGTTTCATTACGACTTTTGGGACAAAGACATAGCGCCATCGACTCAACTACGTGAATGGTTTCACTCCTCACCTGGCAGCCTTTGGCCGGAATTTGTCCGGCGCTACAAGGCCGAACTCGACGCCAATCCCGCATTTGGCGCCCTGCTTAAGACAATTGCCGATAAGCCAAAGGTGACATTACTGTATTCCTCCCACGACAGAGAACACAACAACGCCGTAGTCGTAGCGCAGATGCTTGCCGCTGCCGGATGGCGCCCTATGCCGGTCGATTGACATTGTTTCATGCCTGCAAGCCGCACCGGAAGAACAACGACACCATCACTGACACCTCTCCCCCAAGCAAAAACGCAGCAATATTGCAAAAAAACTTGTATGGCAATTGAAAAGCCGCTATATTTGTCTTCAAAATACCTCACGACTATGTCCGCGCCCAAAAGAACAAAACCGACATCAGCTTCAGATAGAATCACGCGCCTCGATTTCTGCGCCACCCACTTTAATACCGCGCAATTGCCAAGCGACATGTTTTACGTGGGTCTTGCCAACAAGATTTATCCAATTATCCGGAAAATCTTCTCTGCAAAGTCCGGTTCCTCCCGTGAGACAAACAAGCGTATGGCCGTCACTCTCGCCTGTTACGTGGAAGATCTTGTAGCGGGCTCGGGGATTTGGGCTGCATTCACGTCGCTGTACAAGAAGAAATACGGGGATACCTTGCCCTTCTATAATATCCGGCAGCAGGGCTCAATTTTCCCTTACGACGACGAAAAACCGTCGTTCCACGCAGTGCTGTTCCTGCTTTGGTATGTAGCCAACGATGCAGAACCGGATATAGTAATCAATCCCAACAATCCCGCGCTCCACATGCTGGCAATGGCACTTACGCCAGATCTTGAAAAAGCCTATGATGAGGCACCCGAAACGCCGGCCCGCCCCATTCTCATGCCCGAGGACGAATTGGGAATACCCATGTTCTATCAGATCCGCAATCTGTGCTCATGGCTGAGCGACCGCTGCTACCTGACACGCATCATCGACAGGAAGAAGACAACGGACGAATTCAAAGATTTCATAAGACATATATTCGAATCCGTGGGCAATATGGACAAGAGTGCAGAAACCTATGCCATTGAGTCATTCGTACCCATGAACGCCCTGATAGGTCCATTGGCCATTCCGGCTTACGAATGGCTCGCCGAGATAGTCGACCTGTATCACGAACCCGAGGAGGAGAAATATCTGCCCATCCTTGCGGCACTGAAATCGCGTCCGTATTCATATTACAGATATGAGACGGTAGGCGAAAAGGAGCTTGTACTGGAGGCCATCGACGGCGAAAAGCTTACCCTTTCAGCCGAAACCATGCCCGGCGAAAGGTTCCCCTCTGATGCCGTCCCGGGGAACTCTGCCCTACTGTCGCTGGTGCTGGTCGACGGCGTGTGGATGATGAACGGCATCGGACTTCACGGTCTGCCGCCGGAGGTATATGAGGATTACCGCAAAGCACACAGCAAGAAAACACTGGAACAAAAGGAAGCTTACAAGTATAACCTGAAAGCGTTCGGCAAACAGCGCATAGGTGTGTGCGGTTCATACGAGGAATATGCGAAAATGCTCTTTGGCGATAATCCACCCGAATTCAAAGGCGACCCCAAAATACTCGCCGACATTCGTGATGCAGGCAACCTGCTCTACTTCCTCAACTCCGACGGAACAGTGTCAATTCTACCCGGCTGGGCCGGCTGCGTCAAAATCAAAGACAATCCTTATTACGACGCAGAAGATGCTGCGCAGGACGGTATATCGCTCATATTCGACCAATCCCTGTCCTCACCTGAGATGCGCGAATACATCATCAATAAAAAACTGATTCCCGATGCCGCACTGAACTCGGTAATCTCGGCCGAGGCCGGCAGGAAATTGTTTCAGAAAAATATCCGTTTCTTCAACGATTATTGCAACCGCGATTCAATGACATTTCTGATGACGATATAGCTCCGACATGCGTCGTCTCATGTTTTGGCATGCTTTTTATCTGCTGGAACATCAACGGAATTGCCCGGCGTTTCGACGAGGTAAAGCGACTCGCCGCCGATTATTCGCCTGACTTTCTTTGCCTGCAAAAAGTCAGGAGCCATGAGGACTGCGACAGCCTTGCGGTGGACGGCTACCGGCTGCTCCTCGCGCCTCTCGACCGCGGCGACTGGAGTGGCGTCGCCGTGTACGTCAGTCAGCGCTCCGGTATCACGCCCTGCCGCATCGAGACTCCGGAGCTCAGTCAGGGAGGTCATCTCCAGGCATTTGATTGCGGTAGCTTCGCGCTGCTGAACACCTATATTCCTTTCGCCAATCAGAAGCTTGACGGCGCCGTAGAGTTCCGCCGCCGTTGGGACGACGCCTACCGTTCTTTCGTCAGAGGCCTTTCACGCAAACTTCCTCTCATTATCTGCGGCGACATGAATGTCGTCCATACCGAATACGACACATGCGAGCGCCGACTTGAATCCTCAAGACCCAATTTCACACGGTGGGAACGTGACAATTTCAACTCGCTGATTTCCGGGTGCGACCTTGCGGACCCTTACCGCATAATGCATCCGACAGAGAAAAAGCCCACCTATTACGGCGCCTGGCGTCATCTCCGCACGGGCAACCGCATCGACTATTTCCTCATCAGCCGTTCGCTCCTGCCGCGGGTCATAGCCGCCGAAATTCTGACAGATTTCGGTAGCGGTCAGTCTGTGCCGATTACGTTCGAAATTGACCGATAACAACACACAAGAGGCAGGTCCCGCCATCCGGGGCCTGCCTCCTGTATTTATAGAAGTAGGATTCGGTTTACTTGAAGATGTACTTCACGCCTATCTGCATCTGCCAGCAGTAGCTGTTGTTATAGCTGAAGTCGTAGGACTTCGAGTAGTACTCGCCGTTGGCGTTCTTCAGCATCGAGTAGATGGGCTGGTTCTGAGCGTTCACGCCCTCATACTTGAGCACACGCAGGTTGTTGGAAGCCTGCTGCGGAACTTTGGGCACGCCCCAGCTGCTGTTGAACAGATTGCCGATGTTCATGATGTCGAAGCTCAGTTGGATGGCGTGCTTGGTCTTGCCGATGTTGAATTCGAACTCCTCCATCAGGCGCAGGTCGAACTGGTGTACCCAGGGTGCGCGGGCGGCGTAGCTCTCGGCGTATTGGCCGCGGTGGCTGCTGAGATACTTGTCCTGCTGGATGAAGGCCTCGAAGGCAGTAGCGTCGGCGGGGTCCTTGAAGTTGAGGTTCTCGCCCTGGGCGGGGATGTAGATCAGGTCGTTGTTGATACCGTCGCCGTTCATGTCGTTGCTGTAGCAGAAGCTATAGCCGTTGGCGCTGTAGCCTGTATAGAAGAGGCTCAGGTTGGTGTTGCGTGTCAGGCCCTTGTACTGGAAGGGGATGGTCCAGGTAGCGCTGGCGATAAGACGGTCAGGAATGACGTACTGCGAGCGCTGCACGGTGCAGTAGTTCGGGCCGTCGACGGTGATGTTACCCTGCCAGGTGCTGATCGGGTCGTTGCCGGGCAGACCGCTGACTTCCTTGCTCTCGGTGTGCGTGTAGGCGAACATGAGGCCGAGGTTGTCGATGGGGCGCGCGTTCATTGTCAGGTTGGCGGTCCAGCCGTGACCCTTGTGGGTATTGCCCATCATCACGGCGTTCTTACCGTTGACATAGTTGAACAGGGGTGTCGTCTTGGTCTTGCCGTCTACAGTCTCAACCTTATTGGGATAGATGAGGCGGTTATCGGGACCGGCGAAATACTGCGGACCCTTGCTGCCGTCCTGATAAACCCATTCGTCTGTGGGCTTGATGTTGATGTTGCGCAGAGTCACGGCATTGATATGGCGTGTGTACATGAATTCGCCGGTCACGGTGAAGGGGAACTTCACGGGCACCTGCCAGTCTACGGCGAGGCTGCTCTTCCACACCTGAGGCATATGAAAATCATCTTTCACACCGCTGATCTTGCTGCCGGCCACGTGTTTGTCTTCGGCAAGCTGCGTGGGCAGCCCGAGAGTTTCTATCATCTCGTTCACATCGGTGATCATGCCGCCGTTGAACTTGGCAAGAACCGCGTCGGCGCCGGCATTGCCTGCGCTGTAGCTCACGGAATTCTGAACCATGCCGGCATTGGTGGGCATATTGGTGAAGAATACCAGAGGCAGACGGCCGGTGAAGATGCCTGTACCGCCACGGAAGCGAAGGCTGCCGTTCTTGAAGGGATCCCAGTTGAAGCCTACGCGCGGCGACACCTGTAGGCGGGCCGTCGGCCACTTGCCGGTATCGATGTGCTGGCCGCCGAAGTCAAGTGCGTAGATGGCCTGGTTGCGCGCCAGGTCGCTGTTGTCGAAGAAGAGATCGTCAAGGCGCACACCGTAAGTGAGCTTGAAGTTCTTGGCGATGTTCCATTCGTCCTGAAGATAGAAGCCCAGCTGGTTGAAGGTCACCTGTGCGTTGGGGTTCTTTTCGCCGTTCCAGCCATAGGTCAGAGCGAAGCCTTGAGGAGTGCGGTCGTTCAGGAAATCGTCTACAGAATAGTAGCGGTAGTAGCCCGTGCCGTTACGCATGTAGGCATTGTTGGCGAACTGGTGCTCGAAGCTGATACCGGCCATCAGGCGATGGTTGCCGAGTGTCCAGTTGAGGTTGTCGGTAAGGTTGTACACCTTGTTCTTCACGCCGTTGTTCCAGGTGAAGAGTTCGTAGCCGGCGCTCATGTAGGGCTCGAAGATAGCGTTGTCCGAGGCATCATATCCGGCCATGATGTCGATGAAGGGGAAGGGGCTGGAGTTGGTTCCGCGCATATCCTGGATGCTGGTGTACGTGAACAGCAGCTGGTTGCTCAGGTTATCGGTGAAGCGGCTGTTGAAGTCGAGCGCCCACGATGTCACCTTATTCTCCATCGAGTACATGGAGTTGGCGAAGGCCATAGACTGCGGGCCCACACGATATGTACCGTTCAGGCGGGGAGCCACGTCGCAGGAATTGCCGTTGGGAGCGTTCCATGCCAGGTTCTTGGTGTGGTTGAAGCGCAGGGCCAGTTTGTGGTGGTCGTTGATATTCCAGTCAAGACGTACCAGGAACTTGTTGTTGCTCTCGTCGCCGGGGAAGCTGGTGTAGCTGCCGGGGTCATAGCCGTACTTGTCGCGCAGGTGTTTGGCCACACGTTCCATGTCGCTGGCCAGAGTGCGGGAAGTCATGCCGTCTACGGCCTGGCTTGCGGACTCGCGTGCGCGATATTTGATGACCTCGCCGGGAGTGCCCTCGTGCTCATAGTTGGCAAAGAAGAAGAGTTTGTTCTTGATGATGGGACCGCCCACGGTGAAGCCGTAGATGGTCTTGCTCTCGTCGGCACGGCCGCCGAGGTCCTCACCGTTGATGCGGTTGCCGCGCAGGTCCTGGTTGGTATAATATACGTAGGCGCTGCCCTTGAACTGGTTGGTACCCGACTTGGTGATGGCGTTCACACCGCCGCCGATGAAGTTGGTCTGGCGCACGTCGAACGGAGCCACCACAACCTGCATTTCCTCAAGAGCGTCCATCGAGATGGGGCTGCCGCCGCCGGGGAGATTCTCGGTAAGGCCGAAGTTGTTGTTGAAGTTGGCGCCGTCAATGGTGAAGTTGCTCGAACGTCCGTCGCCGCCGGCGAAGCTCATGCCGTTGGCGTAGGGCGACAGGCGCGCGATGTCCTCGATGCTGCGGCTTACGGTCGGGATGCTCAGAATCTGGGCGTTGGAGATGTTGGTGGTGGCGCCGGTCTTCTCCGTCTGGAACTTGCTGGCGCGGCCCTTAACAACAATTTCGCCGAGCTCTGTAGAACCCGGCGTCAGATATACATTCAGCTCCTCGATTTCACCGAGCTGAAGCATGATGTCCTCGAACGACACCGGCTGCATGCCCACATACGATACGCGCACCGTGTACGGGCCGCCGACGCGCATACCCTGGATACTATAACGGCCATCAACATTGCTGATGGCCGTGTAGCGGGTACCCGAAGGCTCGTGGATTGCCACGATTGAAGCGCCGATTATGGGTTCTTTGTTGTCTTCCGTAATCTGACCCGCCATTGAGGCCGTTGTCACCTGTGCTACGGAAGGAAGCACGAATAAGACGGCCGCCAGAGCCATGATTGCTCTGAGAACCGTCTGCCTAAAACGTTGTAACATAGCGTTATTAGAAATTAGTAATGAATTGGTACTGCAAAGGTACGGCCGAAAATGTTAATTTGTATCAAAAAACATGTTACAAAATTGTGAAAACTTTTAAAGAACATTATTTTTCAGCATAAATTCAGCCACCCGGAGGAATGCCTGCCGGGTGGCTGTAAGTCACTTACGTATTCAATATGCCACTTTTGTGGCCTTCCCGCCCTGTACGCGGATATAGAGGGCGCCGGCAGCAGGATGGTCCTCGCCGATACCCTGAAGATTGAAATACCGCACAGGGCCATTGCCGTCGGCCGTCACATCGCTGATGCCGGCACCGGCGTTTTTCACCTCAATCTCGGCAGAGACAAGAGTCTTAAGGCCGCCCGAGAGACCCTGCACGGTATAGTAGCACGGAGTGCCGGCGGGGATGCCGTCGACGCGCGCCGACGTCGTGCCGCGCTCCAGCACCACGTGCTTCACCGGGCGCTTCACGGCGCACGTAGATGCCATAGTGTGCGTGCCGTAGCCCTCGCAGTAGTCCTTCGGATATTCGTCCCACTCGGCCGCGTTGAACTTGTCCGAAGGCTCGTAGCTCGTGGCCTTGCGGTAGAACGTCTTGTCCTGACCCCAGTTGCCGCTGACTTCGTCGTTGACGTCGCAGCTCTCATAGCCAAGGATGTCCACAAGATGCCCGTCGGGAGCGAACAGGCCTATCGCATCGTCGCCCGTGAATGTCATTATGTTGGCATATCCGCCGTCGCTGAAGCCTATTGTGGCGTCGGCGATGTCGCGCAGCGCGCCGTACTGCGCGTTGCATACCGTGTAAGTGCCTCCGGCAGCAATCTTGGCGCCATCCGCAAAGTGATACTCGCCGAAATCCATCGCCCCGGAAGCGTTGCTCTCCATGCGCAGGCAGTAGCCGGCGAGGCTCACCTCGTGGCCCGTCCCGTTGAAAATCTCCACGGCTCGGTTGTTGCTCGAGCCCTCGATGTATTTCGTGAACATCAGGTCGGAGCTTACCGGCGTTCCCTCCTCCTTGGTGTAGACGTCAAGCACGATATTTTCCAGACAGGCCACGCGGCCCCAGTGCGCCGTGAAAGCCGTCTCCTCCACATCCGTCGCAGCCTCGGCCACCGGCGCGTACACCTTGGCCTTGCCGCGGAGCACCACCGTACGCTCCGCATCGCCGCATCTCAGCGTCATAGTCTGCTCGGCCACGCCTGCACGCAGCGGGTCAAAACTGATACGCAGCTCGCCGCCGCGGCGTCCGTCCCATCCGGTCTTCTCCACTGCGAAAGCCGATTCCTCCGGGAGCGCTACGGCTATATCTTCGCCGCAGCCCGTACCCTCTACCTTGAGCACATGCACCTCGCTCTCGTCGCCGCCCATGATGTCGGCAAAACGCATATAGCCGGCCGACGTCCACAGCTTAGGCGCGGCCGGCGTCTCCACCAGCTCCAGCACCGACACGTCGGCCAGGAACCAGCGGTCCACCTTGCCCTCGGCCGTCATCGTAGCCGTAAAGCGTATGCGGCTGCCGTCGGCGACGTTCGTGAACGTAAGCTCGAACGGCTCGGCACTGCGGTCCGACACATTGCCGGAACTCTCTATCTCCACATCCTGCACCGACTCATTGTCGCCGTCCACGCTCACATGCACCGTCACATGGTCGTCCTTGTGGTCCCAGCGCTGCGCACGAAAACGAACGACCACGGTTGAAGCCGTGGTCGCAGAAAAATCAAGCGCAGGAGTCACCGCATAACCGCCATGCTTGGTCTTGGCGTTGAACTTTATCGCCCTCTCGCTCTGGTAGGCCTGATTTGTCGACCATCCGGAATTGTCGGCGAGCTCATCCGCCTCAAAATAATTCGACTCGGCAAAATATCCGCCCTGGATAACGCTGCTCGTCGACTTTGCAAAACTCTCCTGAAGCACAGGCACAAGCTCACTCGCGCCGACAGTCATTGAGGAAATGACAGCCAGCGAGAAACTAATCAATAATTTCTTCATTGGGGATTGGTTTATTTGAAAAATATGACCGCAAAGGTAAGGAATTCTTTTAATTTTCCGCATATCGTCAAATATTAAAAAGAGTTAACAACACCCAAAGGCGATTGATTTAAATATAGATACACACAATCCAGGATATAAGCCGAAAATAGATTTGCACTTCTGCGCCTAAAAGTGTAATTTTGCTCGAAAATAACAACCTCTTAATACATACACTATGTTGAACAACAAAATCACGGACGCTATCAACGCCCAGATCAACGCCGAGCTCTGGAGTGCATACCTCTACCTCTCCATGGGCATGCAGTTCGAGGCCGACGGCCGCACAGGCATCGCCAACTGGTTCAAAATCCAGTTCAAGGAAGAACAGGCCCACGCCGAGATTTTCATGAACTACCTCAACAGCCGCGGCGCACGCGTAGTGCTCAAGCCCATCGACGCCGTTCCCACCGAGTGGAAATGCCCGCTTTGCGCATTCAAGGACACCCTCGCACACGAAGAAAAAGTAACAGCTCTCATCAACAACCTCTACGCCATCGCCGAAGCCGAACACGACTATGCCACACGCGGCATGCTCGACTGGTTCGTCAAGGAGCAGACCGAGGAGGAGGAGACAGCCAAGAACCTCATCGACCGCCTCGAACTCATAGGCGACAACGGCCTGGGCATATACATGTTCGACCAGGAGCTCGCAGCACGCGTCTACAACGTGCCCGCACCCCTCGCCACCAACGCCTGATAAGCAGCGCCAATAGTACTAAAAGCCGCGCCTCCGTCGCAAACGACGTGAGGCGCGGCTTCTTTTCGCGTTGTACTTATTCTTTATTTCTCCAATCGTCCGGTTGGACAGATAAACAATTCTCTAATTTATTTTTTCAGAAAAGAACCGTTAGAACCGATTTTAAGTTCAACATTTGTGGTTTTCATATTGACTGCTTTTGCAAATTCTTTTGATTGGGCTAATTTCATAAGTTCGACGGCCAGTTCGTTGTCGAAAATCGAAAATTTACCCACATTAGGCCAGCTTATGTCGATACATGCCAAAGGCAACGGGGTGTCGTCGTAGGTTTCTTCTGCTACGACCTTTAGATTCATAATCCTCAGCTGGTCGAGCTTGAATCGAAAACCGTCATCTCTTGTGAATACTAATGTTTCAAAATCTTCATCATTCTTATCTGACGTATAAACATCCATTGTGTACTTGCCAATCGACGTAGTCAGGTGTCGGGTGCCGGCCGGCGTACCGAATGTATAATTCTCCTGCATGGTTTTTGCCATCCAGTCGGTGGCCGGTTTTGCGAAGTCCGCAGGCCATGAGTTGTACCGACCATATAGAGTATTCGTTATGTTCTTGATTTTGATAGCTCCGTGGTTCCTGCCCGTATTGGCAAATTCGGTCATCTCTTTGACTATCGTTTCGTTTGCTATCGGAGTGTATTTGCGTCTGCCTTCAGCGTTTGGCGCGCCGCGTAATTCCAGTTGGGAATGTCTGAGAGTGCCGACACTTTTGCCATCGGCACCGACAAGCTCTATGGCATAATTATTCACACTTACTACTTCCACATTTTCCAATTTGTGGGATACAATGTATAATGTCATGTCTTCAGACATAGCGCGGACTTCCTCGATGGAGCCGGGGTCATTATCCGTATCAAAGAACCGAAATGTCAATCCTGTTATTTCGTTGTCGGCTCCCTTGAGGATTTTCTCGTATGTTTTGGTGCTTACGGGAGTCTTATTCTGCGCCGACGCGCTGCATACCACACCCGAAAACATCATCAGAGTAAGTATAACGTTTTTTATACTTTGTAGAAATTGCATAATTATTACAGCGCGTTGGTTGAAAACCGTTGAATTTTATTTATTTGTATATGCGCAACTTCATAACAAATTCGTCGGAATCCTCGGAATCTACAAGTATTTCGCCGGAAATCGTGTCAATGCTTCTCCTTCTTATAAGGCTTCAGCGGGTCCTTTTTGGCGAGCACACGCAGGTCCTTCACAAGCGAACCGATATAGATGGCGAAGAGAATCACGGCCACTGCGGCGCCGATGCAGTCGTACACCGTCCACGGCTCGCCGAACACAGTCACGCTCACCTCCGGCCACGGATTATAAATATACAGGATGCTGACCGCTATGATTATCAGGCGCACCTCCGTCGGCCCGAGGCTCGCATACGTGAGGCGGAACTGTCCCATGATTATCGTGGACAGATAGGTGTATATCGACATGCACAGATAGCCCGCCAGGACAAACAGGGCGATGTCCATCCGCATGAAAGGCGACAGGCCTATGCCTATGCAGAAAAGACACGTCGTCAGCGCGTCCAGCGAGTGGTCGATGAAGAAACCGTACTGCGGGCGCTGCGTCTGGCGAACACGCGCCAGCGTGCCGTCGAGGCTGTCGCCGTACCAGTTGATGACAAGTCCCAGCGACGACAGCCACAGATAATTCACATTACCGTTGGCAAGCCAGCAGGCCACCGCAAACAGTACGGCACCCGCCACTCCCAGATACGTCAGAAAGTCGGACGTCACCCATGCGGGCTGCCTCTCGGCAAGCCACACCAGCGCTTTCTTCTCCATTGCGTTGAGCAGAGAC
Source organism: uncultured Muribaculaceae bacterium (assembly GCA_948665475.1). Taxonomy (GTDB): domain Bacteria; phylum Bacteroidota; class Bacteroidia; order Bacteroidales; family Muribaculaceae; genus CAG-873. Next base: position 33,960 of record CAPNHY010000022.1, on the reverse strand, counting down.
GTCTGTATGCGTTCGGAATTTTCTTTTCCCATGATTGACAGTTATTTAAATCCTCGACAGGATTGCTTGGTTAAATCTTGAACTCCGGCGGCGGCCCGAGGCCGCCCGTTTTTCTTGCAAATATAAGATTTATCTTTGAAAATACGCTCTTTCGGCCCCGAAAAAACGCAAGTCGCCCCCGCACCGCCAGGCGGCGCGGGGGCGACAGGTATCAAAAGGACTCAGGCTCGGAGCTTAGAGCTGGGGACCTGCGGCAACGAGAGCCTTGCCGGCTGCGTTGTGCTCGTACTTCTTGAAGTTGTTGATGAAGCGCTCTGCCAGATCCTTGGCCTTGACGGTCCACTCCTCGGGGTTGGCGTAGGTGTCGCGCGGGTCGAGGATGGCGGGATCAACGCCGGGCAGCTCGGTCGGGATCTCGAAGTCGAAGATGGGGAGCTTCTTGGTGGGAGCATTCAGAATAGCGCCGTCGAGGATAGCGTCGATGATGCCGCGGGTGTCGCGGATCGAGATACGCTTGCCGGTACCGTTCCAGCCGGTGTTCACGAGGTAGGCCTTGGCGCCGCTCTTCTCCATCTTCTTGACGAGTTCCTCGGCGTACTTGGTGGGGTGCAGCTCAAGGAATGCCTGGCCGAAGCAAGCCGAGAATGTCGGAGTCGGCTCGGTGATGCCGCGCTCTGTGCCGGCCAGCTTGGCGGTGAAGCCGCTGAGGAAGTAGTACTTCGTCTGCTCGGGAGTCAGGATGCTGACGGGAGGCAGTACGCCGAAGGCGTCGGCGCTCAGGAAGATGACGTTCTTGGCGGCGGGACCGTGGCTGATGGGCTTCACGATGTTCTCGATGAAGTTGATGGGGTAGCTCACGCGGGTGTTCTCGGTCACGCTCTTGTCGGCGAAGTCGATCTTGCCGTCCTTGTCCACGGTCACGTTCTCCAGGAGGGCGTCGCGGCGGATAGCGTTGTAGATGTCAGGCTCGCTCTCCTTGTCCAGGTTGATGACCTTGGCGTAGCAGCCGCCCTCGAAGTTGAAGACGCCGTTGTCGTCCCAGCCGTGCTCGTCGTCGCCGATGAGCAGGCGCTTCGGGTCGGTGGAGAGGGTAGTCTTGCCGGTGCCGCTGAGGCCGAAGAAGATAGCCGTGTTCTCGCCGTTCTTGTCGGTGTTGGCCGAGCAGTGCATCGAGGCGATGCCCTTCAGGGGCAGGAAGTAGTTCATCATCGAGAACATGCCCTTCTTCATCTCGCCGCCGTACCAGGTGTTGATGATTACCTGCTCGCGGCTGGTGATGTTGAAGACTACGGCTGTCTCGCTGTTGAGGCCGAGTTCCTTATAGTTGGAGAGTTTTGCCTTCGAGGCGTTGTAGACGATGAAGTCGGGCTTGAAGTCGGCCAGTTCCTCTGCGGTGGGACGGATGAACATGTTGGTCACGAAGTGAGCCTGCCATGCCACTTCCATGATGAAGCGCACGGCCATACGGGTGTCGGCGTTGGCGCCGCAGAAGCCGTCCACCACATAGAGCTTCTTGTCGCTGAGCTCGTCGATAGCCAGCTCCTTGACGGCCTTCCAGGCCTCCTGGGTTGCGGGCTTGTTGTCGTTCTTGTATTCGGGAGTTGTCCACCACACGGTGTCCTTCGAGTTCTCGTCCATAACGATGAACTTGTCTTTGGGCGAACGGCCGGTGTAAACGCCGGTCATCACGTCGACAGCACCGAGTTCGGTCACGACGCCCTTCTCGTAGCCCTCGAGGCTGGGAAGAGTCTCATCCTTGAAGAGTTCGTCGTACGAAGGATTGTAGATTACCTCCTTGACGTCCTTGATGCCATAGGCTTCCAGGGACTTCTTGACTTCCGGCAGGCGGGCTGCCTTTATTTCTTCAATCTTGCTCATTGTGTAATTTAATTATATGGAAATTGTTGAATGTCAGTATATGAGGGTCATTTTGAACCACACCCGTAATAACGCCTGCGGCATGGCTCTTGTTTATCGAGTGCAAAGTTACAAACAATTTTTAATACGCCGCGCATATTGAGGAAAAATTTCCTTAATTCTTATTAAAACCGTATGCTGCCGATTTTTTTGTTATACCCATACATATTTTATACCTTTACGGCATGATTATGAAAGCAATCCGGGCCATAGCGCTCACCCTGACCGCATTCTGCGCAGCAACAGCCCCGGCGCAGGCGCCGCCCGACCCGTCCTCCGAGAAAGCACGTACAATACTCACCGACGCCGGAGCCTGGGGAGGCAAAGTCTCGCTCGGGCCGATGAAAATACCCGTTGTGTTTCACTTCTCAACCGGCGCCGACGGCACCGTGGACTGCACCCTCGACTCGCCCTCGCAGGGCGCCATGGGCATACCCGCATCGCTCACGCGGCTCACCGCCGACTCACTCACCGTGGAATGCCCCGCCATCGGAGCCGTCTACGTCGCCAGTATCGCACCCGCCACCATCACCGGCAGGCTCTCGCAGCGCGGCGTGGCCCTCCCTCTGGTCCTCAGACCCGACACCCCCCTGGCCGACCGACGCCCGCAGACACCGCGGCCGCCCTTCCCATACACCACCCTGGACACCACCTTCGTCTCGGCCGACGGCACACGGCTCGCCGCCACGCTCACGTTGCCCCTCACCCCATCAAGCGCCCGCATGCCCGCCGTCGTGATGGTGACAGGCAGCGGACCCCAGAACCGCGACGAAGAACTGTTCGACCACCGCCCCTTCGCTGTCATCGCCGACGCACTCGCCCGCAAAGGCATCGCCTCCCTGCGCTACGACGACCGCGGCACAGGCCGGTCGACAGGCGACTTCGCCGCCGCCACCATCACCGACTTCGCCGCCGACGCGCGCGCCGCCGTCGCCGTCCTGCGCACACTGCCCTGCATAGACCCCGCCGGTGTGCTCGGCCACTCGGAAGGAGGCACCGTGGCCCTCATGCTCGCCGCCGACAGCGTCCCCGACTTCATCGTCTCCATAGCCGGCATGGCAGTCTCAGGCAAAGAGACCATCCTGCAGCAGAACCGCCACGCCCTGGAGCTCTCCGGCCTGCCAGAACCATCCAAGGCCGCCGGCATGAAGCTTATAGAGCGCCTCTTCGACATCATCGTCGGGCAGCACCGCGACGGCATCTCCCGGCCCGTCGACGTCGACTCCCTCGCCGCAGCCATGCACCTGGACGTACCCGCACCGGTGATGGAGTCCGTCAGGGCAGCCATGCGCCACCGCAGCGCCGCCCTCGACGCCATGCTCGCCGTCGACGCGTCCGAATTCATGAGCCGGATAAAATGCCCCGTGCTCGCCATCAACGGCGACAGGGACCGACAGGTCGACGCCGCGTCAAACATCGCCGCCATACGCCTCTGCTTACCCGCCGCCCGCACACGCATCCTGCCCGGTCTCAACCACATGATGCAACACTGCACCACGGGCGAACCCGCCGAATACGGCGAAATCAGCGAGACCTTTGCCCCCGAAGCCCTCGACGCCATAACGGAGTTCATAACCTCGCTCCGATAGCCCCGCCCGCAAAAAACTTTCAAAAAAATCCGACAAAATTTGCACGAATAAAAAAAAAGCACTAATTTTGCATCGCTTTTGCCGGAGAAGAGTCTCCCGAGGGGCACCCGCGATTCGCTAGCTCAGCTGGTAGAGCACAACACTTTTAATGTTGGGGTCCTGGGTTCGAGCCCCAGGCGGATCACAAAATAAGACATTCAGCAATGTCAGACCACGGAGAGGTGGGTGAGTGGCTGAAACCACCGGTTTGCTAAACCGACGTAGGATACAATCCTACCACGAGTTCGAATCTCGTCCTCTCCGCAAAAGAGCTGCAAGTCGTTGACTTGTAGCTCTTTTGCATTGTGGAGAGACGAGATGAGAACGAGCAGAGTTCGTCATCGCTTTAGCGCTTTGCTCTGCAAAGAATCTCGTCCTCTCCGCAAAAGAGCTGCAAGTCATCGACTTGTAGCTCTTTTGCATTATGGAGAGACGAGATGAATTACCCGCCGGATGGCGGGTTGCACCACCTTCTAAAAAACTTCTGTTTCTTCTGATCTTTTGTCTTTATGTGTCTCGTCATCAGTGCCGCGCCCCATCTATAAACTCTCAACAAAATAGAACCAATACTTCCTTTTGGCTGTTTTTATCAAAAACAATCAAATTATGAAAAAACCTATACTCATACTATTTGCATTGATTTGCTCTGTTTGTGGCACTTATGCTATGGATTTGAAAGAAGCATATAATGCACTCTCCAATCTCCCGAAAATCACCACCGAGTTTCAAGATACGGTAACTGTTAATGTCGTAAAAAACAGCAGCATCATGAAAGTCGCCGGCGCTCACAACCTTAATAGTGAAGATATTACAAAAGTCGGGGACGCCACACTTGCGATATTAAATCATATTCCATTATCATATATGATTAATGGTGGAAACAACGGATTGGTGGCGGCATTTGTATATTGTACGCCAAATGAAAACAGCTCAAACGATATGCTGATCGTTACCATGAGTGGCGAACAGGGCGATTTGACCTATCTATACGTTACAGATGTGAATGAAACTTCTAAATTAAGTATTCAGCAAGGCAAACTGACGCTCAAAGACAGTTCACTCTCGATTATTCCAAGCAATAACAATGGCATTATCGGAGCCATAAAGGTCAACTGCAAATAAATCGCCTTTCCGCACACTCAGCCGACTGGTGATTTCACACGGGTGTTTGCCAAGCGAACTGACAAACTCAGCCTTTGACTCAAAAAAACGCGGGACGCGTGACTCCATGATTAACCCCACGTGTAGCGAAGCGCAACGCGGGGCAGAGAATACCCTCCGCGACAAAGCCCGGAACGGGCGGCCTAAAACCCACTACTCCTGCAAGTCCTCGAAGAGGACGTGTCTGTGGTTAACCCCGGGATAAGCGGCGTAGCCGCGTTCCTGGGGCATAGCGTATATCTAAGGCTGCAAGCTTGGAGAGCTTGCGTCTGTGAAGATTCCGCCAATACTACCATTTGCCATCTTGCTCCACCTCCTAAAAAACTTCTGTTTCTTCTGACCCTTTGTCCTTATGTGTCTCGTCATCTTTGCTATCTCCCCACTCCCCATAAAAGGAATCGGGAAGCGAGCATAACGCACTCGCTTCCCGAAGGTATATAGAAGTATTAGAAGGATTCAATTCCCGTCCGGCATACGGGCGTACAGTTCCCTGAGCCTTGCGAGCTGGCTGTCGGATAGCCGTCCGTTCTCTCTTGCCGTTATCAGGCAGCGGCCCATATCCGCGAAGGCATGTTGTTCCTCCTCGCTCAGGGTTTCGGGATAAGCCTTATATTCATCGGCCGTCATGCCCTCCACCCTGCCGACAATGACCTCGCACTGCTCCAGCAGGAAATCGCAGTCGCCGGCCGTCATCTCGCTGCCGCTTTTCTGCGACAGCGACGCGAGGCGTTCCACATCAAGCCGCGCAGCCTCTTCGCCGGTCTTTCGTCCCGAACATTCAGACAAAACCAGAGAAAACACCACGACAGCAACAACTGCAACAAGGTAGAGAGCTTTATTCATAAGGAATAAGGAATGTAAATGTATAGGTTAAGGATGCTACCATCGGGACACACGCTCCTCGCCGGCTTCCTCGCCGGTATGCGTGCCCGTGAATTTACGGCCGAGTTCGTTCGTCACCACCGACTTGTCCTCCTCCTCAAATCCGCAGCAGCTGCATCTGTAGTAGTCGCGGTAATGATCGAGGCGATAGGTCACATCGTAGTTGAGATACTCGTACATATTGTAGTCGCGCGAATGCCGGCGCTCGTTCTCTCGGTGCGACGAATGATGCTTGCTGCCGTCGGAGTATGTCGTCGTAGTGTTCACCTGCGTCCACGTCCTCCACTTCTCCGTGCGGGTGCCCAGCTTGCGCCCGCGCACTATGTCGGAGCCCTTCACTATCTCATCATAATCGAACTCGCTGCGGTCGAAATGAATGGTGTACATGTGGTGGCACTGCGGACAGCGGCAGTGCGGGAAGCTACACAGCGGACTTGCGGCGAGCGTGTACATGTACCACGACACTATGAATATCACCACCGACCACACCGGGAATATCCCCCACCCCATCTGCATCACCGACCATACGTAGGCCGAGACAAGGGTCACGGCCAGCATCAGCCACCTGAGCCGGCGGTCGCTTATCCACGCGAACACGGCCGGGAACCTGAGCAGCCGGCCCATCAGCAACACCGGCAGCGACGCCGCCCAGAAAAGCCACAGGAACATGAGTATCAGAACAACGGGCATGAGGCACCACTGAAGCACCTTCTCGAAAGTGCCTGGCAGAGGATTACTGAACGTGACGTAACGCGAGCCGCGCATCAGCACCGTGGTGACCGGCCAGTCCAGAATCTGCGCGGCGAGAGGCATGTGTCTGAGCCATGAGGCAGCACGGTTCGTTGTGTTGGCGTACTCCACACCGGTCACAAGCGAGTCCCTGCCGAAGGACACATTAGGCCGCGACATCTCGCCCGTGGCCGGGTCATATACCTTCCATGAATATCGCGCCGTGAATCCGGAGGGCGTCACGCGCAACAGCACCGGCAGTCCGAACGCTTCGTTCACATCGGCCAACGACTTGCCGGCAGTCTTCTTCTCGAACTTCTGCTGCGTGCATATGCCCGCCACGGCATCACTCTCATACTGATAATCCTGCCAGCCGTCCAGCACGGGCATAAAGTGGCGGGTGGAGCGTTCCTTCTCCTCGCCGTCGCGGCCCGTGTAGTAATAACGGTAGATGGAAGGGCCCATCCAGTTCGCCCGGATTGCGACGGTATCGCCCTTGTTGGAGCCGTCGGTCACAATCTGGCGCACACCGGTAAGGTCCGAGCCGTCTATCAGGCCTATGTCGCCTCCCGAAGTCCGCACAAGCCATTTCTGACCGAACGACGACCTCTCTATGCCGAGCACACGCACACTGTCGCCCGCGTGAATGTCGGTGCAGATGGTATCGCGGTCGAAGCGTTGCCGCAGCACGGCATTGCTCTCAAGCGTCAGCACCGGGCCGTCGGTCTTGAGATTATAATAGCAGGCGTCCCACACGAAAGCTACCAGCGCCGCCGCAATCAGCAGCAGCCACGCACCGCACGCCCTTGGCGCGTCGGACGTCTCCATCAACAGACTCTTGAGGCTCATGTGACGATAAGGTTGGTTACAGAATACGGTTCTTAAAGTTAGCCAACAATCCCGTCACTCCCTTGTAAATGAATACTATTTTCTTGACTTTGCTTAAAAACCGCTTAGCACTGCGTACACATCGCCTTCGCAATGCATACAAAGCACTGACAGTCAGCAGTAATCATCGCTTGCCGGCCGCGCTGCGGAAAGCTGTCGGGGTGCAGCCTTTGTGCTTGGCGAACACGCGGGAGAACACCGACGCGCCGCTGAAGCCGGACCTTTCCGCCACTTCCTGCACGGGGATTGCCGGGTCGGCGAGCAGGGCGCAGGCATACTCTATGCGGTACGTGTTGACGTAGTCGTAGAACGTCGTGGCGGCGTCGCGGTTGAAATAGTTGCTCACGTAGGTGCGGTTGGAACCTACGGCGCGGGCCACATCCGAGAGCTTGAGGCCCGGGTCGAGAAACACCTTCTGCGTGGCGAACAGCGCCTCGATGCGGACAGCCAATGAGTTGTCCGTCTTGCCGTCGGCAGCCTCGGCAGCGGGTACGACCGCGTTGTCCGACAGCTCGTCGATAACCGACTCATGGCGGAACAGGAAGAACGAAATCACCATCCACAACACAAGGTTGCAGCCCATGTACAGGCATTCGACCCCGATGTGGAAAGCGGCACAGTCAAGCACCCACAGCCCGAGAATCACATAAAACGTATACAGAATCACGCGCAGCCAACCCAGATTGACATTCTCGGTATATGAGAAGCTCTCCATCAGGTGACGGTTGTAGCGCGGTATCTCGATCGCGGTCCATACCAGATAGAAAGTGCCGTACAGCACCGCCCAGCCGACAATAGCATAGACGCACGGCATCCACCCGGTAGCCACATATAGCAGCGCCGACAGCACAAAAGGCACCTCATGCAGCAGCATCCTGCGCACGGTGAGCCGTCCCGGACGCACCAGCTCCATCAGCACGAACGCGTACATGGGCACGGCCACCATGTCGGTGATCGTCATCACGCCCCAGTAATACACGTCGGAGAAGAGACCAAGGACCATAAACACATAATCCTTGACATACTCCAGCGCGATCGTGCCCATCAGGAGCGTGACAAGCATGCGCAGACGTTCTCCCCTCCTCCAGAAGAACACCGCCATCATGCCGAAGAACATAGTGGAGAGCCCGAGCAGGTAGGAGGGGAAGGAGAATGATGCGTCTGCGAAAGTCATGGTCCAAAGAAAGTCAGTGCATGATTCACTTTACGGGAACGATGCGGAACGAATACGAATAACGGCCGGCATCCAGCACGTGCGGCCAGTGCGGACCGCGGCCCCAGCTGTCGTCGCCGGCGACACCGCGCTGCGCGAGGTCCACATTCAGGAACACCTTCTCGGTGCTGTGGCGCACGTCGCTGTTGTGCATCTGATGCTTGGACAGGCCGGGGTCGAGGTCGGCCGGCGCCACGTCAAGCGCGCTAACGCTCAGAGGCTGCGCGCCGTACACGGCGATGCCGCGGCCCTCGCCGTCGCGGAGCGAGGCATGGCGCACGTCGGTATGGTTGCCGGTCTCCTGCGGGCGGATGTAGGGATAGAATTCATCGGCCACGCTGCTGCTCCACAGGCCCATGAAGGCGGCGGTGTTGCGGTCGCTGTAGTTCTCCACCGGTCCGCGGCCGTAGTAGCTGAAGCAGTCGCAGTCGCGCGGGAGAGTTATCTCCGTGCCCATGCGCATGAGTTCCGGCGTGTTCTCCGTACCTTCGAGAGTGGCCGACACATCCAGAGAGCCGTCGGCATAGGCCTTATACGTCACCGTGTAGGCGGCATCGACATCCGGCAGACGGTATTCGGCCCTGAGTGCGTCGCCGTCGGCTGTAACTGCCGTGCAGCGGCGGTTGTCGGCGGCGCAGCGCCATGCGTTGAGGCGACGGTGGGCGTTGTTGCCCCAGTCGTTGTCGGTGGGAGCGCGCCAGAAGTTAGGCGTGACGCCGTAAAGGATGCGGCGTCCGTGGTCGGTATATTCCCTGATATTGCCGTCTTTGGCACTTATCACGATGCGGACTCCCGCCTCGGAGCAGTCGAAGACATAGTTGCCGCCGTCGCGCACGGGAGCCACGGCAGCCGCAGCGGCCGGGCGCATGTCGGGGCGCTCGCTGAGCGCCCACTGCTCGCGCGCCACCTCGTGGCCGGCGGGGATGATGTCGTCGCCGCCGCGGGTCACCGCATATACCGAGAGATAGTATTCTGCACTGTCCTTCATGGCGGGCAGGGCGGCGCGCACGCGGCGGCTCTCGCCCGGAGCCACACGCAGCGGCGGCAGCGTGGCTCCGGCCACGCGCTCGCCATCGCGCAGCAGCTCCCAGCGCAGCTCGTAGCCCTCAAGGTTGCGTTCGTGGAAATGATTCTCGACGACGAACTCGCCGCGGCTGAGGTCGGCAGGCGAGAAGCGGATGTCCTGATACACCTTCTTCACTTCAGCGAGACCCGGATGCGGCGTGCGGTCGGGCTGCACGAGGCCGTTGCAGCAGAAATTCTCGTCGTGGTGGTAGCGCTCGGCGCCGAAGTCGCCACCGTAGCCCCAGTAGGGGCGTCCGTCCTCGTCGCGCGTGAGCAGACCCTGGTCCACCCAGTCCCATATGAAGCCACCCTGCATGTGGGGCGACGAGCGTATGATGTCGAAATACTCCTGAAAGTTGCCCGTGCTGTTGCCCATGGCATGGGCGTACTCGCACATGATGTAGGGGCGCCCGGGGTTCTCTCGGGAGGCGTATTCCTTCATATACTCAATACCCGGATACATGGGGCAGACTATGTCGGTGCCCTCGCCCTCGCCCATCTGCTCGTACATCACGGGGCGCGACGCGTCGCGGCTCTTTATCCAGTCGTATCCGGCACGGAAGTTGCTTCCGGCGCCACTCTCGTTGCCGAGGCTCCACACAATCACGCTGGGATGGTTCTTGTCGCGCTCCACGAGGCTCACCTCACGGTCGACTATGGCGTCGCGCCACTCGGGCAGGTTGCAGGGATGTGTGGCCGGCTGCGGCGTGCCGTAGCTCGAGCCGTAGCCGTGGATTTCAATATTTGCCTCGTCCACGAGGTAAATGCCGTATTGGTCGCAGAGGTCGTACCACAGCGGCGACTGTGGATAATGGCTGGTGCGGACGGCATTGATGTTGTGCCGCTTCATGGTGCGTATGTCGGCCATCATGGTCTCGCGGTCCACGACATGCCCCCTGACGGGATGATGCTCGTGCAGGTTGACGCCGTGAATCTCAACGGGCTTTCCGTTGACCAGCAGGCGGCTGTCCTTTATCTCCACCTTGCGGAAGCCTATGCGGGCGGAGGTGCTCTCCAAAACGTTTCCGGCGGCATCACTCAGGGTGAGCACCAGCGTGTATAGGTTCGGCGTTTCGCAGCTCCAGCGGGCCACGCGCGGCAGCACGGCGCTGAACGCCTCGTCGGCCTCGGCGCCGGCGCCCAGACTCAGCGGATGCGACTGCGCCACGACCTCACGGCCGTCGGGAGCATACAGATTGACGGCAAGGCGCCCTGCTGCGGCTTCGGCGCCGTAGTTGGCAAGCCTGACGTCAAGGCTGAACATACCTTTTTTGTATGAGCTGTCAAGGTCGGGATGAGCGAAAAAGTCGAGGATGCGCACGGGGGCCACGCTGTAGAGGTACACGTCGCGGTCTATGCCCGAGAGGCGCCAGAAGTCCTGGTCCTCGAGGTAAGAGCCGTCGGTCCAGCGGTAGACCTCGCAGGCGATGTCGTTACGGCCGGGCTTCACCCACGGGGTGATGTCGAACTCGGCCGGGTTTTTCGTACTCTGCACATACCCGGCCCTGTGGCCGTTTACCCACACGTACATGCCGGCCGTAGAGCCGTCGAAGTGGAGGATTGTGTGGCGTCCGTTCCAGCCCTCCGGCAGGTCGAAACTGCGGCGGTAGCTGCCCACGGGATTGTCGTCGTGGGGCACGTAAGGCTGATTCTGCGGGAATGGATAGACGATGTTGGTGTATATGGGCGTGCCGTATCCCTGCATCTCCCAGTTGGACGGCACGGGAATGGAATCCCATGCCGAGATGTCGTAGCCCGGCTTCTGGAAGTCCTCGGGACGTGCGGAGGGCGATTCGGCGAAATGGAAACGCCACATGCCGTTGAGGCTCATGACGTACGGCGAAGCGTCGCGGTCGGCCTTCCTGGCGTCGTCGCGGCCGGCATAGGGGAATGCCGTGGAGCGCGGCTGCAGGCGTCCTTCGGCAAAGACTCCGGGATTCTCCCAGTCGTTGGCGGCGGCAGCGGCCACACATACGCCGCATGCCACGGTAGCAAGCATCAGTCTTTTCATTTTATCAGATATACAGCAAAAGTTTTAGCAGGTATTGTCATTTTCACTTCATGCGGGGCGGCCGGAGCATCGTGGGCCGAGCGCACCGGACTTACGGCAAAGGGCTCGTCCAGCGTGTTCTCGCGCAGGGGGTCATCGGCGTGGAGGCTGATGCAGGTCACGCTTCCGAGCTGCCGGCGCTTGCGGAGACCGTCGAAGCGCAGGTCGAGGCTCCGGGGTTCATCAGCAGTGTTGACTACCTTGACTATGTAGCCTCCCTCACCGTCGGTAGCCGCAGTGGCAAATATGCCGTGCTGCCCCGTGCAGGGACGGCCGGAGGCGTCGGTCAGCGGCAGCACGCGGTCGCCGCGGAAGGTGGCGAAAAGCTGCTGCACGTAGTAGCCGGACGTAGCCACGCTGCGCGTGTTGTCGAACCATATCATGTCGGGACGCCACTGCCATCCCTCCACATGGGCGAACAGCGGAGCGTACGTAGCCATATGGACGATGTCGGCATTGCGCTCGAGACCCGTCATGAAGGCGGCCTCCATGAGCGCGGCATTGAAATGGTTGTAGCCGCGGCCGTCGGCGCCGTGGCAGGCGTATTCGCCGGCGAATACGGCCGGACCCTTGCGGTCATAGCCGTCGTAGCGCGTGGCGTTACGCAGGAAGAACTCCTCGTTGCGGTAGAAATGCTCGTCGACGAGGTCGGCCCCGGCCTTCTTCATCTCGGGCCAGAGGTAATCGAACTCTCCGCCGTCGGGCGACGGGCCCGACGAACCCACAATTTTAATTTCGGGATGAGCCTTGCGCACAGCCTTCACGAAAGGAGCGAGGCGGCGCGTGTAGGGCTCGCCCCACTGCTCGTTGCCTATGGCTACGTATTTCAGACCGAAGGGCGCGGGATGGCCCATGCGGGCGCGCTGCGCGCCCCACACGGTGGTGGTGTCGGCGTTGGCGAACTCTATGAGGTCGAGAACATCGTCGATGTAGGGCTGAAGGCTGTCGACCGGCACATGTGCGCTTTCGTCGCTGTTCTGATACTGGCACGAGAGGCCCACGTTCAGAACCGGCAGAGGCTCGGCGCCTATGTCCTCGGCAAGCTGAAAATACTCGAAGAAGCCGAGGCCGCCTGTCTGGTAGTAGTCGGGGAAGAAACGGTTGGTGAACGTGTAGTGCCATCGGTTCTCGTTGAGGGGACGGTTCTCCACGGGTCCCACGGTGTTTTTCCATTGGTAGCGTGTAGCCAGGTCGGTACCTTCCACGATGCAACCGCCGGGAAAGCGCAGCAAGCCGGGGTGCATGTCGGCGAGCTTTTGTGCGAGGTCTCGGCGCAGACCGCCGGGACGTCCCTGCCACGTGTCGGCCGGAAAGAGCGACACGTGTTCCACATCGGCCGTGCCGTTGCCCTCCAGGAAGATGCGCAGACGTCCCTTGGCGACGGAGGTGCCGGGAATCAGCACGGCCTCGTATTTGTGCCAGTCGGCTGAAGCGACGGCAATGTCGCAATGGGCAAGCACCTGCGTGTGGCGGCCGGAGGCGGAGGGGTCGATAAGTTCAACGCGGAGCACGGGACTTCCCTCCACGGCACGGGCATAGACGGAGAAGCGGTAGGTCGAGTCTTTTTGCAGGGTGACTCCAAAGAAGCCCTCGTTGTCGAGGCCGGTGTGCTTATGGGCATGGGACGCAGGCGACAGGCGCACGTAATGCGGATTGCGGGGGAATGGGCCGCCCTGGTCGAGCACCTCCACATTTCCGAAGCCACGCCATCCCATCAGGGCCTGCGGGAATTCAAAAGAACGGTTTTTGATCATCTCGGCATACAGTCCGCCGTCGGCGGCGAAATTGATATCCTCGAAGAACAGGCCATACATCGTAGGGCGGATCTGTGCGCCAGGACGGTCGGCACGGACAGTCAGGACATTGTCGGCGGCGACGGCGCCAAAAGCACATACGGCAGCCATAGCTACGGTAATCAGTCTATTCATGGTAAGTATCTTAATGTGTGCAAATTTACGAAAAAACGGAGTACGGGCAAAATTTAGTTTAAAGTATGAAGTATTGAGTATGAAGTATTGAGTATGAAGTATTGAGGTTTGGTGATGACATTATATATAAGATTGTATCAGAATGTCAATGTGCTCTTGGTTAGTTTATTGATAGTGTATAGGTAAGAGGGGGGGCCGCCTCTGCGGCCGCACGGACGCAAGCTCTCCGAGCTTGCCATGTAGCGGGGAGCCCCGCACCCCATGAACGCAGCACAAAGCGCTGCTTATCATTGGGTTAACAACAGATACGTCCTCTTCGAGGACTTGCTGGCACGCGGAGCAGTGTGGAGTTAGGAGTGTGGAGTTGGGAGTTGTGGCGACCTGGATGATGCAGGAGAGGGTGCAACGGTTGTTGAGGAACAGGGCGTAGTGTAGGAGCAGGCGGCTGATGGCGGCGTGCTCGGCGGCTGATACGGTGAGGACGATGCTGACGCGGCCTGTGCGGCGGCGACGGCGTTCGAGGAGGCCGATGACGGCGGCTTCCCTCACGGTGAGGGGCCTGCGGTACCAGCGGCGGAAGGGATATGTGCTTGAGTGTTTCATGACGGTGCAAAGTTACAACACGAAATACCCCTTTGAATGTAGTTTTTGTCACATTGGCAAAAAAAATTTTTAAGACGAGTCGGACGGGTCAGACGGGTCGGACATAGATGTGGGGAGGTGGGGGGGGGGAAAAGAAGGGGCCACGGCCATCGCTCCCGAGGGAGGATGGAGCCGTGGCCCCTTGTGGTATAGGCAGGTTATTTTACTTTACGTGTACCTTGAGGGTGGAAGCTGCGCCGCCGTCGACGGGACGGGCGGTGACGATGAAGACACCGCCGCCGAGACGGCTGAGGTCAGCGCTGTCGCGGGCGGAGAGCACGCGCACACCCATGGTGGTGTAGACGTCGATGTCGCAAGCGGGAGCCGTAACAACGGTGCCGTCGAAGCTGATGGCGGAGCCGTCGGCCACAGCGTCGGTGATGCCGGCTGCGCTCTTGACGGTGATGTTGCTCTCTACGGTCTTGCCCTTCAGTCCGACGGTAACCTTGACATTGCCTTCCTTGATGGCCTTGAAGGAGAGGACGATATCCTCGCCTACCATGCCCATCTCGAGTGTCTCGAGTACGGACTCGTCGCTCATTTCCATTGTGAAGCCGCCAAGGTCTTCCTCGGTGATGGAGCCGCCCTTGCAGCTGACGGTCAGGGTAATCTCGTCGTCGACCTTGATAGTGGCTTCCTCGGGGTCAATCACGAGCAGACCGCCCTCGAAGTAGAGCGAGGGATGCAGCTGGTCGCCGGTGTAGCTCCAGGGGTTCTCGGCGTCGAAACCGTAGAGCCAGCCAAGCTCCGTGAAGAAGCCCATGCCTGTCTCGTAGGGGTCGACCGACATGCCCTCGGTGGTGCCGGTGGCGTCCTCAATAGCGCTGTTGACAACGGCGAGGGTGTTGACGGCATAGTTGTTCTTAAGCCCGGCCTCGGGTGCGGCGGGGTCGCCATAGATGGGATTCCACTCGCTGTCGTAATCTATAACCTCGGGCTCTCCGTTGGCGGCGCTCGAGCCTACGATGCGGTGCATGGTGTCGTTCTGACCGGGATATGTCTCAACGGAAGAGGCTTCACCGGTGAAGGTGAGGGAGGAAAGATTGACGTAGCAGCCCTCGATGGCGATGTTGGGCTCTACTTCTTCCTCACCCGAGGGGTCGCCGGGGAATGCAGCAAGCGAGCCGACGATGCCGCCCGTCTTGGGACCGCCGCCCCAGCGTGGAGCCTCGGAAGCGGTGATGTCGCCCTCGACGTGGCAGAAGCGGATGGTGCCGTGAGCCGACGAACCGGCGATGCCGCCGATGGTGTTCTTGCCGGAGATGGAGGCGGTGACGTGGCAGTTCTCCAGGACGTCGTCGGCATGGCCGAAGTCGGCCACGATACCGCCGAGAGTCTGGCCGCCGCTGATGGTTCCTGAGAAAGCGCAGGCACGTATGATGCTACCGGTGCGGGTGTTGAGCGCGACGCCGCCGAGCGAAGAGTCCTCGCTGCCGACAATGTCGGCGTTGACTGAGCATTCCTCTACCACTGAACCGAGATATACACCGCCAACGAGGCCGGCAGCGTCGACTTCGGTGCTGACCTTGGCGCCGTAGACGTGAACGTTGCGGATGACGCCGCCGCGAATCTGGCCGACGAGGAGACCGCGCTCGTCCTTGACAGCGTTGAATACGGGGTCAACAAGGTTGAGGTTGGCAATGGTGCCGGCGATGCTGCCTTCAGCGGCAGAAGCAGGACGGGCCACGGCAGGGAAGATGGAGTTACCCTCGAGCACGAGGTTGCTGATGGAGTGTCCGCAGCCGTCGAACGAGCCGGTGAAGTCGAAATCGTTCACGGCGAGGGAAGTGCCGGCGGCGTCAATATCGGCGCCGAGAGCATAGTGAGCAGAGGGCATGAAGCGCATCTGCTGCAGACCGCCCATGGTAGTGATGACATAGGGACTGGCCTCTGTGCCGTCGCCCTCATCGAAGAGTTTAACGGGGAGGGTGTAGGCGGTGCTGATGTACTTATTGTCCTTGGCTGTGACAACAATCATGCGGGGAGTGGTGGCGAGGTTGGCGAAGTAGACGGTAGCCAGCGTGCCGAGTCCGTCGTCGGGAGTGTAGACGAAGAGGGGTTCGGCCTCGGGGTCCTCGCTGACAACTACGAGTTCCTCGTGGTTGCCTGTAGCTCCCACGCCGTTGCGGCGCTTAACAATGGCCATATACTCCTGCTTGTTGTCAAGATTGAAGATATAGGGGTCGAAAGCGTCGGGTGCGGTGTAGATTGTGACGTAGTCGACGAGTTGGCCGAAGTTGAGGGTGTGGAGATGGTGGAGCGAGCCGTCGGGGTTGAAGAAGGCCACGAATGAGTGCATGTCGCCGTTGGGCTGGGATTCGCCGTGAGTCTGGGCAGCCACATAGAGGTATCCGTCGCCGTAGGGGATACGGTTGGTAGCGGCGGTGAGCGACAGGCCTGTGGCAGCCACGGGAACGGAGTGCTCGATCTCACCTGTAATCAGGTTGGTAAAGTCGAAGACATATCCGGAGCCGGTGGTGCGTGTGAACATCACCTGGGGGTCAAAACCGGGGATGTCGGCCATGAAATAGCCGCCGTCCACTTCGGATGCGAGGCTGAGCAGATGCTCTCCCTCTGCGTCGGCCCCCTGCGCTGCGCCTTTGTAGACGTCGTAGAAATAGGTGTACGCATCGGCTCCTACCATCTTCTCCTTGGTGATGATGAAGGCTGGGACAGCGTCATCGGTATAGCGTCCGAACGAGAGGTCGTCGCTATAGGAGAACGCGCCAAGGTACAGGAAGAAGCGGTCGGCCGCGGTGGTGGCGAGTGGGAAAGCGGTGGAGGAGAACTTCACGATGTTGCTGCCCCATGATGTTTCGGTGGAGTAGAGGTCGACCTGAAGCTCGTTGTCGGCGGTGGGGTTCTCGTTATCATAGTCGAACGGGTCTTCAAACCAGCTGTACTTGAGGCGGTTGGTGGCGAAATAGGGACGACCGTCCTTAACGATAGAGATAAAGGGGATGTAGTTCTGACCCGCCGATGTAATCATGGGCAGACGGCATTCAAGCACAGGGTCGCCCATGCCGGAGTAGCCTGCATACTTGTAGGTCTTGAACACGTAGTCGCCGGTATTGATGACCTCGCCGACGGTGGGGGTGAGTGTCTCCTCCTCGGTGGAGAAGGTGATCCAGTACTGCTCGCTCCAGGCGTCGCGCGCGGTGTTGACGGCGTCGACATAGTATCCGTCGATTTCCTTGATGCTTTCGGTGACAGTCTTACCGGACTCAAGGCCGTAGACCAGGGTGCGGGTGTTGTTGACGTATTCAGTGGTGTTGAGCGAGATCATCACCATAAGCTCGTAGTTGCTGTCGTAGTTGAAAAACTTCTGGGTAAGAAGTGAAGCGACACCAATCTGAGCCACACGTGTCTCGTTCTCCTTAAGCTCGATATCGTCCTCGACAGTGCCTACGAGGTTGAATTCGGCATTGTAGACGCTGATGATGAAGCCGGTAACATCCTCCTGCTTCCATGCGCCGTGGTCCACGATGGTGCTCTTGTTCTCTACGGTGTAGAACCATGTCTGTCCGTTAGGACCGTCGATATAGCCGACGTCGCTGGCAGCGGGGAGGGATGCGGAGGTGACGGTTCCCTCCATGGCGGCGGCTTTGGCCTTCACGATGTCAAGGCCTGCGGCGGCTGTGGGGGTATGCCGCAGCTCAGCCTTGGCCTTCGGAGCGAAGGGAAAAGCCTCCTTCTGAGCGCCGGGGCGCCATGAAGGGGCAGGAGCTGCGGCAGCTGTAAATGTAATGGCAGCTGCAGCAGCTGTGAGTAAAAATTTGTTCATAAAACAGAAATATTGATTAATGATTGGAATAAACCGCATAAATTTTCTGCAAAAATATAATAAAGCCTTGAAAACTCCAAATTTTCAAGGCTTTATTACAGTTTGTTAAAAAAGGATGTTAACGCAGGGGCGGTAAATCACCATTTTCAAACAGCCTCCTGAAATCATTTATTATGTACGGAGGCCGATTATATTGAAAGAGGTCGCTGCGATTCCGGAGCATGGCTTACCGCGCCCCTATTCGCCGCGCTCCGCATCAGTGCCGAACACAAAACTGTTGAGAGTGCATAGCGAACGGTCGGCCGGCTCGGCATGGAAACGGAAGTACAGCGCCCTCTTTCCGTTCACGCCACGCAGCCCCGAAAGAGGCACATTCAGGTCCACGGGCTTCTCCTCCATAGCTGCGGCAATAGGCAGCGAGCCGATTTTCCGGCCGGTGTCGGGGTCGTCAAGCAGAATGTCTATACTGCCGGCGACACCACCGGGAGTCAGGTTGATCCTCAGCACAGGCGCCTCTGCCGAGGCAAGGGCGTCGAAACGGAAATACTTGTAGCCCACGACAGAGCCGTCCGTATTGTTAACCACGGGCATATGGTTGACGCGCAGGTCATAAGGCTTGTCGCCCTGCTCGAGCTTGGGACGGTTGGTCTCCACGTATGAACCGTGGAAGAAGTAGCGCGGATAGCCCTGACCCGCACCCCCGGGATGGGTATAATAGCATGCAATGCCGGCCGAGTGGCGCTCCAGCGGGTTGAGGCCGTCGGTCTCGAAGCCCTCGCTTGTAAGCTCTGCCTCAGAGATTGTCACCTTGCCGCCACGGCCGCCCTCCACCGACACCTCAACCGGAGCGGCCATCGCCTGACGTGCGAACTCACTGGTGCCGGTCTGGCGGTGAAAGAACACGTACCATCTGCCGTTGATTTCGCAGAGGCTGCCGTGAGTGTTGCCGGCAGGATGGGCGGTATAGACAGTGCGTCCGTCGGGCAGCGTCTTGCGTCCGCGACCGTCAATCAGGGTTCCGCCGTAAGTGAACGGACCGAGAGGATTGTCGCTGTAAGCATATGCCAGGGTGTAGTTGGTCTGCGGCATGCCGAAGTCTCCCTCTGCCGTCCAGCGGCTGTAAACAAGCACATATTTGTCCTTAATCTTGCGCATCGATGATGCTTCAAAAAAACGAAACGGCTCATCGCTGTCGCGGCCGGGGATAAGATTCTCCACCACTTCCGTGCCGGGCTTCACCGTGGCCATCGTGGCCGGGTCGAGTTCGGCTCCGTACGATTTCTCGAATCCCCAGTAGCCGTACACGCGGCCATCGTCATCTATAAACACTCCGGGGTCGAAGCGGAGCACGCCGTCGGTCTCGCGTGGATTGGTGCTGCTCCAGTTTATAATCTCAAACGGGCCGTCGGGACGCTGCGAGGCAGCCACAAGGCCGTTGCGCCCCCAGGCCTGATCGTTGGGGTACAGGAAATAGGTCCTGGTCCCGTCCGGATTTACGCGCTCAGCCACATCCGGAGCGAAGAGCACGTCGCCCTGTCCGTTGGCATAGAGGAACTTGCCGTCACGGTCGCGGTCGACAACGAGAATGCGCCCGTCCATGCGCCATTCGTTCAGATTCTCAACCGGAGCCGACCACACGACCTGGTCACGGCCGCAATATTCCGTGATGAGATTGTCGTGCGAACCGTACAGATACACACGGTACTTACCGGGAGCGTCGGGGTCCTCGAACACATAGGGCTCGCCGTCCGGTATATATTCCCACATGGGGAGGATAGGATTCGCGGCATACACGCAACCGCACGCAGCCATACAAAAAGTTGCAAGAATATGTTTCATGGTTCAAAAATAAGTCTCCTGCAAAGTTAATAAATTAACTGCAACAGAACAAATCGGAGTCTGTCGCCACGTTCAGCACGATTTATCACAACACGCCCACTGCACGGAAAAGGCAGGCATAACAGGCGGCTTTTTTCTCCAGCGCGAGGGGATAGGCCCGCGAGGAGGACGGCATGCGCCATATGCGCAGGGGGCGCCCGAGATACGCGGCTTCGGTGTATTCGCCCATGCGGGGCGGGCGGCTGTCGGTGAGTCCGGCGAGAACTGTCGCTGCTTTCTCGCCGGTGGTGGCGAGGTCCCGGCAGTCGGGCAGCAAGGCAAGGAGTGCGGCAAGGTCGACGGGCTCCACGACTTCGAGAAACTTGTCGGAAGCGTTGCCCTGCAGGCGGCGAATGCGGCGGCAGGTGTCGTGGAGGGCTATGTGCCGGTCGGTGAGCAGCCGGCGTATGACATCTTCATCAAAGCGCCGTGTGCCGGGCAGGCAGAGCGCCGCGGGGTCGCCGCAGAAGAGCAGTCCGCAGATGCGCCAGAAGTCATTGGAGGGGTTGGGATAGTAGAAGTCCATGCACCAGCGCTTTGGTGCGGGAGGGAATGTACCCATGATGAGCACACGCGCCCCTGCGGGGGCGAAAGGCGGCCAGGGATGCATCTCTACGGGCAAGTAATCAGTCATGAATTACAGAAAAAAATCAAAAATTTTGCGAAGTCGAAATAAAACTTTTATATTTGACGCGAAGTTACTATCAAAATTTATTATTCTCATTATACTAACCACCCAAAAACATTAAAATTATGTCAAAGTATTTTGCAGAAGGCGTGGGAACGATGTTCCTGGTGCTTCTCGCCTGCGGCAGCGCAGTGCTGGCAGGCCCCGTGATCGGCGGCCTTGGAATCGGTATCTGTTTCGGCCTCGTTCTTCTGGGTCTGTGCTATGCTATCGGCAACATCTCGGGCTGCCACGTCAACCCGGCAGTATCGCTGGCGATGCTCTTCAGCGGCAGGATGAAGTTCGGCGAGTGCTGCGGCTACATCGTGAGCCAGCTGGTGGGCGCCACCATCGGCGCAGGCCTTCTTGCGGCTTTCGTGGCCCTGGCTCCCGGCTTCAACTTCGGAGGCACAACGCCCACCGAGGGCGCAAGCCTGGCCGCCAACGTGCTTCAGCCCGGCGCCACTCCCGGCCTGGCTCTGCTGGCCGAGGGGCTGCTGTCGTTCTTCTTCATCTTCGTAATCCTCTGCGCCACGGACAGCAAGAAGGGCGCAGGCAACCTGGCCGGTGTGGCCATAGGCCTGGCTCTGGGTCTGGTGAACATCGTGGGCATACCCGTTGACAACTGCTCGGTGAATCCGGCCCGTTCGTTCGGCCCGGCGCTGTTCGGCAACGGCATGGGCGACATGTGGATCATGGTAGTAGGTCCGGTAGTGGGCGCACTGATCGCCGCCGTGTGCTACCGCGCACTGTTCCCCGCAAAGAAGTAAAGTAACATCGTTTCAGCGCAACAGGCGCGGCTCCCACTATTGCGGGGCCGCGCCTGCTGTTTTGATGCCGCCGGGACGTTATGCCTTGACGCGCTCGATGTAGGAGCCGTCGCGGGTGTCGATGCGGATTTTGTCGCCGATGTTGCAGAAGAGGGGCACACGCACCTCGGCACCGGTCTCTACCGTTGCGGGCTTGAGGGTGTTGGTGGCGGTGTCGCCCTTGATGCCGGGTTCGGTGTAGGTGATTTCAAGCTCGGTCTTGATGGGCATTTCGGCATACAGGACGGTGTCGGTGGATGCGTCGCTGACTACTTCCACCATGTCGCCCTCCTTCATGAAGGCGCTGCCTGTGACGAGTTCCTTGTTGATGGGAATCTGCTCGAAAGTCTCCTGGTTCATGAAGATGTCGTCGCCGCCGTCGGCATAGAGATACTGGAAGGGGCGGCGCTCCACGCGTACGTCCTCGAGCTTCTCGCCGATGTTGAAGCGGCGCTCAAGCACGCGTCCGTCCACTACGTTCTTGAGCTTTGTGCGCATGAATGTGTTGCCTTTGCCGGGCTTTACGTGGAGAAACTCCACGCAGAAGTACAGACTGCCGTCCATGCGGATGCAGGTACCGTTCTTGATGTCTTGTGCGTTAATCATATAATTGTAGTTGCTGAGATTTCGTGAGTTGCGGGTGCAAAATTACGAAATTTCGCGCACATCTGCAAAAACTTATTGCCGCATGGCGATGTTTTAAATACAAAAATCTGCATCATGAACGACAGAATCAGCCACGAAGAGAAAAAAGAATTGCCCGACAGCGCATTCGGCCTGCCGGAACGCCGCGAATACCCGATGCCCGACGCAGCGCACGTGCGCGCTGCCGAGGCCTATTTCCGCTACTGCCCGGAGGAGCTGAAGCCCCGCCTGGCCCGGGCCATCCTGGCGCGCGCCAAGGAATACGGCGTGGACGTCAGAAGCCAGACCGTGCTGGACTACGCCGCACGGTGACCGCGGGCGCAAAAGCGCCCGTAAGGAACATTCTTGCACCGCAAGATGTTGTATATGTAAAAACATTTCGACATTTAGGACAATGTTTGGCCGCACCGCATAGTCGATTTATAGTTAACTTTGCATCCGCCAATCACTCATAACCGCTTTCAACTACAACATCCGCACTATGAGAGCATTATTCACCACACTCGCCATACTGTCGCTCGGGCTGACCGTTCAGGCCGCCGGAGAGCAGGAAGTACCGCAGGGACCGATGACCCTGGGGCAGTGCCGCGAGCTCGCGCTGGCCAACAACAAGAACATGAAGGTGGCCGGACAGCAGGTGCGCACCGCGCAATATCAGCGCAAGGAGGCATTCGCCGCGTATCTGCCGGCCATCGACTTCGCCGGCGGATACATGTACAACCAGCGCGACATCTCCATCTTCGACTCCGACCAGATGCTGCCTACGAAGACGTTCAACCCCAAGACGGGGAGCTACGACTTCAATCTCGTCACAAATCCCGAGACCGGGATGCCCGTAAAGGGGCCAGACGGGCAGTATATCCCCGAGACCATAGCGCTGATTCCGAAGGAGGCCATGACCTACGACGTGCACAACGTCTTCTTCGGCGCCGTCACGCTGACGCAGCCTGTCTTCATGGGCGGCAAGATCGTGGCTATGAACAAGCTCACGCACTATGCCGAGGATCTGGCCCGCGCGCTGCACGACAACGAGGCCGAAAACGTGATCTACGCCGTGGACGCCGCCTACTGGCAGGTGGTGTCGCTCGTGGCGAAGAAGGAGCTTGCCGACAGCTACGTGAACCTTCTCGACTCGCTCGACCGCAACGTCGGGCTGATGGTGAAGGAAGGCGTTGCCACCCGCGCCGACAAGCTGAGCGTAGACGTGAAGCTGAACTCGGCGCGCGTGGACCTCACCAAGGTGGACAACGGCCTGGTGCTCTCGCGCATGGCCCTGGCGCAGCTCTGCGGGCTGCCTCTGGACTCGCCCATGACGCTTGCCGACGAAGGCCTGCGCGACATCGCCGACACGTCCATGCCGGCGGCCGACTACGACCTGAACCGCGTCTACGCCGAGCGCCCTGACCTCAAGGCCCTGCAGGCAGGCATCAACATCGCCGGCCAGCAGAAGAACGTGGCGCGCGCGTCGATGATGCCCAATCTGGCGCTGATAGGCACCTACAGTTTCTCCAACCCCAACATGTTCGACGGCTTCAGCAAGAAGTTCAGGGGAGCGTTCTCCGTGGGCGCGATGCTCACCATTCCGATCTGGCACTGGGGCGGCAACTACAGCAAGTACAAGGCCGCCGAAAGCGAGGAGACCGTAATGAAGCTGAAGATGGAGGACGCCCGCGAGATGGTGGCGCTGCAGGTGAAGCAGGCGTCGTTCCGGGCGCAGGAGTCGGTGAAGACCTACCACACGTCGCTCGTCAACCAGGAGAGCGCCGACGAGAACCTGCGCACGGCGCAGCTCGCCTTCAAGGAGGGAGTGGCGACGACCGACAACGTCATGGAGGCTCAGACCGCATGGCTCAAGGCCCACTCCGAGATGATAGACGCCCTCATAGACGTACACCTGTGCGACACATACCTGAGCAAAGTGCTCGGCAACCTCTGACAAATCACAATCCCCAACACCATAGAATACAATGGCAAACACTGAAGAATACAAGGGCAACAACCCCCTGCCGTCGCAGCCCGGGCAGGAGAAGGCCAACAGCACACTGCTACTGACAGTGTTCATCATCGCGGCAGCGGCAGCCGTCATAGCCGTCATAGGATTCTGCTTCATGAACCGACCCGACAACATGCTCGAGGGACAGGTGGAGGGCACCACCGTGCGCATCTCCGGAAAGCTCCCCGGACGCGTGATGGAGTTCTACGCCCACGAAGGCGACACCGTGCATGCTGGCGACACACTCGTGCGCATTCACTCGGCTCTCTTCGAGGCACAGCTGATGCAGGCTGAGGCCATGCAGGACGTAGCTCGCCAGCAGAACCGCAAAATCGACGGCGGAACGCGCCGGCAGATAGTGCAGGGCGCCTATGACCTCTGGCAGCAGGCCAAGGCCGCAGAGGGCATCACGCGCAAGACCTACGAGCGCCTGCAGCGCCTCTACGAGGAAGGCGTCATGACCGAACAGAAACGCGACGAGGCCAAGGCCGCCTACGACGCCGCCGTGGCCGCCGAACGCGCCGCCAAGAGCCAGTACGACCTGGCCGTAGCCGGCGCGCAGAGCGAGGACAAGCAGAGCGCGGCAGCCATGGTGACGGCAGCCACGGGCAACGTGGATCAGGTGAAGGCCGTGCTTGACGACGCCTATCTGACGTCGCCCTGCGACGGCACCATCGACCAGGTGTACCCCGAAGTGGGTGAGCTCGTGTCGCTGGGCGCGCCCATCATGAGCGTGCTGAAGAGCGACAACCGCCACGTGGTCTTCAATCTGCGCGAGGAGCTGCTCAAGGACTTCCCGGCCGGCAAGCGCGTCACGCTCTACATCCCCGCCCTCGACAAGGACATAGAGGCTGAAGTGTATTACATACGCGACATGGGCAACTACGCCACCTGGCGCGCGACGAAAACCACCGGCAGCTGGGACAGCCGCACCTTCGAGGTGAAGCTGCGCCCCACCGACAGCATCGAGGGGCTGCGCCCGGGCATGAGCGCCATCTATAAATAAGGATACCCTACCCTCTTACCTATCAACTATAAACTATCCAGAAAAGAATGTCGGCATTCACTGATTCCATACGCCTCGGCATCCGCCAGCTGTCAGAGCGAAGGCTTTACATCTTCGCCATGACCGTAGTGCCGATAGCCTGCACGCTGTTCTTCATGAGCTTCATGGATGCAGGACTGCCGCTGCACACGCCGGTGGGCATTGTCGACAAAGACCTGACACCCACCTCACGGAAAGTCACACGCATGCTAAACGCCGAGGAGGTGCTGGACATAGCGCTGCACCACGACAGCTACGCCGAGGCCATGGACGCCGTGCGGCGAGGCGAAAGTTTCGGATTCTTCGTCATTCCGGAACACTTCGAGCGCGACGCCATAACCGGCAAGAATCCGTCGCTGAGTCTATACGTCAACATGAGCTTCTTCGTGCCGGGCACTCTGTCGTTCAAGGGCTTCAAGACGGGCGCGGTGCTCACCACCGGAAGTATAGCGCAGACGCGGCTGACGGCGATAGGCCTGAACGACGATGCGACGCAGGCGCTCCTGCAGCCCGTGTCGATCAACACCAACTCCATCGGCAACCCCTGGACCAACTACAACTATTACCTCACCAACTCGTTCATGCCTGCTCTCCTGCAGCTGATGATAATGCTCATCACGGCCTATACCGTCACGCAGGAGATCAAGTACCGCACATCGGTGCGGTGGCTGCGCACCGCGGGCGGGTCGATATTCACGGCGGTTGCCGGCAAGTTGCTGCCGCAGACGGTCGTCTTCCTACTCACAGGCATGGCCATGCTCGGCCTCCTGTTCGGCTTCGGCCATTTTCCCCTCAATTCCGGCATCCTGCCCATAGCGGCGGCCATGGCGCTGATGGTCGTCGCCTCGCAGGCGCTGGGGCTGTTCCTGTGCTGCATCCTGCCCAATCCGCGCCTGGCCCTGAGCATAGCCGCGCTGACGGGCATCCTCACTTTCTCGATAGCCGCGTTCTCCTACCCGGTGCCGAGCATGTACGGCGCTGTGGGCATCTTCAGCTACGTGCTGCCCGTGCGCTACTACTTCCTCATATACATAGGGCAGGCGCTCAACGGGCTGCCCGTGTACTACTCGAGATGGTTCTTCGCCGCGCTCCTCGCATTCCCGGCAATCACGGCCTGCGTACTTCCCATGCTGAAGCGCACATGCCTCAAACCAGTATACGTACCATAAACATTCCTCAGCCGTGAATCCCCTGAACCACATATTCCGCGGACTTGCCGACACCGGCATAGCCTTCCGCAACGAGCTGCGCGTCATCACCGGCGACCTGGGCGTGATGCTGTTCTTCATCTTCCTGCCGGTGGCATACCCGATAATCTACACGGTGATCTACAACACAGAAGTAGTGGAGAACCTGCCCATAGCCGTCGTGGACCACAGCCGCACGCCCGAATCGCGCGAGCTGGCCCGCAAAGTCGACGCCACGCCGGAGCTCAACGTGTACGCCTATCCGGCCAACATGGCCGACGCAAAGCGGCTCTGGGCCGAGCGCGAGATATTCGCCGTGCTGGAGATTCCGGCCGACTACGCCACATGCATAAACCGCGGCGAACAGGCCAACGCCACATACTTCAGCGACATGAGCCTGCTGCTGCGCTACCGTGCAGCACTCAGCGCCCTCACGTCGGTGCAGCTCGACCTGGGTTCTGAAATCACGGCACACCGCATCAACACGGTGGGGCTGCCGCTGCAGAACGTCTCGGCCAGCCCTGTCAACATCGACACCAACTTCCTGGGCGACACGCAGCAGGGCTTCGCATCCTTCATCATGCCGGGCATCGTCATCCTTATCCTCCAGCAGAGCATGATCCTGGGAATATGCCTGATAGCCGGGACGTCGCGCGAGCGCATCAGCCGCGGAGGATGCTCGGCCTACGACCGCACCGACGCGGCACTGGGCGCCGTATCGGGCACGCTGGGCAAGGCGCTTGCCTATGTGTTTTTCTACATTCCCGCCACACTCTACATCCTGCACTACGTGCCCGAATGGTTCAATCTGCCGCACCAGGGCGACGCCTTGCAGTGGTGTCTGTTCGTGCTGCCTTTCCTGTTTGCGTCGGCTATGTTCGGCCTTACTCTGGCACCGCTGATGCGCCGCCGCGAGGACTGCTTCATCTACATCGTGTTCACCTCGGTGGTGTTCCTGTTCCTCTCGGGCCTGACATGGCCCCGCTACGCCATGAACGGCTTCTGGCACTCCGTGGCCGACATCGTGCCTGCCACGTGGGGCGTGGAAGGCTTCGTACGCATCAATTCCAACGCCGGCACCCTGGCGCAGCAGAGTTTGCCCTACCTGTGGCTGTGGGGCCTCACGGCCGCCTATTTCATCACCGCCGTAGTGCTCCGGCGTGTCAACCGATGCGGGATGAGCATAAAAATTCGCAAATCGGTGTAACGAAAAGCGGCGTTGTCCGTCTTATAGGTGTATCACACCCCGTAAGAAGATGAACGCCGACCCCTCCACGACAGCCTTCATGGCCCTGCGGCTGCGACTGCGGCAGTACGCCTCGCGCGTGCTGTGCTCCGAGGCCGAGGCCGACGATGCCGTCCAGGAACTGTTCCTGCGCACGTGGCGCAAGATTCCGGCCAAGGGAGAAGCCGCCTACCTCTTCGCGTCGCTGCGCAACATCTGCGTCGACTCGCTGCGGAGGCGCACCCTGGCCGCACGCCACGATGCCGACCCAGAGCAGCCGCAGCATGAAAGCGACACGCTGGAGGACCGCGAAATCATCGAACGCATCGGGACTTTTGTCAGACAACGGCTTTCGGGCAACGTGCG
This sequence comes from uncultured Muribaculaceae bacterium, assembly GCA_948665475.1. Taxonomy (GTDB): domain Bacteria; phylum Bacteroidota; class Bacteroidia; order Bacteroidales; family Muribaculaceae; genus CAG-873. The sequence continues at coordinate 6,258 of CAPNHY010000022.1, read as the reverse complement.
CAAGGTATTCGAGATGCACGTCTACGAACAGCTCGACTACGACGAGATTGCGGCACGCACCGGGAGCACTCCCGAGGCCGTGCGCACCGCCATGAGCCGCGCCCGCAAAGCCATAAGAGAATATGTCAGGATATTATGAACACAGAATTCACACTCCGCGAACTCGAAACCCTGGCCGACGCATGGTTTGAGTGCCGCCTCGACGACGAGGAGGAAAAGGCGCTGCGCACGCTGCTGGCCGCATCGCAGCTTCACAGCCCTGCGCTTGACCAATGCCGCATGGCAATGGGGCTGGAGCTGACGGCCACGCGCTCCCGGGCCGCAAGGCATAGCCGTCCCATCCGCCGCGTCTGGCTCAGCGCCGCCGCATCCGTGGCCCTGCTCGCCGGTCTGGGATTCGCCGCACTAACCCTCATGCAGCCCTCGGCCGACCTGATAGAGGTGTACATCGACGGACGGCGCGTCGACGATCCCGAGCGTGCCCGGGCCATAGCCGAGGCACAGTTGCGCCAGTCGCAGAACGAAGTGGCATGCACGATGCAGGCTGCCGCCAATGTCATAGCCGACGCCGAACAGTCAGAAGAATTCATCAATGAAACCATAGAAAGCATAAAGCAATGAAACGCATTATCATCACCTTCATCACGTGCATGTGCATGGCCCTATGCGCCCTGGCAGCCGATGGCCCGGGGCTGGAATCGGAAAAATTCTTCGGTCCCGAGTTCCGCAATATGAAAGGCGTAGAGCTGACTATAGTGACGCAAAAAAACAGTTACTACCGGAATCTGACTGTACGCGAGAATCCCGGTCTCGTAGCCAAAATACTGAAAGCGGTCAACAAGGACAGCGACAAGGCTGAGGAAGTGGTACAGCGCTACAAAGAAGGAAGCACCCACATCGTGCTCAACTTCGATGTTGACGGCGGACAATGGACCCTCTCCTTCCAGGAGATGGACGCCGGCAAAGGATGCCGCCTGTTCCTGAACAGAGACAAGCCGGCACGTTCCAAAAGGAGAAGCCGGACCGACGTCAACTGCTCCGACGAACAGCTGCAGATCTACCACGACGGCGAATGCATTTACGTGACTTTGTAGAAAAAAATGCTAAAATGGCGCAGGCGCTTGGAAGCCTGCGTTTTTTTATGTAGTTTTGCATCAAAAGCATTCAGAGCATGTGTTCACGACAGGATTGCATCGACAGACTCACAAAGTTCTCTCCGTATCTCCGAAAAGAATTCGGAGTTAAGTCTTTGTGTATCTTCGGCTCAACGGCAAGGGGCGACAACAGAGAAGACAGCGATGTGGACATATGCGTCGATATGCCGCCCAAAGCCTTGTTGGTGCTTCGCCTGAAAGCTTTCTTGCAGGATTTGCTCGGGACTTCCGTCGACCTTACACGACGTCACTCCAATCTGCGTCCTCTATTTCTTTCCCAAATTGAAAAAGATGCCATATACATCCTCCGATAAAGAAATAATAAAGGACACTTTGGCTCAGATAGAAGACGCCATCGACCAGATCATTGCCTGGAGTACAGGAATATCCTGCTCTGACGATTACCTTACAAGCACTGAGGGGATGAAGACCCTCGCCGCCACATGTATGTTGTTAGAAGCTATCGGCGAAGGCGTTAAGAAAATCGACCGACGCACCAATGGTACTTTACTCACACCAGTATGTCCATCAATCCCTTGGAAAGATATTGCCGGCATGAGGGATCATATCGCACACGGGTATTTCCAAATCGATGCGGAACTTGTGTTCGACGTTGTCACATACAATCTCGTTCCGCTAAAGGAAGCCGTAATAGAACTGAGGACCAATCCTGTCCTGGAATAGCCGCGAATTGTCGCAATCCGCCAAAGATTTAGCTAAAAACTGCTAAAATGGCGCAGGCGCTTGGAAGCCTGCGTTTTTTTATGTAGTTTTGCAGAGAATACACCCTTGCGGTTTAAACTTTCCCGCGCCGCAGGCGTCTAATTCTAAAACATTCTCTCTTTCAACAACAAAAACACATTGCCACTGCTATGAAAATGCGACATTTATTCCCTCTGCTCGTCGGCATGGCCGCGCTGGCACTCCCCGTCGCCGCGCAGGACTATGAGGACGACATATACTACAACGCCGACAAGGCCCGCAAAGCCACGCCTAAGCCGGTACAGAAGACCAAACCCGCCTACATCACCGGCAACGCCGGCCAAAGCGCCGACTATCCCGCCGCCGACACCTACACTCCGGCACCCGGCGCAGGCCTCGACATGGACGTAGACGCCTACAACCGGCACACTCCTACCGCAAGCGACACCCTCGCCGCGGCCAACGACGACGCCGACTTCACCTACACGCGCCGCATTGAGCGCTTCCACAATCCCGAAATCGTCAGCGGCAGCGGCGACGAGGAGCTGGAAGAATACTACTACGCCACCGAGCAGCCCGCCACCATCAACGTGAACGTAATCAACATCGACCCCTGGGACTGGTGGGGACCGTCCTGGAGCTGGCGCTATAACGCCTGGTACTCTCCCTTCTGGTCGCCCTACAGCTATGGCTGGGGACCGTCCTGGAGCTGGAGCTGGAACTGGGGATGGGGCGGATGGTACGACCCCTACTGGGGCTGGGCCGGCGCATGGGGCCCGTCGTGGGGATGGGGCCCGTCGTGGGGCTGGGGACCCGCACTGCCGCCTCCCGGCCACCGTCCCGGATGGGGCAACCACGCCTGGCGTCCGTCTAGCCCCGGCTCGCACACCGGCCGACGTCCCACAGCCGGTTCGGGCATGGCTACTACCACAGGCCGACGTCCCGGCTATAACGGCAGCCACGCCTCGGCAGCACGTCCCGGCAGCGGCAGCACCGGCATCTACCGTCCCGGAGCCGGCACACGTCCCGGCAACACCGGCATAGGCGGTATCACCACAAGCACAGGACGCGGACGCTACGGCTCCGCCCGTCCCGGCACAGTGCTCGGCGACCGCCGCGCATCCGTCGGATCGCGCGACATTCAGTCGACGCGGCGCGTCTCCGGCGCACGCAGCATCAACAGCGCACGCAACGCCTCGGCCGACCGCAGCATCTACAACAGCAACCGCCGATCCTCGTCCACCCGCAGCTCCGGCAGCTACAACAGCAGACGCAGCTCGTCGCCGACACGCAGCTCGGGCAGCTTCAACAGCGGCCGCAGCAGCTACGGAGGCGGTCACAGCGGCGGAGGCTATAGCGGTGGAGGCCATAGCAGAGGCGGAGGAGGAAGCCGCGGACGCCATTGATAGCGACACCTGCTGACTTACACACGATTTTCCGGAACAATCATGGCCGGAAAATCGTTTACATCTTAGCATAACCAAACGAACACAACTATTTTGCTATGAAGAAAATACTCGTTCCCGCCATAGCCCTCGCCCTGCCGGCGGCAATGCTGGCACAGAGCGCCGTCGACGCCTACAACCTGACGCAGACCGAGCTGCGCGGCACCGCGCGCTTCCTCGGCATGGGCGGAGCCTTCACCGCCCTGGGCGGCGACCTCTCGGCAGTGGGGCAGAACCCGGCCGCGCTGGGCGTCTACCGCAGCAGCGAAATCGGAGCCACCCTCGACATCAACTTCCGCAACTACGAGTCGACAAACGGCACGGAGAAGCAGACCAAGGCTTTCTGCAACAACTTCGGCTACGTGGGCGTGGTGCGCCTCGACGGCGCCCTGCGCACCTTCGCCTGGGGAGCCAGCTACAACCGCAAGGCAAGCTTCAACCGCATCACCAACGGTTACAATCCCACCCTTGATACCTCGCTGAGCAACTACATAGCATCATATACTACCGCCAACGGAGTCTACTACAAGGACATGGACTTCGGCGACAACTACAATCCATACTTCGACCCGGCGCCAACCACAGGCCTCTACAACGACTGGCTCAGCATCCTCGCCTACAACAGCTACATGATCAACCCCATCAACGCACAGGGCGACCGCTACGCCGGCCTCTACCAGCAGGGCACGCAGGGCGACGCCTACTATCAGGCTCATGAACGGGGCTACATCGACGAGTACAATTTCAGCTTCGGCGGCAACGTCAGCGACGTAGTCAGCTGGGGTGTCAACATCGGCATCACAGACCTGAGCTACGACCGCAGTGTAATCTACGACGAAAGCCTCGGGAACGCCTACATCGCCACTGCCTCCGGACGCATGACTACCGGCGACGGCGGCTTCGACCTCTACAACGGCCAGAGCATCAGCGGCACGGGCTGGAACTTCAACGTAGGCCTCATATTCAAGCCCATCAACGAGCTGCGCCTCGGCATCTCAGTCAAGACGCCCACATGGTGGCGCCTGCAGCACGGCGTCTACTCCGACGTCAACTACAGATACACCGATCCCAACGCGGCGCCGAGCGAAGACAACCCCCTGAAAGGCACGGAATACACCGGCGACGAAAATAATCCCGGCGACGCCTACGACTCGCGCCTCACGTCGCCCTGGCACATCAACATCGGCATCGCAGCCGTGCTCGGAGGCCAGGCCATCATCAGCGCCGACTACGAGCGCATAGCCTACCCCGACATGAAGATAAAGCATCAGGCCGGATACTACGGCAACGACTTCGTTGAGGCCACCGCTTTCAATCAGGACATCAAGGACTACTTCCAGGCCGCCAACGCATTGCGCCTCGGCATAGAGTACCGCGTAACGCCGCAGTTCAGCCTGCGCGCCGGCTACGCATGGCAAAGCTCCGCCGTCAAGAGCGAGGCAGCCGACGGCGACCTGCCCATCTATACCACGGGATGCGACCCCTCCTACACGTTCAACAAGACCGTCAACCAGTTCAGCGTCGGTCTCGGCTACCGCTACCAGCAGTGGTACATCGATGCCGCCTACGTGTACCGCAAGCGTGACGGCGAATACCACGCCTTCACCAACTTCGACGGCTACACCGCGCCCACGGGCCACATCAACGACAGCAACAGCAGCTTAGTGCTTTCCACAGGCTTCAAGTTCTGATGGAGTCAATAAAGCAGCTCTACAAGATAGGACAAGGGCCCAGCAGCTCCCACACCATGGGCCCGCGCAAAGCCGCCGAGCGATTCATCGGATTGCTCGGCGGCGACGTGCCCGCCCGCTTCGAGGTCAAGCTCTACGGCAGCCTCGCCGCCACGGGCCGCGGTCACCTCACCGACGTGGCCGTAAGCGATGTCCTCTCGCGCGTGGCTCCGACCGAAATACTGTGGGCGCCCGACATCGTGCTGCCGTTCCACACCAACGGCATGACATTCCGCGCGCTCGACGCCGAGGGCAACGTGAGCGCCACGCGCACCTACTTCAGCATAGGCGGCGGCGACATCGTGGAGGAAGGCGAGACACGCTCGCCCGGACACAGCATTTATCCCCTGACGAAGATTCAGGACATACTCCGCTGGTGCGAGGAAAGCGGCCGCAGCTACTGGGAGTACGTCGACATGTACGAGGACGCCGGCATCTGGGACTACCTGCACGAGGTCTGGACCGTGATGAAGGAGGCCGTGGAACGCGGCATCGAGGCCGAGGGCGTGCTGCCCGGAGGCCTCGGAGTGCGCCGCAAGGCCGTCAGCTACTACGTCCATGCCGCGGGCTACAGCCAGAGTCTGCGCAGCCGCGGGCTGGTGTACGCCTACGCCCTGGCCGTGAGCGAGGAGAACGCCGCGGGCGGACGCATCGTCACGGCTCCCACGTGCGGCTCGTGCGGTGTGTTGCCGGCCGTGCTATACCATCTGCACCATTCCAAGGGCTTCAGCGAGCAGCGCATCCTGCGCGCGCTGGCTACGGCCGGCCTCTTCGGCAATGTAGTAAAGCACAACGCCAGCGTAAGCGGCGCCGAGGTGGGATGTCAGGGCGAGGTCGGAGTGGCATGCGCCATGGCCGCCGCAGCCGCGTCGCAGCTCTTCGGTGGCACCGTGGCGCAGATAGAATATTCGGCCGAGATGGGCCTGGAGCATCATCTCGGCCTCACGTGCGACCCCGTGTGCGGCCTCGTGCAGATACCTTGCATCGAGCGCAACGCCTATGCGGCCGCCCGCGCCCTCGACGCCAACCTCTACGCAGCCTACAGCGACGGGCGCCATTCGGTAAGCTTCGACCGCATCGTCGAGGTGATGAAGCAGACCGGCCACGACATACCCTCGCTCTACAAAGAGACGGCTCAGGGCGGACTGGCTGTAATCAAGTAGTTTATAGTTTATTATTACTGTCCGGTAAAAATTTTTGAGACAGGAACAAATTAGGGCTGATTCC
>CAPNHY010000021.1:0-50687 GCA_948665475.1 uncultured Muribaculaceae bacterium | reverse complement strand
TCTGACTTTCATGAAGTTGGACTAACTACTTTACGGTTTAGCGGACAGTAATAATAGTTTATAGATAAGAGTGAAGGCGGCCTGCGGCCGCCCTCAGATATAACCGAGCCGCCACTACGTGGCGACCCCTCTTACCTCTATAAACTATCAACTATAAACTAAATGCTCAGCGGCGGTTGACGGCCAGGTCGTAGACGCGCGTTTCCTGCCGCAGCGGGTCGCGCACCTTTACAAGGCGTCCCTCACGCACCACCGAGCATATGGCCGACGAGTCGGGCATATGCTCTCCGAGATAGCGGTCAGGCCGACGGCCCACTACATAGTCCACGGCCTCGAAGGTGTTGCGGTCGTTGACGCGATAAAGCGTAAGCTCCTGCATATCCTCGCCGCCGGACCATATGATAAGTCCCAGTCCGGAGTCGTCGGGCAGAGGCCAGCAGTCCACGATGGTGGCGTGGAAGCGCGAATTCAGTGGCGAATCACCCACCTCATTCGTAATGTTGATGTCACGGTCGGTATCCGGGTAATAGCAGCGCAACTGTACGTCGCCGAAGGGGGGAGCCTCCGTCTCGGTCATCAGCGCATGCAGATAATAGCTGCGGTCGGGCAAGGTCATCACCAGCTCGTAGGTCGGTATCTCCTTATAGTTGGGCTTGTCGCTGATTTTGTTGAAAACCAGAGTGGACGGGTCCACATCGTACACGCCCTCGGAGCTGTCCTTCATCCCGGGCTTGCCGGCTCGGAGCATTTTGCCATCCAGAAAAGTAAGCGAGCCGTCGGCGGCGCGTTTAAGCGTACCGGAGCGCAATTGCCCCGTGATCTGCTGGATGTAGTTGATGCGCGCCTCCTCGGGACCCTGTATGTCGACGGAGGTTATAAGGTCAACAGCCACAGGCGTGTACACCGATCTATCCTTAGTCATAATGAGCACGCCGAGCACGTTTTCATAGCCGTCGACACACACCGTCGAGTCATAAAAATCCAGGCGCACATAGAGTTTGTTGCCGCCGTCGCCACCCGGATTGGAAGTAACGGCATACCAATATCCTTTCCACGGCTGCTCGGGATGCTTCTCCGCGCCGCACGATGCGAGCAAGAGTACGAGCATAATCAGTGCCGGAAGTATTTTGTATAGTTTTGTCATTTTGACCGATTGGTTTGTACAAAGTTACATATTTTTTGAATAGGAACGGGCGAAAAATACGGAAATATCAAAAATACTTTCTCGGGAAAAAAGCGCCCGTGGTGATGGGATAAAAATAGGAACAGCCCAGGAGGCGGCTGCATCTACTCCCAATCATTGGGGTGCCATGCCACCATGTATTTATCGGCCAAGAACTTCATCTCATCAACCAGATTGTTACCTGCATGATGCGCTTCCTGATTGATAATATATGCCTTCACCTTGTCTAACTCTGAAACGGCTATTGAAAAGGCATAATAACCCTCTCCCCAGCAGCGGAATTTAGGAAATTTACCGCTTGATTTCATCCAGTAACTGCTTGATTGTTTGATTTGTTTTACCAAATCGGCAATTGCCACAGTAGGGTTTACATCTACGAGCAAATGAATATGGTCCGGCATGCCGTTTATTCGGATAAGATAGCATTTGAGGTTCCGGATGATGCCTAATATGTAAGCATACAACTCCTTTTTGTCTGCCTCCGTAATTGTCATCTCTCTCTGTTTGGTAGCAAAGACGATGTGATGAAGAGATTTTGTTTTGCTCATGGTGCAAAGTTACCAATTTATATCGAAACACAAGCAGAAATTTCAGCCGCCTCCGGGGCTGAATGTGTTTGGATGGCTCCTGCCACGGGCGCAAGCGCCCGCGGTTAACAAGATCTATGGCCTCCGGCCATACAAATAAGTCCATGGCGCCGGCGCATGCGCCGGAACGGAGATCGAGCCGAACAAATAAGGCGGCTGGCCGGGGAACAATCTAAGGCGTCATGGTCTAAAAAGGACGTCTATCCTGAGAGAATGGCGCCAGCATAGGGATATGGCCGGAGGCCATGGATTTTGTTAGCCGCGGGCGCTTGCGCCCGTGGTGATGGGATAAAAATAGGAGCAGCCCCGGAGGCGGCTGAACAACACATCTATCAGAATGCATGTAAATGCAGCCGCCTCCGGGGCTGAACGCGTGAGGGAGGCTCGGGCCACGGGCACAAGTGCCCGCGGTTAACAAAATCTATGGCCTCCGGCCATACAAATAAGTCTATGGCGCCGGTGCATACGACGACCCCGTGTGCATCGAGCCGTACAAAGTGGAGGACAGGGGAATAAGAAGGCGCAGGGGATGGGGAATCCTCTGCGCCTCGGGGAGTCTATACTATCCTATGAGATGTTCTTACTTGACGTAAACCTTGGTGGCCTTGCCGCCCTGACAACGGATGTAGAGGCCGTTTTCGGGGTTGGCTACACGTACGCCCTGGAGGTTGAAGTACTCTACGGAAGCGTTCTCGTCGACGGTGATGTCAGCAATGCCGGTGGGCTTGTTCACGCTGAGAATAAGATTCTCGCCATTTGCGTCGGGTACGAGATAGAGGCCCTCGTTAGTAAGGTGGAATTTTCTGTAAGCAGTGGTTCCGCTGATTGCTAAGTCATCTGCTTTTGCGGTTGCGGGAAGTGTAATCTCAATGGGCTGTTCGTTGGTGAGTTCGCCAATAACCTTTATACTTCCGCCTTCAGCAACGGTGACAGGAACGTTGTTATCGCCCTGCATCTGAAGGATACCCGATACATTGATTCCGCCTGTGCAATTCTCCTGTGTGAAACCGTTGAGAATGCCGTTTTTATTACCGGACTTAATATTGAGGAGGCAATTCGATGAAACGGAATTGATAATCTTAACATTTGTAATATAAAAGTTTGTTACATTGACTTCCAGCTCAGGTGTTGAGGTCGCCTTGTTGTCGCAATCAAGGACAAGATCCTGAAGTGTAAGATTGCCCTTGTCGGCGCAGAAGAAAAGCTTTCCGGTGAATGTCTTCGTTATCTTAACTTCGGGTGTCAGACCTTTGATTACGAGATTCCTTTTTGCGTTGAGAATACGGTCGCCAAGAGTTACGTCTTCAAGCACAACAAGCGTCTGATTGTCTTCGGCTGCATTATAAGCGGCCATCAGTGAGGAGTATTCCACGCCGGTCGTCTCGTTCTTTACGACCATTTTCTCAAATGCGAGAACGATGTTGCCACCTTCGGCGGCCAGTTTATATCCTTCGGGAGCACCTTCGGGCAGCGAGAAGATGCTTGTATCAGTGCAACCCTTCACGAGAGTTGCGCCGGCGGTGTAGACGGGAATAATTTCGATATTGCCGGAGAGAGCCCCGCCTGCTGTAACGGCGTTGTTCTTCTCAAGCATCAGGGTGTAGCTTGATTCTCCCGCAATAGTTACATTGTTATTGCCCGAACCGACAAATACTTCGGCCCAATAGCCACCGGTGCTGTTCGCTGTGATGGTGCAATTTTCCATCTTTACGCCAGTGAGTGTTGTCTTTTTCTGCGTAAAGATAACTCGCTGAGCATTGAAATTTTTGAATGTGCAGTTGGTGAATGTTGCCGATGCAGCAGCGTTAGCTATTTCAACAGGCTTGTTGTTGGTGAGAGTAAGGTCGTTGCCATCGAAGATGACATTGTTTACAGTAGCATTTGCGCTGTTGTTTACAAGAAGAAGGGCTTTGCCGGCATTTGTCATCTTGATGGTGGCATCTGCACTACCTTCGATGGTGAGATCTACGCCAATTGTCAGACGGTCATTTACTTCTTGAGTACCGTCAAATTTAATTACATCACCTGCTTTTGCAGCCTTGACAGCATCGCCAATAGTGTTATAGGAGGTTTCGCCGATGGTGACGGCGGCGGATGCGGCGCCGGCGGCGAGAACCGCGAAAGCGGCCGTTAAGAGTAATTTTTTCATCATATTAAGATAGATTTTGGTTAGTTTTTGTATTGTAATTCGGTGATGGCGGCAGAACTACTCAACCGGCACGAAAAAATTTTCGTGCCGGTCGAGAGTATTTATGCTGCGTGCCGCTTAGTTGGCGGGGCGGTAGTGCATGAGGGTGGAGAAACCGAGCTGGTCGAAGCCGCCGGAGGAGTTGCCGTAGTGGCCGCCACCGCCGTCGGGGCGGAAGAAGTCGGCCATCTCGGTGACGTACTTGGCGGGATAGTTGTGGCTGTTGCAGTAGCCGGCCCAGATGTCCCATCCGGGGCGCTTGGTGCCGCGACCCGCGCCGGAGATGGCGGTCATGATGCCGCCGTTGTAGGTATACTCGGTGAAGGGCATTTCTTCCTCAAGGTAACGGAAGTTGCTGACGGTGATGGACTCGTAGTTGGGATCGACCTCGGGCTTGGGCACGTTGTACTTGGCTACGTACTGTGCGAAGGCGATGGCGCGTCCGTCCTCGAAGGCGAAGAGGTCCTCGCCGATGCTGTAGGCCATCTGACAGAAAGCGCCCACCATGGCTGCGCAGAGGGTGTTGTGGCCCTGGTCGCGGCCGGCCTCGTTGCCCTGAGCGAGCTTCTGGCCCGTGCCGTCGGGGTCGTCGAAGACTTCGATAACGCCCTTGCGCATGATGCAGCCGGGGCCTTCGCCGTGCTTGAAGTGGAGGATGGCCTCGTTGATCATGTCCTGGTTGTCGGCGAGGATGCCGATGGAGAGAATGGCCGTCATGCTTGCGAGGTCCCAGTTCATCCACCAGTGGTCGCCGTTGTTCATCTCGATGAACTTGGAGCAGAAGGGATAGAAGTAGGTGATGAACCAGTTCTTCACGGCGTCGAAGCCCGCACTCTTGTCCCAGCCGTTGTAGCTGCGGAGAAGCTCGGCGGCGTTGGCGGCCTGATGCATCTGGAACATGATGAGGTACTCGTTTGAGTCGATCACGTCGTCTTTCCACTTGGGACCGCGGCCGAGGAGGAGGCCCTTGTTGACGGCGGCCCAGTCCTCGAGAATCTGAATGGCAGCGGCTGCGGCCTCGCCGTCGCCGGCGAGCTGCCACTTGAGGGCGAGCTGATAGGCTGCGTGGCTGTCGCGGAAGAAGTTGGTGTAATTGTTGTGGATGCCGGGGTAGTACTCGTCGCGGAGGCCTGCGTCATCCCATCGGCCGCCGCCGTCGGCCCAGTTGTTGGCGTCGAGGCGTGCGAGGTACTTCACGGGACTTGCCTTGTAGGTGTTGACGGAGAAGCCGCTGGTGAGGAGTTTCTGGTAGGCCTGGCTCCAGGGTTCCTGACCGAGGTGGGCCTTGGTGTAGGCAATGTCGTCGGCGGTGTGGAGCATGCAGGGGTGGCTGAGAGTGTAGACCTTGGGGTCGTAGACTTTGAAGTCCTCCTTCTCGTCGGGAATCTCCCAGGAGTCGAGGTCGCTCACGCCGTCCTTGATCTCGGAGCAGGCTGCGGCTGCGAAGGCTGCGGCTGCTGCAAGAAGTATGGTGAATGTTTTTTTCATTGTCTGAGTGTGTGATATGTGTTGTTGAGTGGTGGGGAGAGGGAGCTGAGGGCGCGGGTTTGGAGCCCTCAGCTCCGCTGTTCACGTGTCACGGTTTCACTTGCGCGCGTCCTCGTCGGCGAATGCCTTGGCCTCGTCGGCGCTGGTGAAGGTGCGTATCCAGAAGACGTTGTAGTAGGCCTTGGAGGCGTCGACGTTGCCGTTGGGTATGTCGGCCACCTTGAGCTGGAAGAGGTTGAAGCCGTGCTCCTTGGCGCCCCATTCCTGGAACTTCTTGGTGAGGTCGATCATGATGAGGCGGTTGCCGTCGGGCAGGTCGTAGCCGTCGTTGTCCTTCGGGTTGCCGGAGTCGCGGACGTCCCAGGTGTTGTTGCCGCCCTTGGGAATGTTGCACTTGATGGCGAGCACGGGACGGGTCGACGTCATGGTGAAAAGATTGGTGTTGCTGCAGTCGATCTTGATGTCGCGGCGGTACTTACCCGTGGTTGCGGGGAAGTTGATGCGCCAGGAGTCGCCGTCGCGCACTTCGCCGCCGTCGGCGCCTGAGCAGATCCAGCGCTGCCACTGGTTGCGCGCGTCCCATACGTAGAGGCCGTCCTCGACGGTCACGGCCACTGTGGTGCTCTCGCCTGTGGCGGGGCAGGTTGCGGTGATGTTGGCGGTGCCGAAGCCCACGGGGGTGACTACGCCGCGGCGCACGGTGGCAACCATCTCGTTGTCGCTGGTCCACTCCACGGAGCCTACGGTGGCGTCGGCCGGGAAGTAGGTGACGCCGAGCTCTACGCTGCCCTGATTGATTACGAGTGGCTCTACGGGAGCTATCTCCACGCGCTCGGCGTCGACCATGCGGTTGACGTGGAACTTGAATTCAGCGTAGACGCCGCTGCGGTCGGTGGTGATGGCCTGGATGACGGCGTCGCCCTGCGCGAGGCACTTGACGAGACCTTTCTGGTCGACGCTGGCTACGTCGGGGTTGAGGCTGCGCCATTCAAGCTTGGTGTAGGTGACATTGGCGGGGAGAATCTCGGCGGCCATCTGCAACTCGTCGCTGACGTAGATGAGACCGTCCTCACCGGCGGGGGTGGTGTTGGTGATGGTGAGGGAGGTGGCCTTGGTGACCTCGGGGATGACGTTCACGACCACGGTGGCGCTGGCGTCGAACACGGCGAAGCCGAGGCTGCTGACGCCGGTGACGATGGCCGTGCCCTCGCTGATGGCGGTGATCTTACCGTTCTGGTCGACGGTTGCCACGGCCTCGTTGTCGGAGGCGAAGATGACGGTCTTGTCGGAGGCGTCCTCTGGGCCTACCGTCCACGTGATGGTGGAGTCCATACCTATTGCCAGCGGCAGGGTGCCCTCCATGTTGGTGAAGGTGATCTCGTCGAGGAGCTTTGTCTCCTTGCCGTCGAGAGTGAGCTGCTTGTCGTCGTCGCAGGATGCGAGACCAAGGCCGAGGAGTGCGGCCGCAAGCAGTGCTATGTTAGTCTTTTTCATCAGTATGTTCTTTTGGGGATAAACTTTAAACCCTAAACCTTAAACTCACCAACCGGGGTTCTGCCCGAGATTGGGGTTGAGCATGCGCTCAGCGGTGGGAAGGGGGAAAAGATAGTGCTTGGGAAGGAACTGGCGGTTGTCCTCGACGATGAGGCGGCCGTCGGCGTCCTGGCTCATGCCGGGGCGGGGCCACTTCTCGAGCCACTCGCCTGCCCACTTGACACCGATGATGTCCTTGGGCATCTCGGTCTCGGCTGTCTTCCAGCGGCGGAGGTCGTCGTAGCGGAAGCCTTCCTGGAAGAGCTCGATGGTGCGCTCGCGGCGGATTTCCTCGCGCATGTCAAGACCGTTGGCCGAGACGAACGCGTTGGTGAGGTCGGGCATGTTCTTGTTGACACGCTTGCGGGTGAGGTTGATGGAGATTTTGAGGTCGTCGTCGCTGATCTTGCCTCCGTTGGCCTCGAAGGTGGCTTCGGCATAGTTCAGGAGCACCTCGGCGTAGCGCAGCACGGGCCAGTCGTAGCTCTGTTCGCCGTCCTTGCAGGTGCGCTCGGTCACCCATTTCTGGTGCCAGTAGCCGCTGCCGCCGTTGGGTATGGCGCCGGCCTTGGCGCAGGATGCAATCTCGGCGTCGCTGCCGGACCAGTCGATGCGGCCGTTGGTGCTGTTCCAGAAATTGTCGCCGGGCTGGCAGAGGGTGTAGCGCATGCGGTGGTCGCGGTTCTGCCACTCGCTGATGACCTTGTCGCGTCCCTGGAACTGCTTGGATTTCTCGATGGGCAGGCCGTCCTGGCAGAGGTAGAGGTCGGCGAAGCGGCCGTTGACACGCTGGTGGTTGAAGAATATTTCTGTGGTGAGGTTGCGGCCTATGACCTTGAGCTCGGGGTCGAAGCAGCGCTTGATGATGTACTCGTGGTTGTCGCTCTTTGTGAGGCCGGCGCCATTGCTCTGCACATCCTCGAGAATGAACATGTACTTCTGGGAGGCGTCGCCGAGGGTGGCGTTCCAGAAGAGCTGGAACTTGCCGCCGTCGATAACTTTCTTGGCTGCGGCTGCGGCCTCGGCGCAGTAGGCGCGGCCCAGCTCCTCGTTGTTCTTGTGGTTGATCTGCCATGTGCCTTCGAAGAGAGCCACGCGGCTGAGCATGGCCCAGGCGCCCTCGCTGCCTACGCGGCCGTCGGCGAGGTCGGCGGTGGGCTTGAGCAGTTCGGCTGCATCCTTGAGGTCCCGGATGATGAAGTCGGCTATCTTGGTACGGTCGTCGCGCTTGGCGAAGAGCAGGGGCGAGCCGTTGTCGATGCTGTGGTCGACGAGGATGACGTCGCCGAACTTCTGCAGGAGCTGGAAGTAAGTGTAGGCGCGGAAGAAGTGAGCCTCGCCGAGGGGCTGGCGGATGAGTTCGTGGCTCTGGGAGAAGTGTTCGGCGTTCTCGATGAGCAGACAGCAGCGGCGGATGCGGTCGTAGGCGTCGGTATAGTCACCATCGCTCTCTGTAACGGTATGGATGCCGACGGACTGTGCGTCGCGCGCCTGGTCGTAGCTGATGAGGTCGCTGTGGCGGTCGGCGTGGACGTTGTCGGCGTAGACGGTGCCGAAGTTGGGCAGCCAGTCGTAGAATTTGTTGGCGAAAAGCTCGAAGTCGCCGGGCTTGCTCCAGAGGTCGCCGTCGCTGAGGTCCTCCTTCGAGGTCAGGTCGAGGCAGGATGCGGAAGCAAGAGCCAGGGCTGCGATTGCCGTATATTTGAAGATGTTTTTCATTGTTTGCTGTTTGATTGGCATTAAACCTTAAACTTTAAACCCTAAACCATCAGAAAGTGACGTTGGCGCCGATGGTCCATGTGCGCAGGAAGGGATAGCGCTTGCTGTCGGTGATGCGGCTGTTGGCCTCGGGATCCCAGTCGTCTGTGTTGGCTTTCCATTCCCAGAGGTCGGTGCCGGTGACGTAAACGCGTACGTTGCTGATGACCTTCTGCTTCTGTAGCAGAGCCTTGGGAAGTGTATAACCTATTGTGAAGTTTTTCAGACGCAGATACGAGCCGTCCTGCACGCTCCAGCTTGAGCACTGGTAGTTGTAGTCGTTGATGGTGCTCTGCATGGTGAGCTGAGGATAGCGGTTGTCGGGATGCTCCTCGCTCCATACGTTGCCGATCCAGTGGTTGGAGCCGTTCTGGTAGGCGTTGCGCATGGGTATGCGCCATGTGTCGGGAGCGTTGCTGCTGTTGATGGTGCGCCAGATGGTGCGCTTGGCGGCTCCCTGGAAGATAAAGTTGACGTCGAAGCCCTTCCAGTCAGCGCCGAAGTTGAAGGAGTACTGGACCTTGGGGTCGTTGGTGCCGAGGTAGACGAGGTCCTTCTGGTCGAGGGTGCCGTCCTTGTTGACGTCCTCGAACATATTGTCGCCGAGGCGCAGCAGGTCAAGGTTGCCGATGGCGCAGTCCTTGCCGTAGCGTGCCTTGTACTTCTCGAGCTGCTCGGCATTCTGGATCTTGCCGCAGTAGCGGTAGCCCCATACGGAGTTCAGGGGGTAGCCTTCCTGGTCGCTGCGCTGGCCGGCGCCGATGGCTCCGGAGCCGCCGTTGTCGGTAAGGCGGTTCTCGACGTAAGTGAACGTACCGCCCACGTGGTAGTTGACGGAGCCGATGCGGTCGTTCCAGTTGGCCTGGCCTTCGTAGCCCCATGCCTTGAACTTGCCGCTGTTGGATGTGGGTACGGCCTGACCGATGATGTGGGGATACTCGACGTTGATGAGCATGTTGTTGGTACGCTTCATGAAGGCCTCGACGGTGCCGTTGAGACGGCCGTTGAAGAGGCCGAAGTCGAGGGCGACGTTATAGTTGTGCACGCGCTCCCAGGTGCGGTCGGTGCTGGGCAGCGAGCCCTTGAGGTCCATGTTGCCCACGAGCGAGCCGCCGATGACGTTGCCGCCGGTGGAGTGCATGGTGTAGAAAGTGGTGCCGGAGTAGCGGTCGATACCGCCCTGGTTGCCGACGTTGCCGTAGGATGCGCGGAGTTTGAGTTCATTGACCCAGGGGCGCAGACCTTCCATGAATTTCTCCTCGGTGATGCGCCAGCCCAGCGATGTGCCCCAGAAGAAGGCCCAGCGGTTGGCGGCCTGGAACTTGGAGCTGCCGTCGTAGCGGAACTGCGCCTCGACCATGTACTTGCTGCGGAAGTCGTAGTTGGCGCGGCCGTAGTAGGAGAGGATGGACTCTTCCCAGTTGTGGGGCGTGGTGAGGGTGATCTCGCCTGCGCCGTTCGGAATTTCAAGGGTCTCCTGGATGTCGAGGGAGTGTGTGCCGAATGCCTCGTACTTCTTCATGTTGTACTGCACACCGCCGAGGAGGGTTACATTGTGCATGTCCCGGAAGCTCTTGTTCCAGTCGAGGTAGCCCTGGATGGAGTAGAAATCGGTGTTGCTGTTGGTCTTCTCATAATATGTATCCTTCTGCAGGGGAAGGGTGAAGGCCGGGGTGACGCCGTCGTAGCGGTAGAAGGTTACGGGCAGTTCCTTTTTGTCGCGGGTGGCGTCGGAGTGGTTGTAGCCGAGCACCACATTGGCGCGCAGACCCTCGATGAACTCGTAACGCAGTGTCTCGCTGATGTTGATTGCATTGACCTTTAGCTTGTTGTCGCCGCCAAGCTCGCAGAGCCAGTTGGGCGCGCGCCACTGCTCGGCCCAGCCGTAGGGGCGTCCGTTGATGGCGCTGGTGGGGAAGCCCGGCTGCGCCTGGCCCACGTTGAGGGCCGCGCCTATCTGCGTGGGAGCCACCTGGTCCTGACGGTTGTAGCTGATGACGCTCTGCAGGGTCATGCCCTTCATGATGTTGAAGGTGTTATTCAGTCGCAGGTTGACGCGCTGGTTGCTGTTGTTGCCCCACTTGAGGTTGGAGTCGTCGTACATGTATCCGAGCGAGAAGCGGAAGAGGTTCTTCTCGGTGCCGCCGCTGACACTGAGCTCATGCTGCGTGCTCCAGGAGTCGCCCCACATCACGTCGAGCCAGTCAGTGTCGAACAGAGGTATGTCCGTCACGTTGTTCATGCCCAGGGGGTTGCCCTGGATGATGGTGTTGGGATACATCTTGGCGAGAGTGGCGTAGCGCATCCAGACGTCGCTCATATTGAAGCCGTCGTTGCCGCGGGCCTCAAGAATACCGTCGGCCCACTCGCTCAGGCTCATGCTCTCGGCCTGCAGACCTATTTTCTTGAAGGTGAAGCTGCCGCTGTAGTCCACCTTGGCTTTGCCTTCCTTGGCCTTCTTGGTGGTGACGAGAACGACACCGCCGGCGGCCTTGGCACCGTAGATGGACGCTGCGGCGTCCTTCAGGAAGTTCATGCTCTCGATATCGGAGGGGTTGAGCAGGCGGAGGTCGTTGACGCTCTCATACTCCACGCCGTCGATGATGACGAGAGGATCGCTGCCGTTCTTGGAGAACGAGCCGCGCAGCTGCATGCCCCAGCTCTCGTCGCCGGGCGCCGAGCTGGCGCGGGTGATGATGACACCGGGCACCTGACCCTGCAGTGCCTGCACGGGGCTGCTGAGGGTACCCTTGTTTTCGAGGGCCTTCTCGTCGACAACAGCGACAGAACCCGTCAGTGTGGCTTTCTTCTGAACGCCGTAGCCCACCACCACAACCTCCTGGAGGGCTTCGGAATTCTCCTGAAGCACGATGTTCATATGCCCGTCGGTGATTGCCACCTCCTGGGGCTTCATGCCCACGTAGCTTACGACAAGGGTCTTGCCCTTGACATTCCTGAGGCTGAAATTACCGTCGATGTCGGTGACAGCGGCCTGCTGTGTGCCTTTCACCGTCACGGAAGCGCCGATAAGGGGCTCGCCGGTAGTGTCGGTGACAGTACCGGTCACACTGCTCACAACGGCAGCGGCAGCGGGCGCGGGGGCCGGTGCCGCAAAGGCTGTCGCGGGAGTGGATGCCATCATGGCCGATGCCACAAGGGCTATCATCGCCGCGCGCGACAATCCTTTATAGCTATTGTCATTCATGCGATAAGATAGATTATTATGGTTAGGTTAACTATTGATTGTTTTTATTGTCTATTATTATATGACCGCGCGCATGCGGCTGCGCACGATAGTGGAGGCCGTGAAGATGTGATTCTCGACGGTGCGCGTCGACAGGCCCAGGCGCTCGGCAATCTCGGCGGCGCTCAGCCCCTCGTAGCGCCTCATCTCGAAGACGCGGCGACGGCGCGCTGACAGCGCGGCTATGCAGCGGGCTTCGATGGCAGCCAGGTCGGAGGCCACCACGCGCGACTCCGTGGAGGTGTCGCTCTTGGGAGCGTAATCCATCAGATAGCGGTCGGCTTCGCGGCGCACATAATGATGGCGCAGGTAGTCGTTGACAACATTGCGCGCTACAGTAAAAATAAGATAACGGATCTGCTGCGGGATGAAACCTCCTTCGCCGACATGCTCCAGCAATTTCAGGAACACGTCCTGGGCAAGGTCTTCGGCGTCGTCGGCGTCGTTGACCCTCGCGGATATGTAGCGCGTCAGGCAGGGGCGCAGCTCCATGTAAGCATTTGTGATGATCTGGTCGGATTTCATGGCATTAGTGGCTATTGTTTCCGATGCAAAATTATTTCAAGATTCGCCCCTTTGCAACAAAATCAAGGTCAGATACATGCTAATCAATTTATTGGAATATTAAACGCGAAAGCAGCTGAGCACCAGCTGCTTAATTTTTTGAAACTCACGTTTCACTCAATTTTTTGAAACTCCGGGCTAACAAAACCGCCCCGTCGGCACGCGGTGCGCGCTACCGTCCGAGGCGCTCCATGAACTCGGCCGGCGTGATACCCTCTGCCTTTTTGAAGTAACGGAAGAAGGTGGTGCGGCTGCTGAATCCGGCCTTGGCCGAAAGAGCCGAGAGAGTGTAGCGTCCGGCATCCGGCAAAGCGGCCAGACGCTTGAACTCGTCGACACGGCGGCGGTTCACGTAGTCGTAGAAGCTTACGTGGAGATACTGGCTGAAATAGAACGAAAGCCTGTGGCCCGACACGCCGGCCAGCTCGGCCAGGTCGGCCAGATGCAGCTCGGGGTCGGTGTAGGGTTTCTTCTCGGTCATTATGCTGTCGAGCCGCGCCGAGATTTCGCGGCCCTCGGCCTCGTTCATATTGTATGTGCGGTATTTGCGCTTTGCCTCCTCGGGGGATTCGTCCCCGTCGTCGGCGGCGGCCTCAGCCGCAGCCAGCGGCGGCCTCTTCGCCGCAAACGCTTCGCGCTTGCGGCGAATGTGCAGCATGTAGCTCGCAGCAAACGACAGCACGGCCAGCAAACCAAGGCCGAGGCAGACCCAGAGCCATGCCGGGTACGGCACGTGAAGCTCAACCAGTGTCTCCGTGTCATCGCGCCCGGCCTGACGCAGCTGAAGGCGGTGGATGCCTCCGCTGAGGTCGTAGAACGACAGGTCGAAATCGCGTTCAAGGTCGAACCACCTGCCGCCGTCAAGGCGGTACTGGTAATGCAGGTTCATGGGGTCGGCGAAGTTCAGCGGCGTCAGCTGCAGCGTGATGCTTCCGGCATGGCGCGGAAGGCTGACACGGCACACGCCGTCGGCAGTGGCGGCTGCGTAGCCCGCCGAGCCTATGCTCTTGCCGTTTACGAGCACATCGCTCAGGCTGAGGCTGAACGAACTGTGGTGCATGTTGTGGCCGGCCTCGTGAGGGCGCACAGTAAGCAGGCCGTAGGAATTGCCGAACCACAGGCGTCCGTCGGCGTCGGCCACAGGTGTGCAGTTGATGAACAGCGGCGACGCTACTCCGTCGGTGCTTCCGAACTCCACCCAGTCGGCCGAACCCGCCTCGCGGCTGAAGATGCCGTTCGACGTAGCCAGCCACATGCAGCCGTCGTTGTCCTCGATGAGGGCGCGCGGCTCCATCTCGTCGCCGCCGGGCATGTCGAGCGTGCCGAAGTCCGTCATGGCCATGTTGCTGGTGTAGATGCGTCCGTGCTCGGGCAGGAAGTAAAGGCGCCCGCGGGAATCCTGATACACCTCCTTGAACTTGCGGCTGTTGAAGAACCCCTTCGGGAAGAGGCTGCTGCTGACGGTGCCGCGGGCGGGATCGTAGACGGCGAGGCCGTTCTCGGTACATATCCATCCGTTGCCCTTGCTGTCGAAGAATACGTCGTAGACATTTCCCTGCGGCAGCTGGCTGTTCTCGTAGGTCCAGCGCCGTTCGCCGCCGTCAGGCATCAGGCGCACGAGGCCGGCCGACGTTCCGCACCACAGACTGCCGTCGGGATGCGGCGTGAGGCTGAACACGTGGCCGCGGCGGAAAGGATAGTCCTGACCCGACACCGACAGGTCGGCGACGGAGCCGTCGCGCGGGTCTATGACGTGGGCGCCCCCGCCGTAAGTGCCTACCACGAAGCAGCCGCCGTACCAAGCCGCCGATATTATCATATTGCTGCGCAGGCGCGGCTGGCATATATGGGTCACTGCAGCCACGGCATCGTCACCGCCTCCAGAGTTGATGATGAAGACGCCGTCGCGTGTGCCGAGCAACGTATAAGGCCCGCGACGCAAAACCACGCGCACCGCACGCCCGGCAGTATTGAAGCCTCCGGCGGCATAGGTGGAGAACACGTCGGCCGAGTAGAGCGTGTGCGAGGCGCCGAGCTGGTAGTATCCCACCCACAGCAGCCCGTGGCTGTCAGGGCACACAGCATACACAGCGTTGCTTGCCAGCGAACCTTCGCGCCCCGGCGTATGGGTATAACGCTCGGCGATACTGTCGGCCGAGGGGTCGATAGCCGCCACGCCGGCGCCGTCGGTCGCCACGTACACAATGCCGTCCGGGCCACAGGACACGTCGGTGATTACATTACTGTCCATGCCGGCAAACGGCTTCATCTCTCCGGTGCGGATGTCGAAGGTGACAAGGCCGTTGTCGCTGGTACCGAGATAAAGCCGCCCGGAGGCCACGGCCACGCTGTTGACGGCCACGGGACAGTCATAGAGAATGGATGTGCTGTCGTTGAGAATCACCACGCCGGCGCCGGTTGCGAGGAAAATCGTATCGCCCATCATGGCGATGTCGGCCACGCGGTTCGACGCGGCTGCTATGCGGGAGTCGACAAGCGGCATATGTACGGGACCCGGTGTACCTGGCACAAAACGATACAGACCGTTGAACGTACCGACGAGAAGGCTCTTGCCGTCCGGTGCGGGATGCAGAGCGTTGACCATCTGGACCGCACGTCCGGAGTCTCCGCCTACGCGCTCGAACTCGTCGCTTCCGGCCGCAAGCCGCCAGAGACCGTCGCCGTTGCCGGCATAGATGTCACCTCCGGGCATCTGCGCGAGTGCGTTGACGCGCCGGTCCTTGACATCGGTGCCGCGGATGGGATAATGGCGCACACGCACGCCGTCAAAACGGTCGACGCCCAAGCCGTTGCCGAGCCACACATAACCCGTGCTGTCACGGAACACAGAGCTCACGGTCATGTCAAGCAGCTGGCTCGATACGGTGACACTGCGGAACTTACCGTCAGGTACGGCCGCATCCACCCCGGAAACTGTCATAAGCAGCGCCGTAAGCAGGCTCACGATATATGTCAGCAGTCTGTTCAAGTGCTCTTTTGCGTTTGTGGCGCAAAAATACTAAATAATTCTTGAAAAAATTTCAACAAAAACGACTAAAACGCGCACAATGTGTTGTAAAACACATTTTTAACAACGTTAACGCTGGGCTATGTACTTGCCGTTCTTCTCTGCCTGGCGCAGGCGGTTGAGTGCCTCGATGTAGTAGTAGTCGGCGTACACGATGGATGCGTCGATCTCGCTCCCGGCCGGATGGTGGCCGGTACTGTGCAGCAGGAAAGCGTCGTTGGTGTCGCCGCTGCGGTAGCTGTCGGATGCGAGGCTTGCAAGCATGTGGCGCGACGCGTCGTGGTAGCGCTTGGCATGAACGGCGTCGGCGTAGCCCTCGAGCTCAAGCAGCGCCGAGGCCACCACGCATGCCGCGGATGCATCGCGCGGCGCATCGAGTCCGCGTGGGTCGTCGAAGTCCCACACAGGCACACCGTCCTCGGGCAGCCGGTCGAGATACACGTCGGCGACCTTGCATGCGAAGTCGAGGAAGCGACGGTCGCGCGTCTCGCGGTAGACAACCGTGTAGCCGTAAATCGCCCAGGCCTGTCCGCGGGCCCACATCGAGCTGTCGGCGTAGCCCTGGTGGGTGCAGCCGCGCATGAAGTGGCCGTCGTCAAGGTCGTAGACAGCCACATGATAGCAGCTGCCGTCGGGCCGGAAGTGATGCTTCATGGTAGTCTCGGCATGGCGCACGGCTATGTCGTAGCAGTAGGGGTTACCTCCATGCTTGGCTGCAAAGAAGAGCATCTCGAGGTTCATCATGGTGTCCATGATGGTGTTGTGGCCTCCATAGTCGGCCACGTGGCGCGGCCATGCCAGCAGGGTTCCGGCGGTGGGATTGAAGAGTGTGGCGAGCGAGTCGGCGGCGCTGACTATGGCACTGCGGTAGGCATCGTCGCCGGTCAGGCGGTAGGCGTTGCCGTAGCTGCAATATATCAGGAAGCCGAGGTCGTGGTCGAACACCGGCTGCGACAGAATCGGCGCAAGGCTGACGGTAGCCTTTTCGGCGGCGGCACGCACCTCCGGGTCCTTGCTGTACTCGTAGGCGTACCACAGCACGCCGGGCCAGAAGCCGCTGCACCACTCCTGGGCGCACACGGGACGGCACGCCCACGTGTGCGCCGCGCCCTCGATATTGCGCGGCATCACAGTGGTGTCGGCCGGCAGATGACTGAGGGCGACATGCACTTTCTCGTTGCAGTAGGCAAGGTCGGCATCGGCGTCGACACGCTCGGCGGTTCCGGCGCTTGAACATGCGCCCGACACGAGGGATACAAAAGCAATGGTTAATATCTCAAAACGTTTCATATCAATCTTTTGTGATTATCATGGCAGCTCCTCCGCGAGGCTGGAGATTGAGCGACATTTTTGTGTCGGAAGTAATTTTCTGTGTGGCGCAGCGTACGTGGGTCGCGGTGTCGACGGCAGGGTCGTCGGTAAACACACGGGCAGTGTATGTGGCGCCCGGCTCCAGGAAGCTGAAGTCGACGCTGAGGTCGCGGGCGTCGTTGTTGGTCATGGCACCGAGCCACCAGTCGTCGCCGCTGCGGCGTGCCATCACCACGTGCTCGCCCGGGTAGCCGGACAGCACGCGCGAGTCGTCCCAGACGGTGCGTAGCCGTTCGAACCATTCTATTTCAGGCTCTCCGTGGTAGCGCGCGGGTGTGTCGTACCAGAGTATGGTCTGCAGCGGTGAGTAGAACACCACGCTTGCGGCCAGCTGGTGGGCATGTGTGTTGCGCAGGCGCTTGTCGAAGTAGCATATCGTGTAGTCGGCGGCGCCGTTGATCATGCGCGTGAAAGGCAGCGTCACGTTGTGTGTGGCGTCGGGCCACTCCTCGTTGCCGTGTATGCCCTCCTGGGTGAGCAGGTTGGGATATGTGCGCGAGAAGCCTGAGGGACGGAACTCGTCGTGTATGTTCATCATCAGCCTGTTCTCGGCGGCATAGCGCACCATGTCGTGCAGCCATGTGGCCCAGCGGTGCGAGGCGTACTGCACGAAACCGCTTTTGATGCCGACTATGCCCCACTCGTGCAGCAGCGGGAACAACTCGCGCTGCTGCTTCATCAGAGCATGCTGGTTGACGTAGAGCCATATGCCTATGCCGCGCTCGCGGGCGTACTTCACCACGCGGGGCATGTCGAGCTTATCCACCACCTTGGTGGCGTCGCCGTCGTGGCTGGTGCAGGGCAGATACCACAGCCAGTCAAAGAGCATGTAGGGTATGTTGTGTTCGGCGCAGAAATCAAGAGTGCGGATAGCGCCCTCGGTGCTGATAGTGGTCTCGCGCATGATGGTGCCGGGCTTCACCCACTCTTCCGCGCCGGCTATCCGGCAGGCCGGGTTGAGATTGAGGACGATATCGTTGTGCTCGAGCAGCTGACCTGGCGTGTCGGCCGCCATTATCACTTTCCACGGAGTGGCGTAATAGGTGACGATGTCGACCGGCGAATACATCACGGAGCCGAGCGTGCCGTCGCCGCGCGAGTCGAAGCGCGTGAGGCACCAGTCGTCAACGTCGGCGTCGGTCAGCGCGCCCCAGTAGCCGCCGGGGTATTCAATCGTCAGTGCGCGCTCCACGGGGTGCGTGAGCGAGTCGGGACTCACACGCATGAAGGGTGCCTGCGCCCACTCCTCGGCCCAGAGCATCGTGCCATCGGGCAGGCGGTAGGTGGTGAGGTCGTCGGTGACTTTATGGAACACGGCGGCAGGATGCTCCGGGAAGAAATAGCGGAAGGCCACGCCTTCATTGTAGGCTCGTACTTCTATGTCGAGGCGGTACTTCGAGGCGTCGTGGCGCGAGAGGTGCAGTGTGCCGCCGTTCCAGCGGTCGCGCACCGTGGAGCGCTCTCCGTAGAGGGGATGCCACGTGGTGTCGGCCTGCTGATAGGTGACGCTGTCGAGACGCATCAGGTCCATCCAGCGTTCGGGCTGGGCGAGGCTACGCTTGCCCAGCGCCAGCGCCATCTCCCACGACCGGTTGTCGAGGTCGAGTCCCATTCTGCCGCCCGTGACGACGGGGCGGCCGCGGAACGAAACGTCGTAGCTCACCGCAGCCACCGAGTCGGCGCCCACCGTATGCTGTATGTCGATGCGCTGCGAGCCGTCGGGCGATACGAGCGACAACGCCGTCAGCGCTGATAATGCCAGTAGATTCATGCTTTTTCAGTTCTTTTATCTTGAATACGGCTGAACGGCGCATATTACCTAATGTTTTTATAAAAGAATTGCGCCGGATTCACATCCGACGCAACCGGTCTATTACACTCTAATACCTAAAACTATCATTTACCATCTGAGATGTCATATTTCTTGCCGCCGAGGGTGAAGCGCATGCGCGGTTGGCCGCAGACTTCGACGCTTTGCCGGGATGTGCCCACCTCGCGGGCCAGCACGTTAAGCTTGGAGAGCGACGAGAATACGGGTTTGCCCTCGCGTCGCAGCGAACTGCCGTGGATTATTCCGAGGTCGCGGCCCCCGTCGGCTGCGACGAGCATGTAGGCGTCGGTCGACCAGCCGTCGGCCTCAATCCAGGAGTTGAGGTGCATCAGACGCCCGTCGGCCAGCTGATTGATGTACACATCGGTGGCCTTGCCGCCCTGCTCTATGCGCAGGCCTATCCAGTCTTTGCCCTCGCGGCGGGTGATGTTCACGGCCTTGGGGTCGCCGAGGATGATGGCGGTGACGCCTTTGACGCGGTCGGTGGTGCCCGGCAGGTGCAGGCTCCAGTACTCCTCGGTGCCTTTGAGGTCCTCGGTGGGGGCGGTCTTTATCTCCCAGTACAGCATCTCGGGATAGTCGTGTACGAAATTGCTGGGAGCCAGCGTCTGCGGATACAGCGGACGTATGGTGGCGCGGGCTTCGCCGTTGGTTATCTCTATGTCGCCGCCACGTTTGCGCACTTCGCCGTTGGGATGCCACAGCCATTCCCAGGTGCCGGGTTCGTGGCTGTGCAGGTCGTCTATGACGAGGATGACGTCGCCGAGCCACAGATAGTGGCGCTGGTTGCGCGACAGCAGGTGCGACATGGGACCGGTGCCGTCGGCCATAACGTAGCGTGTGTGGCCGTCATCCAGCAGATTGTGCAGCGAACCGGGCAGCGACGCACCGTGGTACTGTTGGTAGCGCGGCTGACCTTCGCCGTTGAATTTCACCACGTTGTGGGCGTCGCTCTGGAAGAAGTAGTTGCGGTATTCGGGCTTGCCGTAGGAGCAGTTGCCGGCATCCTTTATTATATCCACGCCTTTATCGAAGAGTATCAGCGAGTTGGCGTCGGCGTGCGAGTGGTTCCAGGTGGCGCCGCTTTTCACGGCGAGCATGCGGGCGTCCTTCTTCCACGAGTCGCGCATGGTGGCCCAGCCGAAGTCGCTCCACAGTTTGCTCAATGGCAGGGCAGGCTCGGCGGGGGCGTTGCTCAGGTCGGGAGTGTAGAGAAGGCCCATCGGGAAGGTCAGTGGCATGCCCTCGCGGTGCTGTCCGGCCTCGATCTGCCCGGCGTACCATAGCGTGACGGGGTCCTTGACGCCCATCGCATAGGCCAGCAGCAGGCTGCTCTCGCCGGTCACGTTCTTGTGGCTGTCGCCGAAGTTGATACTGTACAGCATGCCTGTGCGCGGGTACGACACATGGGCGAAGAAGTCGGGCAGCAGGCGCATCTGCTCTATGTCCTCAAGTTTGGCGCCGGGATGGCTGTTGAGCCACGCAAGGCGTAGCAACAGCGCCTCGGTGATGCCGAAGCTGGCATAGTTGATGCTCTCGTACATGCCGCCCGCACGGTCGAATGTGCGGGGCTTCTGCTGAATGGCGTCGCCTGCAAAGGCAAACCACTCGGGCAGCGCCTCGACGGCAGCCTCGGCGGCAGTGGCGGCTTCCGGCACTTCGTTGCCGATAGCCATGGCGAGTATGGCGCCCATGCCGACGCACGACGTCCACCAGTTGTGACCCATGCTGTTGAGAGAGTGGATGCGCGAGGGCTCCAGCAACCAGTCGCCGAGCAGCGGCTCGCCGGCCAGACGCCACAGTCCGCGGGCTATGGTGTCGCGGTCGGCGGCGCTCAGATAGTTGTATATCGCATCGTAGGCCAGCGCGCACTGAAACGAACGGTGGGCCATCTGCAACTCGCTGCGCCACTGCGGGTCGCGTGCCATCATCTCGGCATTGGCCCAGCTCGGCGTGGCAGCCACCTTCAGCAGCATTGAGCGCAGCGCGTCGGCATACTTGCGGTCGCCGGTCCACTGCCAGGCCAGTGCGGGGTACTCCATCTTCATCACGTCGGGCTTAGCCACAACTGCATCGGCGCGCTCCATGATGCCGCGCACGGCTGCAGCGCGCACGCTGTCGGATGCCGCAGCCTTCTTGGCCGCAGCCACGCGTTCGGGAGTGAAGAGCAGCGACGGATGCTTGATATTCTTGCCTGCGGCGGCCGGAATGGCCGCAGTGAGCACACATATTATAGATAAAATGAGTAGTTTGGCCTTCATTTCGCGTTTTTATGATTAAATTTGCACCAGTTAATTCGGTTTACCGTCCAAAATTACCTAATTTTCCTCAATAATCAGATTATGCGTACTCTGTTTATAAACGCTCTCGCAGTGCTGACCCTCGCTTCGTGCGCCGAACGGCACCATACCATCACCGTCCATAACGATTCGTCCGTAGCTGCCGACGGCGAAATTGTGGAAGTTGCCGTGGCCGACGTGCCCCTGCTGCGCGACGGCAAAGAGATAAAGCTGATGCTCGGCGACGAGGAAGTGCCCTATCAGCTCACCCACGACAGCCTGCTCATATTCCCCGCCACGGCTGCTGCCGGCGACTCGGCCGTCTACACCATCGTGGAAGGCACACCGGCCCCGGTCGACACCCTGGTCTACGGCCGCCTTTTCCCCGAGCGCAAGGACGACATGGCCTGGGAGAACGACCGGTCGGCCTACCGTGCCTACGGCCCTGCGCTCCAGGCTTCGGGCGAGCGCGCCTTCGGCTACGACATCTGGACCAAATCCGTCGCCACTCCCGTGCTTGAGAAACGCATGCACGACGACATAGTGAACCACATATCCTTCCACGTCGACCACGGCGAGGGCATGGACGTCTACGCCGTAGGTCCCACTCTCGGCGGAGGCACCGCAGCCCTGCTCGACTCGGCAGGAAGCATCGTCTATCCCTACTGCTTCACGGAGCACAAAATTCTTGATGCAGGCCCGCTGCGTTTCTCCGTGGAGCTGAGCTACGGCGACTCCACAGCCGAAAGCCGCGTCATAACCCTCGACCGCGGCAGCTGGCTCAACCGCACCACCGTGCGCTTCGACGGCAAACTGCCGGCAGGCGCACAGATAGCTCCCGGCATCGTGGTTCACCGTCAGAACCCCGAAGGCTATACCCTCGATGCAGAACACGGTTTCATGGCCTACGCCGATTCCACCGAAAATGCCGCCAACGGCAACGGCGTCATCTTCTGCGGTGTCGTGGCTCCCGATGCCGCCGGATTCCAATATACTCCTTCCGCCGAGCCGGCAGGCGATGCCATCGGCCACATACTCGCCCCCGCACCCTATACCCGCGGCGAAAACTACACCTACTGGTGGGGCAGCGCGTGGAGCAAAGGCGGCATGCCGGACATGAAAGCATGGGAACAGACCCTCGCCGACTTCCGCACCCGCCTCGACAATCCGCTGCGCATAACGATTAAATAAGAGAGGAACAAAATGAGAATAGATATTATCACCGTACTGCCCGAGATGCTGCAGGGGCCTCTCAACTGCTCCATCCTGGAACGGGCGCAAAAGCGTGGCCTTGCGGAAATCAAGGTGCACAACCTGCGCGATTACACCACCAACAAGCACCGCAAAGTAGACGATTATCCTTTCGGAGGCGAGGCCGGCATGGTGATGCAGGTGGAGCCGGTGGACCGCTGCATATCGGCCCTAAAGGCCGAACGTGACTACGACGAAGTCATCTTCACCGCCCCGGACGGCGAACTGCTGACACAGCCTATGGCCAACCGCCTCTCGCTGCTGAACAACATCATAATCCTCTGCGGACACTACAAGGGCATCGACTACCGCATCCGCGAGCATCTCATCACCCGCGAAATCAGCGTCGGCGACTACGTGCTGACGGGCGGCGAGCTGCCGGCGGCCATAATAGCCGACGCCGTTGTGCGGCTGATACCCGGCGTGCTGGGCGACGAGCAGAGCGCCCTCAAGGATTCATTCCAGGACGGCCTGCTGGAACCGCCCATCTACACCCGGCCGGCCGACTACAACGGCTGGCGAGTACCCGACATTCTGCTCAGCGGCCACGAGGCACGCATAGCCGAGTGGCGCCGCGAGCAGGCCATAGCCCGCACACGCCGCCTACGGCCCGGATTGCTGGACAGCGAGGAATAGTCTTTTATCCTTTATGATGCTTGTCGATGCTTGAGGGACCACACTGCTGCAGTTCCTGCTTCAGGCGGTTGATTTCGCGCTCGCTGCGCGACTGGCATTGGAGCAGCTTGTCCTCAAGCTCATCGCAGCGGCGCAACACGGCAGCGTAATCGCGCACGGTAGCCTTCATGCGGTCCAGAGCCTGACGCATGTGCTCGCCCTCTGCCGTGGCCTCGCGCAGATTCTCTTTCAGGCCGGCCACTTCGGCGTCGGCAGCCACGCTGTGCAGGTAGACGTCGCGCAGCAGGCGCAGCTGCTTCTCGTCGGCGGCCAGCAGCGCCTCGGCGCCAGTAATACCGATAAGAGGCGACACCGGCGCGCCGCAACGTCCGCAGAACGCATCGGCCAAAGGCACTTCGGCACCGCACACGGGGCACTTGCGATTCTCGATACCCAGCGACGCGGCAAGCATGTTGACGTTTGCCACATATACCGACTGCAATTCCGCCACATGCTCGTGGTACGTGCGTCCGGCCTTCAGCAGCGACTCGCGGCGGCGCTGCAGCTCCTCGGCCTGACGACGCTGCGCGGCCTCTTTCTCAGCACGCTTGCGCGACTGCGGAGTCTGTACATAGTCCAGCAGTTCAGCTTCGTAACTGTTGAAGTCGAACGACTGATACCGCAGCAGGGCGAGGTTTATGTCCTTGGGGCGTATACCCTTCAGCACCGTCAGCAGCTGTCCGCGCTTAAGATGGTTAAGAGAGGCAATCATGAACAGATCCCACTCGTACTTCACCCACGTGGTATCCACATACTCCGGCCTGGAGGCGAACACTATCATGTGATAGGCCTGGCGTATCACCTCGGTGATGGCGTCGCGGTACTCCGACTCGCCTATGCTCCGCAGGTCCTGCGAGGCGAGAAACGCCTTCACTCCGTTCCTGTTCAGATATTCGTGTATCTTCGCGGCATCTTCATAGTCCTCGCTCTTGCAGGATATGAACACATCATATTGTTCTGTGGGCTTTTCCATGTCGCAAAAATAAAAATTAAATCTCAATTTTGCAACGCGTAAGCCTCAAAGACCCATCCGATTGGCTTCAAATATAGCAGGATATGCTAAATTTAACGCAACGAAATAATATTTAATCTTATTTAATACATCAGAAATGCCAGCTCATTCTCTTTTTCGTAATTTTGCAAAAAACCATATCAATACCACAACACTATGCCAGGTTTCTTTAACAAAGAGAAAGACTCTGACGAAAAAAAGCGGCTCAAGGAAATCGAGGAGCAGCTTACGATGAAAGAGGACGAAATACGTTCTTATAAAAAACGCGCGCAGGGAGCTGAAGAGGAACTCGCCACGCTGCGGCTCAAGAACGAGGAGCTTTACGACAAGTACGCAAGGCTCAGTGAGCGTTGCCGCGAGCTTGAGAAGCAGGTCGAGAATCTGGCGAAGCACAAGGACGAGCCCATTATAATAGAGGAAGAGAAACCAGCCGAAAAGCCGGCTGAAAAGCCAGCCGAAAAGCCCCGGGAAGCCGAAGCGGCACCCGCCGAGGTGATGGCGAAGCTCGACAAGATAATAGAACTCGCCGGCGATAATGCCTATAAGGACGACCTCATCAAGAAGATGCACGCCGAGATGCTCAACCTCCAGGGCGACGTCATCGCCAAGGCCACGAAGCCATATCTGAACGCCGTCATCCGCGTGTACACCCACCTCTCCGACTCCTTCAACAGCCTCAGCCGCACCGCCGTAGACGAAGGCGGCAAGCCCTCCGAGGCTGCCCGCCACATCGAGGCCGCCATGCTTCTGGTGCAGGACGCGCTGGAAGACGAATTCGACATCGTGCCCTTCGGTCCACACGCCGGCGACACCTTCGAGCCCCGACTCCACTATGCCGTGCAGACCATGCCCACCTCCGACCCCGAAGTGGCAGGCACCATATCCTCATGCCGGCAGCGCGGTTTCCGCAACATTCAGGACAACCGCATCGTGAAGCAGGCTGTCGTCATAGCCTACCGTCTTGAAAACAAAACCAAATAAACCATCATAAAATGAGCAACAACCGCGCCGTCTACGGCATCGACCTGGGCACCACCTACAGCTGCATAGCCCAGATTGACAAATACGACCAGCCGACCATCCTACGCAACTTCGAGGGCGACAACACCACGCCCTCAGCGGTATACTTCGACAGCGCCGAGCACGTGGTCGTTGGCAAGGAAGCCAAGGATCTGCTCGCCACCGAGCCCGACAAGACCGTCATCCTCATCAAGCGCCAGATCGGCATCGACGAGGCCTTCGACAAGGCCAACAACACGCTGCCCTACCACTACGACCCCGCCGAAATCTCCGGCTTCATCCTCAAGAAACTCGTCAAGGACGCCAACGACCTCGGCGACAATCCCGAGCCAATCAAGGACGTCGTAATCACCTGCCCCGCCTACTTCGGCACCAAGGAGCGCGTGCAGACCAAGCAGGCCGGAGCCGCAGCCGGCCTCAACGTGCTCGCCATCATCAACGAACCCACGGCCGCCGCCATCAGCTACGGCCTCAAGACCGACCAGAAGAAGTCGGTACTCGTCTACGACCTCGGCGGCGGCACATTCGACGTCACCATCATCAACGTCAACGGCGGCGCCATCAAGGTTATTGCCACCGGCGGCGACCACCATCTCGGCGGCATCGACTGGGACACCCTCCTGGCCGAGTACATGCTGGCAGCCTTCAACGAGGCCAACGGCACATCCTACACCCTCGAGGACAACGCCGAGCTCAAGTACACCCTCCTGCTCGAAGCCGAGCTCAAGAAAAAACTCCTCACCGCCAAGGAGAACGTCCGCGCCAACATCCAGTACGACGGCATGTCGGCACGCATCGAAATCACACGCGACACATTCGAATCACTCACCCAGAACCTGCTCAACGACACCCTCGACATGACTCAGAAAGTCATCGACATCGCCAAGCAGAAGGGCTACAACAACATCGACGAATTCCTCCTCGTGGGCGGCAGCAGCAAGATGCCCCAGGTGAAGAGAGCTCTCGACGAGCGATTCGGCTGCGACGCCAAGCTCAACGAGCCCGACGAGTGCGTGGCCAAGGGCGCTGCCATCTACGCCATGAACGCCGCCTACGCCGACGCCATCGAGAAGTACGAGAACGGCGAGATCGACGAGAAGCCCCAGCCCCTGCGCACCGACCGCACCGTCGTTGTCAACGTCACCAGCAAAACCTACGGCACAAGCCTCGTCAATGAGCAGGTGGGCAACATAATCTTCGCCAACACGTCGCTCCCCATCAACCTCACCAAGACCTTCTACACCGTCTACGACAACCAGACCGGCGTAGAGCTCGACGTCTACGAGAGCGACTTCACCAACCCCGAGGAGCACGAAACCGTCGACCGCAAGTTCTGCACCTGTGTGCACAAGCACACGATGCCCCTGAAGGGCCAGTACCCCAAGGGCACCGAGGTCCAGCTCACCTACAAGATCGACAACGAGGGCATCCTCTCCATCTCCGCACTCGTGGCGCAGAAAGAAAAGACCGACTTCGAGCTGCACATTTCCGGCATCAAGAATGCCGAGGAGCTGCAACGCTCCATCGAGCTCGTTGCAAAAGCTATTGTTGAATAATACTCTATAAGACAATGATAGAACAGGGAGGGACCGGCGCAGAGTCAAGGCCTCTCCCTGTTGATTAAGAGGCTGTTTATAATTATGGACAGGATAATCCTATCGCAAAAGACTAAACGATGGTTCGACTCTGTCAAATTTCTGAAAGAGCACAAGGACCTTATGTCGGTCGAGGAACAGACCGCACTTGAATTCCTCACCGAGGCATGGCGCACACGCCCGTTCGACACCGAGCTCAAAAACGAGGCCAACGAGATGATCGGCATCCTGAGCAGCTGCGACGTGATGCACGGCAACAACCGCGACATCATCACCCACAGCAAGGAAGTGCGCGGCACCGCCAAGATCATGTACACACAGGACGCCGCCACCTTCGGCGAGTTCAGCGAAGCACTCCGCAAGCTATACGGCAACAGCCGCCCAACTCCGCGTCCGACCCCCAAGCCGATCCCCAAGCCCACTCCGAAGCCGAAACCCACACCTACGCCATCCGACACCGGCTTCGTCATCAAAGACATTGTCTTCCTCAACACCGACATCAACTGTAACATCATCTCGCGCGGTCCGCTGCCCATTGACACGCAGTATGCCACCCCGGAACTGCACATCCACGCCGACCGATACCTGGGTGTGGTGGAATTCAATTATAAGATATTCGAGCCCGACGGCACAAGGATGCATGTAACGGATTCCACAAGTCCCTACACCAATTCTATTAAGGTTACCCTCAACAGTGGTGACAGCACCGTGATAGGTTCAGGCTTCGGTTCGACAAGCGGCGAAATCTACAGGGCAGGTACCTACCGCTTCGAACTCTACCACGCCGGCAAGCTCATATTCTCCAAGAGCTTCGTAATCAATGAGCCACAGATCAATGGCAACGAGCTCCTAATCAAGAGCGTAACCTTCAATAACAACACATACGAAAGCAGAACTCTCAACACAGGTTATCTGCCCGTTAACACACAGTACGCTACCCCTATAGTATCATATTACAGTTCGAAAGCCTTAGGCTCCATACAAGTTACCTACGACATATTCGACCCGGCGGGTAACCGTATGATAAACACCTCGGCCGGGGGATTGTACACCGTAAACTGTCAAATGAGAGTCAAGGCTGGAGACAACACCTACGAACTCTCCGGCTTCGGCAACCGCGAAGGCACCTGCTACCGCAAGGGCCGCTACCGCTTCGAGCTATACTGGCGCGGACGCAGCATCTACACCACCTACTTCAATGTCGGCAGCGTCACCCCGCAGCCAACCCCGCGGCCTAACCCCACCCCGCGGCCCACGCCAACGCCCCGTCCCACGCCCACGCCGCGCACCATCATCGAAAAGCCCTGGGAAAGAAAGAAACGCCGTCGCCGCAACCTCATCGTAGGCTCCATCATCGGCGTCATCCTCATCGCCCTCATAGGCTGGGGCGTCAGCAGCTACAACTACTATCAGATGGTGAAGAACTCACCCTCCATGCGCAACATCGCCCCCGTAGACCTGCTCGACAAAGAAACGAAGCAGCCGTTCTCCCGGGCCGGCTCCGGCGTAGAGTTCAAGCTCCTCGCCAACGAAGGCGACCTCGCCCGCGTCAAGGCCGACGGCTCCCCCGAGTGCTACGTGCGTCGCGACCAACTCATCAGCGAGAACACCTACCAGCAAGTCGTACGCATCATCGGCGACAACCGCCTGCTCCAGGACCAGCCCTCACGCATGGCTGTCCTCGACCTCATTCAGGCCAACGCCGACATCGACTTCAGCGACTGGCAGATACGCGACATCCCCGAGCGCCTGTCGCCCAACTCCGTAGTGCGCAGTAAGGCCGATGGCAGCGACGGCGGTGAAGGACTCGCCTTCATCATCTCACGCGGCGACCGCAGCATCTACGGCGTCTACGAGCTGAAGCCCGACGGCACCGTCGAGCGCGTCGACAACGGCGACGTCCCCGCCGGCAAAATGCTATCCGACGTCCGCAAGAGCCGCCTCGGCACGTACCAGCCCGTATTCGTCTACGGCGACGTCATCACCGGCAAGAAAACCGACGTCACAGTCGACGGCGACGACATCGCCATCACCGGCTTCGACTTCGTCAACACCGACCGCAACTGCAACATCATCAGCCACACCATCAACAGCCGGTCCAAGTACGTCACCCCCAAGATCCGCTACCGCACCAAGAGCACCGGATTCAACACCACCCTCCAGGTCAAGGTAATCAGCGCCGACGGCGAGCTACAGCGCGAAAGCAGCTCCCCCGCAGGCTACAGCTACGAATACACCTTCACCCCCTGGAACAACTACGGCACCCAGCAGCTCACCGGCTGGGGCAACAGCGACGGCTGGAGCTGCAACGGCTACCGCTTTGAAATCTGGCACAAAGGCCGCCTCCTCGCCTCCCGCACCGTCCGCTACTGACCCCCGTTATCAACACTCATCAGAAACCGGCTTCCCGCGCCCGCAGTGCTCAGCACCCGCCCGCGGGAAGCCTATTTTTTACCAAATAATTCTCCGCCCATTCGATTGCATTCTCAGAATTAATCGCTAAATTTGCAAGCGAGCCCCGCGATACGTGGTGCCTCGGAGGAGGGACAACACCGGGCATTGGGAGGTTCGTTGACATACGAAAGGCGTTTACTGCGCTTTATTTCTTGGCTTCTTGAAACCTGAGAAATTTCATTAGTCATAGTCAAGGATGATGCAATAGTAGATGGCCCTTGGGTACGTTTATGTACAATCCTATTTGTGAATCAGCAAATAGAGTTTTTGCATACACATACTTCGCGGGGTTCTCCTACCATTGCTCTTCCACTATGACGGGCAATCTCAGGACCTCAAGAAGCGGAATGAGCAAGGTAAGGCTCCCCGCTTTTCTTTTATCCAAACCAATCAAATGCCATGTGGAGTCAGTGGCTGCGAAAATGAGCGACAAATAATGTTGCCCCATGGAAAAACTGAGGATGAAAAGCCCTGACGTGGTGGCGGGTAATGTGGCGAAGATCGCCGCCATTTTTCCGCAATGCGTAACTGAACGGTTGAATAAAGACAACAAGCCGGAATTAGCCATCGACTTCGACAAACTACGCGATGAGTTGTCGAAGGACTTGCTCGACGGGGCAGAGGAACGCTATCAGTTCACTTGGCCTGATAAGCGTGCCGCGTCTCGCCTTGCAAATGAAGCTACCGACAAAACTCTACGTCCCGACCTCGATGCTTCCGAAGATTTTTGGAATACCAAAAATCTTTACATCGAGGGCGATAA
Source organism: uncultured Muribaculaceae bacterium (assembly GCA_948665475.1). GTDB lineage: Bacteria > Bacteroidota > Bacteroidia > Bacteroidales > Muribaculaceae > CAG-873. The sequence continues at coordinate 20,863 of CAPNHY010000021.1, read as the reverse complement.
TCTTGATGTGCTAAAGGTTCTCCGCGAGAACTATCTTGGCGCAGTCAAGATGATCTACATAGACCCTCCTTATAACACAGGGAATGACTTCGTCTATAATGACGATTTCGCACAGTCTCGTGAAGACTTTGAGGCAACCAGTGGTGCCTATGATGAAGAAGGCAACCAACTGATTGACCCAATGCAGCGCAACACCGAGAGCAATGGCCGCTTTCATACTGATTGGCTCAATATGATATATCCGCGACTTAAAGTTGCTCGCGACCTACTTTCAGATGATGGTGTAATCTTTATTTCAATAGATGATAACGAAGTGGAAAATTTGCGTAAAATTTGTGATGAAATCTTTGGAGAACGAAATTTCATCGCGAATATCGTTTGGAAACATACTCAGCAGAGTAAAAATGATGAACGCCATTTTTCACGTCAATATAATCACACTCTGTGTTATACAAAAGATAAGAGTAAGTTACATAATTTTTATTTCAAAAGAACTGAAGAAGATAATGTAAATTACTCAAATCCCGACAATGACCCTAAAGGGTTATGGCGGAGTGGCGATGTAAGAAGCCCCAATTATCGTAAAACTTTATGCTTCGATATTATTGCTCCTAACGGCGCAATAATACATGCGCCTTCTAATGGGTGGAGATGGTCAGAAGATTCTGTTAAAGAGAAAATAGCAAGCGGAGAAATTATTTTCAAAAAAGACAATTCTGGTATAATTCGAAAAATATACCTTGTTGACCAACAAGGTCGAACGCCGGAAAATCTTTGGGAAGGACAAAAATTTGGAACGACTCGTCAAGCAGCAGCAATTATAAAAGAGCTGTTTGATGGAATTCAAGTTTTTGATACACCTAAACCATATGAATTAATCATAAAAATGCTTGAAATATCAAGCAATGAAGACTCTATTATCCTCGACTTCTTCAGCGGCAGTGCTACTACCGCCCATGCCGTCATGAAGCTCAACGCAGAGGACGGAGGTAAGCGTAAGTTCATCATGGTGCAGCTTCCCGAAATCACAGACGAAAAGAGCGAAGCGCGTAAGGCCGGCTACGAAACCATCTGCCAAATTGGCGAAGAACGTATTCGTCGCGCCGGTAAGAAAATACGTGAAGAACTTTGTAGGGACATGCCTTTGGCATGTAGTAAGGGCAAATCATTGTTTACAGATGAAACATCGCAAAGCGATGTCCCTACAATAGACATCGGCTTCCGGGTACTCAAACTCGACTCGTCTAACATGGAGGATGTTTTCTATACTCCCGAAGACTTTGACCCGAGCCAAATCACAGAACTTGTCGATAATGTCAAGCCCGATCGTACTCCTCTCGACTTGCTTTTCCAAGTTTTGCCCGAACTCAATATCGAGTTGTCAGCCAAGATTGAGGAAAAGGCGGTCAACGGAAAAAAGGTTTTCTTCGTTGACGGCAATTATCTCATTGCCACCTTCGACACCGAAGTGAACGAATCCACCGTGACGGAGATTGCGAAGATGAAGCCGCAATACTTCGTTATGCGCGATGCTTCCGCCGCCAATGATAATGTCCTTGACAACTTCGAGCAAATCTTCCGTCACCATTCGCCAGAAACTGTCCGCAAAATATTGTAACTTTGTATAGATATGCCTTTGGTATGTAGTTGTCTGCCATGTTGACTGCCAACAAAACATCCCAAATGGATGTCCCTACAATAAGATGACAGTATGCTCACTATTTTATTTGTCTAATGGAACAGTTTCGCAAAAGCCCGCGAGTAGGCTTCCTTGATTACGATAATGGTGATTATTTTATAACCATCTGTACCAAGAATAAAGTACACTATTTTGGAGATATATACAATGGCGAAATGCATCTGAGTGCATTAGGGAAATTTGTGGAAACTCAGCTCGGTATGGCGTCAACTTTTAATAAAGACATCGATGTGCCTGTCTTTACGGTCATGCCTAACCACATTCATGCAATAGTCTGTATAAAATGTAGGGACATGCCTTTGGCATGTAGCAGTGGAGATGCACAGCAACGGTCGCCGAATCCATCGTTAAGGGTTAATCCGGCATACCAAAGACATGTCCCGGCATTGAGCAGATACATATGTTCATTAAAGGGAGCTGTTTCAAAATTCGCGAAATCAAATGGACATGATTTTGATTGGCAACCACGATTCCACGATCACTACATACGCGGAAGCCATGATGGGAACAGAATTGCAGAATATATAATAAATAATGTTGCCAGATGGCAGGAAGACTGTTTTAATCAGGATGAAATTCAAATTTAAAATACAGCCATACCAGACGGAGGCGGTCGAGAATACTACCGCCATCTTTGCGGGGCAACCAAATCGCGACGCAACCCACTATCGCCGAGACTTAGGCCTACATCCCAAAGGGATGTCCCTACATTTCGATGGTGACGATGACGGCTACCGTAATGCCGACGTGGAACTTTCGGCCAAGCAGCTTCTCGATAATCTCCACTCAGTGCAGACTACCGCAGGTGTGCCTCTATCCAAATCTCTTTCGAGGATCGACGGCCTCGGTGCCGTCAACCTCGATGTGGAGATGGAGACCGGTACCGGTAAGACTTATGTCTATATCAAGACGATGTTTGAACTCAACAAGCTCTACGGCTGGTCGAAGTTCATCATAGTTGTGCCGAGCATTGCTATTCGCGAGGGTGTCGCTAAGTCGTTCCGTATGCTTGAAGAGCACTTCATGGAGCATTACGGAAAGAAAGCCCGTTGGTTTGTCTACAACAGCTCGAACCTCAATCAGCTCGACCAATTCTCCCAGGACGCCGGGCTGAATGTTATGATTATAAACACCCAGGCTTTCGCCGCTTCCCTTAAAGAGGGCGGTCGAAGCAAGGAAAGTCGAATCATATACTCCAAGCGCGACGAGTTTGCTTCCCGCCGTCCTATTGATGTGATAGCGGCCAACCGTCCGATTATCATCATGGACGAGCCGCAGAAGATGGAAGGCGCTGCCACACAGTCAGCCCTCAAAAAGTTCAACCCGCTTTTCGTACTCAACTATTCCGCTACTCATAAGACAAAGCATGATACGGTATACGCCCTCGACGCTCTCGACGCATACCGCGAGCGACTTGTAAAGCGCATCAAGGTTGTAGGCTTCGAACTGAAAAATCTGCGTGGCACTGACGGTTACATGTATCTCGACAATATTTTGCTCTCGCCCGACAAGCCTCCGATGGCTCGTATGGAGATTGAGGTCAGAAACGCTGCCGGCGAACCGCGACGTCGTGTTAAGAATTTTGGCGTAGGCGATTCTCTTTTTGTCGAATCAAACGAATTACTCGAATATAAGGGTTATGTAATATCGGAAATATGTCCCGGTACTGACCGTCAGCCAGTCGGCTATGTGGTTTTCACTAACGGTCAGACTATCCTGAAAGGACAGGTCGTGGGAGCGCGCAACGAATTGTACATGCAGCGCGTACAGATACGTGAAACCATCAAGGCTCATTTCGAGAAAGAGCGTGAGCTTTTCAGAAAAGGAATTAAGTGCCTCTCGCTTTTCTTTATTGACGAAGTGGCGAAATATCGTTCCTACGATGCCGACGGCAAAGAGGTTAAGGGTGTGTTTCAACAGATTTTCGAGGAAGAATACGCACGTCTTGTCAATAACGAGTTCCACATTTGGGACGAGGACTATAATCAATATCTTCGCCGGTTTTTCCCGTATCAGACGCATCGCGGCTACTTCTCGATAGATAAGAAAGGCAAGATGGTCGAGACTAAGACGAAGCGAGGCTCCGATGTATCGGAAGACGCATCGGACTACGACCTCATTCTGCGCGACAAGGAGCGTCTGTTGAGTTTTGACGAACCTACACGCTTCATTTTCTCGCACTCTGCGCTCCGTGAGGGCTGGGATAACCCGAATGTATTCCAGATTTGTACGCTGCGCCATAGCAATTCAACTACTGCCAAACGTCAGGAAGTCGGACGTGGCTTGCGTATTTGTGTTGACCGCAACGGCGTTCGTCAGGACAAAGAGCTTCTCGGCGAGGAAGTCCACAACATAAATGTGTTGACCGTCATTGCCAATGAGAGCTATTCCGACTTTACCTCGGCTCTCCAACGCGAAACCCGCGAGGCTCTGCGTGAACGCGCCACTAAAGCAACTTCGGGTTACTTCGAGGGCAAGACCGTTACGCTCGACGGACAGCCTCATATTATTAATAACCGCGAGGCGAGCCGCATTATGATTTATCTTGAAGATAACGGATATATTGACGATGCGGGTAACATAACGCCCAAGTATCATGCCGCCCTTGCTGCCGATTCTCTTGCGCCCTATGGCTCACACCTTGCCCCTATGGCGAAAGGCATTACAAAACTCATCAACTCCATCTTCGACCCGTCTCAACTTGACGGCATGACCGAGAACGGAGCCAAAACGAAATTGCCTGAGACAAGGCTCAACGCCAATTTCTACCGCGACGAGTTTCAGGCCCTTTGGAAAGCCATCAACCATAAGTATGTCTATACCGTCAGCTACAACTCCGACGAGTTGATTGAGAAATCCATACTCCACCTCAATACTGACGAATTGCAGGTCCGCACTCTGCGCTACATAAAGATCGAAGGTCAACAAGACGCTGAAGATGTTGCTGAATTTGGCGACACCAAATCCACTTCTCAGGAACTTACAGATGTCAGCACATCCTCGGTCAAGTATGACCTCGTAGGGCAGATTGCCAAAGGTGTCAATTTGACACGTCGAACTACTGCCAGAATTCTTCAGGGCTTGCGTCCGTCTAAACTTGACTTGTTCCGCAATAATCCCGAGGAGTTTATCCGCAAGGTCATTCAGATTATCCGCGAGCAGAAAGCTACAATGATTGTAGATCATATTCATTACCACCTCACTGATGGCACCTTCGATTCAAACATCTTTACTGCATCAGGCAAAGCTGAGTTCGATAAAGCATATCAGGCAACCAAACACGTCACCGATTATGTCGTTTCCGACAGTATCGGTGAGCGCAACTTCGCCCACGACCTTGACGAATCAAACGAAGTTGTCGTCTATGCAAAGCTGCCGCGCTCTTTCAGAATTCCCACTCCTGTCGGCAACTACGCTCCTGACTGGGCGATAGCGATGGAACGCGGAAATGTAAAACACATTTTCTTTATTGCCGAAACCAAAGGCTCGCTCCAGTCAATGCAGCTCAACGCCATAGAGAACGCCAAAATAGACTGCTGCGTCAGGCTTTTCGACGAGATGTCATCGGCCAATATTCGCTATCATAAAGTCACTTGTTATCAGGACCTGATTGATGCCATGACTGCAATCAGATAGTCAGGTCTTTAGGACAGATAATACAAACGCAGCCGGGGGAGCATCGGAAAATCCGATGCTCCCCCGCTGTATTCAGAATTGGGTCAGACTTACTGCCTGTCGCCGCCATCGCGGCGCGGACCGCGTTCACGGCGCGGACCACGGCCTTCTCCACCCTCGCGGCGCGGGCCACGCTCGCGGCGCTGGGGCTCCACATAGCCTTCCGGCTTGGGCTGGAGGGCGCGCATCGACAGACGGTACTTGCCCGTCTTCTTGTCTATCTCTATGAGTTTCACCTCCACGGTGTCACCTTCCTTCAGACCGCTGGCCTCCATGTTCTCCAGACGGTTCCACGAGATCTCGCTGATGTGCAGCAGACCGTCGCGGTGCGGCATGAACTCCACGAATGCGCCGAAGTCCATGATGTTGCGCACGGTGCCGGTGTACACCTTGCCCTCCTCGGGCAGTTCCACGATAGCGTTGATAAGCTCAAGCGCCTTGTCGATGCTGTCGCGGTTCGGGGCGGCCACCTCGATGAATCCGCCCTCGTCGATTTCGTCGATGCTGACGGTAGCGCCGCTGGCCTCCTGGATGCCCTGGATGATTTTTCCGCCCGGGCCGATGACGGCGCCGATAAGCTCCTTGGGGATGAGCATCGTGACGATACGGGGCACGTGTGCCTTGTAGTCGTGGCGCGGCTCCGCGATGGTGTCGTGGATTTTGCCCAGGATGTGCAGACGTCCCTCGCGGGCCTGCATCAGGGCTTTCTCCAGGATTTCGTAGCTCAGGCCGTCGCACTTGATGTCCATCTGCGTGGCCGTGATGCCGTCGGCGGTGCCCGTCACCTTGAAGTCCATGTCGCCGAGGTGGTCCTCGTCGCCCAGGATGTCGCTGAGCACGGCGTACTTGGTGCAGCCTTCGTCGCTGATAAGACCCATTGCGATGCCGGCCACGGGCTTCTTCATCTTCACGCCGGCGTCAAGCAGAGCCAGCGTGCCGGCGCATACGGTAGCCATCGACGACGAGCCGTTACTCTCGAGGATGTCGCTGACGATGCGGCACACATAGGGGAAGTTGTCCGGGAACATACGCTTCAGCGCGCGGTGGGCCAGGTTGCCGTGGCCTATCTCGCGGCGTCCCACACCGCGCTGCGGCTTGGCCTCGCCGGTCGAGAAGGGCGGGAAGTTGTAGTGCAGCAGGAAGCGTTCGTGACCCTGTATCAGCACCTCGTCGAGGATTTTCTCGTCGAGTTTCGTGCCAAGTGTGACGGTAGCCAGGGCCTGCGTCTCGCCGCGGGTGAACACGGCCGATCCGTGAGGGCCGGGGATATAGTCGGTCTCGCACCAGATGGGGCGTATCTCGTTGGTCTTGCGGCCGTCCAGGCGTATACCCTCGTCGAGCACGCAGCGGCGCATGGCCTCTTTCTCCACGTCGTGGTAGTAGCGGCGCACCAGAGCCTCCTTGACCTCGCGCTCCTCCTCGGGGAGGGCGTCGATGTACTCCTGGCAGATGGCGTCGAAGCTGTCCTGGCGCCAGTGCTTGTCGGCGCAGCCGGCCTTGGCTATGGCGTAGGCCTTGTCGTAGCACTTCTCGTGCACGTCCTTGCGCAGGTCATCGTCGTTGACCTCGTGGCAGTACTCGCGCTTGACCACGCCTACTGCCTCAGCCAGCTCCAGCTGCACGCGGCACATGTCCTTGATGGCCTCGTGGGCTGTCTTGAGGGCAGCAAGAAGGTCGGCCTCGCTGGCCTCGTCCATCTCGCCTTCCACCATCATGATGTTCTCGGCGGTGGCGCCGACCATCAGTTCCATGTCGGCTTTTTCGAGCTGCTCGAAAGTGGGGTCAATGACGAACTTGCCGTCGATACGGGCCACACGCACCTCGGCGATGGGGCCGTTGAAGGGTATGTCGCTGACGGTGAGCGCGGCGCTGGCGGCCAGGCCTGCCAGAGCGTCGGGCATATCAACGCCGTCGGCGCTGTACAGAGTCACGTTCACGAACGTGTCTGCGTGATAGTTGTCGGGGAAAAGCGGGCGGAGCACGCGGTCAACGAGGCGTGCTGTCAGGATTTCATAGTCGCCGGCACGGCCCTCACGCTTGAGGAAGCCGCCGGGGAAACGGCCTGCTGCGGAGAATTTCTCCTTGTACTCCACGGTCAGGGGCATGAAGTCGACGCCCTCGCCTGCCTCCTTGGCGGAAACGATAGTGGCAAGAAGCATCGTGTTGCCCATGCGGAGCTCCACAGCTCCATCAGCCTGCTTGGCAAGTTTGCCGGTCTCGAGGGTAATCTCGCGGCCGTCGGCAAGCGTGATGGTTTTCTTGATTGGATTCATAAAATGCTTTTAATTTTTTTATAACTACATATTTGGCCGCAAAGTTAACGATTTCGAGCCACATAGGCAAATCTTTTTGGCCGAATGCCCCGAAAGTAGTAAATTTGTGCAGGAAAACACAATCAGCAAAATGAAGAAATACGATTTCGACTGCGTCATCGACCGCCGCCACACCGGCGCCGTGAAGTACGAGGGGCTCGACGCCATGTTCGGGCGCCACGACGTCACGCCCCTGTGGATTGCCGACCTCGACTTCGCCGTCTGTCCCGACATCATCGCCGCGCTGGGCCATCGCCTGGAGCACCCCGTCCTCGGCTATTCCGCCGCGCCCGACGCCTACTGGCAGAGCATCATCGACTGGCAGCACCGACGCCACGGCTTCGACATCTCGCGCGAGGAACTCGCCTTCATCCCCGGCGTAGTCAAGGGCATTGCGCTGTGCGTCAACTACTTCACCAACCGCGGCGACAGCGTCGTCATCCAGCCGCCCGTCTACCATCCCTTCCGCATGGTAATCGAGGGCAACGGCCGCCGCGTGCTCGAGAATCCCCTCGCCTTCGACGGAGACACCTACACCATGGACCTGACCGGCCTCGCCGACCTCCTGCGCCGCGAGCGTCCGCGCATGCTCATTCTCTGCAACCCCCACAACCCCATAGGCATACAGTGGGACGAGGACACCCTCCGCAGCGTGGCCGCACTCGCCCGCGAGACGGGCACCGTCGTCGTCAGCGACGAGATTCACGGCGACCTCATGCTGCACGGACGCCGCCACATACCCTTCCTCAGCGTAGGCGAGGACGCCCGCGCCGTCGGCGTCATGCTCGGCGCGCCCAGCAAGACCTTCAACATCCCCGGCCTCGTCAGCTCCTGGATGGTCGTCAAGAATCCCGCCCTCCGCAGCGGTTTCTACCACTGGATGGAAGTCAACGAGTTCTCCGCGCCCGTGGTGTTCAGCACCATAGGCGCCGAGGCCGCCTACACCGCCGGCGAGCCATGGCTCGACCAGATGCTCCGCTACGTGGAGGACAACATCGACTTCGCCGCCGACTATGTGGCGCGCCACATCCCCGGCGTGCGCGTCATCCGCCCGCAGGCATCGTTCCTGGTCTGGCTCGACTTCAACCGCCTCGGCCTCGACCAGAAGGAACTCATGCGCATGCTGCTCGAGGACGCCCGCCTGGCCGTCAACGACGGCACCATGTTCGGCGAGCAGGGTAAGGGCTTCACGCGCCTCAACGTCGGCACCCCGCGCTGCGTCCTCACCGAGGCTCTCGACCACATCCGCGACGCCGTAGCCAAGGAGGTGCGCCCATGAGACTCCGCATATTCCCTCCCGAAGAGATGCTCGAGGCCACCGTGGCCCTGCCCCTGAGCAAGAGCATGAGCGTGCGCGCCGCCGCCCTCGCAGCTTTCGGCGCGCGCTATGACGCCACTCTGGCCGAATGTGCCGACACCGAGGCCATGCGTCGCGTGGCCTCCGCACGCGGCGGCACGGCCGACGCCGGCGACAGCGCCGCCGCCCTGCGCTTCGGCGCGGCCCTACTCGCCGCCACTCCCGGCGCCGACGTCACCCTCACGGGCAGCGACGCCCTGATGCGACGCCCCGTCGCGCCGCTGCTCGACATGCTGCGCACCCTCGGAGCCGACGTGGAGCTGACGGCCGCAGGCGTGGCCGTGCGCGGACGCCGCCTGCCCGGCGGAGCCCTCACGCTCGGCCCTGCGGCCTCCTCGCAGTTCGTCTCGGCGCTGCTCATGGCCGCACCGCTTATGGAGAACGGACTCGACCTCACCATCGACTGGAACCAGCCCTCGTTGCCCTACATCGACATGACCCTCGCCATGATGCGCCGCCGCGGCATCGACTGCGCCCGCGAGGGCATCGCCATACACGTAAGTCCCGGCGCGTACTCGGCGCCCGACGCGCCCGACGTCGAGCCCGACTGGAGCGCCGCCGCCTTCTGGTACGAGATCGGCGCCCTCACGGCCGGATTCATCGACCTGCCGGGTCTCGCCACGCCATCGCTGCAGGGCGACAGCGCCGTCACCGACATCTTCACTCGCCTCGGCGTCGTGACGACCTTCGACGCCGACGGCGCCCACCTCTGCGCCGACCCCGAGATGCACGCGCGCCTCGAGTTGGACTGCGCGCCCACCCCCGATCTGGTCCCGGCCCTTGCCGTCACCTGCGCCATGCTGGGCGTACCCTTCGAGCTGCACGGCTGCGACGCCCTCCGCGACAAGGAATGCGACCGCGCCGACGCCCTCATCGCCGAGCTGGCCCGCATGGGCGTCGTCGCCGGCTACGACCGCGGCGTCCTCTTCTGGGAGGGACGCCGTGTGCCCGTCACGGAGATGCCCGTCTTCGACACGCACGCCGACCACCGCATGGCCATGGCCCTGGCCCCCGTGGCCGTATTCGCCCCGGGCATAGCCATCGACGGCGCCGAGTGCGTCGCCAAGTCATATCCGGCCTACTGGGACGACCTGCGCGCCGCCGGATTCACCACTGAGGAGGTGGACGCGGAGTGATGGAAGCCGCGCTCGTCATTCTCTCTGCAATAGTTGTCGTAGGCGCCCTGTGCCTGCTCTATGAGCTGTACTGCCGCCGTCGCGGCATCGCCGGACCTCCTGCGGCTCCGCGCCCCGAAGGCTGCTGCGGGCAGCACGAAGTGTGCGAGAAGGACTCGCTGCTGGCAGGAGTGAGCGAGGCCGTGGAATACTTCGACGACGAGGAGCTGGACGCCTACGCCGGTCGCGCCGCCGACGCCTACACCGGCGCCGAGGAGGAGCAGTTCCGCGACATACTGCTCTCGCTCCTGCCCGACGACGTCGCCCCCTGGGCGCGCTCGCTCCAGCTACGCGGCATCGAGCTGCCGCAGGCCGTGCGCGACGAGCTGCTGCTCATGGTAAGCGAGAACCGTGCGAGCCGAGCCGACTCTAACACCTGATACGCCAATGGATTTCCTTGATTATACCTTCTTCCGATACGCGCTCGCGGGCGTGGTGCTCATCAGCCTCTCGGCCGCCGTGGTGGGCAGCTACATCGTCACGCGCCGCCTCACGGCCATAGCCGGAGGCATCACCCACGCCTGCTTCGGCGGCCTCGGCCTGGGCTATTTCTTAGGCATCAGCCCCGTGCTGACTGCCGCCGGCTTCGCCATTGCCTCCGCCGCCGGCGTGGAATGGATGTCGCAGCGCATGCGGCTGCGCGAGGACTCGGCCGTGGCCGTCGTCTGGTCGCTCGGCATGGCCGTCGGCGTCCTGTTCATCTTCCTCACGCCCGGCTATGTGCCGGAGCTTAACAGCTTCCTCTTCGGCAACATACTCACCATCAGCGCTGCCGACCTCGCGGCCTTCGCGGCCTTCACCGCAGTGGTGTGCGCTTTCTTCGCCCTATGCTTCCGCCGGATAGTGGCCGTGGCCTTCGACCGCGACTTCGCTCGCGTGCAGGGGCTGCCCGTGCGCTTCATATCCTATGCCATGACGGTGCTCGTGGCCGTGTGCATCGTGCTCACCATCCGCCTCGTGGGCGTCATGCTGCTCATGTCGATGATGTCGCTGCCTATGATGACGGCCGAAATGTTCTGCCACCGCTTCCGTCCCATGGTCTTCGCCTCGGCGGCCATAGCCGTCGCTGCCGGCACGGCCGGACTCTTTGCCGGCGCGGCCACCGACGTGCCGTGCTCGGCCATGATAGTGATTATCCTCGCCGCCATGTTCATTCTGGCGCGCCTCGCGCGCTACATCCTTATGCGCCGATGACTATGGACGCCACCCTCCGCAGCCAGGCGCTGGCACTGCTGCGCCGCTTCTACGGCTACGACAGCCTGCGTCCCGGACAGGCCGAAATCATCGGCGCCGTGGCCTCTGGCCGCGACGCCCTGGTGCTGATGCCCACGGGCGGCGGCAAGTCGCTCTGCTATCAGCTCCCCGCCCTGCTCAGCGACGGCCTCTGCGTCGTGGTGTCGCCCCTGATAGCGCTTATGGACGACCAGGTGACGGCCCTCATGGCCAACGGCATACCCGCCGTCGCCATACACTCCAACCGTCCCGACGCCGAGCAGCGCGAGGGGCTGGAGCAGGCGCGCCTCGGGCGCGTAAAACTTCTCTACACGTCGCCCGAGCGCTTCGTGCAGGACCTCGACGCCTGGAGCCGGGCGCTGCCCATACGCATGGTAGCCATCGACGAGGCGCACTGCATCTCGCAGTGGGGCCACGACTTCCGCCCCGTCTACACCGAGCTTGCGGGCATAAAGGCGCGGCTGCCGCAGGTGCCGGTCATCGCCCTCACCGCCACCGCCGACCGCCTCACGCGCGACGACATACTGCGCCAGCTCGACCTCCGCGACCCCTTCGTGTGGATAGGCAGCTTCGACAGACCCAACATCAGCATCGATGTGTGTCCCGACCCGGGCAAGAAAGAGCGCGTGCGCCGCATCCGCGAACTCGCCGCAGCCTACCCCTCCGACTCCGGCATCGTCTACTGCCTCAGCCGCAGCAAGGCCGAGGAGATGACGGCCGCGCTGCGCGCCGCCGGCGTCAGCGCCGCATGCTACCACGCCGGCCTGCCGGCTTCCGTCCGCGAGGCCGCCCAGCGCGCGTTCATCAACAGCGAGGTCAGCGTCATCTGCGCCACGGTGGCCTTCGGCATGGGCATCGACAAGAGCAACATCCGCTGGGTGGTGCACAACAACATGCCGGCCAACATCGAGAGCTACTACCAGGAGATAGGCCGCGCCGGGCGCGACGGTCTCCCCGCCGAGGCCCTGATGTTCCACAGCGTGGGCGACATCATCACCCTCAGGCGCTTCATCGACGACACCGACAGCTCGCGCCGTTCCATCAACACCGAGAAGCTGGCGCGCATGCAGGCATTCGTGGACGCATCCGTGTGCCGCCGGCGCATGCTCCTGAGCTATTTCAACGAGGAGAAGACCCGTGACTGCGGCAACTGCGATGTGTGCCGTTCGGCGCCCGTGCGCTTCGACGGCACCATCCCCGTGCAGAAAGCTCTCAGCGCCGTTGTGCGCACCGGATGCCGCACCGGCGCCTACATGCTGCGCGACATCCTGCGCGGACTGCGCCAGCGCGACATTGTGGCGCGCGGCTTCGACCGTCTTCCCACCTTCGGCGTCGGCGCCGACCTCAGCGCCGCCGAGTGGAACTACTATATCTCGCAGATGATACAGCTCGGCATTCTCGACGTCGCTTACGACGACCACAGCCATCTGCAGCCCACCCCCTACGGCATGCGCCTGCTGCGCGGCGAGGAGCGCGTGATGCTGGCCCTGTTCCAGTCGCAGGCGCGCACGCCGCGCCGTCCTGCCGCCGCAACCGGCGGCCGCGCGGCCGCCGACCTCGTGGCCGCGCTGAAGAAAGTGCGCCTCGCCGAGGCACGCCGTCTGGGCATGCCGCCCTACCTCATTTTCTCCGACGCTTCGCTGGAGGACATGGCGCGTCTGCGGCCCGCCACCCTGGAGGAATTCGGCCGCGTCAACGGCGCCGGCGAGGTAAAGACTCAGCGCTTCGGCCGACTGTTCATCGACGCGATAGCCCGCTTTGAAAGCGGCAGTCTCGACATACGGTAGCCTATGCACAGGACTGTTCTGTTTCTGCTCGCGCTGCTCTTCCCGGCAATCGCACCTGCGGCTCCGGTCGCGGAGGACCTGCTGTTCTCTCCCGTGGCGAACCGCGAGGGCAATCCATACATACGCAGCATACTCCGCCTTGACGACGGACGCATGGCCTTCGCCACCATGGCCGGCGTGGAGCTCTTCGACGGCTCGGACTTCACCCGCATCGACCCTCACGCCGGCACGTCGGCTCCGCTGCCGGCCTACCGGGGCTACCACCACCTCTATATTTCTCATGCCGGCCGCTATCTGTGGATAAAGAACCTGGGCACGCTGCAATGCATCGATCTGGACACGGAAACCTATGTGCCCGACACGGAGTCCTTGCTCCGCCGCCTCGGTGCGTCGACGCCTCCCGACGACTTTTTCGGCGACAGCCGCGGACGCATCTGGACCGTAAACGCCGACACCCTGCGCCACGCCGGTTCTCCGACTGCCATTATTCTTCCTGCCGCCCACGGGCCGCTGCTCGACCTCGCGGCCGGCGGCTCGCGCCTTCATCTGTTCTTCCGCGACGGCACCGTTCGGGACTACACGCTCCCCGACGCCGCCCCCGCAGGAGGCAGCCGCGTGTTTACCGCGGTCGAGGAGGCTATGTTCGGAGCCACCTCGCTCGTGACGGAGAGCGACGGTATCCTTTACCAGATACGCAACGGCACGTTCGGAGGCTTCTTCCGGCGCGACCCCGCCACAGGCCGCTGGGAGAAGATTCTGCAATCGGAACTGCGTCTGAACACACTCGCCGTTGCCGGCTCCGCAGCCTATATCTCCACCAACGACGGTCTGCTCGCCGTCGACCTGCGCACCGGGAGCGCCACGCACATACCCATGGTGCGGACTCGCTCAGGCAATCTTCTCGCCTCCGAAATCAGCTCCGTAGCCGCCGACCCCGACGGCGGCATATGGCTCGGCTTTCTCAACCGCGGCATTTTCCATTACCACCCGGCGCACTACAGGCTCGTCAGTATCCCCAAAGAACGCAGCAAAGCTCAGCAACCGCCACGGGCGTCGGGCGTATTCTCCGAAACCCCCGACGGCTCCATCAGCATTCTATGCGAAGGCGCCACCGGCAGGCGCGTCGACATACCCTCCGGACGAATCTCCATGCAGCCGACCGCGTCAGTCGGCCTCACGGGAGAGTACGGCAGCTCCGCGGCATTCATCAGCGGCAGCGGCGCAATAGCCTTCGACGACCCCGACAGCTACCGCATATTCATTCCGGCCGCACAGGCAGGCGGCGCCGCGCCCGTGCGCCCCGTCATCAGCGCCTTATACGTCAACGGTGAGAAAATAGTCCCGCAGCAGCAGTACGACGGCAGGATAATACTGACGAAAGCCGCCGCACGCGCTTCCTGCATTGAGTTCGGCCCGGACCAGAACTTCCTCGCCTTCCGCATCAGCGACCCTGACGCCTCCGCCGCAACGACCACCATTTCCTACATGCTTGACGGCCTTGACCGCGAGTGGCACACCGTCCGGGGTCAGGGCGACAGGCAGAAATCCGTGACGGCGAGCTACACCGCCCTGCCGCCGGGCAGCTACACATTCCGTGCCCGGACGGCCGGCGACGCGCCGGTGGCGGAAATGGCCGTAACCGTACTGCCTCACTGGTGGCAGACGGCCTGGGCCTATGCCGCCTGTTGCCTTCTTGCCGTCCTTGCCTCCGCTGTGGCCGCCACGGCCTACACCCGCGCCACACGCCGGCGCATCGCCCGCGAGCAGAGAGAGGAATATCTGCTGCAACGAATCCGTACACTCATAGAAGAGGTGGACCGCTACAGACCGCAGGCACCGGAGGGAGCCGAAGCCGACAACGATGTCGAAGCCGACAACACTTTCATCGCCAAAGCCGTCGAGGCGGTGGAACGCAACCTCAACACGCCCGGCTACTCCGTGACGCAGCTGAGCGCCGACCTGTGCATGGACCGCACCGGCCTCTACCGAAAGCTCAACGCCATGCTCGACAAAAGCCCGTCGCTCTTCATACGCGACATCCGCCTGCGCAACGCCGCGCGCCTCATCCGCGAGGGCCGGCTTTCCATCACCGAGATTGCCGAGCAAAGCGGATTCAGCTCCACGTCCTACATGAGCAAATGCTTCCAGGAGCGATACGGCTGTCGCCCCTCGGAATACCGATAAACGCCCTTACACAGGCGGTTTTCAACATATGTGTCGGCAGTTTCAACATATGTGTTGCCGTGTGTCGCACCGCCCGCCGTACCTTTGCAGCAGATTTCAAACTTAAAGTATCATGAAGAATATCATCCGCAAAACCATTCTGGCACTCGCCACGCTGCCGGCGTTCGCTACCGCCGGTGCCGCAGTGCCCGACGCCGCAGTGACCGGACCGGACGGCTGGACCACCGCCGTAAAGTTCTACTCCCCCTCCGTCATACGCGTGACGAAATACCCGGGCGACAAAGCGCCGGAGAAGAAAAGCTACTCCGTAATCATGACTCCCGGACAGGTGGAGCCCGCGGTAAAACATGAGGCGGACGGAAGCGTCAGCCTCGCTTCGCAGTGCATCGCCGCAAGCATCAGCCCTGACGGAAGTGTCAGCTTCACGGCCGCCCAAGGCAGCGCCCCGCTGCTGACCGAAACCGCCTCCGGCCACTCTCCCTGCGAGAACAAGGTGGACGCCGGACGCCACAGAGTGAGCCAGAGCTACGCCCTCGAGCCGTCGGAAATAATCTTCGGCCTGGGCCAGCGTCAGGACCCGTCGCTCAATCAGCGCGGCAGGGACGTGCGCATCTGGACCGGCAACACCAACATCACCATACCCTACTTCAGCTCCGACAAAGGCTACGGACTCTACTGGGACAACGCCGGCGACTCCCGCTTCGCCGACCGCGACAACACGGCTACATTCACCTCTGAGGTGGCACCGGCCATCGACTACTATTTCATCTACCGCGACGGAACCCAGGACGGCGTCATAGCAGGCATACGCAGCCTCACGGGCGACGCAACCATGTTTCCCAGGCGCATGATGGGCTACTGGCAGAGCCGCGAGCGCTACAAGAGCAGCGACGAGCTCTGCGGTGTGCTCGACCGCTACCGCGAGCTGCGCGTGCCCATCGACGGCATCGTGCAGGACTGGCAGTACTGGGGCTGCGACTCCAACTGGAACGCGATGCGCTTCATGAACCCCCGCTACATCAACAAGACCGGCGACAAGAAGTGGATGCGCTACCTCCCCAACGGCGAGAACCCCGAGGCAGGCTACACCGAGGCACGCATCAAGACCCCGCGCGAAATGGTGGACTACGTGCACGGCCGCGATGCCGCCATCATGATCTCCATATGGGCCAGCTTCGGCCCCTGGACCGACCAGTACCGCGAGCTTGACCGCATCGGCGCCCTGCTGCCCTTCGAGACATGGCCGCGCAACAGCGGCGTAATGCCCTACGACGCTTTCAACCCCAAGGCGCGCGACATCTACTGGAAGTACCTCTCGCATCTCTACGACATGGGATTCGACGCATGGTGGACCGACTCCACCGAGCCCGACCACTACGAAAAGCCCGGCGACTCCGACTACATGACGCACGACGGCTCCTGGCGCAGCGTCAAGAACGCCTTCGCACTCGTCACCAACAAAGGCATCTACGAGCATCAGCGCAAAATGAAAGGCAACAACAGGCGCTCCATGCAGATGACGCGCTGCGGCACATTCGGCCTACAGCACTACGCCACGCTGAGCTGGAGCGGCGACGTGATGACAAACTGGAACGTGATGAAAAACCAGATTCCCTCGGGCCTCAACTACGTAATCTGCGGCATGCCCTACTGGAACAACGACATAGGCGGATTCTTCGGTGGGGACTATGACAACGACCACGCCAATCCGGCCCTGCAGGAGCTGCAGGTGAGGTGGATGCAGTGGGGCACGTTCATGCCCATGATGCGCAACCACTGCTCCGGCCCCATGCTCAACGAAATCTACGAGTTCGGACAGCCTGGCGACTGGGCCTTCGACGCGCAGAAAAAGGCCATAGAGCTGCGCTACCGCCTGCTGCCCTACATCTACAGCCTCGCCGGCGATGCCACGCAGCGAGCAGGCACCATCATGCGTCCGCTGGTGATGGACTTCGCCGCCGACAAGAAAGCCATCTGCCTCAACGACCAGTACATGTTCGGCCGTTCGCTGCTTGTCAAGCCCGTGACCGACCCCATGTACACCTATCTCGACAAGGACAAGAAGGGACACCTGATATACCCCGACGTTACGGCCGCGGCTGCTCCCGCAGGCGTCTACCTGCCCGCCGGAAGCAAGTGGTACGACTTCTGGAGCAACGAGCTGCTTGAAGGCGGCGACGACGTGCTGACGACGGCACCCATCCACCGCATGCCCGTGTACGTGAAGGCCGGCAGCATAATCCCCTTCGGACCGGAGGTGCAGTTCTCCTCCGAGAAGCCCTGGGACTCGCTGGAGCTGCGCGTGTATCCCGGCGCCGACGCCGACTTCATCCTCTACGAGGACGACGGCGTGAGCTACGACTACGAGAAAGGGCAGTTCACCGAAATACCGTTCCACTGGAACGAGGCCGAGCGCACTCTTGAAATCGGCACACGCCGCGGCAGCTATCCCGGCATGCTCGCCGGGCGCGAGTTCCGCGTAGTGCTGGTGGGCGACGGCACCGAGCCGGGCGACACACCCGCAAAGGCCACGCGCACCGTGAGCTACGACGGCTCGCCCGTAAGCATTAAGCTGTGATCGGGACGCGGACTCCAACCAAGCGGGGGTGTCGGTTGTTATTGTAATCGAAGAACAAACCTTTGATTATTATGATTAACGACAGAATCATCTGGCCCAAGCATTACGACCCTGCGAAGGCCGACATCAACGTGGAGGCCGAGGCTACGGCCGAGGGCATCACGGCCGAGGAGCTGTGGCCCTACCTCACCAACATCAGCGACATACAGAAACTCGTACATGAGGTGGTGGACGCCGAGCCTCTCGACCCGAACACCGACGACCCGCATCTCTACCCGAAGGAGGAGTTCACCATCGACACAACCGAGTTCACAGCCCATTTCCGCGTGCTGGAGGCCATTCCGCCCAAGGGCGACCGCGTGGGCCGCATCACCTGGGACGGCGAGGCCACCCCGAAGCAGGGAGGCAAACCGATGCGCATCATCCACGCATGGGTGCTGGAAGTGGAGAAGGGCGAGAAGCTGAACGTGCTCTCGGCGTTCTCCGTGACAGGCAACGCCGTGTCGGCCGACTATTTCGACGCCTTCAACCGCAAATGGGTGAACGCGCTCGTGAAGTACACCATAGGCAAGGAGACGCACACCAACCATCCGCGTCACCCGTCATCGGGAGCGATGGTAAAATAAGAGGTCCTCAGCGCGCCAGCGCTACCTCCTGAAGAACATCCTCGGCCAGACGGTCGCCGAAGCCTTTGTGAACATTGCGCACGGTGCCGTCGGCCGAGACTACCATAACGGCCGGGGTGGCCGTGACGCCGCAACTGCGGGCCAGACCACGCGCGCCGACGAGCACGATCTCGTCGGCGCGCTTCGTTCCGGCAAGAGTCTCGGCATCGTCGGCATGGCTGCCCGTAATGGCTACGACGAGCACCGCGGCCACGGGGGAGGCGTCCACGGCATCGCGTAAGGCACCGAGCAGCGCGGCCGAGCCGTCGACCTGCGGGTCGAGCACGGCGATGACGGCAGACGCGCCGAAGCCCTCGCCGTGGCCGTGGGTATAGCGCTCGCCCGACGCCCTGAGTGCCGAGAACGCCGGCAGCGGGCGGCCGGGCAGATTGTCGAAAGTATATGTGTTCTCGCGGTAGCGGCCGAAAGCGTCGGGATACAGCTCCATGAGCTGCGTCTCGCCGAACGCCTCCACGCCGGGCGCGGCGGGTGCGCCGTACTTCACGCTCACCGTCTGCTCGCTCACCTGCGAGGGATTGTAGCAGAACTCGGCGCCCGCGGGCAGGCCGTCCTCAAGCGAAAACTCATAACGGAAGCCAAGGGCTTCGACGCCCTGATAGCTCTGCGAACCCTCCACCACGACCGTGCGGCCGTCGCGGCCCTGCCGCACGGTGTAGCTGCTGCACGAGTCGGCGGCAATCTCACGCAGTCTGGCAGCGACATACTGAGGCAGCAGCTGCACGAACTGCGCCTGCCTCTGCACGCCGGCCTCAAGCCGTCCCTGCGGCGCGAAAGGCGTCGGGTCGGCGTCGGCATGGTATTCCTGCATGCGCTTGTCGCGGAAGCGGTAGTGATGGCCGCCCGTATAGGCGTTGAAGCCGCGGCTCTCGCCGCCAGGCGCGCGCATCGACCAGTCAATCAGATAGTCGCACCGTGAGAGCGTATCGCCCGGCGTCACGACCGAATTCAGCTCCACGTTGTAACGCACAGGGTCCTCGTACTGTGGCAGAAGCACCTCGTAGACAGCAGAGGCATGGTAAGGCGATGCGCTGTCGAGGGCCGCGCACACATCCTGAATATCATAGGCATAAGCCGTCGGCGCTATTGCTGCCAGGACGGCACAGAGCAAATGTGATGGTTTCATATCGTTATATTAACACCGGCAGCTCCGCAAGAGTTCACAAAAAAACAGCGCCCGCAATCCGAAACATTCGGAACCGGGGCGCTGCTGTGTTAGCCGGATGTCGGTCGCTCCTCGGGCTTACGCCTCGACGGGAGTGATGTTGATGAACTTGCGTCCTTCCTTACCGACGGTAAAGAGTACATTGCCGTCGATGAGGGCGTAGAGCGTGTGGTCCTTGCCCATGCCTACGTTGAGGCCGGGATGGTGGACTGTGCCGCGCTGACGCTTGATGATGTTGCCTGCCTTGGCAAACTGACCACCAAAAATCTTAACACCGAGTCGTTTGCTTTCAGACTCGCGGCCGTTCTTAGAACTACCTACACCTTTCTTATGTGCCATTTCTGATAGTGTTTTTAGGGGTTAAGCAACAACTTGTTTGATCACGACTTTGGAGAAATACTGGCGATGGCCGTTTTTGCGGCGATAGCCTTTGCGGCGCTTTTTCTTGAAGACGATGACTTTGTCACCCTTCACGAGGTTTGTGGCCACTTCGCAAACGACCTTGGCGCCGTCTACGGTAGGAGCACCTACGAGCACTTCGCCGTCTTTGTCGGCGAGGAGGACGCGGTCGAACTCCACGGTGTCACCTTCCTTGGCATTCTCGCCGAGGTAGTGAACATACAGGAACTTGCCTTCTTCTGCCTTGAACTGCTGTCCCTGAATTTCTACGATAACGTACATGTTATTGAACATTAGTTAGTTAAGCCGGCGGGCGGGAACTTTATCTCTCGACGTTCCGCTTAGCTCGAAGCCCGTTGCGGTAAAAATGCCTGCAAATTTACAGCTTTTCAGCGACTTGACCAAATTTTTTTCTATTTAGTTTATAGTTGAGATTTAGAGGCAGTTTAGAGGTAGAGGTAAGAGAGGGAGTTAGCACGGAGGGTGAGATACAGAAGGACATAAGGTCATAAGCGACATAAGATAATAATTGACATTCAATAAAATAAAAAAGTTTTGTTTCTTCTGACCTTATGTTCTTCTGTATCTCGTCATGCTCAGTAACTTCAGGCATATA
>CAPNHY010000020.1:44124-52350 GCA_948665475.1 uncultured Muribaculaceae bacterium | reverse complement strand
AAAGCTGGCGAATTGATGCGATTTTTTCTTTAATTATCCTAATCAATTCATTTCAACAAATATGGAAAAAGAAAAAATCACTATCAAAGACCTCGCAGCCCTTTGGAAAAAGGACAAACGACAGTATGTGAAGCAATCCACATACTCAGCCTATGCGCTGATAGTTGAGAATCAAATCATTCCGACGTTCGGCAGTCTTCAAGCCGTCACGGAGGGAGATGTGCAGTCCTTCGTGATAGAGCGCCTGAATGCCGGACTGTGCCAAAAGTATGTCAAGGACATTCTCATCGTTCTGAAAATGATTGTCCGTCACGGTGTAAAGCTCGGCTATCTGCAACATTCCGAATGGGACATCAAGTATCCCACCTCTCCCGAAAAGCAGGAGGTGGAAGTTCTCACGACCGCCAACCATCGCAAAATTCTCGACTACATCAGCCGTAACTTCACTTTCCGCAACCTCGGCATCTATATATGCCTCACCACTGGGCTCCGCATCGGCGAAGTGTGCGGGCTGAAATGGAGCGACCTCGATGTGGAACGTGCCATGCTGACCGTGCAACGCACAATAGAACGGATATATCTGATTGAAGATGACGGCACGAAACGCACGCAAATCGTAGTCAATACTCCCAAGACCATAAACTCGACCCGGGAAATACCTCTCGGCAAAGCACTGATGGCAATGATACGCCCGCTGAAAAAGGTAGTCAACGGCGACTACTACGTGATAAGCAACGAGCAGATGCCGATTGAACCCCGCACATACCGCAACTACTACATGAAACTGATGAAGCAACTCGGTGTGCCGCCGTTGAAGTTTCACGGCCTGCGCCACAGCTTCGCAACTCGCTGCATAGAGAGCAACTGCGACTACAAGACGGTCAGCGTGCTGCTCGGTCATGCCAACATCGCTACCACACTCAACCTGTATGTCCATCCCAACATGGAGCAGAAGAAAAAGTGCATCGACAAGATGCTTCGATCGCTATAACATCATATCCTGTCATTCAGAGGCTGTTTTTAGCAGCCTCTTTTTTCATATCCGGATGATAAATTTATGTTGATTGAATTTTTCGCATTATCTTTGCGAAAAATAATTCGGATATATGGAACGGACTTTAAGCAATGAGCTTCTTACGGTGACGGCGTCGTCGCTCGGAGCAGAGCTGCAGAGCATCAGGAACAATCTCACGGGGCATGAATATCTGTGGCAGGGCGACCCGTACTACTGGAAACGTCGCTCGCCCATCCTTTTCCCGATAGTGGGAGCCGTGTGGGATGGCACGTTCCGCATGGACGGCCGGGAGTTCCGGATGGGGCAGCATGGCTTCGCCAGGGACATGAATTTCGAGACAGTGACTGATTCACCGGAAGGCGAAATGTGGTTCTCGCTCAAATCGGACGACGAGACGCTCGCCAAGTATCCGCGCAAATTCCATCTGGCCGTAGGCTACGAGCTGTATCATGAACGCATCACCGTGAGGTGGCGGCTGCGCAACGACGACGAGAAAGACATGTACTTCCAGATAGGCGCCCACCCTGCCTTCAACCTTCCGCGATTCAATTCTCGCGAGAAAGTGCATGGCTATCTGGAGTTCGACCGACAAAAATTCACGTCGCAGGTGATAGCAAGCAAAGGCTGCGTGGGAGATGCCGTGCGCGAGTACGACCTGCCGGAAGCCACTCTGCCGATAACGGCGGAGACTTTCAAGGACGATGCCATAATTGTAGGGGGTCCATATATGGGATTGACCTCTATCCTGACCGCCGACCGGCTGCCTTACCTTACAGTGTCCTTCTATTCCCCGTATGTAGGATACTGGGCGCCGTCGGCCGATGCGCCCTTTGTGTGCATTGAGCCATGGTACGGACGCGCCGACAGCGTAGGCTACACCGGTGATTTCAGCGGAAAGGAAGCCGTGCAGCATCTGGCGCCGGGGCAAGAATTCCACGCATACTACCAGATAATAATCGACGATGTTTAACATTTGAAACATCTTTTAAAATAATTATGCCGTAATCCGGCCCATGTCATGACTGATTATGCCATACCATAATAAGGTTCGGCAGCAAGCTTCGTATCAGAAATCCTCCATTTTCTTCTTCACGAAAAACAATGAATTTTCTTTCTTTATTTGTTCAGAAATTTCAACATATTGTTTGGCAAAAACCGATTTTGCTTTGTCAAAATCATCGCCTTCAAAGACGTAGTCCTTATATTGGTCATCGTAGATTACTCGCATTTTGATAATGCCTTGATTTAATAATCTGCGAAGTTGATCATATTTTATAGGGAAAACAATTACCGCATCAGTTTCCTCGTCGTAGAAATTACTGGTGCCGTTGTCTCTGTGAGTCTTGTAATCCGCTTTCCACATTGCATCCTTTTGGGACACAGATTCTATGACCTCGCCATCTTTTAATCTGATCATCAATTTAGACCCTTTCGGGAACGGGCCGACGTAAATTTTGAGTGTGTTTGAATATCTCAGTATGACGTTGCCGATAGTGTCGCCATATTGAGATAGATTAAGGGCAACGCCCATGCGAGGCACAAGAACATTGCTGTTAACTTTTGCCGTTTTGCTGTGTACCACACGATGGCCCAGAATTATGTCGTCATGCACTTTTGCATTTACTGAAAGAGACAGTAAAGCGGCAAGTAACAGAATTAAATACTTCATGGTGATATATTTACTATCTAATAAGGTTTACCATACGATATGCAAAAGTACAAAAATATTCTGAATATCGAC
This sequence comes from uncultured Muribaculaceae bacterium, assembly GCA_948665475.1. Classification (GTDB taxonomy): domain Bacteria; phylum Bacteroidota; class Bacteroidia; order Bacteroidales; family Muribaculaceae; genus CAG-873. The sequence continues at coordinate 49,594 of CAPNHY010000020.1, read as the reverse complement.
ACATTCAAGCCGTTCCGAAGTGTTCTTATCGCACATACTCGAAAAAATCGACGATGTTTAACATTTGAAACATCTTTTAACTTTGATGTGCCGTGATTCGGCTCATACCTATGACTAACTTTGCACATCAGAATGTCAATAGCAGAGTTACCAACATTAAACATCAACCCCTAACACCGTCAACTATGTAAACTATCCTTACTATCTTTTGCCATCGGCTATGGTCTATACGGACATGATTATGGCCTATTGTTCCACTTTCATACGTTTAGTGGGGTGTTATAATCCTTTTTGCAAAGTTTTTTGTTAATTTTGCAACAGGTTATAAAGTCATTTTATGAGAATAGGTACGATATTTTCGGCCCTCGCCATACTCGTTTGCGCGCCGCAAGTCACCGCGCAGAAAGTGGAACCGATACGCTACGGCGACTTCGAGCAGTGGGTCACGCGCGACATCAAGGAGAGCGCCGTGCTCGGCGGAAAGCGCAAGCAGGTTTTCGCCGTAGGCCCTGAAAAAACCATCGAGGGAGCAAAGGCCTATGTACCCGAGGGCGGTACGCCGTGGGCGTCGAGCAACGTTTACGCCCGTGTCGTGGGAATTACCAAAACGAGCAACGCCGTGTACCCCGACGCGCGCGAAAGCGGCGGCCGCTGCGCCAAGCTGACGACCAAACTGGAGCACTGCAAGGCCATAGGGCTTATCAACATCAACGTGCTTGTGGCAGGCACCCTCTTCACCGGGCGCATGTTCGAGCCCATCACGGGCACAAGCGAACCCTACGCCAAGATGGAGATGGGCGTGCCGTTCACGAAGAAGCCAAAGACCCTGCGCTTCGACTACAAAGTCGAGATGCCCGCCACCAACACACGCACCTACAGCAGCGGTTTCGGTTCCAGAAAGACTCTGGCCGGCGCCGACAAGGCCGAAGCATACATAATCCTCCAGCGCCGGTGGGAGGACGAGGACGGCAACCTGTATGCCAAACGCGTGGCTACCGGACGCGACACATATTCCAAAAGCACACCCGGATGGGTCAACGCCCACGACGTGAAGCTGCACTATGGCGATGCGTCCGCCGTGCCCGGCGCCATGAAGCTCATACCCTCCGAAAAGAGCTACTACGCCCGCAACAGCAAGGGCAAAATGGTGCCCGTTCACGAAGTAGGCTGGGACTCGGCCGACGCCACTCCCACCCATATGCTCATAATGTTCTCGGCCGGCAGCGGCGAGCCATACATGGGCACAATTGGCCTGACGCTGTGGATCGACAATGTAGCACTTACCTACTGACGCGTTCATGAGACCGCTTTTCATCTCCACCGTTCTTTGCCTCTGCACCTGCGGCGCCCAAGCTGCCGGACATGCCGAATGGCTCCGCACCACCCACAACTTCGGGGCCTTCCACGAGGACGACGGCGTGCGCACATGCTCGATACGCTACGTCAACACCGGCGACGCCCCGCTGAGCATCACCGCCGCGCGCAGCTCCTGCGGCTGCACCCTGGCTAAATACTCGCGCGCGCCGCTGGCTCCCGGCGACACCGCCGAGATTGTCGTCAGCTACGACCCCACCGGCCGCCCCGGACGCTTCAGCAAGAACGTCTACATCAACTTCGACAACGACGAGGGACGCCGCACGCTGACGGTCAGCGGCGTTGTCATCAGCGGAGGCGCCACCCTGTCGCAGCGCTATCCCGTGGAGGCCGGCGAACATCTGCACATGAGCCGAGGCGCCGTCATGGCCGGTGACGTGGCAAAAGGGAGAATGAAAACCGTTTTCCTCGAGATCTACAACGCCGGCACCGACACGCTGCGCCCGGAGGTCAAATCCGTTCCCGCCTTTGCCGACGTGGCGTTCCTGCCCCCGGCCATCGCGCCCGGCGAGCAGTCGTCGCTGGTATGCCACGTGCACACCGAGCGCTGCGACAGCTGGGGACTCGTCGAGGACTCCATCGTCATCGTGCCCTCACCCGCCGAAGACGCCGTGACAATACCCGTCACGGCCGTCATCAGCGAGGACTTCTCCCGGCTCACCGACGAGGACCGCATCAAGGCGCCCGTAATACGCCTCGAGCCCGAGCGCCTCGACTTCGGCGTGCTCGACCGTTCGGCAGGTCCCGTGACGCTGCGCGCAGCAATCTACAACGACGGGCGCAACACTCTCGAAATAAGACGCATCTACACCGTTGATTCCGGCATAACAGTAAAGGCCGACCGCACCTCAGTCAAGCGCGGCCGCAAAGCCGAAGTAAGCGTGACCGTCGACCCGTCTCTCATCAGCGGCAGCATCCTGAACGCCAAGATTGTGATTATCAGCAACGACCCCACCCGACCCAACATGTCGATGCGCGCCGTGGGCACCATCGCCGACCGTCCCTGACCGAAAAACATAAACGCAGAGCACACGCCGCCGAAACCTGAAAAATACGGAAATGAACAGGCTTTTTGCAGAAAATAGGCCTGCGAGGCCGCTTATGTCAGGAAAAAAAGCTATATTTGCGAGCCGAAAATTTGAAATATAAATTTCTAATCAAATATTAACTACATCAATCACATGCAAAGCAAAGGAAAACTGGGCACCATCGTTGCCGGTGTCATTGCCATTTTCTTGGCCCTCGTGTGCTTGTTCTACCTCTCGTTCTCGCTGATTTCCAGCAAGCACGAGACCAAGGCGGAGCAGTACGCGCTGGTAGAAAGCGGCGACAACGACGACGCGGCCTACAACCAGGCTTACAAACACTACATGGACTCGCTCGGCGAGCAGAAAGTTTATCTCGGATACACCCTCAACGATGTACGCAAATGGGGCGTGGGCCTCGGCCTCGACCTCAAGGGCGGCATGAACGTAATCCTTCAGGTCGACATGCCCGACATGCTCCGCAGCATGAAGAGTGGCGACACCGACTCCGTATTCGAATCATCCATCGCCGCTGCTCAGAGCGCCGTCAACGCACATGAGACCGACGACTTCGTCGGCGCTTTCGTCAGCGACTACCGCCAGCGTCGTCCCCAGGCCGACTTCTCCGTCGTGTTCCAGGGCCTCGTCAACGCAGGTGCCAGCGATGACGCCGTACGCGACAAACTCAAAATCGAAGTCAAGGACCGCGTCGACAACTCCGCAACCAACGTGCTCCGCAACCGTATCGACCAGTTCGGCGTAGTTTCGCCCAACATCCAGGTGCTTCAGGGCAAGGACGGTCAGATCCTGCTCGAGCTCCCCGGCGTGAAGGATCACGAGCGCGTACGCGACCTGCTCCAGCGCTCGGCCAACCTTGAGTTCTACGAGACATACACCGTCGACCAGATCGCCGGCGCGCTCAACAACACTGTGCACCGCCTCTCCGTCGACAGCGCCTACAACGCTGCTCCCCTCGCCGCCCTGCTTCAGCAGCCCGGCTACGGCGCAACCGTGGGCTATGCTCCCGACGCTCGCGCCATGGCAGCCATCGACGAGCTTCTCGCCAGCCCCGTTGCCAAGAGCCTCCTGCCCAGCGACCTGAAACTGCGCTGGTCGGTTAAGCCCACCGTCCGCACCGACGCCTCCGGCAAGGAGCAGAACTTCGGCTTCGCCCTCTACGCTCTGCGTGCCAACGGCGGCAAGCCCGCCCTCGACGGCAAGGCCGTGAGCGACGCAAGCAACGACTACGACCCCCTGCGCGGCAACGAGGTGTCGATGCGCATGAACCCCGAGGGCGCACGCGCCTGGGCCCGCATCACCGCCGCCAACATCAACCGTCAGGTAGCAATCGTGCTTGACGACAAAGTTTACTCCGCGCCCAACGTCAACACCGCCATCGAAGGCGGCTCCTCCAGCATAACAGGCGACTTCACCCCCGAGGAGGCAAAAGACCTCGCCAACGTGCTCAAGAGTGGCAAGATGGACGCCAAGGTACACATCATCAGCGATATGGTTATCGGCCCGTCGCTCGGCAAGCAGGCCATCGAGAAAGGCTTCACCTCGTTCCTCGTGGCTCTGGTTCTGCTGATGGCGTTCATGATGGTGTTCTACGGTGTAATCCCCGGCCTCGTAGCCAACATCTGCCTGCTGTGCAACCTGTTCTTCACCCTCGGCATCCTGGCCTCCTTCCAGGCCGTGCTCACCATGAGTGGTATCGCCGGTATCGTGCTCTCGCTCGGTATGGCTGTCGACGCCAACGTGCTTATCTTCGAGCGTACCAAGGAAGAGCTCCGCGCCGGCAAGAACCTGCGCACAGCCATCTCCGACGGCTACAGCAACGCATTCTCGGCCATCTTCGACTCCAACCTCACCTCGATCATCACCGGCGTAATCCTGCTGCTCTTCGGCACAGGTCCCATCAAGGGCTTCGCCACCACGCTTATCATCGGCCTTATCTGCTCGTTCTTCACCGCAGTATTCCTGAGCCGCGTGTTCTTCACATGGTTCAGCAAGCTCGGCGCATTCCAGAACATGACGTTCTCCACGAGCGTTTCCCGCAAGATGTTCGTCAACTCGGCCATCAACTTCCTGGGTCAGCGCAAGGCCAGCTTCACCGTAGCCGGCATCATGATTTTCGTAATCGTGGCTTCGCTCTTCGTCCGCGGCCTCAATCAGGGCATCGACTTCTCGGGCGGCCGCAACTACGTTGTCAAGTTCGAGCAGCCGGTCAACACCGTTGAGCTTCAGAACGCACTCGCCGACGAGTTCGACGGCAGCTCCGTGAGCGTAATCACCATCGAGAGCTCCAACCAGGTGCGCGTCTCCACCAACTACAAGATCAACGATGAGAACGAGAGCACCGAAAAGGAAATCACCGGCAAGCTCTTCAAGGTGCTGAAGCCCTACCTGCGTGAGGGTATGAGCGACACGGAATTCTCCACCACCGACGCCAGCCAGGGCATCGTAAGCTCGCAGAAAGTAGGTCCTACCGTAGCCAACGACATGCGCACCGACGCCTACATCGCTGTCATCATCTCGCTCATTGCGATGTTCCTCTACATCCTGCTGCGCTTCCACAACGTAGCCTTCTCGCTCGGCGCCCTCGCAGCCGTAGCGTTCACGGCCTTCTCCATCATCGGTCTGTACTCGCTGCTCTACGGCGTACTTCCATTCGCAATGGAAATCGACCAGACGTTCATCGCAGCCATCCTGACCGTCATCGGTTATCAGATCAACGATACGGTGGTAGTATTCGACCGTGTGCGTGAGAACATAGGTCTGTATCCCAAGCAGAACTTCTACACCACCATCAACTCGTCGATCAACTCCACCCTCGCACGTACGATAATGACCTCGGCTTCCACGCTGCTTGTGCTTGTCTGCATATTCATCCTCGGCGGTGATGCCATCCGCAGCTTCACATTCGCAATGCTGCTCGGCGTCATCATCGGTACACTCTGCACCATCTACATCGCAGCCCCCGTGGCCTACATCACCGACGCCCGCCGCAACAAGGCAGTCAAGTAAGCCATACCCCATAGACAGAGAGGGGGGGGGGGGGGGGGGGGGGG
>CAPNHY010000020.1:0-44114 GCA_948665475.1 uncultured Muribaculaceae bacterium | reverse complement strand
GGCCGCGGCAATGCCGCGGCCCTCTCTGTCTATGTCAAAGTTACAATCTAATTGTAGGGACATCCCTTTGGGATGTTGTGCTGACAATCAGTATATTACGTCAACGTGCCAAAGGTACGTCCCTACAATTTGTCGAGCTTTGTTACAGCCTCTAATACTATCAATGCCTAATAAACAATATAATACCGGACAACAATAAAAGATTTATGTCGCTTATGACCTTGTGTCTTTATGTATCTCGCCCTCATAAAAACGAGCTGTTGATTTTATATGAGGGAAGCGGATGCACCGGGGTACATCCCTACAATTTACTTGTAAGCAATGTGTTAGATGGGATTTAAATGCGACTAAAGGAGGTTGTTCAGGGCAAAATACTTCCAGAGGGGAGCTGCCATAAGCGACTGTTTTATCTCGTCGTTCGTAAGCATTGAACGCACTTCGTCAACGGTGAGGAGATGCACGCAGATGTCCTCGGTTTCGTCCAGATGCTGGTCGCTGACGAGTTCCACGCCTTCTGCGAGGAATGAATAGGAGAGATTGTTAAGACTGCCGGGATTGGCGGAAATCACCATATACTGAGTCCATTCGCCCCCGGCATAGCCACTTTCTTCCAGAAGTTCGCGTTTGGCTGCCTCAATGGGTTCCTCGCCCTCCTCGGCAACGCCGGCCACAAGTTCGGTGAAAATTTCGTCAAGGCCGTGGCGGTATTGCTCCACCATGACGAAGCGGCCGTCGCGCGTACGGGCTATGACGTTGATCCATGTGGGATATTCCAGCACGTAATATTCATTGTGCACTACCCCGTTGGGCAGTTGCAGACGGTCCTTGCGCACCGTAAGCCACGGGCGGCGAAACAGATATTCGCTGCCGAGAGTCTTCCATTTTTCCATAACAGCATCAGTCAAGCAGACCGCCCTGCGCCAGAATCTCACGCGCACGGTCATAGTTATACTTATGCACCATCAGGCGTATCATCCCCGCAGGGGGCAATACGGTGCCCATAGTGCCGTTGTCTATTATAGCGTCAATGTCGTGCGAGCGCAACACTCCCGCGGCTATGGAAGCCGTCGGCAGGTCGGCATATTGCGCGCACAGAGTGAGTTCTGAATTGTCTGTCATATCATATCGTTAATTAAGGTCATGGCTTGCGCATAAGCGTCCGTGGCGTCGAGACGCACCACGTCGGGATCGCGTGCGAGCCATGTGAGTTGTTTTTTTGCATAGACGCGCGTGTTCTTAGCTATCCGCGCCACCGCCACAGGCAGATCCATCGTGCCGTCGAAATAGGCGAACAGCTCTTTATAGCCTACCGTGTTGAGGGCGTTGCAATGGCGGTAGGGCAACATGCGGCGCGCCTCGTCAAGGAATCCAGCGGCCATCATGGCATCCGTGCGAGCGTTGATGCGGGCGAACAGCTGCTCGCGCGGCATGTCGATACACAGTTTGAGCACACGGAACGGCCTCGGCTTGGGTTGCCCCGTGCGCAGCGAAGAAGCAGGCACACCCGCCTGGAGGCATATCTCCACGGCATGGATCACTCGCTTGGGGTTGCGACGGTCCACCACGGCATGCATGGCGGGGTCGATAGTTTCAAGCCACGCGAGCAGGGCCTCAAGGCCCTGCTCGTGGTAGAAAGAAAGCACCCGGTCGCGCACGGCGTCGCTTATCGACGGCATGTCGTCAATGCCGCGCACCAGGGCGTCAACGTACATCATGGAGCCGCCGCACACCACCGCCACATGCTCCCCGGCGGAGAACATATCGCCGAGGATGCGCAGCGCGTCAGTCTCGAACGCCGCGGCGCTGTAGCCCTCCGTGACCGACTTGCAGCCTACGAGATGATGGCGTACCCGCGCCTGCTCGGCGGCAGTGGGAGCCGCCGTGCCGACGGGCAGCTCACGGTAAATCTGCCTTGAGTCGGCCGAGATGATGTCGCACCCCAGCGCCGAGGCTATGTCAAGAGCAAGCGCCGTCTTGCCCGAGGCCGTAGGCCCCGTGACGACTACGACGAGAGGATCCCTGTCAGCGCTCACCCACAATGCGGGCTATCTCCACAATCACCTCCATTGCCTTCTGCATGGAGGGGATGGGAACGAACTCATAGCGGCCATGGAAATTCAGGCCGCCGGCAAATATATTCGGACAGGGCAGACCCTTAAATGAAAGCTGCGCTCCGTCTGTGCCGCCGCGGATGGGCTGCACCTTGGGCTTGACGCCGGCACGGCGCATGGCCTCTTCTGCGATGTCCACGATGTACATCTGCGGCTCCACTTTCTCGCGCATGTTGTAGTACTGGTCGCGTATGTCGATGCTGCAACATCCCGGGAACTCGTTGTTGATCTTGCGGCAGAGGTGCTCAAGCTCCTTCTTACGGCGTTCGAAGCGGTCGCGGTCGTGGTCGCGCACGATGTAGGTCAGCACAGTTTCCTCCACGCTGCCTTTCATCTCCACGAGGTGGTAGAAGCCCTCGTAGTCCTCGGTGTGCTCGGGAGTTTCCCATCGCGGGAGCATGATGATGAACTGGTTGGCGATGCGCATCGAGTTAATCATCTTGTGCTTGGCATAGCCGGGATGTACGTTGCGTCCGCGGAAAGTCACCTTGGCGACAGCAGCGTTGAAATTCTCATACTCCAGCTCGCCGATTTCGCCGCCATCCATCGTGTAGGCCCACTCGGCGCCGAAACGCTGCACGTCGAACTTGTGCGCGCCCTGGCCTATCTCCTCGTCGGGATTGAAAGCTATGCGGATGGGGCCGTGCTTGATCTCGGGATGTTCCTGAAGATAAGCCACTGCGCTGATTATCTCTGCGATGCCGGCCTTGTCGTCGGCGCCAAGCAGCGTGGTGCCGTCGGTCACGATCAGGTCCTGTCCTTTATAGCCGAGCAGTTCGGGAAACTCTTCGGGCGACAGTACGATATTCTTTTCGGCGTTCAGCACTATTGTCGAGCCGTCGTAGTCGCGGACAATCCTCGGCTTCACGTGCAGGCCACTCATGTCGGGCGATGTGTCGAGGTGGGCGATAAAACCGATAGCAGGCACATGCTTGCCCTGAATGTTGCCGGGGAGGGTAGCCATGAGGTAGCCGTTATCGTCAAGAGTGATGTCCTGGAGGTGCATAGCCTCCAGCTCGTCGCGCAGATGGCTTGCAAACACCATCTGCCCGGGCGTGGACGGCGTCATGTTGGTGAGCTCGTCGCTCTGCGTATCGTACTTGACATAGTCAAGAAATCTGTCTACGAGGGTCATTTTTTATAGTTGATAGTTTAGAGTTTATAGGTAAGAGTTCAGTTTATAGTTGATAGTTTATAGGTAAGAGGGGTTCTTTTCAGGGTTTAGGGGGGAAAGGGGCCGAAGGCCGGGGGGCAACGCCGCCTCCCTCTTACCTATACACTATCAACTTATTCAGAAAGTATTTCGCGCCAGGGAAGAGTGCATTTCAGCTCGGAGTCGCCGGAGGGGGTTGTGAGCACAAAGCGATAGCCGTCGATGCCGAGGCTGCGGTTCATTTCCACAACAGCGTCGGCCAGCGGACCGTAGGCCTTGTACATGGGCTTCAGTATCTTCAGATAGCGTGCCTTAAGGTTAGCCACATTCAGGTTGGAGTAAGCCTTTGCGTTGTCATAGACCACCGTGTACGTGGCGAAACTTGATTTAAGGGCAAAGTCGGCTTTCTGCACACCCGGACCTACGGCAAAGCGGAATGCACGGTCGGCAAAGATGGCGAGCACCTGCGTGCGCACTTCCGGCAGACGCAACTGCGAGCGTTGGGTCTTGAACAAGGTGCGCAGCGTCACGGCCGGCATGTCGTAGCTGCGTGTAGTGCCGTAGACGTCGGTAAGCGTCAGCCGCAGCGGCTCCTTGGTTTTGGCAAGCGTGTTAACCAGCTCGTCCAGATCCTTGCCGGCGCGGCTTTTTATTTCGTCAGATATAAAATACTCCACAAGTTCCTGCGAGTAGTCGGACACATGGAGCGCCGAATCAGCGAACACGACGTTGACACAAAAAGCCGAATCGCCGTATTCGGCATCGGCTTCGGCAAACAGCTGCGGGGCTGCAGCAGCCTCTGCAGCCAGCTCGGCGTCCACTCTTTGTGCCTGATGTTTAAGCACATCGGCATCCTTGTTACCTCCGCAGGAGGCCATAGTCACGAGCGCGGCAAGCGTTGCGGCGCAACTGAGGATAGAAGTTTTCCTGAACATATGTTCCCGTTTTTTACATTATGCCGCAAAATTAACAAAAAAAGCGAATCTTTGGCTCACCGACAGGCCGATAATTTGCACAACATGTTCAATAACATTTATTCATGGGTGTCATCTGTAGGGGCTGTGAAGCCATGAGGACGCATTGAAGAGGCTCTGAGGGCGAGATACAGAGGGACAGAAGGTCATAAGCGACAGAAGTTTTTTTCATATACGAGCTCTTGACGGCGGCATCTATGACGGGTGCCAACGGTTAAAAAAGTTCATACGTAGGGGATTTTCACAGACGCAAGCTCTCCGAGCTTGCCGCCTTTGGTTCGACACGCACCCCATGAACGCAGCGCAAGGCACTGCTTATCATGGGGTTAACTACAGACACGTCCTCTTCGAGGACTTGCTGACGGCTTCGCATGCCTTATGGACGTTTTGAGGGCGAGATACAGAGGGACAGAAGGTCATAAGCGACAGAAGTTTTTTAGTGGGTGATGGTGTGTTGGCGTTATCTATGTAATAAACGACATCGGAAGCCCGCGGAGCGTGGCGGGCTTCCCCTTTATAGTTTGGAGTTTATAGGGGATAGGTAAGAAGGGACATCTGCTCCAGAACGCAGCCAGCCATGCGGCGGGTAATCGCCTATTTACCAACAATTTGACTACGGGCACACAAGCCGTGCAATGCGGTTCATATAAGGTTGGGCACAGGAAAAAGTTGTCCATAAAACAACATATATATGGCCGGAGGCCATGGAATTTTGTTAGCCCCTGGCGCGTGCCGCCCGGGGTAATGAACCAGTTACGGATTCAGCCCCGGAGGTGGCTGCACCGGCTCCAGGCTATGGCTGCAAAGATACAGGTTTATAAGTAGGAAATTCAGCCACCTCCGGGGCTGAATTTGGGGGCGACTCCTTGCCACGGGCACAAGTGCCCGCGGTTAACAAAATCCATGGCCTCCGGCCATACAACTATAATATACACAGCACATTACAGCCCGATAAAATAAAAACTGCCAGCCACACGGAGGGTTGCAACGCGCCCAATGGTCTTATTTGAACCGCATTACACGAGCCGTGCGTCCCTACAAGTTAGGAGATTGGCTATTTTCGAGATAGTAAAAAATTCAGGGCCGACCTCAACGGCCGACCCTGAAACCACTTCAATAACTTAAATCTATCTTACCTTAGTACATGTCTTTTTAGCGGACAACCTTTGCTACGGTCTTGCCTGCGCGCACGATGTATACGCCGGAAGCGAGGCCGGAGAGGTTGAGTTCGGGAGCAACGGCTGTGAGTACGCGGGCACCGCTTACGCTGTATACCTCTACTGCGCCTTCATAGCCTGCTACGGTGTAGTTGCCGCCGCCGAGGGCGATTACTTTCACGGCATCGGCATCGTTGGCGATGTCGGCGATGCCGGTGGATACCTGCTGCTGAGTGAAAGCGCCGGCGCCGGGAGCAACGTCCTCGCCACGCTCGGCGATGGTAATGCCTGTGGGAAGACCCCATTCTTCAATTGCAGCGTTTATCTGAGTGCTACTTGCGCCTTGAACAAATGTCTTAGGCTTAATGAGGCCGGTATTGGAATTGAGAGTATTGGTGCCAAAAATGGAAGCGTAATCCTTATCAGTTTGATCTGTGGAGGCCCAAGAGTTATCCGGTACATTCGTAGTCGTGCCAACATAGTTGTAACCGCCAGATACCAGAGTGGCTTTAGCTGCGTTGTTGAATTTTATAGCAGGTGTAGCTTCTGCACGAGCCTCAGCCTTGGAAACGACCACATTATTAATCATCCAAAGATGTCCGTTGTCGGCCATAAAAATCTGTGCACCTCCTTCATTAATATTTTCGGCAAGAGTGCTATTGATAAAGAAGATTTTGTCAGCGTATGATTTTTTATCATTTATATTTGCTGAACCATTGGCATATATAACGGAACCGCGGGCGCTGGCACCTGTACAATTATTATCTACGAACGTGCAACCATTTACAACAACCTGCACAGCATGCTGAACAAAGAGTGCGGCACCAAGGTCAGTTGAGGTATTGTTTTTGAAAAGGCAATCCTCAAAAATCGTTGTACCACGTTCAGGCGAATCAGAGTGCATGTAAACTGCAGCGCGAGCTACGACGTCATTGTCATAGATTTTGCAGTTCTTAAGAGTCACTTTAGCGCTTCCGTAGAGATTGAGAGCTACTCCGCCGAGTGTTCCCTCTGCCTTATTGCCATAGAAGGAGCAATTCTCAACCGTAGTTTTTGAGCAGTTCTGAAGCATCAGAGCGCCTATTTCATTTTTTTCGGTAGCTGAACTACGATCTACATTCGTCTTTACGCCGGTGAAGTTTATATTTTTGACATTCACCTCATTAGCAGCGCCATTGTAGTGTATAATGCACGGAGCGCCATTGGCATTGAATGTTACCTGATCATTTTCATCACCAATCAAGGAGATGCATTTGCCGGAAGGAACGGCAACGACAGAGTTTTCGCCAAAGATGTACTCACCTCCTGCGAAATTATACGTGTCACCACCAGCATAACCTGCGGTGTTAACCTTGCTGACGAAATCAGCCAAAGCCATAGCGTTTTCGGCATCCACGCCGGTTTTCTCGCCTGCGCCCTCGGGGCTTACATAGAACGTATCGGCATAGGCCGAGATGGAGGCGGTGGCAAGCACCGCGGATGCGAGTAGAAGTCTGAACTTCATAGAATCTCTTTTTAGTTATGATATATGTTTAAGGTTCACCGACCACCGCCTTTGCGGGGCCTTACATTTTTCAAGACGCATACCGCGAATTTTTCTTTAGGAGCGTTTGGGATTTTTTTTCAAAAATATTATCACTAACTTTGTGGTGTTAACCAATAATTGTACTATGAAACGACTGCTTGCAATGATTTTCTGCTGTGCCGCGCTCTTCGGAACCACATGCGCCGAAGTGACGCCTCCGCGCGCCATCAGCTTCGATAACCCGAAAATGAAAGTTTTCCTGCCCCCGGCCGAACTTGCAAACGGCAAGGCAATAGTATGCTGCCCGGGCGGCGGCTACTGCTTCTTAGCTACCGGACACGAGGGCTACGACTGGGTGCCGTTCTTCAACGGCGAGGGCGTGGCATTGGCCGTGCTTGAGTACCGCATGCCCAATGGCGACCGCGAGATACCGATGGACGACGTGCGCCGGGCATTCAAGATTCTGACCGACAGCGCAGCCGCATGGCGCATAGACCCGAAGCAGATAGGAATCATGGGTTCGTCGGCCGGCGGACACCTGGCATCGGCCGTAGCCACCCACCCCACGCCGGAGTGCAGCCCGGCTTTCCAGCTGCTGTTCTACCCCGTGGCATCGCTCGACAAGACCATCACGCACAAAGGTACGCGTCAGGGCTTCATAGGCAAGGACGGCACCGACGACCTGGCCGCCGAATACTCGGCCGAGAACAAGGTCACGGCCACGACGCCCCGGGCATTCATAATCCACTGCGGCGATGACGACGTGGTGCATCCGCAGAACGCCCTGCGCTACTACTCGGCGCTTCAGGCAGCCGGCGTGCCGGCCACGCTGCTGATGTATCCCAAAGGCGGCCACGGCTGGGGCATATGGGGCCCCGACGGAAAGCGCCAACCCATGCTTGACGAAATATCCTCCTGGCTGAAAACATTCTGACGACATGAAATATCTGTATGTTGCGGCTGTAACCGCGCTCTTCTCCACCGCACCCTCGGCCGCGACGGGCGCCGAAGCCCACGGCTATCCCATCAACCCCGTATCGTTCACGGCCGTAAAAGTGGACGACCCCCTGTGGAGTCCGCGCCTGCAGGCAGCGCGCGACATAACGGTGCCGCTGGCCTTCAGCAAGTGCGAGGAAAGCGGCCGATACGAGAATTTCCACAAAGCGGCCCACCCCAGCGCCGACTATCAGGTGGGAGGCTTCCCCTTCGATGACACAGATGTGTACAAGACCATCGAAGGCGCGAGCTATCTGCTTCAGACCTACCCCGACGGCCGCCTCGAAGCCTATATAGACAGCGTGCTGGCGATAGTGGCGACCGCGCAGGAGCCCGACGGCTACCTCAACACCTCGTTCACGATGAATCCGGCCCATCCGCACAACTGGATGACGCCGAACAAGCGCTGGGCGAGCGTGGAAGTGCTGAGCCACGAGTTCTACAATCTGGGCCACATGGTGGAAGGCGCCGTGGCCCACTATCAGGCCACGGGCAAGCGCAACTTCCTGGACATAGCCATCCGCTATGCCGACTGCGTGTGCCGCAACATCGGCGACGGACCCGGCCAGCTCACGCTGGTGCCGGGACATCAGATCGCCGAAATGGCCCTCGCCAAACTATACCTCGTCACCGGCGACCGCAAATACCTCGACCAGGCAAAGTTCTTCCTTGACAAACGCGGGCACACAGAACGCCGCGACATATATCTGCAATCGCATAAGCCGGTGACGGAGCAGGACGAAGCCGTGGGCCACGCCGTGCGCGCAGGCTACATGTATGCCGGCATGGCCGATGTGGCCGCCCTCACCGGCGATACCGCCTACATAGCGGCCATAGGGCGCATATGGGGCAATATCACCGGCAAGAAGCTGTACATCACCGGCGGTGTGGGTGCGCGCCACGAAGGCGAGGCCTTCGGCGCCAACTACGAGCTGCCAAACCACACGGCCTACTGCGAGACATGCGCCGCGATAGCCAATGTGTACGTGAACCACCGCCTGTTCCTGCTGCACGGCGACGCGCGCTACTACGACGTGCTGGAACGCACGCTGTACAACGGCCTCGTATCCGGCATCTCGCTCGCGGGCGACGCATTCTTCTACCCCAACCCGCTGGCAAGCGACGGCGCATACTCGCGCAAGGCATGGTTCGGCTGCGCATGCTGCCCCTCCAACCTCTCGCGCTTCATACCCTCCCTGCCGGGCTACGTGTACGCCACCGACAGCAACAAGGTGTTCGTGAACCTCTATATCGGCAACAAGGCGACCATCGACGTGCAGGGGCGCAAGCTTAGCCTCGACATGCACGGCGACTACGCCCGCGACGGCCGGATGAAAATAACCGTTGCAGGCAACCGCGCCGGCAACGTGGACCTGCGGCTGCGCATCCCGGGCTGGGCACAGGGCACGCCCGTGCCGTCCGACCTCTATGCCTACACATCCGGAGCTGACGGCAAGGGCTACAGCGTGAGCGTGAACGGCACACCGGTAGACGCGCCCCTCTCCGACGGCTACCTGAGCATCAGCCGCAAATGGAAGAAAGGCGACGTGGTAGAGATCGCATTCGACATGACACCGCGCACCGTCAAGGCCAACGACATGGTGGAAGCCGACCGCGGCATGCTGGCCGTGGAGCGCGGCCCCATAGTGTACTGCGCCGAATGGACCGACAACCCGGGCCGCGACATAGCGTCGGCCCTGCTGAGCATGAACCCGGAGTTCGCCGTGGAGCGCACCGACATACTGGGCGGCATAGACATGATTTCGGCAAAGGCACAATTCGTAGGTCTTGACAGCGACGGACGCCTCCGCGCCGACGTTGACCGTCTGAACCTGATACCTTACTATGCCTGGGCCAACCGCGGCGAAGGCAAGATGCGCGTATGGCTGCCGGCCTCGATGGAAGGCATAGCCTCGGCGCTACGCGAGAATCCTTACCGCATAGGCGACAAGTAGCCCATGCCACACATTATTAATATATATAACGCAGACGCGCCGGAAGTGGCTATGTTCGCCTCGCTGACCGAGGCGCAGCTGCGCAACAGGCCGGACCCGGACCGAGGCATATTCATCGCCGAAAGCCCGAAGGTGATACGCGTGGCGCTCGACGCCGGCATGCAGCCGCTGGCGCTGCTCTGCGAGCGACGCCATATAGAGGGCGATGCCGCCGATATCATAGCCCGCTGCCCGAAGGATATGCCCGTGTACAGCGGAGAGCGCGAGACGCTTGCCGCGCTCACGGGCTACACACTGACGCGCGGGGTGCTCTGCGCCATGCGCCGACCGCGGACACCATCGGCCGCAGAGGTGTGCCGCGACGCCTCGCGCGTGGCCGTCATAGACGGCGTGACCGACACGACAAACATCGGAGCGATATTCCGTTCGGCGGCAGCCCTAGGCGTAGACGCCGTGCTGCTGACGCCCGAATCGTGCGACCCGCTGAACCGACGCGCCGTGCGCGTGTCGATGGGCTCGGTATTCCTCGTGCCGTGGGCGTGGACCGAGGGCGGCGGCTTCGACGAGCTGCGCGCCATGGGCTTCCGCACGGCGGCCATGGCGCTGACGGACGACTCCGTAACCATCGACGACCCGGCTCTGTGCGCAGAACCACGCCTCGCCATCATCCTCGGCACCGAGGGCGACGGCTTGGCACGCAGCGTGATAGACCGTGCCGACTACGTGGTGCGCATACCCATGGCCCATGGCGTAGACTCCCTGAATGTGGCCGCCGCTTCGGCCGTTGCCTTCTGGCAATTAAAACATAAGCCAACTGAAAGACAATGAATTACAGACAATGCGGCAAAAGCGGCATACTGCTGCCTGAAATATCGTTGGGACTCTGGCACAACTTCGGCGCCACAGACGACTATGCGGAAGCGAGAGCAATGGTGATATACGCCTTTGAGCACGGAGTGTGCCACTTCGACCTCGCCAACAATTACGGGCCTCCGGCAGGCTCCGCCGAATCGAATTTCGGCAAGATACTGAGGTCGGACCTGCACACCCACAGAGATGAAATGTTCATATCGTCCAAGGCCGGCCACGAAATGTGGCCAGGCGTGTACGGCGACGGCTCGTCGCGAAAGAACCTGATAGCGTCGTGCGACGCAAGTCTGAGGCGCACGGGGCTGGAATACTTCGATGTGTTCTACAGCCACCGCTACGACGGATTCACTCCCGTGGAGGAGACGATGGGCGCCCTCATCTCGATTGTACGCAGCGGCAAGGCACTGTATGCCGGAATCTCAAAATATCCTCCCGAGCAGCAGCAACAAGCCTACACCATCCTGAAAGAGGCCGGCGTGCCCTGCCTCGTGAGCCAGTACCGCGCCTCGATTTTCGATACGAAGGCGATGGAACATAATTTCGACGCCGCACACGATGCCGGCAGCGGAATAGTGTGCTTCTCGCCCTTGGCCCAGGGGCTGCTCACCGGCAAGTATCTGCACGGAATACCGGAAAACAGCCGCGCTGCGAAGCCCACGGGTTTCCTGCAGGCCGGTCAGATCACGGAAGCGAGGGTGCATGCGGCGCGTGAACTCGATACCATAGCACGCCGTAAGGGTGACAGCCTTGCAGCAATGTCAATCAACTATCTGCTGGCCGACAGCCGCGTCACTTCGGTAATTGTCGGCGCATCGTCCGTACGCCAGCTGAAAGAAAACATCTCCGGCATCAACTCCGCCGGCTTCACGACCGAAGAACTAACCGAAATCTATAATATAGCGCACCACGAAGGTGTACCATTCTGAAACCACGATATGATCCGACTTCTCACATTTGCACTCATGGGCGCATCGCTCGCCGCATCGGCCGCCGACATCGCCGTCAGCAGCCCCGACGGGCGCACCACCCTGCGCCTCGACGACAACGCCGGCATACTGCACTACAGCGTGGAGCGCGACGGCGCGACCTATCTCAAGCCCTCGCCGCTGGGCCTGCGCAGCGACATCGGAGACTTCACGCAGGGCATGCGCATCATCAGCTCCGACACGGCCAGCGTGCGCAAGACCTACCGCCAGGACCGCATCAAGCACTCCGAAGCGACCTACTCGGCGCGCAGGCTGAAAGCTTACGCGCTCAACCATAAGGGCGACACTCTGGGCGTGGAATTCAGTGTGGCCGACAACGACATCGCGTTCCGTTATCTAATCCCCCGAGCACACGGCGGCGAGACCGGCGCCATACTTATCTCCTCCGAGGCCTCCGGCTTCGCACTGCCCGAAGGCTCCACCGCATTCGTGACTCCGCAAAGCGACGTCATGACCGGCTGGAAACGTTCCAAGCCCTCCTATGAGGAGGTCTACATGGTGGATGTACCTGTCGGCACCCCGTCGCAGTACGGCCACGGCTTCACCTTCCCGGCACTGTTCCGCACTCCGGAGGACGGATGGGTGCTTCTTGGCGAGACGGGAGTGGACAGCCGCTACGTGGGTTCGCACATCAGCGACGCCTCGGCCGACGGAGTCTACACCATAGCCTTCCCGATGCCCGGCGAGAACAACGGCAGCGGAGGCACAGAGGCCGCCATGAGTCTGCCCGCCGAGACGCCCTGGCGCACCATCACCATAGGCGACAATCTCGCGCCGATAGTGGAGACGACGGTCACATGGGACCTCGTGGAGCCGCTTTACGAGGAAACCGTGCCCGCACGTCCGGCAAAAGGCATGTGGAGCTGGATACTCTGGCAGGACAACAGCATCAACTACGACGACCAGAAGACCTTCATCGACTTCGCAGCCGAGATGGGCTACGACCATGTGCTCATTGACGCAGCATGGGACGTGAACATAGGCCGTGAAGGCATAGAGAAGCTCGTGGAATACGCGCGGGGCAAAGGCGTGGACGTGCTGCTGTGGTACTCGTCAAGCGGATGGTGGAACGACATAGTGCAGAGCCCCGTCAACGTGATGTGCCGCGCGATAGAGCGCAAGAAAGCGATGAAGTGGATGAAACAGATAGGCGTAAAGGGCATCAAGGTGGACTTCTTCGGCGGCGACAAACAGGAGACAATGCGCCTGTACGAGGATATCCTCAGCGATGCCAACGACTACGGTATAAGCGTGATATTCCATGGCTGCACGATGCCGCGCGGATGGGAACGGATGTATCCCAACTACGTGGGCAGCGAGGCCGTGCTTGCCTCCGAGAACATGATATTCAGCCAGTGGTTCAACGACGAGGTGGAGCAAGTGCATGCCACGCTTCATCCGTTCATACGCAACACGCTCGGCTCGATGGAGTTCGGCGGCAGCTTCCTGAACAAGCGCCTCAGCCGCGACAACGCGTCGGGACCCATACGCCGCAGCACCGACGCCTTCCAGCTGGCGACTGCCGTACTGTACCAGAACGCCGTGCAGAACTTCGCCCTCGCACCCAACAACCTCACGGACGCGCCAACCGAAGCTCTGGATTTCATGAAGGCCGTACCCACAAGCTGGGACGAGACGAGATACATCGACGGATACCCGGGGCGTTACGCCGTGATAGCGCGCCGCCACGGCGACACATGGTACATAGCGGGCATCAGCAACCTTACCGAACCCCTTCAGCTCAAACTTGACGTGCCGATGCTGCGGAAAGGCGATACGGCCACCGTAATCTGCGATGCTGACGCCGAGGGTACTCTCGTGCGCCGAGAGCTGAAAGTGAAGCGTCCCGGCGAAGTACGCCTTACGCTTCAGCCCAAAGGAGGTTTCATAATCGTAAAATAATGTTCCGACACCGCAATATATTGGCTATATGGCTGTTGCTATGCATCTTCACAGCAACAGCCCAGACTCCGGCTAAACGCGAATTTCGCGGCGCGTGGCTGCACACCGTTTATCAGGACGGTTATCTGAAACGCAGCACAGCCGCCAACAAGGAGTATCTGCGCGCACAACTCGACTCTCTGCAAGCCGCAGGCGTCAACGCCGTGTTCTTTCAGGTGCGCCCGCAGGCCGACGCCTTCTACAAGAGCGAAATCGAGCCATGGAGCTGCTACCTGACGCAGGACGGCAAAGCCCCACGGCCATTCTGGGACCCGCTGCAATTCATGATCGATGAGACGCACGCGCGCGGCATGGAGCTGCATGCGTGGCTCAATCCATATCGCGTGACGGCAGGCGCAAGGCAAGTGCCGGCACCGGGCCATATCTACCACAAGCATCCCGAACGCTTCCTGCGCTTCGGCGGCAAACTGTACTTTGACCCGGGGCTGCCCGAAAACCGCCGGTATATAGTGCGCGTGGTCGAAGACATCCTTGCTCGCTATGACATCGACGGACTGCATTTCGACGACTATTTCTATCCCTACCCCATCAAGGGGAAGGAGTTTCCGGACGGCAAATCCTATGCCCGCTACGGCAAAGGCATGGAACGCGGCGACTGGCGGCGGGCCAACGTAGACTCGCTCATAGCCGACGTAAGCCGCGCAGTACGCCGCAGCTCCAGGCCGTGGGTGCGCTTCGGCGTCAGCCCCTTCGGCATATGGCGGAACACAACCAGCGACCCGCGCGGAAGCGCCACTTCCGGCCTGCAAAACTATGACGGGCTATTTGCCGACGTGCTCCTCTGGGCGCGCCGCGGATGGGTGGACTATCTGATGCCGCAGTTGTACTGGGAGCTTGACCACAAGGCGGCATCCTACAGGGTGCTCGTGGACTGGTGGGCCGACAATGCCGAGGGACGGCATATTTACGTGGGTCAGGACGTGGTACGTTGCGCCGATGCCGGAGAACTCGACGAAAAACTGACCCTTCAGCGCCGGCGCCACGAGATAGGGGGCATGTGCTGGTGGCCCGGCTACGCGCTGCCAGGCCGTCCGGAGTTCCGCCAGACAGTTCCGGCGCTGCCACCGGCATACCCCTGGCTTGAATCCGACGGCCCGTGGCCCGTGGAAGGTGTGCATGCCGATGGCGGCCGTCTGTGCTGGGATTCGCGCGAAACAGCGGGGCGAGCCGACGATGCCGTGCGCTATGTGGTTTACTTCTGCCCCGATAAAGAACCCGACATCAACGACCCGACATGCATAGCCGGCGTTACTCCGCAATGCTGCTTCGACGCCGGGCGCCCCGGCTATTACTGCGTCACAGCTCTCGACCGTGTCAACAATGAATCACCGGCTTCTGAATGTGTGAGAGTGAGATGAGTAAGATTTCAGTCATAGTGCCGGTATATAATGCTGAACAATATTTCAGAGAATGCATTGACAGCATCCTGAGACAGACATATACTGACTTCGAGTTGATTATTGTTGATGACGGCAGCACCGACAGAAGCGGCGATATAGCAGACAAATATGCCGTCGCAGACAAGCGTGTCAGAGTGCTTCATAAGCAGAACGGAGGGCAGTCATCGGCGCGAAACGCCGGTTTGGATATATGCACCGGTAAGTTTATCGCATTTGTTGATGCTGACGACTATATTCATTCAGAAATGCTGGCCCAACTGATGAATATGGTTCTTGAAAATGACTGCCAGGTAGCAATATGCCAATACAAAAGAGTCAGGGAGATTGTGCATGTTGACAATCTAAAAAGTGCAAGCTATAAATGCATGCTCCCGGAAGAATGCGTGGAGGCTTTTCTATATCAGGATTTCACAATAGGACCATGCGCTCAGCTTTTCGACCATAAACTATTTGATGAAGGTACAAGATTCAAAGAAAACATAATTTACGAAGATCTTGATCTGCTTTACCGTATCTACGAACACGCAGACAAAATTGTGCTATCTCCGATAATCGTGTATTTCTATAGAATTAACAACAGCAGCACGACAAACATCTGGAGTCAACGGCGCCTTGACGTACTTAATGTTACGGCTGACATAGAAGAACATTATTCCAATAATCCACGTCTGTTGCGCGCAGCACACGATCGCAGTTTAAGTGCGGCATTCAATATATTAATGCTGAATTCAAAGTATAACGGCGATGAGATTGTCAGTCGTAAATGCTTTGATATCATACGCAAACGCAGATATGGTTCCCTATTCAACGGACGAGTACGATTAAAGAATAAGATCGGAATACTTGCGTCCTATTTCGGTCTTGGATTTCTAAAAACAATCAGCCGATTCACATGAAAGTACTGACGCTCGACAACGAAAGCTTCGGCACGGCCTGTGCGGCCCTACAAAAAGCGGTTGAGAAGGCCGGCTTCGTGCCCGACATGGTACTCGGCATCGAAAGCGGAGGACGCTACGTGGCCGAGAAGATTTTCACGGATGTACCGCACTGCTATGTGGCACTCCGCAGGCCGTCGACCGCGGCAAAGACCGGTCTGATGCGGCGACTGGTAAGGAAGCTTCCACGCGCCGTCAACGATGCACTCCGTATCCTTGAATCGCGTATTCTAAGTCTGCGGCATGCCGAACCCATCGCTTTCAGTGGCACAATACCCGCAGCCGTTACCGCTGCCACGCATATACTTGTCGTCGATGATGCCGTCGACAGCGGAGTAACCATGAGGTCGATACAGGACGCAGTGAAAGCCTACAACCCGAGCGCATGCGTGGAATGCGCCGCCATCACCGTCACGACACGCCGGCCCCTCGTCACGCCGAAATTCCACTTGTACAACTGTTTAATACGATTCCCATGGTCAGCAGACGCACAGAATTAGCCAAAGCCGTAGTCATTGACCTTGACGGCACCCTCATACGGCAGAACTCATTCCGCCTGTACGTGCGTGCGGCCATGCACACACGCCGCCGCGTAGCCATAGCATGGACCACACTGCTGCGTAAAGCCGGACTTCTGAGCCACAATGCATACCGAGAACGTTGCATGAGGCTCGCGGCTATATCGTGGCCCATTATAACACGCATGGGCGATGCCGCCGTGTATTCAAAAGCCGTAATGCACTTCATCGAGCAGAAACGCGCCGAAGGCTTCCGCATAATTGTAGCCACAGCCGCCCTGGAGGGTTATGTACGTGCGTTCTGGAACGGCGAGAATGTAGCGACTCAGCATGATGGCGCACATATCACCCTTGACTGCCGAGGCGACGCTAAACTCAGTGCCGTGTGCGAGCGACTTGGTGGCAGACTACCGCAATACATTCTTACCGACAGCCCGGCCGACTACCCGCTGATGCATGCGGTAGCTGCTGCCGGCGGCACTCCTATGCTCGTCAACCCTACACGACAAAGTCTCAGATTCTACAACAAGGCGATGCCGGGTATCAATCTGCTACGCGACTGAACTTTTAAAACGACATGCTTGTTCTGATTTCATAACAACCCCAAAAATCTCTACAATCATGTCTGCTACAAAAAAAAGCATAAAAGGGACAAAAACCGAAATCAATCTTGCGAACTCCTATCTGGCTGAATCGCAAGCGTACGCCCGCTACACATTCTACGCCGCCCAGGCCGATAAAGAAGAATATTTCCCCATAGGCGAAGTGTTCCGCGAGACAGCCGCCAACGAGCTGCGCCACGCCAAAGTCTACTTCAAATTCCTTGAAGGCGGAAGTCTTGAGACGACTCTGCCTGTCGACACCGGCATCATCGGCACGACTGCCGAGAACCTTGCCATCTCCATCCGCGAGGAACGCGAAGAGGGCGTAGACTTCTACATCAACGCAGCCCTCGTGGCTGACAACGAAGGCTTTCCCGAAATCGCCGAACACTTCCGTGCAATAGCCACGATAGAGGAGACACATATGAAGCGCTTCGAGGCTTACCTGAAGCAGGTAACTGACGGCACTGTGTGGAAACGCGACACTCCCATCACCTGGCGCTGCCTTGTGTGCGGATACGAATACAAAGGCACTCAGCCGCCCGAGGAATGCCCCGCATGCGACCATCCCTATCAGCACTACATGGCTATGGACATGCTTGATTTCTGATACCTAAACCCACCATAACTCCGCCGGCCGGCCGACTTCCAATAAGTCTGTCGGCCGGTATTTTCATATAGCTGGATCATCGCAACGCAGTAACGAAAGTTCAAAACATGTTGTAAAACATATTTTCGCAAACGGCTATCCATAAGCGCCTTACAAAACAGCACGAGAATTCTAAACTTTTCTTCACATAATTTAAACGGCAAAAGTTTCCTATTCCGGCAAAAAAAGGCTAACTTTGGGAAACCAAAAATTAAGGGGTTCAAGCCCTATACCACATGGAGCAGACATTCGTAATCCTTAAACCATCCGCAATAAAGCGTTTTATTATTGGCGACATTATCACCAGATTTCAGCGCAAAGGACTGATTATAAGCGGCATCAAGATGATGCAGCTCAATGAGGCTATCCTCCGCGAGCATTACGCACATCTCGTTGACCGCCCATTCTTCCCCTCGCTTGTGGAATCCATGACCGCTACTCCCGTTATCGTGCTTTGCCTCAAAGGCAAGGATGCAGTGGCAGTAGTCCGTGCCATGACAGGCGTCACCAACGCACGCAACGCAGCACCCGGCACCATACGCGGTGATTTCGGCATGAGTGGACAGGAAAACATAGTGCATGCCTCGGACTCCCCGGAAAACGCCGTAATCGAAATCAACCGCTTCTTCCGTCCCGAAGAAATCTTCGACTACATGCCGTGTCCCGCACGCTTCCTTTATGCTCCTGACGAGATCTAAACCCTAAAGCATATACCTAAATACTGATGCTTCTCTCTCACAAAATACAATTTATCGGACTAAGCCTCGGCTGTCTGCTCGCAGGAGCGCTGACAGCCTCCGCACAGAACTACCAGCTGCCCGGCCAGCACCACCAGCAACACGGCGACCTGCTTGCCAACCAGAGCAACACCGCCGCACAGGTTGACAATACAACAAAATACCTCGAAGCTCTGTTCAGCGAAGAGGAAGAACCCGAATTCGACATCTATACCGAAGGCTGGGAAAGTCAGCACGTCAACTGCTATGCCGGTATCGATGTGCCGCAGACGGCTGATATTGACGTGTCGAAATTCGCCATGCCCGTACCGGGATATATCACGTCGCCCTACGGTTATCGGCGCCGCTTCCGCCGCATGCACAAGGGAGTGGATCTCAAAGTAAACATTGGCGACACCGTCTACGCCGCTTTCGACGGCCGTGTACGCATCACCAACTTCGAGCGCCGCGGCTACGGCTACTATGTCGTCGTACGCCACACCAATGACCTTGAGACCGTTTACGGCCACCTGTCGAAATTCCTCGTATCGCCCGACCAATACGTAAAGGCCGGCGAACCCATCGCTCTCGGCGGCAACACAGGCCGTTCCACAGGCCCCCACCTGCATTTCGAGACCCGATACATGGGCTATGCCATCAACCCGTGCGCCATCTTCGACTTCGCCAACCAGACGACGCACACAGACACATACACGTTCGACAAACGCACCTATCAGAACGCCCGCAACTTCTCGCCCGAAGCCAATGCGGAATACGCACAGGCCTACCGTGCCAAGTACCCCAACCGTCCGGCCGCTTCCTCCGGCAGCAAATCGACAGCAAGCCGCAAGACATACACCGTACGCAAAGGCGACACGCTGGGCCGCATAGCCGCCCGCAACGGCACTAAGGTCGCAACGATATGCCGCCTCAACGGTATAAGCGCCAAAAGTACCCTGCGTCCCGGTCAGAAACTGCGTGTGCGCTAAGTTCATGCATCCCATGAAGCGCCTGCCCCAAGTTGTGGGGCGGGCGCTTCGGCTTATAAGTCTTATAAACTTTATAAGTCTTATATTTTTTCTTATTTTTGCACAATGAAACTGACAACTGTACTTACTACGGCTATGCTACTGCTCGGCGGAACTGCCGCCGAAGCATGCACGTCGATGGTGGTGAGCGCACGCGCTTCGGCCACCGGGCGTCCCATGCTGTGGAAACACCGCGACAGCTCCGGCGACATGAACTTCGTGGAACGTACCGCAGCCGGCGAAAGCACTCACGGATATTGCGCGCTGTACAACGGCGGAGATTCCCTGCTGGCCGACGCATGGGCCGGAGTCAACGACCGAGGCTTCGCAATAATGAACACCGCCAGCTATAATCTCGCACCGGATACCGCGCGCCTGCGCGACCGCGAAGGTGCCGTCATGACGCTTGCGCTACGCTCCTGCGCCTCGGTAGACGACTTCCAGCGTATGCTTGACTCGCTTCCGCGTCCGATGGGCGTGCAGGCCAACTTCGGCGTAATAGACGCGCTGGGAGGGGCGGCATACTTCGAGACATCCGATCACGGATTCGTACGGTATGACGCCGAAAGCACGCCTGACGGCGTTCTCATCCGCACCAACTTCAGCGTCAGCGGCGACGAGGACAAAGGGATGGGCTATATTCGCTACGAGAATGCACGCCGGCTGTCAGAGGAAGCCGTCAAATCCGGAAAGATAACGCCCGAACTTTTCACCGAACGCCTGTCGCGGTCATTCGTTCATTCACTGCTGCAGGTCGACTGCGCATCCGAGTCCTATTCTCCCCGCTGGATTGTGGACCAGGATTTCATTCCCAGGCGTTCATCCGTAGCATCGGTAGTCATCGACGGCCGGACCATGTGGACCGTCATCGGTTACCCTCCCGTAGGACACGTCGTGCCGGCGACGCCGCAGCATGTTCCCGACGAACTCCGTCCCATATTGCCGGGCCATACATCCCCTGCCGCCGCCGAGGCTGACTCCCTGCGGCGCCTCGTGTTCCCGATAGAAAGAGGCAGCGGACAGCATTACATCGACATGCAGGCGCTCCGTCCCATCATGGCGCGACAGCACGCCCGCAGCGTCGAGACCTACAACAGATATTACAATAAAAACAAATAACCATGCAAATCCAACGCATTCAGACTCTTTTCCTCCTGGTGGCAGTAGTGCTTATGTGCATCTTCTGCCTCACCCCGTACGCACAACGCACAGCCATTGACGCCGCAAACAGCTGGTCGCCGGTATTCGTCAAGGACACTCCCGTGCTGCTCGCCGTCAACGCTTGCATCGGCATCCTGCTCCTGCTCAACATCTTCACCTACAAGAACCTGCGTCTTCAGATGCGCCTTACCCTCGTGAGCATGCTGCTTCTGGCCGGCTCGATTGTAGCCAGCGCCTTCGTCGTGACAGTCGGTATGCCCGACGCACATCTGCTCTGGACCGGCGGTGTGCTGCTGCTCGTCGTAGCTTTGGTTATGGCCCTTTGCGCCTACCGAGGCATGGCACGCGACAAGCGCAAGCTCGACAGCCTGAACCGTCTGCGCTGAAGAGCTACCTAAAGCCTTATCAGCGAATCGTAGGGGAAATCGGCCACGGCCGCTGTGCCGAGCACCGAATCCCACAGCATGGGCGACAGACCGTTGCCGGGGCGTTTCACCGTGATATTGTCCTCGGTGAGTATTTCACCTTTCTTGATGTCGCGCGCGGCCACTATGCTCTTGCGCGCGACTTCAATATTAGGACGCTCCACCTCGGCCACGGTCTTATTGCCGTCGCCCAAGGCGCGCTCCACATTGCGTATGGAATCCACCATGGCTTTAAGTTCGTCCGGTTCGAGCGACGCGCGATGGTCGGGTCCCGGCAGATTGCGGTCGATCGTGAAATGTTTCTCTATGATGCAGGCGCCCATAGCCACGGCTGCCACCGGTATCTCGATACCGCGGGTGTGGTCGCTGTAACCAACGCCGGCGCAGCCCAGTGAGGCCAGCGCATCCATGGCCCTGAGATTAACGGCCTCCATAGGTGTAGGATACTGCGTGGTGCAATGCAGCAGCCATACCGACGTGCGCGGCGTCCCGGCCTGTTCCAGCACTTTTACGGCGGCTTCTACCTCAGGCAGCGTCGCCATGCCGGTCGACATTATCACGCATTCGCCGCGTCGGCCTATCTTGCGAAGATAGGGCAGATTGGTTATCTCGCCGGATGGTATCTTCCAGTAATCCATCCCCAGCGACGCCAGCGTGTCGATGCTCACCAGGTCGAAAGGCGTGCTCATGAACCCTATACCCTCCCGGCGGCACAACTCGGCAAGTCCCTCATAGTCGGTCAGGGGAAGATGTATTGCCCGGCACATCTCGAGCTGACTCTGCTGCGTGCCGGTAGTCTCCTTTTGATATTCGGCCTTCGGGGCTATCGACGATATTACCAGTTCAGGCACAGCCGTCTGAAATTTCACATAATCGGCACCTGCCTTGCGGGCCTCCTCCACCATGCGACGTGCCAGACTGATGTCGCCGTTATGGTTGACGCCGGCCTCGGCTATTACAATAACTCTCTTTCGGGATTCAGATTGTTTTTCCATCTTCGTCAAGATAAAAGACTACTTCCTGCATGTATCGTGCTATTTCCGTGCCGGGCCTGTAGGACGATGGGGCGGGCAAGATGCCGGCAGCTTCGTCAAGAATCATCCCCGGGATGTCGACGCCGGCATGTACCGCACATACCGCCCCGCCTCCGAGGCGCGGGTTTATCTCCATCACGTATAGCTTGCCCGAGTCAAGATCGCAGATAAGCTGAATGGTGACAGCGCCGAGCAGTTTAAGTTTGGCAATTGTCAAGCGTGCAAGTTCGACTACCTCGGGGCTGTCGATAGTGACGCTGCGCACTACCTCGCCACCGGCAACCTCCAGTCGCTTTCTCGGCACTATGGCCGTAGGCACGAAGTCCTCGCGCACATAGCAGTCGATGCTGATTTCCTCTCTGTGGTCGAACCGCGTCTGAATCAGATAATCCTCCCGGTTTGCCGGTAGGTCGGCTTCGCCATCTACTTTTATTATTCCTTTTGAGGCTGAGCCGTGGCGCGGCTTTGCGATGATAGGACGATCCACCGGACCACCCTTGTATGTGGCAGGCGCGGGAATATGCATCAACTCAAATATTTCTGCCGCACGCACCTTGTCGAACATCGCCTCGGCATCGCCGGGGCATCCCGCAGGCACGAAGATGTCAGTATCCCTGACACGTGCAGCCACCTCCACGGCGCCGTCGACAAACGGCACGACGATGCCTATGCCGTTTTCGCGGCACACGCAGCGTATATCCTCCACCACCTCCGGGTCGCTCCACCGGCGGCCGATGATAACCGTACCCACTGAGGCGATAGGCTCGTCGGCGCGAAGCTCGTAGCTGAAGATGCGGCATCCGCGGGAGCGTTCCGCCGCAGCCTTCATGAACAGACGCGCCATAGCCACGCGTTTGGCTCCGCCGAGAAAAAGAATGCCGTCGTTCATTGATTGTATATATCAGTCTTGTAGCCGTCAAGATTGCCGGGCGTGACGAACCACTCCACCGTCTTGCGCAGGCCCTGCTCCAATGTGTTCTGCGGGCGCCAGTCAGTAAGCGTGGTGATGAGTGTATTGTCTCCACAGAGCCGGCGCACTTCACTCTTGGAAGGACGCAGGCGCGCGGGGTCTGTCACCCACTCCACGTCGGCATTCATTATGCGGGCGATGGTATGGAATGTCTCCTCCATAGTCACTTCCGTGCCTGTGGCGATGTTGATCTCGCGGCCTTCGATACCCGGCGCGGAAGCCAGTGCGATAAAGCCGCGGCAGGTATCGGCCACATAGTTGAAATCGCGTGTGGGCGTGAGATCGCCTACTTTAATGCGGCGTTCGCCGGACGCTATCTGACCTATGATGGTCGGAATGATTGCACGGGCGCTCTGGCGCGGACCATAAGTATTGAACGGGCGCGCGATGACTACCGGGAGGTCGAACGCATTGTAGAAAGACTTGGCGATAGCATCGGCGCCTATTTTTGTAGCCGAATAAGGACTTTGCGGCTGTCGGGGGTGAGTTTCAGGGATAGGCACCTGCATGGCAGTGCCGTACACCTCGCTGGTAGAGGTGACGACGATGCGGTCGGCGCCGCATGCGCGCGCCGCCTGAAGCATGTTGAGCGTGCCGCGGATATTGGTGTCGACGTAGCTGTCGGGAGCGACGTAGCTGTAAGGTATAGCTATAAGTGCCGCCAGATGAAATATGGTGCCGCAGTCCTGCGAAATCTCGCGGCAGAAATCGCCGTCGCGGACGTCGCCACACACCACCTCGAGCGACGGATGGCGTACGCCGTCGAGCCATCCCCAGTTATTGAACGAGTTGTATTGTGTGAGTGCGCGCACGCGATAGCCCTCGGCGAGGAGTGTTTCCGTGAGGTGCGAGCCTATGAATCCGTCAGCACCTGTTACGAGTACGGTTTTATTCTTGTCAATCATATCAGTGAGTCTTGTGGAGGTCGTAAGTAATAGTTTGGCCCGCAGAGGTTGTCTGCCTCAGCTCCATGCGTCCGGAGTGAAGCTTGACGATGGTGAGCTGCGTTATGCCGCGGTCGGTAAAGTGAAGCCATTCAGGCGCGCTGTAGATTCCGGTGCCCGGCTCGTTTGCATCGTCGCGGTGGTTGAAATCAAGGTCGAGCCTGTCGCCGTCGCGTTCCCAGGTGCCCACATGGTAGTTGAGCAGTGTGTTGCGGCTGTCGAAGCGCTCAGCCTTCACCACGTTCGATTGAAACAGCAGGAATGACTGCACATCCTCCGGCTGGGGCTGCGGCTCACCGTCGATGCTCATGCAGTCGAGCGCCCAAGTACCGAACAGCGGACCGATGTCGCCGTTGTTGTGAGTGCACGCGCACGTCAGCAGCATGGCGACGAAGGCGAGAAGTATATTGTATGACTTTTTCATTTCTCAAACAGATTGCCGCCGTAGCGGATGCCTATAAGTGCGCCGAACGTGTCGCCTCGCAGCGACCCGCAGTCCATACCCAGCTGTGCCGTCAGGCGCAGTCCCGGCAGCAGACGGTCGGCACGCCATACGGCCTCGGCCATGAACGATGTATTGTGAAGCGGATGCGCCTGCGGCACGCGTCCCTGTCCCCACGCTTTCTGATAGCTGAATGCCGCGCGCCAGTCGATGTCGTCGCCTATGGCTCCGGCAGCTCCGGCATGGACGCCGCGCGCCATGTTGTGGGCGAAGAAGGGCACGCCGTCACGGTTATACACAGGCGCCATGAGGAACGGTGTGCCTATGGCCATGCCGTTGTTGGCATAGGCGCCGTAGACGTCGTTGTTATAATAATCGTCGGCACCCGTGGCGCGATTGGTTATTGTCGTGCCGGGATAATCGCCGGGAGCCCAGTGCATGTGTCCGCTTTCATTCGTGAAGTCGAGGTATTCGATTGTCGCCGACATCAGCGCGTGGCGACCCGGGCGTCGGTAGCTGATGCCCCAGATGCCGTCCCAGCCGTTGAGTTTTGCCATGCCTGAGCCGTCTTCCCACGGATTCTGAAGGTATGCCTTGATTTCCGAGCCATCGCGGAAGCGGTAGCGGAGCATCACGTCGAAGGAGCCCAGCGAGTTGCCGGTGAACCACCCCTCCCCTCCGTTATGGACGGGCAGCATCATGTCCCACGCGTCCTTGAAGCGGAAGCCGCGGTCCTCGTCCTTGGTTATATGTCCCCTCTCGTAACGCACCGTGCGGCCGCCGAACTGGCCGGCACCCTGTACGCCCACCGTCACGTTGAAAGGTTTCGACGGATTCGTGCGCAGATGGCAACGCTTGTAAGTGTAATACAGACCGGTGGCAAGAATATCGTTATAGTAATTGAACTGGCCGCGGCGGAAGCTGTCGTCAGTGAATTTCCCGTAGGCGAGCACACCGTCTATCTGCACCCAGCCTTTTGTAAGAGGTATGTCGACAAAATCAAGGAAGCCGGCCTCGAAACCCGGTATGCCGCGGGCGTTGGAACTACGGACGAAATCGCCGGCAGCCGTCAGGTCGTCGCTCAGATAGGAGCGAGGACTCTTCTGCCCCACGGTCAGAAATACACGACGATATTTGGCAGTGGCGTACAGTTGCTGCACGTGCAAGGCCGCCGGACGCTGCGAATGTATCCCCCACGTCGCCGTGGCGGCATCGTAACGCTCGTAAGCCGTTGCGGAGGAATAACCTGCGGCAAGCTCCACTCCGGCGCCCCATGAGAAACGCCGGCTCTCGTCGAGGGCTTTCGACGCGGCCACATCCAGCAGCGCCGTATTCTTGCGCGACAGCAGGCCATTACGACCTGCGGCAAGCATATAGGGCGCAAAATCGCCGGTGGAAGTCGCGCCGACGAACTCTGCCGAGTATTGCAACGCGGGCGGCGCGGCATGCAGCGCCGGGGCAGACAATACACAAAGTGCTATGGTTTTTAATATCCTGTTCATAATTACGCCTCAAAGTTACGCATTATTCCCGGAAGGACGGAACGCCCGCGACCATTTTTCTATCATATATCCCAAGATAACGGCTGCGGAAAGAGTCAGTAGCAACCCTACGAATGAGCCGGCATCCATGCCGAAACGTTCTGCGGCTCGACGCCATACCCCGATGCAGAAATAATGAATCATATAGAAGCCATAACTTGAATTGCCCAGCCACACGAGTGCCGCAGGCGCCCATGCGCCGGTAGCACCGTTACCGGCAAATGCGGCTATAACGGCTGCTGACGGGACGTACCACAGCATCGCCAGCCGCAGCCATTCGGGCGAATAAAACCAAAGCACGCAGGCCGCAGCGAAAAGCGCCACGGCTCCCCCACGCCACCATGTGCCGCCAAGCCTCGGTCCGGCCACATACAGCCACATACCGATCATGAAATCTATCAGACGGGCCGGAGGCCAGACGTACAGCCCGAACAAATCGAGCCGTTCAGGCAGCAGCACAGCCACGGGCAGGTATACCGCGACAATCCCGAGCAAAAGAAATCCGAACTCTTTAGGACGCGAGACGGCCACACGCGACAAAGCCGGGAACAATGCATAGCACAGCAGCAGCGAGCTGAGAAACCATGACGGCGCATTGTAAGAAAAAAACACTCCGGCATCCGGGACCCAGCTCTGCAAGAGCAGCAATCCCGCTACGGCGGCAAGCAGTCCGCCGCCCCATATCGAGCACACGGTAAAGCACAGCAGATGCACGGGGTAAATGCGGGCCAGGCGCCGGCGCATGAAAGGAATCCACTCAATGCCTCCCGCAGCAGAAGCACGTCCGCCGTAGGCCAGCATCATGGTGTAGCCGCTGAGCATCATGAACATGCTGACGCCGCAGTCGCCCATAAACGACATGTTCGCCGACTCCCCGAACGGGAAATGACTGAGGAAAATCATCAGTATGAACACGGCCCGCAGGGCCTGTATGGAGCCGTTCATGGCTGCAAGGAGGCACGGTAGCGCCTGAAAGCCCGGTAGTCGCGTATATAGTCCGCCTCGTCGAAAGCATCGGAGGCCAGCACAAGCGCCACGGCTCCCGACGAGAAATCGTACAGTTCGTTCCATATGCCGGCAGGCACATGCACAGCGAGGAATGGGCGGTTGAGAACTACGGTACGCTTCATGGTGCCGTCATCGAGCAGCAGACTGAAACTGCCCGACACGGCCACAATCATCTGCGCCGTACGGTAATGGGCATGACCTCCGCGGGCGCTTCCGGCCGGAACATCATATAGATAGAACACGCGGCGCACGTCGAAAGGCAGACCGTCGCCGTTCTGCACCACCGACAGGTCGCCCTTGCGGCGGCTGTGATGCCTGTCCAGCTCAAGGAGCCCGCAGTCATGGACGCTTACCGGCTTGTTCTCTTGCATACTGTCTGAATTGTCGGAAGTTCTCGATGTAATCGGCCCTGTCGTAAGGCTCGGAAGCAAGTATCATTGCCACGGCGTTGGTGCTGAAATCCCGCATCTCGCGCCATAGGCCTGCCGGGACATACAGTCCGTAATAGCTGCGGCTGAGCCGGAAAGTGCGGCTGTTGCCGAGCCCGTCGTCCACAAGCACCTCAAAGCTGCCGCTGAGCGCGACCATCAGCTCGCGGTTGCGTATGTATGCGTGGCCGCCGCGTCGTTCTCCGCCGG
Source organism: uncultured Muribaculaceae bacterium (assembly GCA_948665475.1). Taxonomy (GTDB): domain Bacteria; phylum Bacteroidota; class Bacteroidia; order Bacteroidales; family Muribaculaceae; genus CAG-873. Next base: position 16,414 of record CAPNHY010000020.1, on the reverse strand, counting down.
GCACATCATAAATCCAGTAGGTGCGCGCTATCTCGAAAGGCAACGCGCTCCCCTGCTCTATGACTGACAGATTGCCTCGGCTGTCGCAGAATTTAGGCAGCTGGATGATGCATGCTTCATTGTTCATAAAGCGAAATTACAAAAAATATTTAACAGATGTGTCATTTACCGCGAATTTCAGTAATTTTGTATCAGAATATCACAAAAACAGCAATGAAAAGATTTTTGATACCGTTAACCCTGCTTACGTCAACCTGCCTCATGACCACAGCACAGAATCCATTCTTCAGCGAATTCAAAGGCGCTCACGAGACAGCGCCGTTCTCACAGATAAACGACAGCCACTGGATGCCGGCCATCGACCGCGGCATCGAGCAGGCGCAGCTTGAGATCGACGCCATCACCAGGCAGCGCAGCGTGCCCGACTTCGACAACACCATCGTAGCGCTGGAGCGCAACGGCCGCGAGCTCAACCGTGTGCTCAACGTATTCTTTCCCCTCCTCTCGGCCGATGCGAACGACGAGATGATGAACCTCAGCATCGAGGCCTCACGCAAGCTCTCGGAGTTCTCCACCGGCATCATCCTCAACGAGGAGCTGTGGAAGCGCGTGAAGTACGTATATGACCACCGCGACCAGTACGACCTCACTCCTGAGCAGAAGACACTGTTGCAGAACACCTACGACTCGTTCGCCCTCAGCGGCGCAGCCCTCGAGGGCGAGGACCGCGAGACGTTCCGCAAAATCACCGCCGAGCTTTCGGAACTCACCACCCGCTTCGGCCAGAACGTACAGAAAGAGTTGCCCACCTACGAGATTTGGCTTACGGCCGACGACCTGGACGGCCTGCCCGAAAGCAGCGTGAAGGCTGCTGCCGAAGCTGCTGCCGCCAAGGATCGCAAGGGCGAATTCCTCTTCACCCTCGACCAGCCCGTGTACATGGCGTTCATGAAATACTCCACACGCCGCGACCTCCGCGAGCGCATGTACCGCCTCTACACCGGCCGCAACACCAAGGGAGAATACGACAACACCGGCGTGCTCCGCCGCATCGCCGAGCTGCGCATGCAGCTGGCACGGCTCCTGGGTGCGTCCAATTATGCGTCTCACTCGCTGCAGCGCACCATGGCGCAGAATCCGGAGGGCGTATACAATCTTCTCGACCGCCTGCGCGACGCCTATAAGCCGGCCCTGCGCAAGGAGATGGAAGAGCTCACAGCCTACGCGTCCAAGCTCGAAGGCAGGAAGGTCGACATCAAGCCCTGGGACTACAGCTACTACTCCAACAAGCTCAAGACCGAAAAATACAGCTTCGACGAAGAGGCCCTGCGTCCTTACTTCGAGCTTAACAACGTGATTGAGGGCGTATTCGGCCTCGCCACGAAGCTCTACGGCCTCCAGTTCAAGCAGAACGACAGCATAGAGGTTTACCATCCCGACGTAAAGGCATTCGACGTCACGGGTCCCGACGGCAAATTCATCGGCGTGCTCTACACCGACTTCTTCCCCCGCGCCAGCAAGCGCCCCGGAGCATGGATGACCGGCTTCCGCGACCAGCAGGTGACGGCCGACGGCGTCGACGAGCGTCCGCAGGTCAGCATCGTCATGAACTTCACCAAACCCACAGGCGACACGCCCTCGCTGCTGACACCCTACGAAGTTGAGACTTTCCTGCATGAGTTCGGCCACGCCCTGCACGGCCTGCTCAGCGAGGTCAACTACAGCTCGCTCAGCGGCACAAGCGTCTACCGCGACTTCGTGGAGCTGCCCTCCCAGTTCAACGAGAACTATCTGACCGAGCGCGAGTTCCTCGACGGATTCGCCCGCCACTACCAGACCGGCGCTCCCATCCCGCAGGAACTTGTGGACGGCCTCGTGGCAAGCGCACAGTTCGGCGCGGCTTACGCCTGCATGCGCCAGCTGACATTCGGCTACCTCGACATGGCATGGCACACCATCGACAAGCCCGTCGACGACGTAGCCGCATTCGAGAATGCCGCCGTGGAGCAGGTACAGATCTTCGAGCCGGTGGAAGGCTCGCTCATATCGCCCCAGTTCAGCCACATCTTCGCAGGCGGATACGCTGCCGGCTACTACAGCTACAAGTGGGCCGAAGTGCTCGACGCCGACGCCTTCGCAGCATTCAAGGAGAACGGTATCTTCGACCACAAGACTGCCGACTCCTTCCGCACCAACATCCTGATGCGCGGCGGCACGGAAAACCCCGCCATACTCTACCGTCGCTTCCGCGGCCACGATGCCGACATCGACGCGCTGCTGAAACGTGACGGCATAAAAGCCGGCGTGGCAATGCCTCAGAAGGACTGATGATTTCTACCGACGAGTTTACCGTCGCACCCTCGGCCACAGCCGCGCGCCTCGCGCGGCTGTGGCTGTGGAGGCGACGGTTTTTTCTTGCGCTGCCGGTAGCGGCGCTTGCCATTGCCGGCATGGCCGACTGGCGCTTCCTTGTGGTAGCGCTGATGGTGGTGTTCATAATCTGGCCCATGGCTCTCGGATTCGTGTGGATGAACGCGGCGCTGGCTCCCGATGCCGTGCGCGCCTCGCAACCCCACCGCATGGAATTCACCGCCGACGGCATCCGCACCGTCTACACTCCGCGCGATGGTTATCCGCCGGTAGCGCCGCAGTCGGTGGTATGGAGCGATGTCAAAAGCATCACCGACGACGGACGCACCGTAGCCATTGAGATGCGCGACGGCCGCAGCGCCCACATCCCTGCATCGGTTCTCAGCGCCGCGCAGTGGCAGGAAGTGCGTGCTATGCGCGTTTCCGCGTGAACTTTGGCACATTCTTTGCATTATCATTTGTATGACAACCAAAGAAATCAACGGATTCAGAACATCGGCCGCCAAAGCCATCGAAGCCGGCCGTCTCGCCGAAGCTATAGACACGGTGCGCGCACTGCCGTCCTCCGTGCGCGACTACACCATTACCTCCGACCTCGACCGCGCCGCGGAGCACTACCGCTACATGCTGCGCTACTTCGCCGACGGAGCCAGCGACCCCGGGCGCCGCGACAGCTACGACGAACTGCGCGCCGACCTGCGCCGCATCGTGGACCGCTGCACACGCCGCATGATGGCCGAATCCACCTCCTCCCTCTACTACAACACACTGCGCACACTCGGCGTGCATCCGGAGCGCACCATTGCCGACGTCGCAACCGAACGGCAGAAAATCCGTGAGCAGCTCGCCGCTACATTCGACATAAACAATGCCGCCACCGAACTGCGACGCCGCAACAACGCCTGCGAGAACGAACTTTTCGAGCGCATATGGACCGTGTTCCCCATGACCGGCGACGACCGCCTCACAGTCCGCAGCCTGCTGGAAAGCGATTCCGCGGCCGACCACAACCTGCGCCTGCGCCTGATTGCAGCCGCAGGCCTGGGGCTGATGGAGTTCTACGACACAGCCCGCTTCGAGCTGCTGGCCGACGTGCTTGACACATCGGCCGACGAGCGCGAGGCTCTGGCCGCCACCTGCTGGATACTGCTGGCGCTGTTCCGTTACCGCAAGCGCCGCCATCCGCACTCGGTGCGCGCCCGCATCAAGGCCGCTTCGGAGCATCCTCTGTGGCAGCGGCGCGTTCGCTCCGTATACCTTGAGTTGCTGCGTTCGCGCGACACAGAACGCGTAACCCGTCAGGTACGCGACGAAATGATGCCCGACATAATGCGCCTCGGCAAGGATATTTTCAACAAGAATATCCCCACAGTCGACGAAAACGACAGCGGTGAGATTGAGATAAACCCCGAATGGGAAGAAAAAATGCGGCAGACCGGCCTCTACGACCGTATGCGCGAGTTCTCGGAAATGACCTCCGAGGGCGCCGACATATTCATGGGGGCGTTCTCGCATCTGAAGAACTATCCGTTCTTCAACAGGATACAGGGCTGGTTCACACCATTCGATGAAGGCGACAGCGACGTTTCAGCCGCGCTGGAAGGAGAGATGGCATCGCTCGTCGACATGCTCACCCGCATGCCCATGCCTTGCGACAACGACAAATTCTCCATTCTGTTCTCGCTTCAGGCCACACCGGCCGACAAGCGGGAGATAGTCGCGCGCCAGATAGACAGCAACCGCCACGCCATGGAGCAGAACGGAATGCTCGACAATGCCGACGCAGGCAACACAGCCGCCGTTCGCGCTTACGTTCAGAACATATACCGTTTCTACAAGCTCTACAACAGGCGCACGGAGTTCTTCGACCCGTTCGCGCGTGGAATATTCCTTCAGGACATCGACCTGCTCGACAGTGCCGTGCGCAACGCCGACACACTGCACGCCGCGGCCGAACTGCTTTTCAAGATACACGCATGGGACGATGCGCGTCAGTGCTACCAGCTGCTTGGCGACATCGAGGAACCGTCGGCGGAAATCTACCAGAAAACGGCCTACTGCCTGGAGCAGACGGGCCGCTACGCCGAAGCCGCCGAGCACTACGGATACTCCGACCTTATGGACGGCACCAACGCATGGACTCTCACCCGCCTGGCTCACACCCTCTCGCAATCGGGACAGCCTGAACGTGCCCTGAACGTGCTGGAGCGTCTTGCCGCCATGAAGCCCGACGACAGCGACGTGCGCCGCCGAATGGCCTATACGCTCATACAGTGCGGGAAATACGACCGTGCTTCGGCGTTACTGCGCAAGCTTGCAGGCGCCGATGTCTCCGCAGCCGACCCCGCCCTGCTGCGCGCCCTGGCATGGAGCACTTTTGTGGCCGGCGACGCCGATGCCGCCCGCGGCTATTACCGCGAAATCCTGGCTCGCGGAGCTGCTGCCGAGGACTATCTCAACATGGGTCATCTTGCCTGGGCCGAAAGCCGGATGGCCGATGCGATAAGGCTTTACCGGCGCTACACCGTCGAGGCCGGATGCGACCTCGCAGCACTTGAGCGCGCAATCCGCGACGACATGCCTGCCCTCGCGGCCTACCGCCTCAACCTCTCCGACCTGCCGCTTATCCTCGACGCCATCCGCACGGGAATAGGAGAGGAATCTTAATTTTGCAAAATTTCTGAACGTCAGACCTCTGTTTCGCAAAAAAATCGCTAATTTTGCATTTATGAGCGAAGAACTGGAACACAACAATCCCGACGAAAGCCGCATACAGGCAAACTATAGCGAAGACGACATACGCACACTCGACTGGAAGGAGCACATCCGGCGCCGTCCGGGCATGTACATAGGCAAACTTGGCGACGGCACCAACAGCGACGACGGCATTTACGTGCTGCTCAAAGAAGTGCTCGACAATGCCATCGATGAATTCATGATGGGATTCGGCAAGCGCATCGAAGTGATGATAGCCGAGGGCACCGTCACCGTGCGCGACTATGGCCGCGGCGTCCCCCTGGGCAAAGTGGTTGACGTGGCGTCCAAAATGAACACCGGAGGCAAGTACGACTCCAAGGCGTTCAAGAAAAGCGTAGGCCTCAACGGCGTCGGCATCAAGGCCGTGAACGCGCTCAGCACCATGTTTGAGATCGAAAGCGTGCGCGACGGCGAACTCAAGCGGGCTGTATTCAGCAAAGGCGAGCTGACATCGGAAGCACCCCTCCAGCCCTGCGACGCACAGAACGGCACACTGGTGCGCTTCACTCCCGACGCATCCATCTTCCGCGATTACCAGTACCGCGACGAGTTCATCGAACCGTTGCTCAAAAACTATACGTTCCTCAACACCGGCCTAACCATAGTCTACAACGGCCGGCGCTTCTACTCGCGCGACGGCTTGCTCGATCTCCTGCGCGAGAACATGACAAAGGACTCGCTCTACCCCATCATACACCTCCGTGGCGACGACATCGAGGTTGCCATCACCCATGCCAACCAGTACGGCGAGGAATACTACTCGTTCGTCAACGGCCAGCACACCACCCAGGGCGGTACCCATCTGAGCGCCTTCAAGGAAGCCGTGTCGCGCACGCTGAAAGACTTCTTCGGCCGCAACTTCGAGTACTCCGACATACGCAACGGCATCATCGCCGCCGTGGCCGTCAAGGTGGAGGAGCCCGTATTCGAGTCGCAGACAAAGACCAAGCTCGGCTCCCGCGACATGGGGCCGGAAGGCCCCACGATAGCCAAGTTCGTGGGCGACTTCATCAAGAAAGAGCTCGACAACTACCTGCACCGCAACCTTGAGGTAGCCGACATCATCCTCAAGAAAGTACAGGAAAGCGAGCGCGACCGCAAAGCCATGGCCGGTATCACCAAGAAAGCGCGCGAAAAGGCCAAACAGGTGAGCCTGCACAACAAAAAGCTCCTCGACTGCCGGGCACATCTCAACGACACCAAGGGCGACGAGGCGCTGAAACTCGCCTCGTCAATTTTCCTCACCGAGGGCGACTCGGCCGCCGGCTCAATCACGAAAATCCGCGACGTAGCCACCCAGGCCGTGTTCTCGCTGCGAGGAAAGCCCCTCAACACTTATGGTGCCACACAGAAAGTGCTGTACGAGAACGACGAGTTCAACCTGCTCCAGGCCGCCCTCAACATCGAGGACGGCATCGACGGACTGCGCTACAACAAAGTCATCATAGCCACCGATGCCGATGTAGACGGCATGCACATACGCCTGCTGCTCATCACTTTCTTCCTCCAGTTCTATCCCGACCTCATCAAGAAAGGCCACGTCTACGTGCTCCAAACGCCGCTGTTCCGCGTGCGCAACAAGAAGACCAGCAAGCGCGGCACGAAAGCCAAAGCACCCTCCGACGACACCGTCTACTGCTACTCCGACGAGGAGCGCGTCGCAGCTATCAACCGATTCGGCGCGAACGCCGAAATAACACGATTCAAAGGTCTCGGCGAAATCTCCCCCGAAGAGTTCCGCACGTTCATCGGACCCGACATGCGTGTCGACCGTGTGACGCTGCGCAAGGAGGACGCCGTGGCCGAGCTTCTGGAGTTCTACATGGGCAAAAACACCATGGAGCGCCAGAACTTCATCATCGACAACCTCGTAGTGGAAGATGACACCGACATCACCCATTGAGCATAAACCCCGCACAGCTTTCTTTGCAGGCTCGTTCAGGCCCTTTACCACAGGCCACGCGTCAATCGTGACCCGCGGGCTCGACATTTTCGACCGCATAGTCATCGGCGTGGGCGTCAACGCCGCCAAGCCCGACGACCGCGAGCACGCCGAGCAGGCCGCCGAGGCCATAAGGCGCGTATTTCCCGGCAACAGCCGCATAGAAGTGACCGTGTACGACGGCCTTACCGTCGACGCTGCCGCAGCCCACGGCGCCACAGCCCTGCTGCGCGGCGTACGCTCCACACGCGACTTCGACTACGAGCGCGACCTGGCCGACGTAAACCGCCAGCTATCCGGCATCGAGACCGTGCTGCTCTACAGCCTGCCCGAACTCGCCGCCGTATCCTCCTCCATAGTGCGCGAACTCGCCTCCTACGGGCGCGACGTGGACGCATTCCTTCCAAAACCTGTTACTGATAAATGAAAAAGATATTTCTCGCCATAGCCGCCGCGGCATCGCTGCTGATGACAACGTTCGCACAGACCGGCCCCCTCAGCCCCTCGCAGAAACTGCGCTACGCCGAGGGCATCATCTCCAACTTCTACGTAGAGGAAGTGGCCGAGGACAGCCTCGTCGACGAAGCCGTCAAGGCCATGCTCGCCACTCTCGACCCGCACTCGCAGTACTCCACACCCGACGAAACCCGCGAACTCAATCAGCCACTCGAAGGCAAATTCAGCGGCATAGGCATAATGTTCAATATGCTCAAGGACACGGTGTATGTCATCCAGACCACCGTAGGCGGCCCCTCCGAGAAAGCCGGCATACGCCCCGGCGACCGCATCCTGAGCGCCAACGATACCGTAATCGCCGGCAAGAACAAGAAGAACTCCGACATCATAAAGGTACTCCGCGGGCCCAAAGGCTCCAAGGTGAAGCTCGACGTCAAGCGCGCCGGAGTGGCCGGGACTATTGAGTTCACGCTCACACGCGCCGACATTCCCATCTACAGCGTCGACGACACATACATGGTGAACGACTCCATAGGCTACATCCGTGTAAGCCGTTTCGCCGAAAAGACAGCCGACGAAGTGGCCGAAGCGATGCTCAAGCTGCGCCGCAAGGGCATGCGCCATCTCATTCTCGACCTGGAGGACAACGGCGGTGGCTACCTCGGCGCGGCGGTGGAACTGGCGTCGCAGTTCCTGCCTCAGGGCGCGCCCGTGGTAAGCACGCGCGGGCTGCACAGCGAACCCATGACCTTTGAAGTTACGACACGCGGGGGCGATACCGGCCGGCGCCTTGTGGTGATGGTAAACCAGTATTCGGCATCGGCCTCTGAAATCCTCGCAGGAGCCCTTCAGGACAACGACCGCGGCCTCGTGGTGGGCCGCCGCACCTTCGGCAAGGGCCTCGTGCAGCGGCCGTTCCCCTTCCCTGACGGGTCAATGATACGCCTCACCACCGCGCGCTACTACACTCCTGCCGGACGATGCATCCAGAAGCCGTATGCCAAGGGCAAAGGCGAGGAATACCAGCTCGACATGCTCAACCGCTACAAAAGCGGAGAACTGTGGAGCGCCGACAGCATCCACTTCGACGAGAAGCTCAAATACAGCACCCTGCACAACGGCCGCACGGTCTACGGAGGCGGCGGTATCATGCCCGACGTTTTCGTTCCGGTGGACACCACGATGTACTCGCCCTATTACCGCGACCTCGTGGCAAAAGGCATCGTCAACACATTCATCATCAACAAGGTTGAGAAAAACCGTTCAGCCCTGCTGGCCCAATACCCCGACGAGGATACTTTCTACGCCCGGTTTGAGATTGCTCCCGACGACGAGCAGGCCCTTATAGCCGCTGCCGCAAAGGAGGGTCTTGAATTCAACGAGGAGCAATGGCAGCGCAGCGCCGTCATCATCCGCGCTATGCTGAAAGGACTTATGGCCCGCGACCTCTACGACAACGGCTCGTACGTTCGCTCCACCAATCCGCACAACCCCGTCTTCACCGAAGCCGTACGCCTCATCAGCGACCCGGAGCGATACCGGAGCCTCCTGCAAGGACATTAACCGATACGATAAACCACTCACTTATCCGATATGCGACGAATACTGCGCAACATAATGCTCTCCGGCCTGCTTGCCATTGCCTCGCTGGCCGCCGATGCCCTTGACCTGCCCGTCAAGAGCATCAACGGACGCAAATACTATTACTACGAAGTGAAATCGGGCGACACCGTGTTCAGCATAGCCCGCAACCTCGGCATCAGCCGCGACGACATCATACGCTACAATCCAGGTGCCAACGAGCGTCTGCGATCCGGCACAACGCTGTATTTCCCCTTCGAGGAGCTTGCTCCGCAGGGCGCGTCGTCCATCAACCACGAGGTGCAGCGCAATGAAACCCTCTTCGGACTCGCCCACCGCTATGGCACCACACCCGACGAGATTGTAGCCCTGAATCCTGCGCTCAAAAACCGCGGTCTGCGCCACGGCGAGACAATTGTGATACCCGTTGCAGCAGAAAGCGACGACTCCTCGCAGCCGGCATCGTCGCCCAACGAGACGCCCCTGTTCATACCCGAACCGCAGCCCGCAGTAACAGAACCTGCGACTGAAGAAAAGACTGAGCCGACAACTGTGGCACCCGCTGCTCCGGAAACTGTTCCGGCAGAGGAGGAGGAAGTTACAGTAGAAGTTTCGGTTACCCCCGACTCGCTGCCTGCTGTCACTGAGCCCGCTGTCGCTCCGGGCCGGGAGGCTTCAATCGCCGTAGTCCTGCCTTTCGAACTTGCAGACGGCGCTCCGGGCAAGCACGCACATCTCTATACCGATTTCTACAAAGGCATGCTCATAGGCGCAGAAGAAATGAGTCACTCGGGGAACCCCGTCACGATTTACTGCTACGACAGCAGCGATTTCAAAATCGACGACAACATCCGCGGGGCGTCCGTAATCATTGCTCCGGAGGACAGCACCCAGATGGCCGCCCTGGCCGAAGCTGCGGCCCAAGACGATGCCTACGTGCTGAACATCTTCAATCTGCGCGACCGCAGCTACGCCAGCACGCCGTCGCTAATACAGGCCAACATCCCGCACAGCGCCATGTACGCCAAGGCCTACCGCGGCATGAGGGAACGCTACGGCGACACCCGTCCCGTTATACTCCGCAACACTACCGGACGCAACGAAAAGCAGGCTTTCACCGACTACATCCGCGAACAGTATCTCGCCGACGGCATAGCACCCGTAGAGATTTCCTACAGCGGAACGTTGCGCTCGTCCGACCTTGACATCCTCGACCCGGCCGACAAATACGTGATAGTGCCGTCAAGCGGCGCGCTCCAGGAGTTCAACCGCATGAGCCACGCCATAAAGGTATACATGGAAGACACAGCCACCGCCGACATAAGCCTCTTCGGCTACCCTGACTGGACGGCGTTCCGCAACGATGCGCGCGACATGCTCCACACGCTCGGCGCCACCATCTACAGCCGCGTGTTCCTCGACGCCGAAAGCCTGCCGGCCAAGCGCTTCACCGAAGCCTTCACCGAGGCATACGGCACAGCGCCCATGGAGGTAGTGCCCAATCAGGGTGCCCTCGGCTACGACGTCGCACTCATGCTCATAGAGAACCTGCGCGCCAACCACGGCATCTTCACGCCGCAGGACACGTCGATGTGGCGCGGCATACAGTCGGCCTTCAACTTCGACAGCACCGGCGATGACAGCGGCCCCGTCAACGACGCGCTTTACATCATTACTTTCAGCCCCGACAGGAGCATCGACACCGGCATACTCTGATGAAACGTTTACTGCTGACACTGCTCGGAGCCATATGCGCCATATGCGCCATGCAAGCCGAGACACACTACAAGCCGCACATCAGCATGGGCGCACGCGCCGGCATAAGTATGTCCAGAATGTCGTTCTCGCCCGGGGTGACTCAAAGCTGGCTCAACGGCACCTCCGGCGCCATAACGTTCCGCTACACCGAAGAACGCATTTTCGGCATCATAGCCGAATTCGGCTGGGAGCAGCGCGGCTGGAAAGAGAACTTCAAGGAAGCCGACGATTTTCTGGACTACAGCCGATCGCTCACCTACCTGCGCCTGCCCATCATGACGCACATCTACTTCGGCAGCCGCCGCTTCAAATGCTTCGTCAACCTCGGCCCGGAAGTCAGCTACATGATAGGCGACAAAATCAAGAGCAACTTCGACTACGCCAATCCCGGCGACGTGGAAGGCTTCCCGGCCAACCGCATGGTGTCGCAGATGAGCATGGACATAGCCAACAAATTCGACTACGGCATCGCCGCCGGCCTCGGCTGCGAATTCTACGTACAGCCGCGCCACAGCATCGTGCTGGAAGCGCGCCTGTACTACGGTCTCGGTAATATTTATCCGTCCAAGAAGGCCGACATCTTCAGCGCCTCTCGCTCAATGTCGCTCGAAGCCACCGTCGGCTACAACTTCCGGCTCCGATAAGTCCGACACGATACAGAATTATTACTCTCCGAAAAAAACGAGAACGACCCGCACTCATGGCGAGTTGTTTTAAGTTTGAGAAATCAGGTACAAACTGTGATATTCGGGCGACTATCGACTCGATCCAGCGAAAAGCGGACTTAAAGCCCGATGAATGGCGATGCGAACATCATCAGCTTCAGTATCTCCCTGTCCTTCGGCAGTGCATGAGCAAACGAGTTGTTGAGTTGCAGCAGAAACGAATTGTATTGTAACTTCGATTGAATAGCCAAGATTTACATTTCTTCTGCCTGTTTCCCCAAAACTCACAATCAAAGTTTCTCTTGAGTTAGTCGGGTTTACTTCATTGACCTGCACGAATCCGTTCTTGAAGAGAATGCCTGAAATGACAGATGAAGGACTTGTCGTTTTCGTAGTGCCTCCGTAAGTTCCGAACTGATTGCCATACACACCGGTGCTTGATGTATAATCACCGCTTGGCATCATATAGAAATACCGATAATTATTAATCGAATCATCCATAGTTGTTTTTACTATGGGTGCTTTCATTGCCGAACATCCGTTAAGAATCAACGCGATGACAGAGAGAATCATCAATCGCATTGTCACTCTAAAAACTTTTCTCATATAAAATAAAACTGATTATGCGGTTCAAAATAATGATGATTAGAGATCTTCGCCGTTAGCTTGGTTATACACATTATCGTAGAACATGGTAATATAATACTTACCTAAATAATCCGATATGGTAAACCACACCAACTTTTTTTTACTTATATCCTTAGCTATATCCTTAGCGATTTCTTTTGATGCTTTAATAACATCATTTATCATATCTTCAGTCGGATTCCGGAATTGCTCGGGTGAATACTTCTCTAAAAGCATCGGCAAACTTTTTTCCATGACCGCTTCATTATATGTTGCAGTATCCGGGAGTTGGAAATAAGCTGCTTCGTATCGTTTCTTGTGTATAGCTATCTCATATCGTATATCTTCATCGTCGGGAATTCTGTCATTCCCGAGATTGATGTATTTAGGATTGTTTTCAAACTGTTCACACAGTCTGTTGAAGCGGATTTGAATAGAACGTTCGTCAACAGGACTTGCATCGCAAACCATTACTCGGTAAACCCTGTTTCCATTTGTCACTACATGAATATTAACGTTATAGCCATTAAATTCCCCTTCAAGAATATCCTTGTCAACAGAACTCGAACGAAATCCTTTTGCTTTAATTTTTTGGAGCATTTCGGCTTTGCTTCCGTCCACAGGGATGCCCAGGAAGCGGGTCACATCCTTCTCTGCGAAGACGGAGGCAGCGAGCAAGAGAAGAAGCATCAGTGACAGTGCTTTTTTCATGTCTATCCATGATTATGCACTCCAGTTGCCATAAGTGCGATTAAGACTTAAAAAGCGTGGAACTGCAATGCCACGTTCTAAGTCGGAGGTCGTAGGAATAACCTTTTTAAGAGAAATGGAAATAGCAGCCCACGCCTAAGCGTGAGAACCACTATGCACACTCTCTTAAAAGTCTCGAATTTCCTACGTTCCCGACTTCGAGTTGAGCATAACGCTTCTATATTAAAAATCTGTTTTTCGATAGGAGACTCTTCTCCATCTGGCGCAAAATTACTTCATTTTATTTTATCAGTCAATAGGTCTAATGTTTTTTTGTAAAAAATATTGCCGTCCGCCAAAACAAAACAAGATATTGGTTATTAGATATTAATAGACATATCCTATTCATCGGTGATTAGAGGGTACTACAAAACCTCGAATTGTGGAACGCACTGCTCGTGCAATGCGGTTCAAATAAGATTTTGGTACGTGGAGCACCCCGTCTTCTCTACTTATAAAATGAAAAATAGGAAGCCCGCGGAGCGCGGCGGGCTCCCGATGCCGGTAATTGCTAAAGAAGAAATTGTATCTACCGTAAGCCCTGCTCTTTCAATACCGCCCGTGCGTCCAACCTTAGCTGAACCGTGTATCCATACATTCAAGATGAAACAATCGAATTCTACAACACCCTCTAAAGGTACAACTATCCGTGATAGCAATAATTGAAAATATTACAGAAAGCAAAAGGCCACAGTCAGCACTGCCTGTGACCTTTTCTATTTCGTTACCGGTCTCAGCCGAGGGCGGCGATGGAGGCCTCGATGGCGGCGAGTTTCTGCTCGGCGTCGGCGAGTTTGCGGCGCTCTACTTCCACCACTGCGGCGGGGGCGTTGTTGACGAAGCGCTCGTTGCCGAGTTTCTTCATCACGGATGCGCGGAAGCCGGTGTAGTAGTCGTGTTCCTTGCGCAGACGTGCCAGCTCTGCCTCCACGTCGATGCTGGAAGCCATCGGAACCTCGTACTCGGTGGTGCCGACGAGGAAAGACACAGCGGCAGGATCCTTGGCGGCATTCTCCGTGATTGCGTCCACATTGGCAAGCTTGCGAACAACGGCCTTGGCTGCCTCCGGCATCGTGCCGAGCACGAGCAGGCCGAGGGATTCCTTGGCGGGGATATTCTTCTTGGCACGCACAGCGCGGACGCCGCCGACCACTTCCTGGGCCACGGCCATATCGGCCACGAGGGCTTCGTCCACTTCTCCGGCCTCAGGCATCGGTGCATACATGATGCTCTCGCCCGGACGGCGATCCTGAAGGTGCTGCCACAACTCTTCCGTGATGAACGGCATGAAGGGGTGAAGCATGCGCAGGAGGGCGTCGAAGAAGTCGTTGGTGACACGCAGTGTCTCCACGTCGACGGGCTGCTGATAGCCGGGCTTTACCATTTCAAGATATGTGGCCGAGAAATCGTCGCGGAACAGACGGTACACGGCCATAAGAGCCTCGTTGAGACGGAACTTGTCGAAGCAGTCGTTCACCTCGGCCACGGTGGCGCTGATGCGCGAACGCATCCAGCGTTCGGCGGTGACGTTGACCTCGGGACGGGCTACGGCGTCGCTGCTCTCCCATCCTGCCACAAGGCGGAAGGCGTTCCAGATCTTGTTGCAGAAATTGCGGCCCGTCTCGCAGAGCTTGTCGTCGTACATGATGTCGTTGCCGGCAGGTGCCGCAAGCATCATGCCCATGCGCACGCCGTCGGCGCCGTAGGTGGCAATAAGGTCGAGAGGGTCGGGTGAGTTGCCGAGGCTCTTCGACATCTTGCGGCCGATGCTGTCGCGCACGATGCCGGTGAAGTAAACGTTCTTGAACGGTTCCTTGCCCACGTACTCGTAGCCGGCCATAATCATGCGGGCCACCCAGAAGAAGATGATGTCCGGGCCCGTCACAAGGGTAGAGGTGGGATAGTAGTAGTTTATCTCCTCGTTGCCGGGGTTGTTGATGCCGTCGAACAGCGTGATGGGCCAGAGCCACGACGAGAACCATGTGTCGAGGGCGCCTTCGTCCTGACGCAGGTCTTCGATGGAGAGTCCGGCGCAGCTGTCCTTGGCAAGAACCTTACGCAGGGCTGCATCCTTGTTCTCCGCAACCACAAAGTGTTCCTGACCGTCGGCCGGGTCGGTGTAGTAGTAAGCCGGGATGCGGTGTCCCCACCACAGCTGGCGGCTGATGCACCAGTCCTGGATGTTCTCAAGCCAGTTGCGGTAAGTTGTCTTGTATTTTTCAGGCACAAAGCGGATGATGTCGTCCATCACGGGCTTCAGCGAAATTTCGGCGAAGTGCTTCATGTCGATGAACCACTGGAGCGACAGCCTCGGCTCGATAGGCACTTTCGTGCGCTCCGAGAGGCCCACGTTGTTCACATAGTCCTCCACGCGCTCCATCAGGCCGGCCTTCTGCAGGTCTTCGGCGATAGCCTTGCGGCAGTCGAAGCGGTCCATGCCCACGTACATGCCGGCGACTTCGGCCACAGTGCCGTCCTCGTTGAAGATGTCGATGGTCTCGAGGTTGTGGGTCTTGCCGAGCATGTTGTCGTTCTTGTCGTGAGCCGGCGTCACCTTCAGGCATCCGGTGCCGAACTCTATGTCGACGTAGCGGTCCTCGATGACGGGCACAACGCGGCCCACCAGAGGCACGATCACTTTCTTGCCCTTGAGCCATGCGTTCTTGGGATCCTTGGGATTGATGCACATGGCTGTGTCGCCCATAATCGTTTCGGGACGGGTGGTGGCAACCACGGCATAACGGCGTCCGTCGGCATCGGTGTGTATCACTTCCTCTTCGGCACCCGTAGCTCCGGTCATGTCGTCATCGGCCACGTAGTAGCGGAGGTAGTACAGCTTGGACTGCTCCTGCTCGAAGAATACCTCGTCGTCAGAGATGGCCGTACGGTTCTGCGGATCCCAGTTGACCATGCGCAGGCCGCGGTATATCAGTCCCTTGTCGTAGAGGTCGCAGAACACCTTGATAACGCTGCGGCTGCGGCGCTCGTCCATAGTGAACGCCGTGCGGCTCCAGTCGCAGGAAGCGCCGAGCTTGCGCAGCTGCTGGAGAATGATGCCGCCGTGAGTGTGGGTCCAGTCCCAGGCATGCTTTAGAAACTCCTCGCGTGTGAGGTCGGTTTTCTTGATGCCCTGCGCGGCAAGCTTCTGTATAACCTTGGTCTCCGTTGATATGGAGGCATGGTCGGTTCCGGGCACCCACAGTGCGTTCTTGCCAAGCATCCTTGCGCGGCGCACGAGTATGTCCTGGATAGTATTGTTGAGCATATGGCCCATATGCAGCACGCCCGTCACATTTGGCGGGGGAATAACTATTGTATATGGCTCACGCGCATCAGGCACCGACTTGAAAAGTTCGTGGTCAAGCCAGTAGGAGTACCATTTGTCCTCCACTTCGGAGGGATTATACTTCGGAGCTAACTCGTTCATGCAAATGTGTATTTTCAGTTTTTATGCTGCAAAGTTACTACAAAAAAGTGAAATGCGGAAAGATATAGTGATAGAATTGAG
>CAPNHY010000019.1:0-52512 GCA_948665475.1 uncultured Muribaculaceae bacterium | reverse complement strand
ATAAAATAACTGGCTTTTCGGGAAAACAAGGCATTTTTAAATGAAAGAGCCGTGAGGGAAGCAGGCGAATATTCGGAAAAAGTTTGGCTAAACCGAAAATAATTCCTACCTTTGTGCCGCAAAAACAATACAAAACCAACAAACAACTCATTTATTAACTTTTATGGCAACAAAGATTAGATTGCAACGTCATGGTCGTAAGAACTATGCGTTCTATCCTATTGTTATCGCCGACAGCAGGGCACCACGAGATGGTAGATTTATTGAGAGGATAGGTTCCTATAATCCGAACACTAATCCTGCTACAATTACTCTCAACTTCGAACGGGCTTTGTATTGGGTTAACGTCGGTGCTCAACCCACCGATACAGTGCGTACAATTCTCTCCAACGAGGGCGTCCTCCTCATGAAGCACCTTCAGGGTGGTGTCAAGAAAGGCGCTTTCGACGAGACCGAAGCTCAGCGTCGTTTCGACGAATGGAAGGCCAAGAAGGTAGCCAAGGTCGCTGCATTCAAGGCATCCATGGCCGACAACAGCCAGAAGGCTGCCGCCGCACGTCTCGAGGAAGAGCAGGCCAAGAATGCCGCCAAGGCAGAACTCGTGGCCAAAAAGAAAGCCGAACTTGCCGCAGCCAAGGCTGAGGCTGAGGCCGCTGCCAAAGCAGAGGCAGAGGCTGAAGCTCCCGCCGAGGAAGCTGCCGCAGAATAATCCGCAACCGCGGGCGGCTTAGGCCGCACACATGCGGATGTCCGGGCTACAGCCTCGGATGTTCCCTTTAGAGCACAGGAGGGTGTGTTAGCCATCAAAGCTGACGCACCCTTTATCCTTTTTCAAATCACGTTTCTTCTCACCTTTAATTCCATATAATGAAGAGATTCAAGGAATATAGCGGCGTCAACTTTCCGGAAGTGAACCGCGACATGCTTGCCGACTGGAACGCCGGCGACCTTTTCCGCCGCACTCTCGCTGCACGCGAGGGCGCGCCCTCGTTCGTCTTCTTCGAGGGGCCGCCATCGGCCAACGGCAAGCCCGGCATACACCACGTCATGGCCCGAACCATCAAGGACATGATTTGCCGCTACAAAACCATGCGCGGCTACAAGGTGATGCGTAAAGCCGGATGGGACACGCACGGTCTGCCTGTGGAACTGGGAGTTGAGAAGAACCTCGGAATCAAGAAGGAAGACATAGGCACGAAAATCAGTGTCGACGATTACAATGCCGCCTGCCGTGCCGAGGTGATGAAGTACACCCGCGAGTGGACCGAGCTCACCAACAAGATGGGCTATTGGGTCGACCTCGACAATCCTTATATCACCTACGACAACCGATACATCGAGAGTGTATGGTGGCTCCTCTCGCAGCTCTATAAGAAAAATTATCTGTACAAGGGTTATACCATCCAGCCGTATTCGCCCATGGCCGGCACAGGCCTCAGCACGCACGAGCTTAACCAGCCCGGATGCTACCGCGATGTCAAGGACACAACCTGCATCGCACAATTCCTCATCACCGATCCCAAGCCGGAAATGACGGGGTGGGGCAAACCTTACTTCCTGGCATGGACCACTACGCCGTGGACTCTTCCCAGCAACTGCGCGCTCTGCGTGGGGCCGTCGATCGATTACAGTATCGTGCGCACCTATAATCCCTACAACGGCGAGAAAATTACTGTTGTAGTCGCTACGGCATTGCTCGGCAGCATCTTCCGTGGTGTCGACCCTGCTTTGCCTCTCGACGCCTACAAGCCCGGAGATAAGGCTGTGCCGTATCAGGTTGTGGCTGCTTGCAAGGGTTCTGACCTGACAGGCATGCACTATGAGCAGCTTATTCCCTGGATGAACCCCGGGGAGGGTGCGTTCCGTGTCATCCCAGGCGACTATGTCACCACCGACGACGGTACGGGCATCGTACACATCGCCGGCACATTCGGTGCCGACGACAAACGCGTGTCTCAGCTCAATGGCGTACCCGCAATGACCCTTATCGACAAGGACGGGAACATTCGCCCGATGGTAGACCTTCGCGGCCGTTTCTTCCTGCTGGAGGATATTGACCCGAAGTTTGCCGACGAACGTGTCGACCGCGAGGCATACGCCAAGTGGCAGGGCAAGTACGTGAAGAATGCCTATAATCCCGAAGCTGACGACGACACTCCCACACTCGACGTGGAAATCTGCCTCGACCTCAAGGCTCAGGGCAAGCTGTTCAGGATGGAGAAGCACACGCACAGCTATCCGCACTGCTGGCGCACGGATGCACCTGTGATATATTATCCGCTGGACAGCTGGTTTGTCCGCACCACTGCCGCCCGCGAGCGCATGATGCAACTCAACGATACCATCAAGTGGAAGCCTGCCTCGACCGGCTCCGGACGCTTCGGCAAATGGCTGGAGAATCTTCAGGACTGGAATCTCTCACGCAGCCGCTACTGGGGTACGCCGTTGCCTATCTGGCGTACCGACGACGGCAAGGAAGAGTTGTGCGTCGACTCCGTGGAAATGCTCTACAATGAACTTGAAAAGGCCTTCGAGGCCGGAGTGATGCCTTATAATCCGCTTAAGGATAAAGGCTTCGTCCCGGGCGATTACAGCAAGGAAAATTACGACAGGATTGACCTGCACCGTCCTTACGTGGACGATTTCGTGCTTGTGTCGCCGTCCGGCAAACCTATGCACCGCGAGCTCGACCTCGTGGACGTATGGTTTGATTCGGGTTCCATGCCTTACGCACAGCAGCATTATCCGTTCGAGAACCGTGAAGCGATTGAAAACGGCGGCTATTTCCCTGCCGACTTCATCGCCGAGGGTGTAGACCAGACACGCGGCTGGTTCTTCACTCTCCATGCAATCGCCACAATGGTGTTCGATTCCGTGGCATACAAGGCTGTGATTTCCAATGGCCTTGTGCTTGACAAGTTTGGTGAAAAAATGTCGAAGCACAAGGGAAATACGGTCGACCCGTTCCTGGAAATCGACCGTTTCGGCAGTGACCCCCTGCGTTGGTACATGATTTCCAACTCCGCGCCGTGGGATAACCTCAAGTACGACTCCGACGGTATCACCGAGGTCAGCCACAAGCTGTTCTCCACGCTCTATAACACTTACAGCTTCTTCGCTCTTTACGCCAATGTGGACGGATTCACCGGTGAGGAACCTGAGGTGCCCGTGAGCGAACGCGCCGAGATTGATCGCTGGATTCTCTCGCTGCTCAATACACTCGTGGCTGACTGCACCGAGGCGCTGGACGATTATGAGCCTACCCGTGCGGCTCGCGCCATCGGCGATTTCGTAAACGACAACCTTTCCAACTGGTATGTGCGTCTTAACCGCAAACGCTTCTGGGGCGGCGAAATGGACCGCGACAAGCTGGCTGCATACCAGACGCTCTATACGTGCCTTTGCACCGTAGCTCGCCTCATGGCACCCGTATCGCCTTTCTTCAGCGACCGCCTCTACCGCGACCTGACCGGAGCCGAGTCTGTACATCTGGCTTTCTGGCCGGAAGTTGACAGCGCGCTCGTCGACAAGACGCTGGAGCATCAGATGCATACCGCGCAGGCCGTGACTTCGCTGGTGCTCGCACTGCGCCGCAAGGTCAACATAAAGGTGCGTCAGCCTCTAGCAACGTTGATAATTCCTGAGACAGCCGGAGTGGATACAGCTCTTTCGGCCGGCATCCGCGACCTGGTGCTGGCGGAGGTGAACATCAAGGACCTGCGCACTATCAGCGCCGATGAGGTATTCCTTGTCAAGCGCGTACGTCCCGACTTCAAGAAACTTGGCCCGAAGTTCGGCAAGCGCATGAAGGCGGTTGCCGCAGCAATCGCAGCCATGACCCAGGAGGAAATCGCCGGCCTGGAGCGTAGCGGAAGCTGTACGTTGCAGCTCGCTGACGGCGCTGCCGAAGTCGCTCTCGCCGATGTCGAGGTCATCTCGGAGGATATGCCCGGATGGATTGTCGCCAACGAAGGAAACATTACGGTAGCGTTGGACGTTACTCTTACACCCGAACTTATCAACGAAGGCCGGGCGAGAGAGATCGTCAACAGAATTCAGAACATCCGCAAGAGCCGCGGTTACGACATCACAGACCGCATCAAGCTTGTGTTCGAGCCTGCTGAGGCACTGACCGGAGTGCTTGCTGATTTCGGCGACTATATCGGTCGCCAGGTGCTCGCCGATGCAGTGGTGAGCGCACCTCTCGATGCCGATTCCTCCACGGTGGAGACTCTTGCGCTTGACTACGTTGAAGTGAGGGTTGATATAACACTTAATTAAACTTCATCACTATGGCCGAAAAAGCAAGATATTCCGACGAAGAACTTCAGGAGTTCAAAGAATTGATTCTTGAGAAAATAGACAAGGCTCAGCGCGAGTACGACACTCTGCGGGCTTCGTTCATGAACAGCGATGGCAACGGAGTGGCCGACACCTCCCCTACATTCAAGGCATTGGAGGAGGGGGCCTACACCCTCGGTAAAGAGGAGGCCGCGCGTCTGGCCGAAAGGCAGCGACAGTTCATCCAGAAGCTTCAGGCTGCGCTCGTACGTATCGAGAACAAGACATACGGCATCTGCCGCGTGACCGGCAAGCTCATACCTAAAGAGCGCCTTCGCGCGGTGCCGCATGCTACCCTGAGCATAGACGGGAAGGAACAGAGTAAAAAATGAAGTCAAAGCGCATATTGCTGGCCGGTGCCGTCATCCTTGTGTTGGTGGCACTGGACCAGTGGCTTAAATTCTGGATTAAGACGCATTTCTACCTCGGCGAGGACGTGGAGATTCTGCCGTGGTTTCATCTGCGCTTCGTTCAGAATCCCGGCATGGCTTTCGGCATGCAGCTGGGAAGCAAGCTGTTCCTGACGCTGTTCCGAATAATTGTCACTTGTCTGGGACTGTGGTACATTGTCCGCTACTGCACACGGCGGGAAATACCACGCGGCTATCTGCTGTGTGTGGCGCTGGTTGTGGCGGGTGCTCTTGGCAATATCTTTGACTGCGTGCTGTACGGCGAGATATTTACCGACCCGTATCCGCCTCAGGTGGCGCAGCTTGTGCCGTTCGGACACGGCTACGGTACGCTGATGCACGGAATGGTAGTGGATATGTTCTATTTCCCGCTGTTTTCATTCACGTGGCCCGACTGGTTGCCGTGGCTTGGGGGGCGTGAGTTCTCGTTCTTCGACCCGGTGTTCAATCTGGCTGATGCAGCCATTACAGTAGGCATGTTCGCCATTTTGCTGTTTTATTCCCGTTATCTGTTCGTCGGAGAGGAAGAAAAGAAGTCAGAGAAGGCTGAGAAATGAGACGTCTGCCGTACATACTGTCGTTGGTGGCACTTGTGGCGCTTGCTGCCTGCAAGGGTGTCCCGGAGCATGTCCTGCCCGAGGACGAGATGGCCGAGCTGCTCGCCGACCGGTATGTGGCCGATGCTGTTGTCGACTATAACATGTCGGCATGGCGGACCGATTCACAACGCATAGCCCTCCGTGACGCCGTGTACGCACGCCATGGGGCCACGAAAGCCGATGTCGATACTTCGCTTGACTGGTATGCGCACAATATAGCCCGCTACATGGATGTATGCGACCGCACGATCGAGATTCTTGAACAGCGGCTTGCAGGCAGCGACTCTCGCTTGCAGGCCGAGATTATGTCCGTGGCCGGTGACAGCGTGGACGTTTGGCCCTCATCGCGTTTCCTTGCCCTGAGCAAGCGCTCTCCGTCGCAGAACGTTACGTTCTCACTCAATAAAGATGAGAATCGTGAGCACGGCGATTACTACACATGGCGCGTCAAGTTCGCAAACAACCAGAACGAGGGACTGTGGACGCTTGTGGCGCAGTACAGCGACAGTACGCTTGAATTCATATCCGAGCGTGTGTTTGGAAACGGATGGCATGAGATCTCGTTGCAGACCGATTCCACGCGCACGGCAACGCGCATCTACGGTTCGCTGATGCTTAATCCGGCAGAACGCGGGGCCTTGTGGCTCGACAGCATTTCGCTGGTTCGCAATCATCTGCGCCCGGACACTTACAATAAGCGCTATCGACAGCGCTCGATACGCAAATGACCCTGTCGGCGTTGAACAGAGTACTTGCCCAGCGAGTGGTGTATGATGGCAGAATCTTTCGGCTGTCGGTTGTTGATATTTCCGGTGGCCGTGTTGTAATAGAGCCTTTTGTTGTCGAGACGGCCTCCACGCCGTTTGTCAACGGCACGGTTACAGTCGTTGAGTCCGGGGGGCGCCTGCGTCTGGAGATAAGCGACACCATCATGCCGTAATGGCAGTTGTTCTGCTCGGCCTCTTTCTTCCTTCTTTTTTGCATCTAAAGCTGATTTTGCTATTGCTAATGCAGTGGATTTTGTTTAATTTTGCAGGTTAAACAAACAATAGGACAGAGATGGCTTTTTTAGACTTTTTCTCCCGGAAGAAAAAACAGGAGACCCTGGACCGAGGACTTGAAAAAACGAAAGAAGGATTTTTCGGTAAACTCAAGCGCGTATTTGTCGGACGCCGAAGCATTGATGATGATTTCCTCGACGAACTGGAGGAGATTTTTATTTCCGGCGACGTAGGCGTGGAGACGACACTTAAAATCATAGACCGCATACAGGCCCGCGCGCAGCGCGACAAATATCTCGACGAGAACGAACTTAACGAAATGCTGTGTGAGGAGATTTCGGACTTGCTCGTCGAGAACAGCGCCAGCACAGCCTCGTTGCAGGATTTTGCAATACCGGAGGGCAAGCGGCCTTACGTGATTATGGTAGTCGGCGTCAATGGAGTGGGCAAGACCACCACAATCGGCAAGCTCGCCTATCAGTACAAGAATGCAGGCCACAAGGTGATGCTCGGCGCTGCCGATACGTTCCGCGCGGCAGCCATTGAGCAACTTGACGAGTGGGCGTCCCGCGCCGATGTGCCTATTGTCAAGCAGCAGCTTGGCAGCGATGCCGCCGCCGTGGCTTTCGATACTCTTTCGAGCGCCGTGGCTCAGGGTTGCGATGTCGTGATAATAGATACGGCCGGACGTCTGCACAACAAGAAGGGACTCATGGACGAGTTGTCAAAGATCAAGCGTGTTATGGAGAGGGTGGTTCCAGGTGCTCCTCACGAAGTACTTCTTGTGCTTGACGGAAGCACGGGACAGAACGCATTCGAGCAGGCACGTCAGTTCTCCGCCGCCACACAGGTCACCGACCTGGCTGTGACGAAACTTGACGGAACGGCAAAGGGTGGCGTAGTCATTGGCATAAGCGATATGTTCAGGATACCCGTTAAATACATTGGTCTCGGCGAAAAAATAACCGACCTGCAGGTGTTCGACAAGCGGGCTTTCGTTCAGTCGCTCTTCGGTAACAAACATAGTGAGGAATGAAGCGGGTGAATGTTATCAGCATGGGCTGTTCAAAGAATCTCGTGGACAGCGAACGCCTGCTGAAACGCCTGAGCGACGGCCGTATAGAGGCTGTACACAATGCCGATGATTTCAGCGGCGACGCCGTGGTCATCAACACTTGCGGCTTCATCGGCGATGCCAAGGAGGAGAGCATAGATATGATTCTGCGCGCTTGCGAGGCTAAGGCCGAGGGGCGTGTCGGAGCTGTCTATGTGATGGGATGTCTCAGCCAGCGCTACGAGAAGGAATTGCCGGTTGAGATACCGGAGGTGGACGGCTGGTATGGCAAATTCGATTTTTCGGATCTTGCCGAAACTCTGTGCGGAGCGTCCGACAGAAACGTGAGAGAGTGGGACCGTACGCTCACAACTCCTTCCTGGTCGGCCTATCTAAAAATAGCCGAAGGTTGCAACCGTTTCTGCGCATTCTGCGCCATTCCTCTCATAACCGGGCGCTACAAATCCCGACCTATCGACGAGATAGTCGCCGAGGTGCGCGAACTTGTCGCACATGGCGTCCGTGAGTTTAATGTCATAGCCCAGGACCTCTCGTATTATGGTACTGATATATACGGCCGCAAGACAATTGCGGAGCTTGTCGACGCCATGGCATCGGTTCCCGGCGTGGAGTGGATACGTCTGCATTACGCCTATCCTGCGGATTTCCCCTATGACTTGTTGCCGGTGATGGCCGCCCACAGCAATGTGTGCAAATATCTTGACATCGCGTTGCAGCACTGCTCAGACAACATGCTGGAACGCATGCGCCGCCATATCGACGGAGAGGAACAACGCCATCTGATTGAGCGAATCCGCCGCGAGGTCCCGGGCATTCACATCCGCACCACGCTGATGGTCGGTTTCCCGGGCGAGACGGAGGAGGACTTCGATGAGCTTCTCGATTTCGTGCGCACGCAGCGCTTCGAGCGCATGGGTGCTTTTGCTTATTGCGAGGAGGACGACACATATGCGGCGGAAAAATATACCGACGATGTCCCTGAAGACGTCAAGCAGGCACGGCTCGACCGGCTTATGGCTGTACAGGAAGAAATAGCGTTAGAGCATAATCAGGCAAAGGTAGGCACGCGACAGCGCGTTCTGGTAGAGAGCGAGAACGATGCGTATTATGTGGGACGCACGCAGTACGATTCGCCGGAAGTGGATCCGGAGGTTCTTGTGCCTAAGGATGTCTGCCCTTCGCCCCTTGTCGCCGGTGAGTTCTGCGATATTGAGATTACCGATGCAATGCCTTTTGAGCTTATAGGTAAACCGGCATGAATCTACCAGTTGATATTGCGGCTAAATACGCGGCCGGTAGCCCGTTTGCGGTTTACCGGCTGCCCGGCACATGCGAAATACGTGCGGCCGACCGGGAAAGCGATTTTCTTGTGTCGCCATGGCTTGGCCGTATGACCGATGCTGTCAGCGTAGCCGGAGCCCGGTCGGGACGCGATACACTTTTGCCTTGGTGTGACTCTACTCCTTACGATGCTTATATTGCTTCTACGGGCAAGCTGATAGATAAACTTGCAGAACGTGGAGGCAAGTGCGTACGCATGCGCGGAATCTGCCGCAGTGGCTCCCGGTTAGATGTCAACCGGGCAGTGGCGGATATGTTTGAGCGATTCCCGGCGGCGTTCTGCCATTGTTACTATACACCCGCCACAGGCTTGTGGATGGGTGCGACTCCTGAGATATTGCTGGATTACTCCCACGGCCATATATCCACCATGGCTCTTGCCGGTACGCGTGCGGCAGGCAGTGAGGAACCGTGGGACATGAAGAATGTGCGCGAACATGCTTTCGTTACGGACTACATACTTGATGTTTTTGCGGGTCAGGGTGTCGAGGCGACTGCTTCGGCTCCCGTAAGTCTGCGCCATGGTGCTGTAGAGCATATCTGTACGCATATCTCGGCCGACGCGCCTGTGCATTTTAACCTTGCCGAGATGATTGACGCCCTGAATCCGACTCCGGCTGTCGCCGGTATGCCGCTTGAATCCGCGCTCAAGGAAATAGAGGCCATCGAAGATACTCCGCGCCGCTGTTACGCCGGATGGGTGGCCGTCAAAACAGCCGGCACTGTGAAGATGTACGTCAATCTGCGGTGCGCGCACATCTCGCTCGAAGGCTGGTGTGTTTATGCCGGCGGCGGAATAACGGCCGAAAGCGATGCCGAGGCTGAATGGCGCGAGACAGAGGCGAAAGCTTCACCTCTGCTTGAGATACTGAACCGAAACACTCTCTCCGTATGAATAATGATAAAGATAGCCGCGAGGGCAGCCCGCTGAGTATCGTGCTTGGCGCTCTTTGCATTCTGGGCTTGCTGTCGCTGCTCCCCTGGGGCGAGCTGACCGGCAATCGCTTTAAGGATTTCGGTCTGTTCTCGGAGCTGTCCGGCAAGCATCCGGAAGCTGTCGCCACCTCGGAAATAATTGATCCGGCTTTGGCTGAGGCTCTGGAAGCTGCTGAAAAAGAAACTGCTGACTCGACGGCTGCTGTAAAAGCTCCAGCCGACAGCGCTGCGTCTGCTGTGGCCGCGACTTCTCCTGTCCCATATTTCAATCCACGCGTGGACGGTCGTATGGTGATTGAGGATTACAGCAACGGCGAGGCGACAGCCCGCTTGCGCGAATATGCCGCAACGGGTCGACTGCGCTGCGCCATGATCGGCGACAGCTACATCGAGGGTGACATATTCGCAGGGTGCATACGTGAGAGGCTGCGCGAACGTTTCGGAGGCGCCGGTGTCGGCTATGTTCCTGCTTATTCTGCAATCAGTGGCTTCAGGCGCACCGTGCGCATGTCCGGTTCCGGATTCAAGGCATGTGATATACGTCATGACCGACTTGACAGTCTTCACACCCTGCCGGGAGAATATTTCCGCGCCGATGTCGGAGCCAAGGTTTCCTACAAAGGTGAGAAAGGCGGTAAATTCACAGCCGCATGGGACCGTTCGCGCATAGTCTTTTTAGCTCCTGCCGACGGCAGTATAAGCACGAGCCGTGACGGAACGGAGTGGACTGAACATGCCGTCGCTGCATCGCCGGAGCCTCAGTGTATAGAAGTAAACGGCTCGACATCGCGCTTCGATGTGCGTTGTGATGTTCCCGGCCTCGTCGTGTTCGGCGTATGGCTCGATTCGCCGGCGGGTATGTCGTTCGACTGCATGAGTCTGCGCGGCTACAGCGGTATCTCCCACCGTTCGCTCGGTATATCCACTGCACGCGGCATAGCCAGATGGGTTGACTATAATCTCATTGTAGTGGAATACGGGATGAACGCGCTGTCGTCTGAACAGACTGACTATACTGCTTACAGCAATATTATGAAGAATGTAGTGCTCCATCTGAAGGCTTGCTATCCCTCTGCCGTGATAATCGTGCTCGGGGTAGGTGACCGCGGTCAGAAACAGGGTTCGGAAGTGGCATCACTTCCGACAGTCACAGCTATGGTGGACGCACAGCGACGTGCGGCGCGGGCAGCCGGCGTGATGTTCTGGGACACGCGCGAGGCTATGGGCGGTGTCAACTCCATTGTGGACTGGCGTGACCGCGGGCTTGTCAATGCCGATTATGTCCATCTGAATTATAAGGGTGGCAAGGCAATGTCCGGGATTTTCTGTGAATCGCTATTGCATCTGATAGATGATTAGGAGTATCTTGCTGTTACTGGTTATGTCAGTGGCGCTTCCGCAGACGGCGCAACAGACCGAACTCAGGCTCAATCCCGAGCTTGGAGAGGAAACGGTACGCTCAGTTGTTAATGTATCAGCATATCCGTTTGTGAAGGCCGCATGCAACGACATTCAGCTCAACGACGCTGACTGGAGCATGTTGCGACGTCAGTTTGAAGCGGCAGACAGTCAGATTGTAAGCATTGTTCACATCGGCGACAGTCACGTGCAGTCGGAGGGTAATACTTCGCGTGTCAGGAGTGCTCTGCAGTCGCGCTTCGGATCGGCAGGACGCGGTCTTAT
Organism: uncultured Muribaculaceae bacterium; assembly: GCA_948665475.1. GTDB lineage: Bacteria > Bacteroidota > Bacteroidia > Bacteroidales > Muribaculaceae > CAG-873. Next base: position 41,126 of record CAPNHY010000019.1, on the reverse strand, counting down.
AAGTCCCCTGCGGCTTGCCGGCACTAACTCTCCATCGGATTACAGTCTGCGGTCCGAGACTCGCCTGACGTCATCGCGCCTTATGAAAAAGCCGTGGAATGCAGGTATGGGCATGACAGGTGTGGCGATTGCTCCGGCAGGCGAACGACTCAGTCTTATGGTTTCGGCCCGTCAGCCCTTCGACCGCCTCAGGATACATAGCGTTGGCGATGCCGAAGCCGAGCCGACCAGTGTTGACGGTGGTCTGATGGCGGCTTATATATCGCCGGTAAGCAACGTGACAGAAGTACTCCTGACGCGTGCGGTCACTGAGGCGACTCTGCATTTGCGTGTGCCGTCAGGCGCTTCGGTGTGCGCGCTTGAGCTTATCCGGGGCGACTACGGCGTTGAGTACAGCGCTATCGGTAACAACGGTGCCACATTTTCCGCATATTCCTCAATACAGGGCTTTGGAGAATCGGTGGCGCGCCTGCGTCCTTCCCTTATAATAATCAGCCTTGGCACCAATGAGGCATTCGGACGCTTTGACGAAACTGAGATTCGTGGCAATATTGCTTCTTTTATAGAGGAATTACGCAGGCATAATCCCGGAGCCGAGTTTATGCTTACCACTCCTCAGGAATGCTATCGACGTCGTTATACCTATACTCGCCGACACAAAGGACGCAGGCGTCGCCGCGTATCATCGTATGCGGTCAATCCGAATATCGAACGTGTGCGCGAAGTCATACTCGACTACGCAGCCGAGCATCACATCGCAGTATGGGACTGGTACGAAATCAGCGGTGGAGAGGGTTCTGTCACCCGGTGGCTGACGCATGGTCTCATGAACAAGGACCGTATACATCTCACATGGGACGGCTACCATCTTCAGGGCGACATGCTTGCCGATGCCCTCATGCGTGAGCTTTTGAAAAAAACATCTGAAAACAATCCCGACGATGCTGAATCTGTCAGATAACATAAATATCGAGTCGCTACAACGGCTCTTATTATACGACCCCCGCAATCCGCTGCTCTTCAACACCGGACTGTTCCTGATACTGTTCGTGGTTTTCCTCGGCATCTATCGGCTGTTGCGCCACGCAACAACGCTGCGCAAGGTGTTCGTAATATTGTTCTCGCTTTATTTCTACTATAAGTCGAGTGCTGAATGCTGCTTTATCCTGCTCGGAGTGTGTCTGTCCGATTATCTGCTCGGACTCTGGCTCGGGAGTGTGAAGGCGAACTGGCTGCGCCGAGGCATAGTTGCCCTGAATGTGTGTGTCAACGTCGGCATGCTTGTGTATTTCAAGTATTTCAATCTGCTGCTCGACACATTCGCCGACATAACAAATACACGGTTTGATGCTCTCGATATTATTCTCCCGGCAGGCATCTCGTTCTTCACTTTCCGTTCTATAAGCTATCTTGTCGACATATACAGAGGCCACATGGCGCCTTGCCGCAATCTGCTGGACTATACGTTTTATCTCACATTCTTCCCGCCGCTGTTGGCCGGCCCCGTGGTGCGAGCCAAAGATATGCTGCCGCAGGTGCGCGAGAACAGGGAGGCAACGGATGCGATGGTAAGCGAGGCGCTTTTCCTCATAATGACGGGTCTTGTAAAGAAGGTGATAATCGCCGATTACATCAGCGGCAATTTCGTAGACCGAATTTTCGACAATCCGTCGCTATACTCCGGTTTCGAGAATCTGATGGGTTGCATAGGGTTCACGTTGCAGCTCTATTGCGATTTCAGCGGCTACAGCGATATGGCAATCGGTCTGGCCCTCCTTCTCGGATTCCGTTTCAAACCCAATTTCGACGCTCCGTTCAAATCGCAGAATCCCACGGAGTTCTGGCGACGCTGGCACATATCGCTGAGCACCTGGCTGCGCGACTATATTTATATACCGCTGGGCGGCAACCGTCGCGGACGGCACCGGCAGCACCTTAACCTGATGGCTACGATGCTGATAGGAGGACTGTGGCATGGCGCATCGTGGATGTATCTCCTGTGGGGCGGCTACCACGGCGCCCTGCTCGTCGGACATAAGACACTCAGCAAGGTGTGGCGTGCGCCCGAAATTCTGCGCGGCACCATGTTGCTGCGTGCCGTGAACATTACTATCACTTTTACTCTTGTTGTCATAGGCTTTGCATTCTTCCGAGCTTCGGGTCCGGAGGCGCTCGGCGAAATGGCGACACAGATATTCACTGATTTCCGTCCGGCCGTCGCCCCGCAGTTCGTCGAGGCTTACGTGATGATTGTAGCAGCCATAGCGGCAGGTTATATCATGCACTTCACACCTCGTACGTGGACGACGGGAGCCACCAGGGCCTACGCCTCAATGCCTTTGATTGCACAGGCGGTGCTTCTCAGCATAATTCTTTTCCTGGTGATTCAGACCAGACAGACCGACCTTGTGCCGTTTATATATCTGCAATATTGACATGAACCGGGAAGCGACAAAATATTCAGTCAGTTGCGCGACAGGAACACTTGCAGCGTTGTTAGCCATAGGCTTTGCGCTTATGCCTTGGCTTGGCGATGACTTGCTTTATCGCATGCCTTACAGGGAATATTTTGTCGAGGGCGGTGCGTTCGATATGTCGGCAGTGCTCGGCCATATCCGTTACCTATATTTAGAGAACAGTCCGCGTCTTGCCAATATCCTTATGATAGGCTTGCAATTTCTGCCGCAATGGATATGCGGTCTATTGTCGGGACTGGCTTGCTGGGTTACAATTTGCTATTCCCTTTGCCTCGTCGGTGCACAGCGCTCTGTTGTCATAAGCATGCTTTTCGGCGCTTTATTCGTATTCCTGATGCCGTGGGTTGACCAGATGTATCTGTTCGATTTCCAGCTCAACTATCTGTGGACCGGCGCCGTGATGGTTGTGTATCTGTATCTGCTGACAGGAGGTGGCAGATTTGAAAAAGCATTGGCGATGTCAGCTCTGATTCTTGGATTCATGAACGAGAGCTGCGGCTTCCCGGCGTGGCTCGCCACCGTGCTCTTGATTGTGGCTTTCCCGTCAATGCGTAGCAAAAGATGTTATGTAGCGCTGGCGCTGCTGACAGTGGGTCTCGCATTCTTATATCTCGCTCCGGGCATGCAGTCCTACCGCAGTTCCGGATGGCATCCTTTTGCCACACGTTCGTCGATAGTGCTTGTGTTCTGCCTGCCTGCGCTGGCCTATTTGTCGGTATTGATTTTCAGAAGCATTCTCAGGCACTCGCGTGGATTGGACCGAGTTGACGCGGCGCTTGCACTAATAGCTTTGAGTGGCATGCTGCTGATGTGGTTCAGCCAGATGGGACCACGCGTCGGGTGGGCATCTGTTCTTGCTTCCATCTGTGGCCTTTGCCGTTGCCTTGTACCCTATGCAGGTCGACTCAGATGGGTGGCAGCTGCTCTGTATGCATTTGCATGTGTGCATCTGATAGTGGTTGACCGTATGGCCTGGCAGGAGAAATGGGCGTATGATGATGTGGTAAGGCAATACAGGCAAGCACCGTCAATGCCGATTTATGCGGACTTTACTCTGCGGGAGCATGCCCCCGTACTTGCCATGCAGAAACCATATTACGATTATTTCTCCCACTACAGGAGCATGACTCTTTTCTCAAAATTCTGGAATGAGGGTGCGCCTGTGGCAATTGTGCTGCCGAAGGCCTTGCGTGATTTTAAGGCTACTGAGGCTCGCACTGTTAACGACGGTTTTATGGAATACGAAGGCATGCTGATTGGTCCCTGCGTATCCGAAAAACCTTCTTTTGTCCGTGTGCCCGTTTCAAGAGACGGCCGCACTTACAAGAATGAAGATTACTTTGTAACACCATTCACAGACTCCGACGGTGTACAGAGGGGCTGGTGGCATCATAACAGCTCTTCGTTTGCAAGTATGCTTCGTCCTATACCCGATAATATCGAGATGGACGATTGGCTCCGCGACAAAATTGATTCTGTGAAAAAAAGTTCGACATAAACAATGAGATTATCTGAACTGAAGACCGGCGAGACCGGGGTGGTCGTGAAGATACTCGGCCACGGTGCTTTCCGAAAGCGTGTGATGGAAATGGGATTTGTCAAGGGACGTCCTGTGCACGTGATTCTGCACGCGCCGCTGCGCGACCCTATAAAATACGGCATAATGAATTATGAGGTGAGCCTGCGCACTTCGGAAGCTCATATGATTGAGGTCGTGAAGGTAGACGATCCGGAGCAGGTGATACGTCTGCGCGGGCAGGGTACAGTCGAAGTACGCGAGGAAGCCGAAAATATAGTACATGCAGAACACCATGTCATCAATGTGGCGCTGATAGGCAATCCTAACTGTGGAAAGACAACACTCTTCAACCGTGTATCCGGCGCCACAGAGCATACCGGCAACTATTCGGGCGTAACGGTCGACGCCAAGCAACGCATCTTCGAGTACAAGGGCTATACACTGAATATCGTGGATCTGCCCGGCACATATTCGCTTTCCACATACTCACCCGAGGAACTGTATGTGCGCCGTTACCTGCACGACTACACGCCTGACGTTATAGTAAATGTGGTTGACAGCACCAATCTCGAGCGCAATCTGTATCTCAGCACAGAACTTATCGACATGGACCGGCGTATGGTAATAGCCCTTAACATGTACGATGAGCTGAGGGCTTCCGGAGGCAATCTTGACTACTCGATGCTCGGAGGCATGATCGGTGTGCCTATGGTGCCTGTGGTGGCACGCGACGGCGAGGGTGTTGACCGGTTACTTGATACCGTCATAGAAGTATATAATGATTGCCAGCCTATGGTGCGACATGTCCACGTGAGTCTTGGACACGACATAGAGGGCGCTGTGCGTAAACTGATTGACGCGCTTAAGAGCGAAGGGACTCTCGAGCGACGTTTCTCTCCGCGCTATCTGGCAATCAAACTCCTTGAGGGCGACCGTGAGGCCGAACAGAACATAGAGCGATGCGACCATTGCGGCAATATACTTGAGCTGCGCGACTCTTTGCGCGCTGAGCTTGCGACGCACGGAGTAGATGACATAAGTCAGGAGATCGCAGCTGCCAAATATGGTTTTATAGCCGGCGCCCTGACAGAAACGATGAACGAAGGACGAGTGGACTCGCGCGAGAACACCCGCATTATCGACAGTATAGTCACGAACCGCCTTGTGGGCCTGCCGATATTCTTCGTCATTATGTTCCTCATATTCTGGGCTACGTTCGTGCTGGGACAGTATCCCATGGACTGGATTGAAAGCGGCGTGAACGCTCTCAGCGGGTTCGTTAACGGCGTGATGCCTCCCGGCCCCCTGAAGGATATGATAGCCGACGGCATCATTGGCGGAGTAGGGGGCGTAATCGTTTTCCTGCCGAATATCCTTATCCTTTACTTCTGCATCTCATTCATGGAGGATTCCGGCTATATGGCGCGTGCGGCCTTCATCATGGACAAGGTGATGCATCATATAGGCCTGCACGGCAAGTCGTTTATTCCTCTTGTGATGGGATTCGGCTGCAATGTGCCCGCTATCATGGCGACGCGAGCCATAGAGAGCCGTTCAAGCCGTCTGATCACGATTCTTATCAATCCTTTCATGTCGTGCTCGGCCCGAGTACCCATATATGTGCTTCTGATAGGCACTTTCTTCTCGGCACATGCGGCACTCGTGTTCTTCGGCCTGTATATGGCCGGTATTCTTATGGCTGTGGTAACGGCGAGGTTGCTGCGTCGTACGCTTTTCCGCAAGGAAGAGACACCTTTTGTGATGGAGTTGCCTCCGTACCGTGTTCCTACTCTGCGCAGCAGTCTGCTGCACACATGGGCCAAGGGCAAGGAATATCTGCGCAAGATGGGTGGAATCATTCTTGTTGCCAGCATCGTTGTATGGGCTCTGAACTACTTCCCGCTGGGCAACAAAGAAGAAGGCGCCGGCGACAGCTATCTGGAGAGCATAGGAAAGACTGTCAACCCTGTGATGGAGCCTGTAGGATTCACATGGCGCAGCACTGTTGCCGCAGTGGCCGGTGTGCCGGCAAAGGAGATAGTTGTGTCGACACTCGGGGTGCTTTACACCGGCGACGAGGCTTCGGCACCCGGGAAGCTCGGCGAACGTCTTGAAGTTGTCAATCCTGCTACCGGTCATCCCGATTTCACGCCCGCGTCGGCTTTGGCGTTCATGGTGTTTATCCTGCTCTATTGTCCGTGTATCGCCACAGTTACCGCCATTTCACGAGAAAGCGGCTCGTGGCGCTGGGGGCTGTTCAGCATGGCATACAACACCGCGGTGGCGTGGGTTGTTGCTTTTCTCGTGTATCGTGTCTCGTTGTTGATTATGTAGAATTTTGCTGTTCTGCAAATTATCATTAACTTTGTAGACTTATTATTGAAAGATGACAGACACCGTGGACAAACAGCTGCTGCTCGACTGTCGCTACCTGCGCATGGCCGCGATATGGGCCGAGAACTCCTACTGCGTAAGGCGCAAAGTGGGTGCTCTTATTGTGAAGAACAGGATGATAATCTCCGACGGCTACAACGGCACTCCCATAGGATTCGAGAATGTGTGCGAGGATGACAGCGGTCACACTAAGCCATATGTCCTGCATGCCGAGGCCAATGCGATAACAAAAGTGGCACGCAGCAACAACAGCAGCGACGGCTCCACTCTGTACGTCACGGCGTCGCCCTGCATGGAGTGTGCCAAACTGATTATACAGGCCGGTATACGCCGTGTGGTGTACAATGAACTTTACCGTATATCCGATGGCATTGACTTGTTGCGGCATTCCGGAGTGGAGTGCGTGCATATTCCCGAAATTCTTGATTGAAAATGTCAGATGAAAAAATTAACGGCCGTTTTCTGCCCCTCGTTGCGGCAGTGGTACTCGCTGCAGGCATGTGGCTGGGGTATTGCCTGGCCGACGGCGATTCGGCCACCGATTCGCAGCGCAAGCTCGCCCGTGTGTTCGACCTTATCGGCGATGAATACGTGGACGAAATAGATATGGACAGCGTGGTGGAGAGTACCATACCGCTGCTGATGAAGAATCTCGATCCGCATTCGGTTTACCTTTCGGCAGCAGAGCGAGCCGAGGCAAATCAGAAACTGGACGGCTCGTTCAGTGGCATTGGCATACAGTTCCAGCAGATTGCCGATTCGGTGTGCGTGGTCGAGGTAATATCCGGCGGTCCGTCAGAGCGTGTGGGGCTGCGTCCCGGCGACCGTATTGTCGCAGCCGGCGACACAACGCTTGTCGGAAGCGACATCACCACCGACAGGGTGCGCTCGCTGTTGCGTGGCCCTCAGGGCTCTGTGGTGGATGTGACCGTAGTGCGGCATGGCATCGACAAGCCGCTTAAGTTTAAAATCGTGCGTAACTCTGTGCCCATCGAGAGCATCGACGCGGCATATATTACCGACGGAGACATAGGCTATATCAAGGTCAACAGTTTCGGACGGAATACATATCCCGAGTTCCTTCAGAATCTGTACTCCCTGCACCGCGACGGAGCCAAAAGTTTTATTATCGACCTGCGCGGCAATACCGGAGGTTATATGGACCCCGCCATAATGATGGTGAACGAATTCCTGCCCGAGGGCAGCATGATTGTGGCTACCAAAGGACGCCGCGAACGGGAGAATTCAGTGGTGCTCAGCGACGGTACCGGCAATTTTGCCGATGTGCCTCTGGTTGTGCTTATCGATGAGTTTACGGCCAGCAGCAGCGAGATTTTCTCAGGTGCCATTCAGGATAATGACCGCGGTCTGGTAGTGGGCCGGCGTTCTTTCGGCAAGGGATTGGTTCAGCGTTCTTTCGAGCTACCCGACAGCAGCGAGCTCCGTCTTACCGTCCAGCGCTATTACACCCCCTCGGGCCGCTGCATACAGAAATCCTTCCTCCGTGGTGACAACGAAAGCTATGAGGCTGAGATTCTGGAGCGCTACAATCATGGCGAAAACTTCGTGGCCGACAGCGCTGATTTCCGCAGCGGCGAGATGTTTACGACGGTGGGCGGCCGTAAGGTGTACGGTGGCGGAGGCATCATGCCTGATGTATTCGTGCCGTCCGACACTTCCGGCATCAACAAGTTCTACATAGAACTTGCCAATGCCAATCTGCTTAACCGCTTTGCTTTCGAGTACGCCGATCTCAACCGTGCCGACCTCTCTCAGGCGAAAAACACAGCCGAACTGCTTGCCAAACTGCCGTCCGATGCTGTGCTTATGTCGGCTTTCGCATCCTATGTGCGGCAGAACGGCGTGCGTCTGCGCTATTACTACCTCAACAATTCGCGTCGTCTGATTGTTAGACAACTGAAGGCGCTCATCGCCCGCGATATTCTGGGCGTACGCGCTTTCTATGAGATTGACAACACCGACGACTCTATGGTGAACGAGGCCATACGCCGGATTCGCTCGGGAGCCGCGGTAATTGAAGGCAAGCAATAGCAATATTATGAACAAAGGAGAGATTCGTTCGCGCATTCGCGCCCGCATGACATTGCTCAGCGACAGCGAGCGTGCCGGTGCCGCCAGCGGGGTGTTCGAGCTGCTTGAACAGATGGCCGCATTCATTATGGCCGATAAGGTGCTGATGTATCACTCGCTTCCGGACGAACTGTCCACCAGAGAATTTCTTGACAAGTGGCACGGACACAAGCGCATGTATCTGCCGCGCGTGAACGGCGTAGATCTTGATATTCTCCCTTATGAGCGCACCCGCACACATCTCGGAGCTTTCCGCATAGAAGAACCGGACGGCGACGATATAGCCGACGTGGCCGACATGGACATGATCGTTGTGCCCGCGGTGGCCTACGACAGCCTCGGCCGCAGGGTAGGCCGCGGCAAAGGCTACTACGACCGTCTGCTCTCGAGAACGCACGCCGTTACCGTTGGCGTGGCTTACGATTTCCAGCTTGTCGACGCTTTTGGCGATTATGCCTTTGATGTTGAGGAGCATGACGTACCGGTGGACTATGTCATCACTCCCTCACGCTTTGTAAAAGTAAGACGCCGATAGTTAATGCTCTCGCAACAATTCTAATTCCGGCGTGAAATGAAAAATTTCCTGCCGGAATTTGTTAAATTCACATTTTTAAGTTAATTTTGGGGCGAAATGTTAAATCGGCAGCTAAGTTGATAAGTGTTAACCAACAATAATGGATTTTAATTGTTAACAAAACAAAGGTTAATTCTTAACAGGCTGCCTCTCTAAGCCAAGCAACGAAATGAAAAAGCATACTATCTGGATTCTGACCGTATTGATGGCGATAGCCTTTGTCGGGCTGCTGTGCATCCAGATTTTCTATATGAAAAATATAGTTCAGATACGCTATGAGCAGTTCTCGCAGGGTGTAAGGCAGAGCCTTATCGCTGTGTCGCAGCATCTTGAGCAGGATGAGGCGCGACATTTTCTGGAAGAGGATGTAAACAGCGTGGAGAGTTCGTCGATTTTTGCCCAGTATCTTGGCGAGACCGTGCCGAATCTGAGTGGTGTCAAATACTCGTTCAAGACCTCCACCGGACTGGTGGCTGACCTTACCATCAAGGGCGATGTGCAGGAGATTTCCAAGTTGCAGACAGGGCCCGGCGCGATGGCCGACCATTACCGAAATTTGCAGGACGCCTACCACAACCGCTATCTTTATCAGAAGGGCATGATCGACGACGTCATCCTCAACATAGTGTCATCAGCAAGCACGCGTCCTATCACCGAACGGGCCGATTCAGCGCGTGTAGCCCGCTATCTGCGTCAGGAACTCGACACGCTGGGCCTGCGTATGCCGTTTGAATTCGCGGTCGCCAATTTCGCAGGCATGGTGCTCTACAAGTCGCCGGGCTTTCAGGCTTCCTCGGCCGACAGGGACAACATGTTCGTGCAGGCACTATTCCCAAACGACAGTTCAGGGCGTCTCAACTATCTGAAAGTATATTTTCCCACCAAGAAGGATTTCATTTTCTCCTCTATCTCTTTCATGGTGCCTGCGTTCGCATTCACATTGATTCTGCTTATAATATTCGTGTTCACCATCATTGTCGCTTTCCGTCAGAAGAAACTCACGGAGATGAAAAACGACTTTATCAACAACATGACTCACGAATTCAAGACGCCGATCTCGTCTATATCGCTTGCTGCTCAGATGCTTCAGGACGACACCGTGCGTAAATCTCCCGCCATGATGCAGCAGATCAGTAACGTTATAAACGACGAGACCAAGCGCCTGCGCTTCCAGGTGGAGAAAGTGTTGCTGATGTCGATGTTCGACCGGCAGAAAGTGTCGCTCAAACTTAAAGAAATTGATGCCAATTCGGCCATCGACAACATCGTCAACACATTCAAGCTCAAAGTAGAGAAGTACGGCGGTAAGATCCGTGCGAATCTCGACGCTGAAGACGCTATTGTCAATGTGGACGAGATGCATTTCACCAACGTAATCTTCAATCTCCTCGACAACGCCGTGAAATATCGCCGCGAAGACGTGCCTCTTGAGCTTAATGTTTCTACACGCGACATCGACGACAATCATCTTGAGATTTGTGTCAGTGACAACGGCATCGGCATAAGGCGTGACGACCTCAAGAAAATATTCGAGAAATTCTATCGGGTAAGCACGGGCAACCGTCACGACGTCAAAGGCTTCGGCCTCGGACTGGCTTACGTACACAAGATGATTCACGACCTCGGCGGAGAAATCACGGCCGAAAGTGAACCCGGAGTAGGAACAAAATTCAAAATAATATTACCTCTAACAAACTAAACTGTTTTTATTATGGAAGATCGTATGCGTATTCTGCTCTGCGAGGACGACGAGAATCTCGGCATGCTCCTCCGTGAGTATCTGCAGGCCAAAGGCTTCAACGCCGACCTCTACGCCGACGGCGAGAGTGGCTACAAGGCCTTCCTGAAAGGAAAGTACGACATCTGTGTCCTCGACGTCATGATGCCCAAAAAGGACGGCTTCGCCGTGGCCCAGGAAATCCGTACTGTCAATTCCGATGTGCCCATCATTTTCCTCACGGCGAAATCCCTTAAGGACGATATACTCGAAGGCTTCAAGATCGGTGCCGACGACTACATCACAAAGCCGTTCTCGATGGAGGAGCTTGTGTTCCGTATCGAGGCAATCCTGCGCCGTGTCAAGGGCAAAAAGGGTAAGGAAGTGACAAGCTACCGCATCGGTAAGTTCACCTTCGACACCCAGAAGCAGGTGCTCATGATAGGTGACAAGGTGACTAAGCTCACCACTAAGGAAAGCGAGCTGCTCAGTCTGCTCTGCGCCCACGTCAACGAGATTCTGGAGCGTAACTTCGCCCTCAAGACCATCTGGATTGACGACAACTACTTCAACGCTCGCTCGATGGACGTCTACATCACCAAGTTGCGCAAGCATCTGAAAGACGATCCCGCTATTGAGATCATCAACATCCACGGCAAAGGTTACAAGCTCATTGCCCCGGAAGATGATAAGTAACCCCGGATATTAATCGTAATCGCTAAAAATCTCTCCTCTATGGGCAAACAGATAGGCGCCTACGTGACGGCGCTGATAATAACGACACTTGTCGGCTTCGCCATCCTCACGGTGGCCGGTCTCGGCACGATACGCACATGTGTCATATGTGCATTCAGCATCGCTATCTGCGGCACATTCCTGCCGCCGCTGTTCCGCCGGCTGTTCAGTCCGGGCGCATCGAAATAGGGCTGAACACTGACGTAAACAAAATGCGCAAGTACGGCGATTCGTATTTGCGCATTTTGTTTAAGAGTGAATATCTTTTCAGAGAGCGACTTACTCTGTAGAGGAGCCGAGGCCTCGGCGGATTTTATCCATGAGGGTTTCTTTCAGAGGGCGAATGTGTATCGAAACTCTGCTGTCCTTTTTATTAAGAAATATTATGGAGGAGTGCAGCACTATCGCCACCCAGTCCTCAAATGGAACTATCGCGTGAATATGGCTCATCGGCATTCTGTGAAAAGGAGATTTCGGGTCTATGCTGCCTATTATGAGCTCGGCATTCATGTTGTCATCAAAATCCACGCTGATATTGTGGTTTTCTCCTGCCGAATCAAAAAGAAGCGGCATGTTAAGGCAGTCCTGACTTTTGGGGGCTTTCTTATATTGCTTGTATAGCGTATCTATCACTTGCTGTGTGATCATGATATTATGTACTTTTAACTGTTTGTATTTCAGAATAAAAATAGTATCGCAACCAGGCACTGCCTTGCACTGCTGTCTAAATAATAACCGCAAAATTAGCAAACTTGTTTTTGGATTAATAACATATTTAAAATATTTTTGCGGTTGTAACAAACATGTAACAATATGCCTCTCCCTTTTATTTCGCTGATTCTTCGGGAATATGTAATTTTGCAGGCGTTATGAGCATTTTTCGCATTTTTGTTGCGCTGACATTATGCTTCGGCGCATTTTGTTTCGCTGCGGCCGCTGATTCCACGAAGTCCTATAGCCGTTATATTCCGGAAGTCCATGCCACCATGCGTATGCAGTACGAGATATCCACGGAGGATGGCTATGGGCATTTCAATGTCCGCAATGCCAGAGTGAATATGAAAGGAAGCCTGACCGACTTTCTCGGCTACTTCCTGCGTGCCGACTTCAGCGACCGGGGCAAGTTTGTCATGCGTGATGCCTATGCCATAGTGCAGCCTGCCGCATCGCTCAGAGTAATGCTCGGACAGATGCGCGTACCATTGTCCGTAAGTGCCACGCGTTCAGTCCATGAGTATTGGTTTGCTCATAGTTCGCTTGTGAATCATGACATGTGGAGTTCGCGTAAGGTTGGCATAAAAGCCCGCTACAGCTTTCGTCTGGGAACGGCCCCGGCTTTTGTGGAAGGGGGAGTCTTCAGCTCCTCGTCCACAACCGACCACAAACCGTGGAGCAAGGACTATACGTTTGGCGCTGTGGGAGCCGCCACTTTCGGGCAGTGGACGCCGGAAGTCGGTTTTCAGTCCAACATGCTCGGAACGGTGCGCTGCAACCTCTGGGACGTTTCCCTCACCTGGACTGACGGCGTACTGTGGGAAGCTGAGATAGAGGGCCTCTGGAAAGGCTACAGCCACAACTCCGCACCTGCTACAAAAGCGTTCAACATAAAAGGCCGTCGCTTTTTCCCGCTTCGCTGCCGCTTTGCCGACCGTGTGTCCATCGACCTGCGGTATGACGGAGCTACCGACCTATATGACGCTTCTTCCGATGATCCCGCAATTCTGGAGCTGACTCAGACTAAAAGACAGAGGATTACCGTCGGCTCTACGCTGGCCTATCTCAAAGGACCCGTGCAGGCACATCTCAGGCTCAACTACGAGCAGTTTTTCCATAGCTCGCATCATAGCTATGACACCTCCGACAGCAATCGCCTCTGCCTTGAGCTCATGCTGCATTTTTGATTTGCTCATACGCTGCATAATGATTAATTTTGTAACCTGAAAAGAGGTAGACTCGCCTTTGAAAATGGAAAATTTCATAGACATAGACGGCATTCGCCTTCATTACCGTACATGTGGGGTAGGGCCCGCCCTTATTCTCATGCACGGCTGGGGCTGCACCATGGACACCGTGGCAAGTATCGAGCGTACTGCTTCGGAAACCCATTGTGTCTACAATATCGATTTCCCCGGGTTCGGGAAAAGCGATGAGCCCCGCGAATGTTGGGGCGTGGAGGAATATACCAGTCTTGTCGAGAAATTCGCAGCACGTCTCGGTATCGTCAATCCTGTCCTTGTGGGGCATTCTTTCGGTGGCCGTGTGGGCATCGTGATGGCTTCGCGCAATCCTGTCGATAAGCTTATCCTTGTTGACGCCGCAGGCGTGAAGCCGCGCCGTAGTCTGAAATATTATATTAAGGTCTACGGATTCAAGACCGCAAAAACATTGTGCCGTGCATTCCTCAGCCGCGACAGGGCTGAAACTGTTATCGAGAAATGGCGCAGCCGAAACGCCTCGGCCGACTATGCTGCCGCATCCCCGGTCATGCGGAGCATTCTCAGCAAGGTCGTCAACGAAGACCTGTGCCATCTTATGCCTGAAATCACGGCACCCACTCTGCTCGTATGGGGCGAGAGCGACACGGCCACACCTCTTGCCGATGCCCGGCGCATGGAAAAGCTCATTCCAAATGCCGCCCTTGTGAGCTTTAAGGACTGCGGCCATTACAGCTTCCTCGACAACCCCTGGCAGTTCGCCGCCGTGCTTCGCAGTTTTTTGAAATCCTGACTTTTACATTTTGCAATGCTGATTATACTATTCGCTGTAATGGTCGCGGCCATAGCCGCAGCAACCGTCTATGAACTGCGCCGCGACCTGATGATGCTGCAACAGAACAGCTACTACAACAAACGCTACTTCAACTGGCTCCGTACCTCAGGCGACACCACTTCGGCGTGGCGTATCGCGGCTCTGATTGTGTTCTTTCTCTGCATCGGGCCGTTCGGCAGCAGAGCCGTAGCAATGGGCCTCGCCGGCGCTTTCGGAGTGGCTGCTGCGTTAAAGCTCAGCACTGCCCGATATAAGAAACCCTTGGTATGGACCGCACGTGCATGCCGCATCTATGCCGTTATGGCACTTTTAGTTCTGATTGCGGTCGGGGTTGCCATGCTCCTGTTCGGAGGCTCCGCAGAAAGTAATCTCTATGCTGCCGCTATGGCTCTTCTGCTGTGCTATTGCGCCTCGCATATCGTGATCGTATTAGCCAACTTCCTGCTTGCGCCTGTCGAGGCAAACATACGCCGCGGCTACATCCGCGACGCATGCCGCCGTCTGCAGTCCATGAGAGATCTTAAAGTGATTGGTATCACCGGCAGCTATGGCAAGACCAGTACGAAGCATTATTTGCACCGCATCCTTTCGGAGCAGTTCGACACGCTCATGACTCCCGGCAGCTTCAATACCACGCTCGGGGTAGTGCGTACCGTCCGCGAGTACCTCAAGCCTTACAATGAGGTCTTCATCGTAGAGATGGGAGCCAAAAACATTGGCGACATCAAGGAAATATGCGATATTGTGCATCCCTCCATTGGCATTGTCACGGCCGTAGGTCCTCAGCATCTTGAGTCGTTCGGAAGTATTGACAACGTGCAGCGTACCAAATTTGAGTTGGTAGACGCTCTCCCGGCCGACGGCGTGGCTTTCGTCAACAATGACTTCGAGCGTATAGCCGACCGCAAGGTCGACAATGTGCGTTGCGAGCGTTACACATGCCGCGACGCAGCCGGTGCCACCTGGCGTGCCGCCTCTGTCAACTATGCCGCTGACGGCACATCCTTCACCGTCAAGGGCCCTGACGGTTATTCGCTTCAGCTCCATACCCGCCTTCTCGGCGAGGCCAACATCTCCGACTTGCTTGCCGCCGTGGCGGTGGCTCATACCCTTGGCGTCACCGACGAACGCATTCGTTATGCCGTGCAGCAGATTCAGCCCGTTGAGCACCGTCTTAGCATCAAGCGTACTCCAGGCGGTATCACCGTCATCGACGATGCCTACAACAGCAATCCCGTTGGCTCCCGCATGGCTATGGAGGTGCTTGGAGGCATGACGGGCGGCAA
The DNA here is from genome assembly GCA_948665475.1 of uncultured Muribaculaceae bacterium. GTDB lineage: Bacteria > Bacteroidota > Bacteroidia > Bacteroidales > Muribaculaceae > CAG-873. The sequence goes on along the minus strand of CAPNHY010000019.1, from coordinate 25,564 downwards.
GCGCATAGTGATAACTCCGGGCATGATCGAGCTCGGAGAGCGCCAGTACGAGCTCAATGCCGAGCTCGGGCGCAACATCGCCCGCAATTGCGACCATGCCGTTATCGTAGGCCGCTACAACCGCGATGCACTCACCGAGGGAATCAAGGCGGAGAATAACGACGCGTTGAACACTCATGTTGTCGACAGCTTCGCCGAGGCTCAGGCCCTGCTCGCAAAGATTGCCACGGCCGGCGACATAGTTCTTTACGAGAACGACCTGCCCGACACATTTAAATAAGAAACAGCAAACTGATACAAGAAATGAAGACAGTAATAGGGGTGTTCTTCGGAGGACGAAGCACCGAGCATGAAATATCGGTCATTTCAGCCAATCAGGCCATGGCCGCCATCGACGAGAACCGTTTTGACATCGTACCGGTCTACGTTACGAAGGACGGACGATGGTTTACAGGCGACGCTCTGCGCGACGTCGCTAATTTCCGCGACATAAATGCCTTGCTGCAGAAGTGTACGCAGGTGTATATGCGCCCTTCCTACGGCGATTACAACCTCTATCGCAGCAAGCACAAGATGTTCGGCAACGACGTTGTCGCCACTTTCGACGTCGCAATTCCCGTGTTCCACGGCAGCAACGGCGAAGACGGCATCTTCGAGGGTGTCCTCGAGACCATAGGCTTACCCTATGCCGGATGCAACACTCTGTCGTCGGCCAACGGCATGGACAAGATCACCATGAAGATGATACTCCAGGCCAACGGCGTGCCCGTCGTTCCGTATATTTGGTTCACCGACCGCCAGTGGGAGTCGTCGCGCGCCGAACTCGTCGAAAAGGTAGAGACGGAGCTTGGCTATCCTGTCATCGTGAAGCCGGCCAACCTTGGCTCCAGCGTCGGCATCGGCCGTGCGGCCGACCGTGCGCAGCTCGAGGAACGTGTGGCCGAGGCCACGCAGTATTCGGCCCGTATCATCGTGGAGCACATGGTCGACCGGTTGCAGGAAATCAACTGCTCTGTACTCGGCGACTGCGACCAGTACGAGACATCCGTACTTGAAGAACCCATCAAAAGCGGCGAGATTCTCAGCTATACCGATAAATATATGGGCGGCACCAAGGGTGCCACAGGCATGCAGGCCTCGCAGAAGCGCATCCCGGCCGACCTGCCCGAAGATGTGACCCGCCGCATTCAGTTCCTTGCCGGAGAAACGTTCCGCGTCCTGTCGTGTCACGGTGTAAGCCGCGTCGATGTTATCGTGGACCGCAGCAACGGCGAAATTTATGTCAATGAGATCAACACCATCCCCGGCTCGCTGTCGTTCTATCTCTGGGAAGCTACGGGCCTGAGCTTCCCGAAGCTCATGGAACGCCTTGTCAGTCTGGCGCTTAAGCGCAAGCGCGACCAGAGCTACAAGACCGTTAGCTACGATCAGAACATCTTCTCGCTTGGTGGCGGTGTCAAGGGTGTGAAGGGCGCGAAGGGTGTCAAATCCTGATTCGTCCCGCCCCTGAAAAATATTTTTTCAAGCTAAGGTTTCCGCTATGTATTGCAGCACAACACATAGCGGAAACCTTAGCTTGAATTGCACCGCCGGAGTGCAAAAAATAGTTTTGAAAAATTAAAAAAAAGGCCGTACCTTTGTATTGTGAACCTCGTAATACGACATATCGAACACCTGGCAATCACGCATAATTGCGTGATTTTGCCTGCTATAGGGGCTGTGCTGGCTCATGAGATGCCTGCGCGCTTCGATGCCTCGTCATGTCGTATGCTCCCGCCTCGGCGCGTGTTCACTTTTAACCCGGCGCTCGACCACAACGACGGCACCCTCGTAGCAAGCATAGCCCGTGCTGAGGGAATGAGCTACACGCAGGCCACGCAGCTCGTCGAGAAAGAGACTCAGGCCATGAGGCTTGCCCTTGAGGCCGACAGCCGTCTCTCGCTCGGACGCGTCGGTACGCTTATGCGTGATGCCGACGGCTCGCTGCGCTTTGTGGCTGCTCCCGCCTTAGAGCTGTCGCCGTCATGCATGTGGCTCCCGGAGATAGACTTGTCTCAGTTCGCGCTCAGAGAGGATTCGGAATCCATTCCGGCCGCATCTGCCCGCAGCCGTCGCCGCCCGCGCAATATTGTCGCCCGGACGGCACGTGTGGCCGCAGCTGTCGTGTTCCTTCTTGCGGTAGGCACTGCCATCCTTCGTCCCCATCGGTTGGAAAACCCGCAGTCCGCTTCGCTCGGCGTTGAGCTCCCGTCTGTTTCTCGTTCGGAGATTATCGAGATGCCTGCCGAAGCCAAGGCCCCTGTGATACTGGTCCTGAGGCATGAGGCCGATGCGGTCACGCAGGTCGACACTGCCGCCCTTGCTGTGCGCCGAGCCGCAGCCGTGAAGCGTCCCGCCGCGGCCTCCCGCTATTGCCTGGTGGTCGCATCCCTGGAGAATGAACTTGAAGCCCGTAGATTTGTTGATAAGAATAATGACACAACTCTCGGAATTCTCGTGAAGGACGGGCGCTACCGTGTGTATGCCGTTGAAGGTTCAAGCATTGCCGATGTCAACGAAAAGGCCGGCGCGCTGAATCTTTCCGCCCGTTTCCCGTCTTCCTGGGTGTGCAGAAAGTAAGAAACGGTTCTGATTATGGATAAACTCAACCAACTGTTCATCGAGCGTCACAGTATCCGTCGCTATACGGACCAGCCTGTCGACGCCGACGACGTGCGCCTCATTCTTCAGGCCGCACTCCTCTCTCCGTCATCTAAGAGCAAACGCCCCTGGCAGTTTGTCGTTGTCGAGAATCGCTCGACTCTCGACCGCCTTGCCGCCTGCAAGGATTTCGGCACCAAGCCTATCGCCACCTGCGCCTTTGCCGTTGTCGTGGCTGTGGATGCCGCGCAGAGCGACTGCTTCATAGAAGATGCTTCCATCGCGGCTGCCTTCATGCAGCTCCAGGCCACGGAGCTGGGACTTGGCGCCTGCTGGATTCAGGTCCGCAACCGCTTTACGGCCGACGGCACCCCCGCCGAGGACATCGTGCGCGAGACTTTGGGTATCCCCGAGAATCTCACGGTGGAGTGCATCGTCACGGTCGGCCACAAGGATGAGCAGCGTCGCCCGGTCGACCCCGACAAGCTGCTGTGGGAGAAAGTGCACATCGAGTCGTGGAAGCCTGTCGGATAGTTGTCGTAGGCTCCGGCAATGTAGCTACCCATCTGGCGCGTGGCCTGCATGCTGCGGGTGCGCGCATCCTGCAGGTGTGTTCCCGCAATGCGGCGCACGCATCCCGCCTTGCTGCCGAAGTCGGAGCTGAAGCTGTCACCGATTTGCATTCTGTCAATCCCGGCGCCGACGTGTGCCTTATATCCACGGTGGACGGCGCCGTTGCCGATGTGGCTGCTACGCTTCCCCCCATGAAAGGCATTGTGGCCCATACGTCGGGCTCGGTGCCCATGGACGTGTTGCGCTGCGCATCAGACAGGGTAGGCGTCATGTATCCTTTGCAGACGTTTTCCCGCGACCGCAAGCTCGATCTCTCCAGCGTGCCATTCTTCAATGAGGCCTCCGACGATGCCACGCTCGCCCGTCTTGATGCCCTTGCGGGCATGATTTCCCGCAGCGTCCATCATGCCGACAGCGGCACGCGTCCCTTTCTCCACGTCGCGGGAGTGCTCGGGTGCAACTTCCCCAACTATCTGCTGTTGTGTGCCTCGCAGGTGCTTGCCCGCGGCGGCTACAACCTCGACGTGCTCCGCCCGCTGCTGGAGGAGACAGTGGCGAAAGCCTTTGAATTCGGCCCCGAGGCATCGCAGACCGGCCCTGCCCGCCGCGGCGACGCTGCCACGATAGAGCGTCATGCCTCCATGCTTCCCGACGCGCAGGCCGAGATTTATCGGATGTTATCACAAGCCATAACCGACCATTACAGCCGAAATGAGCAAGATTAATTATGATTTGTCGCGCATACGCGCCTTCGTGTTTGACGTCGACGGAGTACTTTCTCCCACCGTAGTACCCATGCTTGACGACGGCCGCCCGGCCCGCATGGCCAATGTACGCGACGGCTTTGCACTCAAGGAGGCCGTGCGCCGAGGCTATAAGGTCGCGGTCATCACGGGCGCCGATACGGAGGTCGTGCGTCGCCGCATGAATATGATAGGCGTTCAGGATGTCTTTCTCGGCGTTGGCGACAAACTGGCCGTCCTCCGCACCTGGATGGACGAGCAGGGATTGCAACCCGCCGAGGTGGCCTATGCCGGCGACGATGTCCCGGATGCCGACTGTATGCGCCACGTCGGGCTCAGCGTGGCTCCCCGCGATGCCGACCCGGACATACGCATGCTCGCTGTATTCATCAGCACCTGCGACGGCGGCCACGGCGTAGCGCGCGAACTCATTCAGGAAACCATGCTCGCTCAGGGATGCTGGCCCGCGAGCGCCAAAGCTTTCGGATAATGCAGGATTACATAGCACCCCCTCGTCTTTTCAGCTTCCGCGTTGTGCTTGCAAGTCAGTCGCCCCGCCGCCGCGAGCTGATGCACATGCTCGTCCCCGACCTTGAGCTGGCTCCGCCGCGCGATGTCGATGAGGATTATCCTGCCGGACTGCCGGCCGAGGCTGTGCCGGAATGGCTCTCGCGCCACAAGGCCGAGGCTTATGACGACTGCCTCCGCGACGGCGAGGTACTCCTCACTGCCGATACCGTCGTCGTCCTCGACGGCGAAATACTCGGCAAACCTGCCGACGAGGCCGACGCCTGCGGTATGTTGCGAAAACTTTCAGGTCGCACCCACACCGTCGTGACCGGCGTCACCCTTTCGATGCCCGGCCGCCGCGTCAGCTTCTCGGAGCATACAAAAGTAAAATTCGACCCGATTTCTGACTCCGAGATAGAAGCCTACGTCTCCACATTCCGTCCTCTCGACAAAGCCGGCTCCTACGGCATCCAGGAATGGATAGGCGCCGTAGGCATAAAAGGCATAGAGGGCAGCTTCTACAACGTAATGGGCCTCCCCGTCCACGCCGTCTACAAGCACCTGCTGGACCTCCAGTCCGCCCTTGACGATTCCCCGAAAGCCTAAACCGCAAATGGATTTATAAAAATAAATGTCGGCGAATTGAGATCGCCGACATTAGCCGAGGGTTAAGGAGCGACCGAATGGTGCGACGTACCCTCGGTAGATGCCTCCAAATAAATCAACCCGCCGCATGGCGGGTTGCACAACGCTGCTCCTCACTCCTAACTCCACACTCCTTTTGTCCCTTTTGACCTTTTTGTCTTGAAAAGTGTGAATAGGTAAGCATTCCTGACAGCTTTACCTGGTAACTGATGGATGGAGGTGGTTAATACCTGGTTAAGAATGTTAGTCTGGACTATTCCAAAAGCGTGAGAAGATAGAAATCGTGGCTGGCACGACATTCAAATTTATCCGCGACCCATCTGATAACAAGTTCCACCTGCACATCAATTGAACAAGAATTATCCAATGGCTCAAGGAGCAAAGGCGATCATTGAAGCAGACTGTCAGCAGATGCTTCGGATTGAAATAATTATACCCCATCGGTGGCATGAGGTATAAAATTATAGACGAATTTAATCGAAGTTCATTTCAAAATATAATAGTTGGATTGAGAAATCACTCAGATTTCATATTGTCATATATCCAGGCTCCAACAATGCTGCAGAATATACCAATAAGTATAGACTATAACATAAGCTGTATTATTATGATTAAACATGTCATCCCACCTTGTGATGTTTGTGGATGGTGAATTAACTCTCAAACACTCTAATCCACAACACTCCGGACGCTTCGGCGCCCGGAGTGTTACTTGATTTTTGCCTTTAAGGTTACAAAGTTAAGACAGCTTATGAAGTTGATATGTAACTTTGATCCTTAAATTTTCAAAAATATACTTTGAAGGATGAAAAACCTTGCCCGCTCAGCGTTGCAGTATAGTTGTATTCACGGCATATCTCATTGCCGTCCAATCCAGGGTTCGTATTTCTGTATCTTGCTGGATAGCATGATTCCCACCGGATGTTTCCTGCCATGTCACGCCCTCCGAAAGAGAAGTTCCATACCTCCCCATTTTGAATGCGTAATTTGACCATCACCCAACGACCTCCTTGGATGGTGGCGCCATTAACTAATTGTTCATTGTTGTAGGCATAGAGTGGACCATTGGACTGGTCTCCACTCAAGGGTGCTGCATATGCAATAGAGCCTACGGCTATTGCAAGAAGTGCAGTTCCCATAATCAGAAATCTTTTCATGCTGATTTTGTGAGAAGTTCAGAAGCCATTGCAACCCTATATGGCTTTATAAAAAGAGGCGTGGGCTGCTATGCCACGCCTTTACGGATAGGTGGTAGGAAAACCTGTATATGAAGATGTGGGAATAACAGCTCCACGCCTTATGGCATGGAGACTGTTATGACTTTCTCTTGCATATACTTGGATGTAAGTTTCCTACGCTTTATCCGTACAAGCAGAAGACATAACGCCTCTTTGTTTCAAAATGTCGTGGACAGTCCGAGGACTATCCGACTGCAAAGTTAATGAGAATATTTGAGACTGCGTGCTTAATTCGCGGATTTTTTTGTAATTTCGCATGGAGAAAGATTCCAGAAAGATTCCACATAGAAGTGCAACGCCCATCTCCTCACTCCTAACTCCTCACTCCACACTCCACACTCCTCAAAAATCCCTCCTCACTCGGCTTCGTATTGAAACCACCGACAGCACGCTGACGGTTGCCATCAGCGCGGCTCCCGCCAGGACCGTAGGCCAGATGGATGTCGGAGCCGCCCCTACCGTTGCCAGTGCAGAACGCCATATCCCCGCGGCCAATATCGCCACAATGCATCCGCCCGCGAGGATAGCGGCATTTACCGCCACCACCATGTGAATGTACGGACGCGCCACCTCGGCCGGAGAATAGCCCAACAGCATGAGCTGCCGCAGCTTTCCGCGGTTCTTTTGCAGCAGCAGGAAAATGCTGAGCAGAAGGATGAAGAACGCCAGCACGGAGATTATGGCTCCCACGGCCAGCACTATACCGGTGAACAGGCGCAACATATATGCGGCGGCAGAGTTGTCTATCTTGTCGCCGGCGATGTCAAGTCCGTTGTTGTCAAGGTACCGCGCGATGGCCGGGTCGCCCGGCTTGTCGGTCTCTATCACCAGGCGCGACGGAGCTTCCTGCGCGCTCCCGGGTGCGAACCGTTCGTTAGCCCAATGCATGAACTCCTCGGGCACGGCTATGGTGTTGATTCGTGACGAGAATCCCGCTATATGTCCCCGCATCACAGCGATTTGGCCGTCGCGCCCGCGCAGAGTCAGCGTCAGCGGTATCATCCCTATCTCGTTTTCCCGTAGGGTGGGGAGCCCGCGTGTGGCCGCGAATCCGAAGTTGTAGAGCGAGAGATAGTCGCGCGACAGCACTATGGGTACGTCGGCCTCGGCGCCCTTGGCTGGGTCGAAACCCCAGTCGTCCGGCAGCTTGTCGAAGAACTCGGCGGGAAGGCTCTCGAAGAATGTCTCCGAAGCGAGTCCGCGGCCGGCGAAATCAAGGCTGATGGCCGCCTTGAAGCGCGAGGCTGTGAATTCTCCCACGGCTTTCACCCATGGCTGTGCTTTGAGGTCGGCTATCTCGTCGGGGGTGAATGCCGTGTTGCGGTCGTTGAATCCTATCTGCTTGGATACGACCATGAAGTCGCGGCTGTTCACGCTGCCGTCCACGCCGAAGATGCCGGAGGCGTCGCGGTAGAACTGTACAGCGCACAGCACTATGCTCAGGCCCACAAGCGATGCGAAAGCATATCCGCACGTCTGGGCCACACTGACATTGCGCCGCAACAGGCGCCTTACGAGTGCCGTATTCATAGCCGGAGTATTGTATAATCGGTGATGTTGATGTTGTTGCCTACAGATGTCGCCACTATCGCGGCGCCCTGCTTGTCGGCCTCGCGCTGCACCATGGTGGCGGCCGCGGCGTTGTTGCGGGCGTCGAGATGGCTCACCGGCTCGTCGAGCAGCAGGAAGTCGAACGGCTGGCACAGTGCGCGTATCAGCGCCGTGCGCTGCTGCTGTCCTATTGACAGCGTGGCGGCTTTCTCGTCGGCTTTGGCTCCTATCTCCAGTTCGTCGAGCATGGCTCTGATTTCAGCTTCGGATTTATGCCCTGTCAGACTGTTTTTCAGCTGAATGTTCTCCATTACGGTCAGCTCCGGAAACAGCCGCATCTCCTGCGGCAGCAGGGCGAGCGACTTGCGCCGCAGCGCGCAGCGTTCGGCTATGCCTATGTCGCGGCTGTCGCGCCCGTCAAGGAGGATTCGCCCCGAGTAGTCGCTGCGGTTGCCATAGATGAAACTGCATAGCGACGACTTTCCCGTGCCGCTTTCGGCGCTGATGATGTAGCGCTTGCCGCGGTGCAGCTCCACGCGGTGGAGCCACACCTGCGACTCGCTCACGGGCGGCTCGGCCTCGCATCCGGCGAATACGCGGGGCAGAACGTCTACCAGTGTTATGGTTTCAATCATTGTTCGAGTTCCGATGCTTTCGCCACTATGCTGCGCTGCAGGGCCGTGTCGGTGGCGAGGCGCAGCAGACTCTCTATGAAGGGCTGCTCGCTGCCGTCGAGGACTATGTCGAGATAGCCTTTCTCGCCTTTGGTGCGTGAATCCAGCTTGAAGCCGAAAGGCAGCCCGAGACCCTGCACCAGTGCGTTGTTGCGGTCGAGGTCTACGAACATTGCTCCGGAATTGTCCTTGAACATCTCCTCACGCACCGCATTGTGTTTTGCTATCGGGTCGGTGGAGAAAATCAGCATGTCTTCGGTGTACGTCGCGTTTATGCACACGCCGTTGCCAAGGTCCAGTGTCAGTTTGTCGCCCTGCCTTTTGACTCCGGGCAGCTGTGCGGCCGCCATGTCCAGAATTTCCATGGCCTTGGCTTTGTCATACTGCACGGTGAAGATGATATGCTGATCCTCTTTGCGAAGCAGCCGGCGATAGTCCGCGGGGAGTGCGTAGGCTATCGACAGGGTGCCGTTCCATGCATCAAGATATGGTGCAGCCGCAGGAGCCAGGCTCTTTTTGATCTGCTCCATGAACGCTCCTTTCAGCTTGCCGCAGGCAACGGCGGCGACGGTGTTCTCGGGAATATAATTACATAAAGAGGTATTGATGTTTTCAATATATTCTTTTGTATCCATCAGGTCGCCGTTCTCAAAGTAGGTGGTGCCTTCCATGTGCATTTTCGCACCGTCGAGTCTGATGTCGTATACGGGGTATGAGTTCATCATGAACGTAACGTCGCCCACGGGTGTATAGGCTGCATATGGCATGTCTTTGAGTATCGCGCCCGTGTTCATTACGAAGGATGCGGCGGTCTCGTCGCTTGTAGAGAGCTTGCTCATAGCCTTGTGGCCGGATGCGGGTGCGTTGGCTGCGGCTTTCAGCATTTTCTGTACGTCCTCTACGTCTTCGGCCATCCACAGCTGGTTGTCGCGCATGATGATGTTGTTCTCGAACACGCTGAATCCGTCTTTCTTCTCCGGGCTGCCGAGTTTTTCTTCCAGTCCGGCTGCCACGGCGTCGGGATGCGTCAGCAGGCATGTCATGAAAAAGTTGTGTCCGTAGCTGAAGATGTAGATGTTCTGGCGGTCGACGGCCGGAAGCACTTTCAGTATGTCCTCGGTGTTGCGACGCGTGCGGCGTATGCTCTGGTCGAGTAGCGCCTGCACGGTTTTGCCGGCTTTCCATTCGTTGCCTTCGAGTCTGCATCCGGCGCTCTCAAGGAGTGTCTTGGCGTTGAGGCGGCCGATGAATCCCGCTTCGGCGGGGATGGTGTCGAGGATTTCGTCGTTGCCGCTGCGCGAGCATGCTCCTAACATGACTGCGACAGCCACGAGCACGGAGGTAAAGATTGCTGAATATTTCATAGTATGTGGTTGTTGATTCAACAAAAGTAGTAAAAAAAAGGATAAGCCGACCTCTATCTCGTGAAAATTCCGTAAATTCGCATATAATTTGAAAGGAATGCCGAAATCTTACACATTTCTTGATCTTGACCTTGTGAACCGCCCTTATATGGCCGACATTCGCGCCGCCCTTGACCGCGTGGCTCTGTCGGGACGCTATGTGGGCGGCCCGGAGGTGGAAGCGTTTGAAAATGAACTCGCTGCCGCTACGGGTACCCGCTATGCCGTAGGCGTGAGCAACGGCCTGGATGCGCTGCGCCTCATATTCAGGGCCCACATACTGCTCGGCCGTCTGAAGCCGGGCGACGAAGTGCTCGTGGCCGCCAATACCTACGTTGCCAGCGTGCTTGCTGTCAGCGATGCGGGGCTGCGTCCCGTGCTTGTGGATGCCGACGGCGAGACCATGAACATGTCGGCCGATGCTGCCGCACGCGCCGTCACGCCGCGCACACGCGCCATACTGCCGGTTCATCTCTACGGCCGCACTTGCTGGGACGAAAAGATGAAGGATCTCGTGCGCGGGCACGACCTGATTGTCGTGGAGGACAATGCCCAGGCCATCGGTGCCCGCAGCGCGGTCAGCGGCATTGATGACAGGAGCCATAACACCGGCGCCCTGGGCCATGCCGCGGCGTTCAGTTTCTATCCCACGAAAAATATAGGTGCCTTGGGCGATGCAGGGGCCGTTACTACCGATGATTCGGAACTCGCCGCCACAGTCCGTTCCCTTGCCAACTATGGCAGCGACAGACGCTATCACAATATTTTCAAAGGCTTCAATTGCCGTCTGGACCCTCTTCAGGCAGCGGTGCTACGTGTCAAGCTCCCGCATCTGGATGCGATAGCTAACGCGCGCAATGAGGTGGCGACGGCCTATCTGAGTCATATCGTTAGCCCGTACGTCCGTTTACCTCTGCCGTGTCTCGACGGCGACTGCGTATGGCATCAGTTCGTGGTGCGCTGCGACAGCCGCGACGAGCTGCGTGCCTTCCTTGCCGCCAACGGAGTGCAGACCGACATCAATTATCCCTTGCCGGTGCATCGTCAGCCGTGCTACGTAAAGGAGTTTGCGGGATGCACTTTCCCCGTGGCGGAACGGCTTGGCGACACGTTGCTCTGCCTGCCCGTATCGGCATGCACCTCGGTCGCCGACGCTTGCGAGATTTCGGAAATCATAAACAGCTATGTTCCCGGACAATGATTGACAATTCTACTTTCGGCACACGTACCGCCCTGTTCCATACTTTCGGCTGCAAGCTGAATTTCTCGGAGACTTCGACCGTGGCCTCCATGCTCGCCGAGCATGGGGTGCGTCGTGCCACTCCGGGTGAGGAACCGGATTTTATAATCGTGAATTCATGCAGCGTCACGGACCTTGCCGACAAGAAATGCCGGCAGACTATCCGTTCGCTCCATCGCCGTCATCCCGATGCTGCTATCGTCGTGACGGGATGCTACGCGCAGCTTAAGAGCGAAGAGGTGGCCGCGTTGCCCGGCGTATGCATCGTTGCCGGCATCGACCGCAAGCTCGATATTGCCGATTTTGTCGACGCCTGGTGCGCCGACCATGCTCCGCGCACCCTCGTGCGCCCCACACGCGACATACGTGCGTTCTCTCCATCCTGTTCGCGCGGCGACCGTACCCGTTACTTCCTCAAGGTGCAGGATGGATGCGATTACTGGTGCAGTTATTGCACCATACCGGCGGCCCGAGGCCGTTCGCGCTCGGGCACAATTGAGTCAATGGTGCGTCAGGCCCGCGAAGCCGCGGCCGAAGGTGGCAAGGAGATAGTGATAACGGGCGTCAACATCGGCGATTTCGGCAAAGGCACGGATGAGAATTTCCTCGACCTCTGCCGGGCTCTCGACGGGGTGGACGGCATAGCGCGTTACCGCATCTCCAGCATAGAGCCGAATCTGCTCACCGACGAACTGATTGATTTCGTGGCGTCGTCGCGGCGCTTCATGCCACATTTTCATGTGCCCCTGCAAAGCGGCGACGACGAAGTGCTTCAACTGATGCGGCGCCACTACGATACGGCTCTGTTCCGCCACAAGATGGAACGTATCAAGTCGGCTATGCCCCATGCCTTCATCGGCGTTGACCTTATAGTGGGAGCTCGCGGAGAGACGGAAGAGCGTTTCATGCGCTCCAAGGCGTTTGTGGAGTCGCTGCCGGTGTCGCGCCTGCACGTGTTCACCTACAGCGAACGTCCCGGCACCCGGGCGCTGGAGATTCAGCCAGTGGTGGGTGCTGCGGAGAAGCATCGCCGCACACGTATCATGCTCGGAGTCAGCGACCGCCTCTACGGCACGTTCGCCGGTCGTTTCGCCGGTACGGTGCGTCCCGTGTTGCTGGAGCATCCGAAGGCAGGCTGCATGATGAGTGGCTTTACCGACAATTATCTGCGCGTGGAGGTGGAGGCTTCGCCGAGCCTCGACAACCGCATCGTGGATGTGCGCCTCGGCACTCCGGATGTAGCATCGGAGATTTTCAAGGATTGCACGCTGTTATGAATTTCCGGGACTATGAAAAAGACAGCTGTAATAATACTCAACTGGAACGGGGCGGCGCTGCTGCGCGAATATCTCCCGTCGGTGGTTGCCAACACCAATCCCGTTCTTGCCGACGTGATAGTGGCCGACAACGGCAGCACCGACGATTCTCTCTGTGTGCTTGCCGACGAATTTCCGCAAGTCACTGTCCTGCCGTTCGACAGGAACTATGGTTTTGCCGAGGGTTACAACCGTGCGCTGGAGGCTACCGGCTATCCTTACACTGTGTTGCTGAACAGCGATGTGGCGGTGCGGCCGGGATGGGTCGATGCGCTCGTGGAGTATATGGACTCGCATCCCGACGTCGGAGCCTGTCAGCCAAAGATACTGAGCCATGCCGACCCGCAAAAATTCGAGTATGCCGGCGCCTGCGGCGGGTATATCGACCGCAACGGCTATCCTTACTGCCGCGGACGCATATTCGACACCTGCGAGCAGGACGAGGGGCAGTACGACGCCGTGGCCGACATATTCTGGGCCAGCGGAGCCGCCCTGATGGTGCGCACCGGCGTGTATCTGCGCCTCGGCGGCCTTGACCCCGCGTTTTTCGCCCATATGGAGGAAATAGACCTCTGCTGGCGCATGCTTCTCGACGGCCGGCGGCTGAGCGCCGTGCCGTCGTCGGTCGTCGAACACCTTGGTGGCGGTTCTTTGCCTGCCGGCAATCCGCGCAAGACCTATCTGAACTTCCGCAACAATCTGCTGATGCTGCACAAGAATCTGCCCGACGGCAGCCGTCGCCGCACACTGCTGCGCCGCCGGCTGCTCGACGCCGTGGCGTGGGCACGTTTCGTCGTGGCTTTCGACTTCGCCAACGCCGGAGCCATACTGAAGGCCCACCGCGATTTCCGCAGGATGCGCAGGCAGTACACCGTGCATCCGCAACGCGATGTTCTTTCCGAACGCGCCGACTGCCGCCGCAACATCATCGTGGACTACTACCTGCGGCGTCGCAAGAAATTCAGTCAGTTACTCTCAAAAAATAACAGATGAAGCATTTTATTATCACCGTCGCCATGCTTGGCGCGAGCATCGCCGCATTCGGCTGGGGTCAGAAAGGCCATGACACTGTGGCATTCATAGCCGAGAACCATCTCACGGAAACTACCCGTGCGGCTGTCGATTCAATCCTCGACGGCAAATCGCCCGTCTATTGGGCGAACTGGCTCGACAATGCAAGCCATACGCCGGAGTATGCTTACACAAAGACGTGGCACTATAAAAACGTCGATGCCGACCGCACCTATGACGATATGCCCGCCAATCCGGCCGGTGACGCCGTCACGGCTGTAAAACAGCAGATAGAGAAACTGTCCGACCCAGCCACAACCAAGGCCGAGGCCGCACTCGCGCTGAAAATCCTCATTCACGTGACGGGCGACATGCACCAGCCCATGCACATGGGGCATGCCACGGACCTCGGCGGCAACCGTGTGAAACTCAAATACTTCAACCGCGACAAAAATCTCCACGGCATCTGGGACACCGACCTGCTGGAGAGCGCACACCGCTGGAGCTACACGGAGTGGCAGCAGCAGCTCGACCGTCTCAACGACGTGGACGAGGCTCTGACGGTGCAGGGCAGTGTGGACGATTGGGCACGCGAGACCATGGAGATCACCCGTCGCTGCTACGATTTCTTCCAGCCCGGAATCAACGTAAGTTACAATCAGATAGCCTACTGGGCACCCACCATCGAACAGCAGTTGCTTCGCGGCGGTCTGCGTCTGGCCCATCTGCTCAACACCATTTACGATCCGGACTATAAAAAAGCCGACTAATTTGCATTTTTAAGAAAAAAAGTCTTAAATTTGCAGTGAACTAAAAGGTGTAACCTATAAACGTTTCTAAAACAACAGATATATGTCAAAAGTAACAGTGATTGGCGCCGGCAATGTAGGCGCTACATGTGCTAATGTACTTGTCACCAATCAGGTGGCTGACGAAGTTGTGCTTCTCGACATCAAGGAGGGCGTTTCCGAAGGCAAGGCCATGGATATCATGCAGACCGCCAGCATCCTCGGCATCAACACCCGCCTGAAGGGCGTGACAAACGACTATGCCATGACCGAAGGCAGCGATGTGGTTGTCATCACTTCCGGCATCCCCCGCAAGCCCGGCATGACCCGTGAGGAACTTATCGGCGTGAACGCAGGCATCGTGAAGAGCGTCATGGACAACGTGCTCAAGCACTCGCCCAACGCCATCATCATCTGCGTGTCGAACCCCATGGACACCATGACCTATCTTATCCACAAGACCAGCGGTCTGCCCAAAAACCGCATCATCGGCATGGGCGGCGCTCTCGACAGCGCCCGTTTCCGCTACTTCCTGAGCCTGGCTCTGGGTGTCAACATCACCGAGGTGGAGGGTATCGTGATCGGCGGCCACGGCGACACCACCATGATTCCTCTCGTACGCTATGCCGCACACCGCGGTCTGCCCGCTACCGAACTCCTCGACAAGGAGACTCTCGACAAGGTAGCAGCCGACACGATGGTTGGCGGCGCAACGCTCACCAAGCTCCTCGGCACCAGCGCATGGTACGCTCCCGGCGCAGCCGCAGCGCAGCTCGTTGAGGCTATCCTCCACGACGAGAAGAAGATGATCTCCTGCTCGGCCATGCTCGACGGTGAATACGGCCAGAGCGACATCTGCATCGGTGTTCCCTGCGTTCTCGGCCGCAACGGTATCGAGAAGGTCGTTGAGTTCAAGCTCAACGACGAGGAGAAGGCTCTCTTCGCCAAGAGTGCCGAGGCTGTCCGTAAGACCAACGCTGCTCTTGCCGGCGCTCTCTAAGGCACACGCTTCCGACAATTAAAGATCGGAGGCGGGAGATTTGCACGAACTTCTCCCGCCTCTGATCTGTTTTTTAACTATATAATAAGGACATGAAGAAAAATTTTCTGATGATAGCGATTGCCGCCCTTGCACTGACTGCCTGCGGCAAGACGCAGAAGGCCGTGACTGAGACTGAAAATACAACTGTCGAAGCCGAAACCCAGGCTGCTGCGCAGAGCGTGACAAATGTAAACGAAATACTCGGCGAGGCTACCGGCAGTGTGATTGACCTTACCAACGACGAGGCTTTCCGTCCCGGAGTGAAGGTGGAGACGCTTACCGTACTCGATTTCAACGCCACATGGTGTGGCCCGTGCAAGATGCTTCATCCCGTGTTCGAGGCCGCTGCCAAGACATTTGCAGGCAAGGTGCGCTTCGTATCGGTCGACATCGACAACCTGCCTGAGACAGCCGCCGCCTACGACGTGCAGGCCGTTCCGACCGTCGTGCTGATTCGTCCCGACGGCACTACCAAGCGCTACGTAGGCACTCAGGAGCTTCTCCCCGCCGAGAATTTCGACAAGATCATCAGCGAAAACCTCTGATAATATGACGCAGAAGGAGATAACCGACAATGTGCGGAACCGCCTCGGCATAGACCGTCTCAATGCCATGCAGCGGACCATGCAGCAGGTGAAGTCGAAACGCATAGTCCTGCTCGCTCCCACGGGTTCCGGCAAGACCGTAGGCTTCGCTTTGCAGCTGCTCCGGGCTGTAGGCGCGCCGTGCGGCGCTGTGCAGGGTGTGGTTATCGCTCCTTCGCGCGAGCTTGTCATACAGACGGCCGAGGTGCTCCGGCGTCTGGCCGTCGGCCTGAAGGTTTCGGCTCTGTACGGCGGTCATTCCGTGACGGAGGAGAAAGGGACGCTCAGCGTCATGCCTGACATCGTCGTGGCTACTCCAGGCCGACTGCTCGACCACATGCAGCGTGACCGCATCGATCTGTCGGGAGTGCGTGCCCTGGTGCTTGACGAGTACGACAAGGCGCTTGAGCTCGGCTTTCAGGACGAAATGAGCCGCATCGTGAAGCGTATGCGCCATCTGTCGCTTGTCATCCTCACTTCGGCCACAGAGTTGCCGGAGTTGCCGCCGTTTGTGGACATGAGGGAGGCCAAAGTGGTGGATTTCCGCGATGCGCCTTCCCTTGCCACGGCGCGCGGCGCCGTGGACGTCATGCGGGTGGAGTCTCCGACGGCAGACAAGCTTGAGACACTTTCGCACCTGCTGCATTCATTGCCCGACCGCAGGGTGATAGTGTTCGTGAACTACCGCGATGCCGCCGAGCGCGTATATAACGCAATGAAGAACAGTTCGCTGCCCGTCGGGCTGTATCACGGCGGTCTTGACCAGATAGACCGCGACAAGGCCATAGTGCGTCTGAACAACGGCACCACGCCGATACTTATAGCCACCGACCTCGGTTCGCGGGGACTTGACATAGACGCCGTGGACGCCGTGGTGCATTACCACATGCCCGGCTCGCAGGAAACGTGGATCCACCGCAACGGACGCACCGCGCGCATGGGTGCCTCCGGCTCCGTCTACGTCATTGAATCGCCGGCCGACGATGTTCCGGAATGGGTAGTCACGGAGCGAGATTATGTTCCGGCTACGCCTGACGGGCGGGTTGTAAGCCATACGGCCACGCTTTTCTTCGACGCGGGCAAAAAAGACAAAATTTCGCGCGGCGACATAGTGGGCTACCTCTGCCAGCAGGGTGGGCTACCGGCTGCATCGATAGGTAAAATTGACTTGCGCGACCGTTTCGCCTACGTGGCGGTACCTGCCGAGGCGATTAAACCTCTGCTTAAAGATCTTGCCGATAAAAAGCTAAAAGGCAAGAAGGTAAGGATAAGTGAGGCGAAGTAAGGTGACTCTGACACTATAGTCGGATGCCATATTGTACAATCCGGCTCTCTATCATCCTTGCGGGTATAAACGAGACAAGCGCTTCAGCAATGCTGTTCAGCATGCGTTCGCGTATGAAATCGTGGCGAATATAGATTGAGACCCTGCGTTGCGACAGATAGTCGCCCTCTATTCGCCGCACGTTTTTGCGTTGTTTTTCCGTTAGAAGCGGCAGATGCATTTCGGGTATGATGGTGAAGCCGCCGTTGGCGTCGACTATCCGCACGAGTGTGTCGACACTTCCCGCTTCATAGATATGGCGTCCCACGTTGCGTGCTTTGCAGAAACTGAAGGCGCTGTCGCGCAGGCATTGCGATTCTTTCATCACCCACATCTGTTCGTGCTCCAGGTCGCCCGGATTGAAAACCGGTAGTTTGCGCCAGCAGCTTTCGGCGATATATACCCAGAACTGTTCGGTGTAAAGAGGTATTTCAAGAATGCCGTCCTGCGTGTGGCCGCCGGTTGCTATGCCCACATCTGTCTGTCCGAGGCGTATGCTTGCCAGCATATCGTCGTATTTCATTTCTGAGATGCTCAGATTAACCTGCGGCTGCATGGCGGTGTAGGTCTTGATGAAGTCCGGGAGAATGTAAGGGGCGATGGTCGGTCCGGCTGACATGCGCAGGTCGCCGCTGACGCTGCTTTTCTCTTCCGCCGCTATTTCGGATATTCGTTCGGCTTCGTTCAGTGTCTTGCGTGCCTGAACAATCAGCTTTTCTCCAATAGCTGTCGGGACTACGAGTTTGTTGTTGCGGTTGAAGATGCATACATCGAGTTCGGTCTCGATTTTTTGAAGCAGAGAGCTGAGTGTTGGCTGTGTGACATCCAGTTCTTCGGCTGCACGGGCAAAATTACGGTGGGTGTCGATAGCTACAATGTATCTTAGTTGTTGCAGAGTCATGCTGATGATAGATTTTGTCAATGCAAATATAATAAAAAACATTTGTCAGTCTATCGTTGAGGATGTAATTTTGCAATGTAAATATATTGAATCACTCATCCGTGTAAATATGGCAACAAAACAATTTCATCGCTATATGCCCACAAAGGGCTACGATCTTTACTGGATTCTGCTTATCTACCTTGTGTTAGGTTTCTTCTATCCCGTCATCGGTTTGCTCGCGCTTATCTGCATGATAGCTCCGGTGGCTTTCGCCGTAAGGCGCGGCAGATGGTGGTGCGGCAATGCGTGTCCCCGCGGCAGCCTTTACGACCGCTTCCTTGCCAAATATTCGCCGCATCGCCCGATACCTAAATTTGTGCGTACATTCGGATTCCGTCTATTTATGGTGCTGTTCATCTTCACCATGTTCGGCATACAGATGACTCGCGCGTGGGGCGACTGGAATGCCGTAGGCCGTGTGTTCTGGACCATCATTCTCATTACGACCATAGTGGGCGTGACGCTCTCGTTCATTTACGCGCCGCGCACCTGGTGCTCGTTCTGCCCGATGGGCACGCTGTCGTCGTGGGTGTCGCCTAAAAAGACTCCGTTCCCGGCCGGTTTTTCCAACATACATGTTGCCGACACTTGCCAGATGAAGTGCAAGAGCTGTTCGCGTGTATGCCCTATGCAACTGACACCTTATGACAGCCGAGGCATGGAGTCGGGCTATCTGCATGCCGATTGCATAAAGTGCGGCAAATGTGTGATGGCTTGTCCGATAAAGATTATGAATCTTAAGGCCGGACATTGATAGTGGTTATACAAAAACAGCCGCATGCTGGTACCTTGGCATGCGGCTGTATGTGTTTTTGTGCGCTGGTGCGTGCTGGCCGAGCTTGGCTCGATGCGGGTCACAAGGCAACCCTGACGTCGGGGACTATCACCTAACACAACGGACGTGCGCATCCTGCCGGAGAGATGCCGGCTTCTCTCCGTTTCCGCTGTGTTGCCCCCTGCCTGCACTGGGCGTTGCGGAGGGTGCTGAACAATACCGTGGTTATGCGGGTTGTTGACGTCCAGCTGGCTACGTCAACATGCCGAAGGCATGTCCCTACAAGTCAGGGTGTTGGCAGCACGCTCTGCAAGGCGAGGTTGTATCAGAATGTCAATGTTCTCGGTTTAAGGTTTATAGTTTAGGGGGGCGGCCGCAGTTTAGGGTTTAGGGTTTAGGACCGGCGCGGGCCGGGTGTGCGCTTCGCGCAGTGAGGAGTGAGGTGCGGGCAAAGCCCGCAGTGTGGAGTGAGGAGTAAGTTGCTCCGCGCACGGCGCAGTGCGCCGTACAGTGAGGAGTTAGGCGGCCTACGGCCGTCGGGGCGCCTGTGGTGGCGACGAGGATGGTGCAGGAGAGGGTGCAACGGTTGTTGAGGAACAGGGCGTAGTGTAGGAGCAGGCGGCTGATGGCGGCGTGCTCGGCGGCTGATACGGTGAGGACGATGCTGACGCGGCCTGTGCGGCGGCGACGGCGCTCGAGGATGCCGATGACGGCGGATTCGCGCGGGGTGAGGGGCCTGCGGTACCAGCGGCGGAATGGGTATGTGGTTGAATGTTTCATGATGGTGCAAAGTTACAACACGAAATACCCCTTTGAATGTAGTTTTTGTACTAATGGCAAAATTTTTTTGCTCGACGGGTGTTATGGATACAAAAACACAGAGGTGACAAAATAACATAGATGATAAAGTGGTGTTAACGAGTCAATTGTAGGGATGTACCCTGGTGCATCCGCAGCACAATTAGCTGTCATTTTCGCGGGAAGCGGATGCACCAGGGTGCATCCCTACATTGATTATCAATGCTTTAAGGTCTATGTATCCACTGAACAGTTACGAATGAATTGCAAATATTCAAAATGTAGTGAAACTTCGATAAACCTGGTAAATTTCAGATGCCAAACTACGATAAACGAAGTTATAGGGGGATGTGGATGGCAAAAAAGCAGGCGCAAGCGGTGAGCTTGCGCCTGTGTCGGATGATATGATTTTAGCCGATGGTGATATTATTTATTTTCGGCGGGTTTTTCGATGCCTTCTTTTGTGGCACGTTCTTCCATGCGCTGGATGCGGAGGTCGAGGTCGGGGTGGGAGGAAAAGAGCTGGTTGACCTTGCTTGTTTTCTTGCCGGCGGTGCCGTTTTTCTCGGCCTGCTGGTCCTGGAGCGACTTGAGGCGCTTGAAGCTCAGTGCCATAGCCCAGGGATTCTTGCCGTGGCTCTTGAGGAACTCGTAGCCATAGTCGTCGGCTGCTTTTTCCTGCTTCTGCGAGTAAGTGGCGGAGGATAGGGCTTCGCCGAGGCTGCCGAGCTGGGAGTCGGTGAGCGTGGCGGCGACATTGCCGGTGGATGCAACGGCGTCTTTCAGGGCTCCGGTGAGGAGCGACTGCTTGAATGCTTTCTTGCTGTCCTTGTGGGCTACGTGGCCGATTTCGTGGCCGATGACGCCGAGGAGTTCATCGTCGCTCATTATGTCCATGAGGGATGAGAATACGCGCACACTGCCGTCGGGACAGGCGAATGCGTTGACATCGATAACGTCGTAGACCTTGAAGTTCAGGGGAATACCTTCTACGGATGTGAGGCCTTCGGTGAGGCGACGGAGGCGCTTGGTGTAGTCGTTGTTCTCATCGGTGACGGGGTTGTTCTTGTCCATCCAGTCGATGTACTCCTTGACGTAGGCGGCCATCTGTTCGTCGGTGATGGTGAAGGCCTGTACGGCTTTGCCGGCGCTTTTCAGCAGTCGGGCTTTGTTGAACTGGGAGTAGGCGGGTGCGGCTACGGCAAGCAGCATGGCGACGAGGGCCAGGCGGAAGATGCGGATGCTCATTTTTTTATAGTTTATAGTTTAGAGTTTATAGAGGTAAGAGAGGTGCGACCTGCGGTCGCAAAGCAGATCTTCTGTTTTTTTTGTGGATGCAAAAATACAAAAAAATACAGATATATTACGTCAAACAGCCTCTTAAACTATCAGCTTGGTTTTGGTATAGTTCTCGCGGAAGACTTTGGGGGAGCAGCCTTTTTTGCGCTTGAAGATGCGGTTGAAGTTGGAGATGTTGTTGAATCCACATTCGTAGCATACTTCGGCGATTGTCTTGGAGGTGTCGACAAGGGTGCGGGCTGCGTGGCCTATGCGTACATCTATTATATACTCCGAGAGGGTGCGCCCCGTGCGCAGCTTGAAGAAACGGCTGAAGGCTGTCGGCGTCATGCCGACCAGGGAAGCCATGTCGTTGAGGTATATGGATTTGGCGTAGTCGCGGTTGATGGTTTCCTGAACCTTGAGGATGCGGCGTGAGTCGCTGGGAGTGTGCGCGTTTGAGAAAGCCGTGGAGGATAGCAGGTGGTATTCGGAACTTATGCTCAGATAGTAAAGCACTTCAAGCAGGCGCAGCATGCGAATGAAACCGGGCTGAGATTGTGTGAGCTCGTCGAGTCTGTCGTAGATTTTCATGATGGCCGGCAGATGGAAAGCGATACCCGTCTTTGCATTGTTGAGCAGGGCGCGGAGGCTGCTCATCTGCGTCTTGCTGAGGAAAGAGCCGTCGAGGAAGTCGGGCGCGAACTGGATGGTGATCTCGCGCATGTCGGTCATCTCGTGGTTGTGGTCCTCCCAGCCGTGTTCGATTTCCGGCCCGACGAGGACGAGGTCGTAATCGCCGAGCACTTCTATGCTGTCGCCGACGATGCGTTTGGCACCATTGCAGTTAGTCACGAAGTTGAGTTCATACTCCTCGTGGCGGTGAATGGGATAGTCGAAGGTGATCTTATGCCTGTCGACGAGATAGAAGCAGTCGCTGTCGTTGAGAGGCGTTATTTCGGTTATCGTATGGTTCATAAATAAGGCGTCAACAGATAAATAAATACAAATATTACACTTGTATGTGAGAATGATATTAGATTTTGTACGTCGCAAAGTTAGGATATAAATTTGAAACAAACAAAAATCATGATACTTTTTTATCGGAAAGTTGACAAATAATGATGTTTCTTGCGACATTGGCTCTTTGGCGGTATCTTTGCAAAAGAAATAAATAAACCGAATTCTGAATACTGAATAACACTTTTATGACCTTTACACCCCGACGCATTGTCCTTGCCGCTGCCGTTCTGCTGCCCTGGACTGTAATGTGGGCGCGCCCCGTGCATGTGCCCACCGCCACCACCTCGCTTGTAGTAGACGCCACCGAAGGCCAGCCTCTGAAATTCCTGTACTACGGCGAGAGGCTGAGAGACGCCGATGTGGCCGCCCTCGAGGCCAGCGGTACGGCGCGCCACGACGCCTATCCCGTGTACGGCATGACGAGCCACCGCGAGACAGCCATGAGCGTGACTCATCCCGACGGCAACATGACTCTGGACATGGCTGTGACCGGCGTGAGCGAGAGCGACGGCGCCGACGGCTCGCACACCGTGACCGTCAGCATGGCTGACAAGCACTATCCCTTCGGCATCGACATCAATTACCGCACGTATCCCGACGCCGATGTGACGGAGACATGGGCCGAAGCCGTGAACCGCGGCAAAGGCACCGTGCAGCTGCGCGAGTTCGCCTCGGGTTATCTGCCGATACGGCGCGACAACGTGTACCTGAGCAGCCTCTACGGCACCTGGGCCAACGAGGGACGCCTGCAGGAGCAGCCTCTGCCGCAGGGCATGATGGTGATAAAGAACAAGGACGGCGCGCGCAACAGCCACACCGCCCACGCCGAGGTGATGTTCAGTCTCGACGGCACGCCTCAGGAGCAGACCGGCCGCACCATAGGCGCGGCACTCTGCTACAGCGGCAACTACCGCCTGCGCATCGATTCCGGCGACAGCGACTACCACGAGTTCTTCGCCGGCATAAACGAGGACAACTCGGCCTATAATCTGAAAAAGGGCGAGCGCTTCGCCACCCCGCCGCTGGCGCTGACCTACAGCAGCGAGGGCAAGGGCGGCGTGAGCCGCAACTTCCACCGCTGGGGCCGCAAATACCGTCTGGCCCACGGCGAGGACCTGCGCAAGATACTGCTCAACTCCTGGGAGGGCGTGTATTTCGACATCAACGAGGAGGGCATGGCCCAGATGATGCACGACATCGCCGACATGGGCGGCGAGCTGTTCGTGATGGACGACGGCTGGTTCGGCGTGAAGTATCCGCGCAATACCGACAATGCGGCGCTGGGCGACTGGACCGTGGACACGCGCAAGCTGCCCCACGGCATAGCCGGCCTCTGCGCCACGGCCAAGGACAACGGCATACGCTTCGGCATCTGGATTGAGCCGGAGATGACAAACAGCACGAGCGAGCTGTACGAGAAGCATCCCGAGTATATCATCAAGCCCACGAACCGCGAGCCCGTGCAGGGCCGCGGCGGCACACAGCTGGTGCTGGACATGGGCAACCCGAAAGTGCAGGACCTGGTGTTCAACATCGTTGACACGCTGATGACAAAATATCCCGAGATAGATTATATAAAGTGGGACTCCAACGCGCCGGTGATGAACCACGGCTCGCAGTATCTGACGGCCGACGAGCAGTCGCATCTGCTCATAGAGTACCACCGCGGCTTCGCCAAGGCACTTGACCGCATCCGCGCGAAGTATCCCGACGTCACCATCCAGGCCTGTGCCAGCGGCGGCGGCCGCGCCAACTGGGGCGTGCTGCCCTGGTTCGACGAGTTCTGGGTGAGCGACAACACCGATGCCGAGCAGCGCATATTCATGCAGTGGGGCACGAGCCACTTCTTCCCTGCCGTGGCGATGGCGTCGCACATCAGCAACGCGCCCAACCACCAGACGTTCCGCACCATACCGCTGAAATACCGCACGGACGTGGCTATGAGCGGCCGCCTGGGCATGGAGATTCAGCCCAAGATAATGAGCGACGAGGAGAAGGAGCAGACCCGCAAGGCCATAGCCGAGTACAAGGCCGTGCGCCCCGTGGTGCAGCAGGGCGACCTCTACCGCCTGCTCTCGCCCTACGACGGGCGCGGCGCGGCCTCGCTGATGTACGTCAGCCCGGCCAAGGACGAGGCTGTGTACTTCTGGTGGCGCATCAACAGCGACGTGAATCCGCAGCTGCCGCGCGTACCGATGGCCGGCCTCGACCCCGACGCAACCTATACCGTGCACGAGCTCAACCGTATCGACCTCCGGCCTCTCCCCTTCGAGGGCAAGAGCTTCAGCGGCCGCTTCCTGATGTCGCATGGCCTGGAGATGCCGGAGTCGCACAACGTGGAATATCATAAGAAAAACGATTACAGCAGCCGCGTGCTGCAACTTAAAAAGCAATGAATAATAAGGAACTTGAAGGAGTGATACGCTTCGCTCCGTACTATAAGCCCGTGATATGGGGCGGCAAGGCCATAGGGCGCCTGAAGGGCGTGCCGATGGTCGTGGATAATATCGGCGAAAGCTGGGAAATATCGGGCGTGCCCGGCCACGAGAGCGTCGTGGCCGAGGGTCCGCTGAAAGGCCTGAACATCGCCGAACTGATGGAACGCTACGGCGCTGACTTCGTGGGACGCATTCCCGCCGAGCGCTTCGGATCCACTTTCCCGCTGCTGATAAAGCTCATCGACGCGCAGCGCGACCTCTCCGTACAGGTGCATCCCGACGACCGTCTGGCCGCCGCGCGCCACAACTCGCCGGGCAAGACCGAGATGTGGTACGTGGTGGACGCTCTGCCCGGAAGCCACATCTACAGCGGACTGAGCGCGCCGCTGACGCGCGAGGAGTATCCCGCGTGTGCGGCCGACGGCTCCATCATGCAGCGCATAGGCGCCCATGAGGCCGCGCCGGGGCAGTTCTACTTCATTCCGGCGGGTACGCTGCACGCCATCGGCGCGGGCACGCTGATAGCCGAGGTGCAGCAGACGAGCGACATCACCTACCGCGTCTATGACTACGGACGCCTTGACACCGACGGCAAGCCGCGCCAGCTGCACACCGAGCTGGCGGCTGACGCAATAGACTACCGCTTTCCGAATCCCGTGCATCCTACGGCCGAGGCTTTCGCCGAGAGCAAGGAGGGCGCGGTGAGCTGCCGCTATTTCAACGTGGACTATGTGGCCGGTGGCGGCCGTGATGCCATGCTTCTGGGTGGCAATCCGGACTCGTTCACCATCATCATGGCCCTGGGCGGCGACGTGCATGTCCAGCCTGCATACAGTGAGGCTGTGACGCTGCGCCGCGGCGAGACGGCGATGCTGGCTGCTGCCGCACCGGTGCATCGCTTCCGGGCTGACGGGCCGGCGCTTGTTATCACGGTGAAGTGAATTTAAAGTGTTAAGTGTTAAGTGTTAAGTGTTAAGTATTAAGTATTAAGTATTAAGTATTAAGTATTAAGTATTAAGTATTAAGT
>CAPNHY010000018.1:0-53169 GCA_948665475.1 uncultured Muribaculaceae bacterium | reverse complement strand
ACCGGGTAAGGGCTGTATGTCATTTATTTAGTTTTAAATGAAAGAGCCGTGCCTGCTGCGTCTCGGCACTTGCGCGGCACCGGTATTTTCGCTATCTTTGCGAAAAAATTAACCACTATTCATGCTGATGCCGAATGAGAAAATGGCGTATAGAGGACAGCGCTGAACTGTACAATATTGAAGGCTGGGGGCGCAACTATTTCTTTATCAACGATAAAGGCCATGTGGCAGTGCGCCCGAGAGAGGGCTATGCCGCAGTGGATATTAAGGATGTGCTTGACGAGTTGCAGGTGCGCGACATTTCCGCACCCGTGCTGTTGCGCTTCCCGGACATCCTCGATAACAGAATCGAGAAGATCAGCAACTGTTTCCAGCTCGCTTCGGAGGCCTATGACTATGAGGGACACAGCTATCTGATTTACCCCATCAAGGTGAACCAGATGCGCCCTGTGGTGGAGGAAATCGTCACCTACGGCAAGAAATTCAACATCGGCCTCGAAGCCGGCAGCAAGCCGGAGCTGCATGCCGTTCTCGCCACCAACATCGCCGAGAACGCCCTCGTCATATGCAACGGCTACAAGGACGAGAGCTACGTGGAGCTGGCTCTGCTGGCGCAGAAGATGGGCCGCCGCATCTACCTTGTGGTCGAGAAGCTCAACGAACTGCACATCATCGCCGACGTGGCGCGCCGCCTGAAGGTGCGTCCCAATATCGGCATACGCATCAAGCTCTCCAGTTCCGGCTCGGGCAAATGGGAGGAAAGCGGCGGCGACCAGTCGAAGTTCGGCCTTAACAGCTCGGAGCTGCTGGAGGCCATCGATTTCATGCAGCGCCGCGAGATGACCGACTGCCTGCGCCTCATCCATTTCCACATCGGCAGCCAGATCACCAAGATACGCCGCATAAAGAACGCCCTGCGCGAGGCCATGCAGTTCTACGCCCAGCTCTGCAAGATGGGATTCTGCATCGACTATGTCGACATAGGCGGCGGCCTCGGCGTGGACTACGACGGCACGCGCAGCTCGGCCAGCGAGAGCAGCATGAACTACAGCATACAGGAGTATGCCAACGACGCCGTGTCGGCGCTCGTCGACGTCTGCACTAAGAACGGCCTGCGTCAGCCCGACATAATCACAGAAAGCGGACGCTCGCTGACGGCCCACCACTCCGTGCTCATTTTTGACGTGCTTGCCGCCACCGGCCTTCCCCAATGGCGCGACAGCGAGGAGCTTGGCCCCGACGCTCACGAGCTGGCCCGCGAACTCTTCGACATCTGGGACAAGCTGGACGCCTCCAGCATGTTCGAGAGCTGGCACGATGCCCTCCAGATACGCGAAGAGGCCCTGGATCTCTTCAGCCTCGGAATGCTTGACCTACGCACACGCGCCGAAATAGAGAAGCTCTTCTGGAGTATCGCCCGCGAGGTGGACGACCTGGCCGGAGGCATGAAGCACGCCCCGGAGGAGCTGCGCAAGATCTCGCGCATGATTCCTGACAAGTATTTCTGCAACTTCTCGCTGTTCCAGTCGCTGCCTGACCTCTGGGCCATCGATCAGGCTTTCCCCATAATTCCCATTACGCGGCTCGACGAGAAGCCCACGCGCACCTGCACGCTCCAGGATATCACCTGCGACAGCGACGGCAAAATAGCCCATTTCATCTCGCCGCAGGGCCTCCAGCCCTCGCTGCCGGTGCATACGCTTAAAGCCGGAGAGACATATTATATAGGTGTCTTCCTCGTGGGCGCATACCAGGAGATACTCGGCGACATGCACAACCTCTTCGGCGACACCAACGCCGTGCACATCAGCGTCTACAAGGACCATTACGAGATAGACCAGGTCATCGACGGCGAGTCCGTGGCCGATGTGCTGGACTACGTGCAGTTCTCGCCCAAGAAGCTCGTGCGCAACGTCGAGAGCTGGGTCACGGCTTCGATGAAGGCGGGAAGCATCACTCCCGAGGAGGGACGCAACTTCGTGAGCAGCTACCGCGCGGGCCTCTACGGCTACACCTATCTGGAACGCGACTGACCCCGCGCCGTGCGCTGTTTCTTCGACATAGCATTCCGCGGCGCCGCATTCCACGGCTGGCAGCGCCAGCCGGGCGACATGAGTGTGCAGCAGTGCCTGGAGGAAGCCTTCGGTAAAGTGCTGCGCACGGCGGTGGCCGTCACCGGAGCCGGACGCACCGACGCCGGTGTGAACGCCCGCCGCATGGTGGCGCATGTCGACCTCCCCGACGGCTGCGACACCGCCGCGCTGCTGCGCTCCGTAAATGCTATCGTAGGCCGCGATGTAGCTGTCAGCGCCATGCGCCGTGTGCCCGACGACGCACATGCGCGCTTCGACGCCACGGAGCGCTGCTACCGCTATTTCGCTCACACCTGCAAGGACCCCTTCGTCCGCGACCTGTCGTGGCAGGCGTCGCCGGGTCTCGATTTTGAGGCCATGAACCGTGCCGCCGCCTTGCTCCTCGGACGCCGCGACTTCACGTCGTTCGCCAAGCTGCACAGCGACGCCCGTACCAACATCTGCGACCTCCGCGCCGCCGGGTGGCACCGGCAGGACGCTGAGCACTGGTACTTCGAGATACGCGCCGACCGTTTCCTGCGCAATATGGTGCGCGCTGTCGTGGGCACGCTTGTCGAGGTAGGTCGAGGCAAGATGGCTCCGGCCGACATCCTGCGCGTGCTCGATGCCTCCGACCGTTGCGCCGCCGGCACCTCCATGCCTGCCCACGCCCTTTTTCTCTGGGATGTGAGCTATCCTTACTGATTGCCGGAGAAATACTCCGCTACTACAAAGAAGCTGCCGCCGAGGAATATTTCCCGGCCGCCGCGGCGTGCGCGGCCTATGGCTTCGGCCACGCCGGCACTCCATGTGGCGTCCAGTCCGCGGGCTGTCATGCGTGCGCACAGTTCCTCGGCCGGCATCGCCCGCCCCGTGTGAGCCGCCACGCAGATGTATTCCACGCCTCCGGGCAGCATGTCCAGGATGCTGTCCACGTCCTTGTCGGCGCAGAAGCCGAGTATGGCGGTGAGCTTCCTCGCATGATTTTTGAAATACTGCGAAGTGTACTGCCAGGCGGCAGGATTGTGGCCGCAGTCGCAGAGCACGCCGTCGCGCATCTCCCAGCGCCCGTGCAGCGCGGCGCATGTCATGAATCCTTTCCTTACGGCCTCGCCGTCCACCGTGCCGAGGCGCTCGAGCGCGCATATTGCGGTGCGCGCGTTGGCCGTCTGGTAGGCTCCGCGCAGCCGGGTGGGGAAGGCGCCGAACGGCGATTGCTCCACCCGCACGTCGCCCTCGGCCGTGCACGTTGCCCGGATGTCGTCGCGGTCGCAGGCGAAGTTTATAGGCGCATGCAGCCCGGCGGCCGTGCGCTTGAACACCCTGCGCACTCCGTCCTCGGCGCTGCCTATCACCACCGGCACGCCTTCCTTGATGATCCCGGCCTTTTCCGCCGCTATTTTTTCGGGCGTGTCGCCCAGGATGTCCGTATGGTCGAGCGAGATGTTAGTTATCACGCACAGCTCCGGCGTTATGATGTTGGTGGCGTCGAGACGTCCGCCCAGTCCCACCTCCACCACGGCGTAGTCCACATCGTGACGCCTGAAAGCATCGAACGCCATCACCGTAAGCAGTTCGAAGAACGACGGCTTCAGACCGCTGCCGTCTATTGCCGCATGATAGCGCTCCATGAAGTCCGTCACCTCGTCCTTGCCTATCATCTCACCGTCTATGAGGATGCGCTCGCGCAGGTCGGCGATATGCGGCGACGTGTACAGCCCCGTCCTGAATCCCGCCGCCCGCAGCGACGCCGCTATCAGGTGCGCCGTCGTGCCCTTGCCGTTCGTCCCCGCTACGTGTACGCACCGCAGCTCCCGCTGCGGATTGCCCATCAGCGCAGCGAGCCGTGCGGTGTCCTTTTCCCCGGGATGGTATGCCCGGTGCCCTATGTTGTGAAATGCAGGGAAATAGCTTTGAATATCGGCCAGAGTGGCCTCGTATGCGTCCATCATGTCAGAATATGAGCAAACCGCAGAGGCCGGCGGTGATTATGATCCATATGGGATGGATTTTTGTGAAGAGATTGATGCCGAGCGCGGCCACGGCGAGGGCTATGCTCTTGGCTACGTCGTTGTCTGCGCTCCCGAAGTTGGATTCGTTCATCAGCAGCAGGGCGGCGGAGGCTATCAGACCCACCACCACAGGGCGCAGTCCGGCGAACATGCCGACGATGAACTCGCTGTCGCGGTGGCGCCTGATATAGTGGCTGGCGTAGAGCACCAGCAGGAACGACGGAAGCACCACCACCAGCGTACACAGCAGCGAGCCCGCCACGCCCCACCACACCGACGGGAAGCCGTTGGCCTGCGGAGCCACGTAGCCTATGTATGTCGCGGAGTTGATGCCTATCGGGCCGGGCGTCATCTGCGACACGGCCACAATGTCGGTGAATGTCTTTTCCGTGATCCAGCCCGGTGTCACGATCTCGTTCTCTATGAGGGCGAGCATGGCGTACCCGCCGCCGAAGCCGAAAAAGCCTATCTTGAGATAGCTCCAGATGAGTCGGAGGAATATCATTCGGCACCCCCCTCCTTCCTGCGCTCGAGCGCCAGGCGGCTGCGGCGCGTCAGCAGCCAGCCGCACAGGGCTCCCGCCACTATGAACAGTATCGGGTTGGAGATTACGGGCAGCTTCGACCATACAGCCAGGGCCACGGCCGCGGGAATCCATATCGTGCGCCACGTCAGCCCTGCCGAACGCGCCGAACGTATGACGGGCGTCACTATCAGTGCCACCACCACGGGGCGTATGCCCTTGAATATCGCGGTAAGGGTAGGGCTGGAAGTGATGGTCTCCGGAGTCAGGAACTTGGCTATCAGCAGAATGAGTGAGAACGACGGCAGGATGGTGCCGGCCGCAGCCGCCACGCTGCCGCGCAGACCCCGCAGACGGTCGCCCACGGTCACGGCCATGTTTACGGCGAGGATGCCGGGCAGCGACTGCGCCACTGCCAGCAGGTCCAGAAACTCGTTGCGCTCTATCCAGTGCCGCCGGTCCACTATCTCGCGTTCTATCAGGCTTATCATCGCCCAGCCTCCGCCGAAGGTGAATGCTCCTATCTTGAAGAACGTGGCGAAGAGCTGCGGCAAAATCTTTTCCCTCATATCTATCTTCTCTATCTTCGTAAAAACTCCCGCAAATTTACTCTT
This sequence comes from uncultured Muribaculaceae bacterium, assembly GCA_948665475.1. Taxonomy (GTDB): domain Bacteria; phylum Bacteroidota; class Bacteroidia; order Bacteroidales; family Muribaculaceae; genus CAG-873. Next base: position 47,948 of record CAPNHY010000018.1, on the reverse strand, counting down.
TTTCCCCGAGTTGATAAATTTAGAGCCATATTTATTGCTGAAGTGTTATACAAATGTATTACCTTTGCACTACAAACAAATTTCATCTTATGAACACAGCGTCAGTACGTCGGCAGACATCTTTCCGACTCAGCGAAGAACTTCTTGCCATGCTCCGGGATGAGGCTAAGCGTCATAACCGCAGTCTGAACAATCTTGTCGAGAGTGTGCTCATGGCCTTTGTATCAAAGCGTCCCAACAAGCTGACCCTCGCCGCCATGAAGGAGGTGGAGACGTCGGACAATCTTGAGACTCTTGACATGTCTGACTTCCGCAGCTTCGTCGATTCGTTATGAATGTCCTTAAAATCTCCACTCAGTTCAAGCGGGATTTAAAGAGAGACAAACATAGGCGAAATATTTATTATTGATGAACTTGAGATTGTCCTGAATATTCTTCGGGAGGGGAAACCTGTGCCGGAAAATTACCGACCTCACAGGCTCACGGGTGATTATGTCGGTTATATGGAATGCCACATTGAAAGCGATACATTGTTGATATGGTGGGATAGGGAGGCCGGCGTTATAAAACTCGTACGTTTCGGCTCCCACTCGGAATTGTTTTAGACCTGTTTTCTTCTGATTTTTTCATTTCCCGCGTGAAATAATCAATTTTTTCACTTTCCCGCGGTTGCAGTTAATTATAAAATTGTTAAATTTGCAGCATATTATATCATACTTGTTTACTTAACTACAATCTATCCGTGATGCAAACCCAAAAGGATTTAGGGTTCTGGAAACTGTGGAATCTCAGCTTCGGATTTTTCGGAGTGCAGATAGCCTATGCCCTTCAGAGCTCGCAGGTCAGCCGTATTTTCAGCACCATCGGCGCCGACCCGCACGACCTCAGCTACTTCTGGATTCTGCCCCCGCTGATGGGGCTTATTGTGCAGCCGCTTGTCGGCGCCGCCAGCGACCGCACCTGGACGCGCCTCGGCCGCCGTCTGCCCTATCTGCTTGCAGGCGCGCTCGTAGCCATCATCGTCATGTGCTTCCTGCCCAACGCCGGCTCGCTTGGCCTCGGCGTCTCCCAGGCCATTATCTTCGGCCTCGTCATGCTCATGTTCCTCGACACGAGCATCAACATGGCCATGCAGCCCTTCAAGATGCTCGTCGGCGACATGGTCAACGAACGTCAGAAAGGCCTCGCCTACAGCATTCAGAGCTTCCTCTGCAACGCCGGCAGCGTCGTGGGCTACATCGCGCCCATCGTGCTCGCGCTCTTCCTCAGCAACACCGCCCCGGCCGGCGAGGTGCCCCCTACTGTCACCTGGGCTTTCTATATCGGAGCCGCCATCCTGCTGCTCTGTGTGATATACAGCTTCGCCAAGATACGCGAGATGCCCCCTGCCGAGTACGCCGCCTTCCACGGTATCTCTACTGACACTCCCAAAGAGGGCAAAAAGGGCGGCGAGAGCATGCTGCGTCTGCTCGTCAAGGCTCCGAAAGTGTTCTGGACCGTCGGCCTCGTGCAGTTCTTCTGCTGGGCGGCCTTCCTCTACATGTGGACCTACAGCACCGACGCCATCGCCAGCCATGCCTACGGCGCGCCGTCCTGTCAGCGTGTCACGGGCGTAAGCGTCAACGGACGTGAGTACAACGACAAATACATCTTCAACGGACAGTCGCCCGTGCTTACCGACGGCCGCCTCGTCATGGCCGGCGTCGAGGTGGACGGCCGCCTGTTGCACCCCGATGTGGTGAGCGTCAACGGCGACACCATCATTGCCGGCGGCGTGCCCGTAGTGCGTGACGGCATCGAGCGCGTGGCGCCGCACCGCGGCTTCTTCGCCACCACCGGCGACGTAATCTCCGTTGACGGCATACAGATGCCCGTCACCGGCTCCGCCTCAACCGTGTCTGCCCTCTCGCTCGTCGAGCCGGGCACCGTGCTCACTCTCGCCCACATCGCCGCCCGCGACAACGAAAGCGGAGAGTACATACTCGACCAGACCTCCGAGCTGCCGGCCATAGGCAGTCCCGAGGAAGTCACCGTCAACTACGTCACCGTGCTCAACGCCGCCAGCAGCGAGTATCAGGACGCCGGCGACTGGAACGGCGTGCTCCTCGCCATCCAGGCCATCGCCGCCGTTGTCTGGGCCGCCGTCCTCGCCACCTTCCGCCGCCGCAAGCCCGCCTATTCGCTCAGCCTCCTTATCGGCGCCGTGGGCTTCATCTCGGTCTACTTCATCCACTCGCCGCTGCTCCTCGGCGTCAGCTACGCCCTCATGGGCTGCGCCTGGGCCGCCATGCTCGCCATGCCGTTCACCATCCTCACCAACGCCCTCAGCGGCAACCACATCGGCACCTATCTCGGCCTGTTCAACTGCACCATCTGCGTGCCTCAGATAGTCGCCGCCCTCTGTGGAGGCATGCTCCTGAGCCTCTTCCCCGTAGGCTCCAACGGCGCACCGCAGACGGTGTTCATGCTCGTGGTCAGCGGTATACTACTCCTTCTTGGCGCCCTCGCCGTCTGGAATATCCGCGAGACGTTCGGCTCCGTGGCTCATACCGACTGACGCAATTCCTAACTAAACCCGGAAAGAGCCGGCGGTAGGCCGGCTCTTTCCGGGTTTAGTTTTTTGCCTGATTCTTTATTAACTGAAAATTCAAAATCTGACTCGACTACGAAGAATTTCAGCTACGTCCCAAATATTCGAGTCTCGGAGGTTGTAATTACAGCCTCTTGTGAATGCTGTTCTCGAAATTTAATGGTGAATACGCGAGGCGTGCGTCCATATTGGAAGGGGGGGACAGTTGTGATTTGCGGAACTTACAGGGATATTTGCGTCAGCGGTCTTCGTTGGCGGAACGGGGGAATGATTTTCCGCGGGATTCCCATTTGGCGCGGAGGGAGCGCATGCTGTTCTGGGCATCTCTTACGGAGGATGCGCTCATGGTCTGGTTGCCTGCAAAGTGGGCGGCTAACTGGCTGTCGTAGCGCTCGTAGGTTCTCTTGTCGCGGTTGTAGGTGGTCTGTTCGCTGAGATTTGAGCGGTCGGATGTTGCCATGGATGATGTGCCGTCGGAGGCCGTCGTGTTTATGCTGTAAGCGGCATCGGCAGTGGAGGATGACGGATTTATCTTTAACATAGATGTTGTGTTCATAAGTCCCTGAGCGATGGAGTTGAGGCTGCCGGTAATAGACGCTACCCTGCCGTATTTTCTCACTTCGCGGTGTGCTTCGTCCGCACGTGCGCGGCAACTTTCGAGACTTTTGGTGAAAAGGTCGATAAAGTTCTTTTCATTTTTTGATTTGGCGATGGCGAGCAGTTTTTCCCAAACGGGAATATAGGAGGAATAAAAAGCGTATTCTTCGTTGTAATATTTTTGGAAGGCGTCGAAACGTTGGTTGCTGTCCATCAGAAACGTGTCGGGCATATCGGGCGAATTTTTTCTGTAATCATCATAGAGAAGGTGATTCAGGGCATAAAGATTAGCCGGATCTCTTTTCAAGACTTCCTCTGCGGTGGGATACTGAAGGGGAATGCTCACAAAGCCGTCTTCCGTTATAAAGCCGCTGTAAGGGCCTGCGGAAATCGTTGCAACGGCGTTCTTGTCATCCAGTTTGCTGTTATCGACAATCTTCCTCAGATAGGGATGATGTGAATGATAGAATTCAGGATGCTTCTGATATGTTTTTCTGAAATTGTTTGTTATGTCGGACACAGGAGTTTTTACCTTTAAATCGGATAATTGGGTCTTGCCTGCGAGCACATCCTTTATATTGCCTTTGAGTTTCTTAAGGTCGTAGTACGGCGTCATGTCGTTGCCAAAGATGTCGATAATCTTGAAAGATCCGTCGTGGGTCTCGCATACAGCGTAAGACAGTATGTAATCTTCTTTGGTATCGGTGTTGAGAAAGAAATCTTTGTATTGTCCGGGACATATATTCATTGCGTATCCGGAACCATCGACGATGTTGTTCGAGAGGTCGACATATTTCGGGGTCTTGAACTGCTGAACGCCGCGCCCGGCTTCTGTTTCGTAGACTATGATGTCGTTATCGCTGTCCACGCTGAGAATCTTGTCGTATGTGGCGGGGCATAGGATTGAGCGTTTGCTCATTACGCCTTCTTTGCCATTCTCCTTGAAGATGAAATAGTTGCCGTAGGGGTTGATGGCGTCGAAGGAGGGCAGGAAGCAGACTTCGCCGTTGATTTTCAGGCCCCATTTGCCATCTTGTTCAAAGGGTTCGACCTTGCCGAAATCCGTGGTTCCCTGCGCGAACGAGCTTGAAACGAATGTGCAGAGGGAGAACAGAAGGAATAAAAAACTTTTCATAGTAGCTGCGTATTTTTGACAAAGTTAAGCAATATATGTGAAACTTTGGTAGGAGGGGGTATATAAAATGAAAAGCCCCATGCGGGGGCATGGGGCCGGTGGTAAAGGGGTAGGTGTGTCAGTTTTTGAAGACGATGTCGGTGGCGTCGTCGTTCACGTCGATGATGATGGGGCGCGAACGGTCGACTTTCTGGGCGAGGATGTCCTTGGAGAGTTCGTTGAGCACCTTGCGGTGGATGACTCGCTTGACGGGGCGTGCGCCGAATTCCGGGTCGAAGCCTTCGTCGGCAAGGAGGCTGAGAGCCTTGGGGGTGATTTCGAGGCGGATGCCGCTGCTGTGTTCGAGCATGCGCTGCACGCTGCGGATCTGGAGGCCGACGATTTCTTCAATCTCCACGCGGTTGAGGGGCGTGAACATGATGATTTCGTCGATACGGTTGAGGAACTCGGGACGTATGGTCTGCTTCAGCATTTCCAGCACCTGATTCTTGGTCTGCTCGACCGTCTCGTCATGATTCTCGTCGGTCATTTTTGCGAAGTTGTCGCGGATGAGAGCAGAGCCCATGTTGCTGGTCATGATGATGATGGTGTTCTTGAAGTTGACGTTGCGACCCTTGTTGTCGGTGAGGCGTCCGTCGTCGAGCACCTGAAGCAGGATGTTGAAGACGTCGGGATGGGCTTTCTCGATTTCATCGAAGAGCACCACGCTGTAGGGCTTGCGGCGTACGGCCTCGGTGAGCTGTCCGCCCTCGTCGTAGCCCACGTAGCCCGGAGGCGCTCCGACCAGACGGCTGACGGAGTGCTTCTCCTGGTACTCGCTCATGTCGATACGTGTCATCATGTTCTCGTCGTCGAAGAGGTATTCGGCCAGGGCCTTTGCAAGCTCGGTCTTGCCTACGCCGGTGGTGCCGAGGAAGATGAACGAGCCGATGGGGCGTTTCGGGTCGGCGAGTCCGGCGCGGGAACGGCGCACGGCGTCGGCAATGGCGCGGATGGCCTCGTCCTGGCCTATCACGCGGCTGTGCAGCTCCTCCTCAAGATGCAGGAGCTTCTCTTTTTCGCTCTGCACCATCTTGTTGACGGGAATGCCGGTCCAGCGGCTAACTACGTCGGCTATGTCCTCGGCGTCGACTTCCTCCTTGATGAGTGCGCGCTCGCCTTGCATGGCCTTGAGTTCTTCCTGTATCTGCCTGTTCTCGTCCTCTTTGGCCTTGAGGGTGGAGTAGCGGATCTCGGCCACGCGTGCGTAGTCGCCCTCGCGTTCGGCCTTGGCGGCCTCGAAGCCAAGCTGCTCTATGTCGACCTTGTTCTGCTGAATGCGGTCGATGAGGTTTTTCTCCGTCTGCCATTTGGCCTTGAAGTCCTTCTCCTCCTCGCGCATCTGGGCGAGCTCCTTGTCGATGTCGGCGATGCGTGCCTTGTCGCCCTCGCGCTTGATGGCCTCGCGTTCGATTTCCTTCTGCGCTATGCGGCGGGTGATGTCGTCGAGGGCCTGCGGCACGGAGTCGATTTCCAGTTTCAGCTTGGCGGCGGCCTCGTCGACGAGGTCGATTGCCTTGTCGGGGAGGAAGCGGTCGGTGATGTAGCGTTCGCTGAGCTGGACGGCGGCGATGATGGCCTCGTCGCGGATGCGGACGTGGTGGTGGTTCTCGTAGCGTTCCTTCAGTCCGCGGAGGATGGCGATGGCGCTCTCCTCGTCGGGCTCGTTGACCATCACTTTCTGGAAACGTCGCTCCAGAGCCTTGTCCTTCTCGAAGTATTTCTGATACTCGTCGAGGGTGGTGGCGCCGATGCTGCGCAGCTCGCCGCGGGCGAGCGCCGGCTTGAGGATGTTGGCGGCGTCCATGGCTCCCTCGCCCTTGCCTGCGCCGACGAGAGTGTGGATTTCGTCGATGAAGAGGATTATCTCGCCGTCGGCAGCCTGCACTTCGTTGACGATGGCCTTGAGTCGTTCCTCGAATTCGCCCTTGTACTTGGCGCCGGCCACGAGGGCGCCCATGTCGAGCGAGAAAATCTGCTTGCTGCGCAGATTCTCGGGCACGTCGCCGCGCACGATGCGGTGGGCGAGGCCCTCGGCGATGGCCGTCTTGCCGGTGCCGGGCTCGCCTATGAGCATGGGGTTATTCTTGGTTCGGCGGCTCAGAATCTGGAGTACGCGGCGAATCTCCTCGTCACGGCCGATGACGGGGTCGAGCTTGCCCTGGCGGGCGCGCTCGTTGAGGTTGATGGCGTACTTGGAGAGTGCGTTGTAGGTGTCCTCGGCGCTCTGGTCGGTGGCCTTGCGTCCCTTGCGCAGCTCCTCGATGGCGGCCTCAAGCTCGCGGGAAGTGAGGCCGGCGTCCTTGAGCAGCGTCGATGCGGGCGAGTTGACGTCGAAGATGGCAGTGAGCATGGCCTCGAGGGTGACGTACTGATCGCCCATCTTCTTGCTGACGTCGAGAGCCTTCTGGAGGACGTCGTTGGCAGTGCGTCCAAGATAGGGTTCGCCGCCGCTTACCTTGGGCAGGGCTGCAATCTCGCGCTCGATGCCGGCTGACAAAGTGGCAGGATTGGCACCTACTTTCTGGAAAATAAACTTCACGAGAGAGTCGCCTTCCTCGACGACGCCTTTGAGCAGGTGAACCGGCTCGATGGCCTGCTGGCCACCTCCGCGCGTTATTTCCACGGCTTTCTGTATGGCTTCCTGCGCTTTGATTGTGAAATTGTTGAAGTTCATATATGTGTGATGTGTTGATATTATCGTGTTGTCCGGACGGCGGAGTTATATAAATAACATGGCATCCGTTCGTTTGGTTTTATAAAAGCAAAATACATGCCAGAAAAATAATGTATCTTTGCGGACGGAAAACGAACCAGGCGTTATGAGCAATACTGAAAGAATACTTGTAGTGGACGATGAGGAGACTCTGTGCGAGGCTCTGCGGTTTAACCTTGAGGTCGAGGGGTTTGCAGTGGATACGGCGCTGAGCGCGGAGGAGGCGCTGACGCTCGACCTCGCGGCGTACTCTCTGATCCTGCTGGATATAATGATGGACAATATCAGCGGCACACAGCTCGCGTCCATAATAAAAAAGAGGGAGGACATAGCGCATATTCCGATAATATTCTGTACGGCCAAGGACTCGGAGGATGACATGGTGGGCGCTCTGGACCTGGGCGCCGACGACTACATCACGAAGCCGTACTCCATCCGGAACGTCATCGCGCGCGTCCGCGCCGTGCTGAGGCGAACCTCGCAGCATGCGCGCGGCGAAGCGGAGGCCGAGGAGGCGCCGGTGGCCTACCGCGGCCTCTCGGCCGACCCTGTGCGCAAGGTATGCTGCGTGGACGGGCAGCCGGTGAAGATGCCGCGCAAGGAGTTCGAGATACTGCTGATGCTGCTGCGCAATCCCGGGCGCGTTTTCTCCCGCGCCGAGATTCTGAAACGGATATGGCCCGAGGAAGTGATTGTAGTGGACAGGGTGGTGGACGTGAACATAACGCGTCTGCGGTCGAAGCTCGGCGAGTACGGCCGACATATAGTCACAAGGCCCGGATACGGATATGGATTCCAGATTTAGAATGACCTACCACCGGCGGCTGTTCGCCGGGCTGGTGACGTTTCTGAGCCTGATGCTGGCGTGCTTCGCACTGTTCCAGTACCACCGCGAGAAGCAGTTCAAGGCCGAGGAGCTGAACCTGCGGCTACAGACGGTGAACGACCGCATAATCGACGTTCTGAGCGCCGGCGACTCCACGCTGTCGCCGGCGGATGTGATACCGCGCGAGTTTCCCGATCTGCGCATCAGCGTCATCAACGACAGCGGGCGGGTGATCTACGACAATACGCTGGACTCGCTGCCGGGTTCGAGCCATCTGCGCCGCGAGGAGATAGCCAAGGCCATGCGCCTGGGCGAGGGCTATGCGCTGCGCCGCCACAGCGAGAGCACCGGAAGTGTGTACTTCTATGCGGCCAAGCGCGCCGAGGGGTACGTGGTGCGTTCGGCCGTGCCGTACACGGTGTCGCTCAATCAGCTGCTCGCTGCCGACTATGCGTTTCTGTGGTTCATACTGGCGCTGACGGCGGTGATGTGTGTCATAGGCTATTTCGCCACCCGGCGAGTGGGCAATCATATAGGGCGCCTGAAACGCTTCGCCGAAAAGGCCGAACGCGGCGACCGCATCTTCGACACAGAGCCTTTCCCGCACGACGAACTCGGAGACATCTCCAATAACATAGTCAGGCTGTACGCGCGGCTACAGCAGGCGATAAACGACCGCGACCGCGAACACCGTCTCGCCCTGTACGAGCAGCAGGAGAAGACGCGCATAAAGCGCCAGCTTACGAACAACCTGAACCACGAGCTGAAAACGCCTGTGGCCTCGATACAGGTGTGCCTGGAGACGCTTATGACCCACAAAGAGCTGCCTGCGGAAAAGCGGGACGAGTTCATCATGCGCTGCCACGCTGCCAACGAGCGCCTTAGCAAGCTCCTTGCCGACGTGGCCGTGATAACGCGTCTGGAGGACGGAAGCACTAATATCACGCGAGAGCCTGTAGGCATACGGTCTCTCGTGCTTGAGATATGCGACGAGTATGGAAGCCGTGCCGCAGGCAAGGGTGTCACGATTGAGGCCGATATAGCGTACGACGGCGACATCTCCGGCAATGCCACGCTGCTGTCGTCAATTTTCAGGAATCTCATAGAAAATGCGCTGGCGTATTCCGGATGCACTCATATTTATATAAAAGGAGAGCCGGAAGCGGACGGAGAGCGTCTGACTTTCTCGGTGGCCGACGACGGTACGGGCGTGGCGCCCGAGCATCTGCCCCGGCTGTTCGAGCGTTTCTATCGTATCGACAAGGGTCGATCGCGTCAGGCAGGAGGTACGGGTCTGGGGCTGGCGATTGTGAAGAATGCCGTGCTGTGGCACGGGGGCACCATACGTGTGGCGAACCGCCGGGAGGGTGGATTGGTCTTCATGTTTACGCTACGAATCAAGTGAGGTGGAGATTTAACGGGAGATTAAACTTTATGAAATATTTATGAAACATATTCCGGCTTACTTTGTGCTGAAAAAGCTAAGGTAAGATATGGATATATTGTTTTTATGTGTCATAATTTTTCTGTTTCTGCTGGCTGTCTTTGACCTGTCGGTGGGAGTGAGCAACGACGCTGTAAATTTTCTCAATTCGTCGATAGGCTCGAAGGCGGCCTCGTTCAGGCGCATCATCATTGTGGCGTCGGTGGGCGTATTCCTGGGCGCCGCCATGAGCAACGGTATGATGGATATAGCCCGTCACGGCATATTCAGGCCGGAGCATTTCTCGTTCTACGACCTCATGTGCATATTTATGGCGGTGATGGTGACGGATATCATTCTGCTCGACATATTCAATACACTTGGTATGCCGACGTCGACCACGGTGTCGATGGTGTTTGAATTGCTCGGCGCTACGTTTGCAGTGGCACTGATAAAAATGGCGTCGGACGCCACCGGTCTCGGTTTTGACGACCTGATGAATACGGAGAAGGCCCTGTCCGTCATAATCGGCATATTCCTCTCGGTGGCGATAGCGTTCGTTTTCGGCACGGTGGTTCAGTTTCTTTCAAGGCTGATATTCACTTTCGACTACAGGAGCCGGTTGAAATGGAAGATTGGCATTTTCGGCGGCATCTGCAGTACGGCGATAGTCTACTTCCTGCTAATAAAGGGTGCCAAGGACCTCACATTCATGACGCCGGAGGTGAAGTCGTGGATCTCGGCGCACACTCTTGCTATCGTGGGCGGCTGTTTCGCCGGCTTCACCGTGCTGATGCAGCTGCTTCATGCGCTGAGGGTGAATGTCCTGAAGGTCATAGTGCTGATGGGCACCTTTGCGCTGGCTATGGCATTCGCGGGCAACGACCTCGTGAACTTCATCGGCGTGCCGCTTACGGGACTGGCTTCGTATCAGGACTATGTGGCCAACGGCGGCGGGGATGCGCACGGCTTCATGATGGACTCTCTCAACGGGCCGTCGGCCACGCCGCTATACTTCCTTGTCGGCGCAGGCGTGGTGATGGTGGTGTCGCTCGCAACATCCCGCAAGGCCCGGCGAGTGGCGCAGACAGAAATAGGTCTGGGCAGCCAGAACGGAGGCGACGAGATGTTCGGTTCCTCGCGTATCGCGCGCCGGCTCGTGCGCTGGTCGCTTTCATTTATATCCTGGGTGTGCGGCCGGATGCCTCAGAGTATGAGGCGCTGGTTCGGCCGTCGGTTCAATGCGGACGAAACCATCATGGAGCAGGGCGCGTCGTTCGACCTCATCCGCGGTTCGGTGAACCTCGTGCTGGCGGGTGCGCTGATAGCGCTCGGCACGTCGATGCGTCTGCCGCTTTCAACAACGTTCGTGACATTCATGGTGGCGATGGGTACCTCGCTGGCCGACCGTGCATGGGGCCGCGAGAGCGCCGTGTTCCGCATCACGGGCGTGATTTCCGTCATCGGCGGCTGGTTCCTGACGGCCGGGGTGGCATTCATCGGCGCCGGCCTGATAGTGACTGTGATGCACTACGGCGGCCACTGGGTGATGATAGCTCTCGCCATCCTTACCATCTTCCTGATAATACGCAGCAACCGGCGCTTCCGCGAGAAAAGCGCCGAGGAGTCGGGCGACACGCTGTTCCAGACCGTCCTGTCGACCACCGATCAGGAACAGGCCTGGAGGCTGCTGGTGGTGTATATAGCCGAACAGCAGCAGAAATTCCTCCGCTATGCGGGAGAATGTTACGCCGGCGCGGGCCGGGCGTTCCTTACGGAGGATGTGCGCGGTCTCGGCAAGGCCGACAGCTCGCTGCGGCGGCAGAAGGAAGTGCTGAAAAGCTCGCGGCGCAAGGAGACGCTGTGTCTGCGCCATGTGCCGCGCGGGATTGCGATAGAGAAAAGCGCGTGGTTCCATCTCGGCAACAACTGCTGCATGGCCATGCTGTACAACCTGCGGCGCATCACGGAGATATGCAAGGAGCATGTGGAGAACAATTTCCTGCCTCTGCCGGCGGCTCACGTCGCCGACTTCGAGGCGGTGTGCAGCCGCGTGTCTGCTCTGCTGGAGGCCACCGCTTCCATGACCGACGGCACCTGGAGCGAGGATGTGCCGGCCTTGCGCCGCCGTTGCGACGAGGTCAAGGAAATGGTGTCGGACATGTATCACAAGCTCTACGTGCAGCTGCGCGAGGGCGATGTGTCGGCCATCGGCGTGCTGTATGTGTATCTGAATATGCTGCAGGAGACGCGCGAGATGGTGGCGAACATACGCAAGTATCTCCGCGCGTATGCAAAGCTGCGCGATTCTGATTACTCGGGGCGTGAAGTGGCCGCGGGCGTACTATAGATAATTGACATCCGTGCGTCATGATTATTAGAACCCCAAATCTGTAATCATGAATTCGTTTATCAAATTTTCAATGGCTCTGCTGTGCATGCTGACGGTTGCATGCGGCGAGACCAAGGACGAACCGGAACTGCCCCCCGAACCCGAAACTCCGGAACAGCCCGAGACCCCTGCGGCCGAGATAACAATCACGCTGCCTGCCAATGTCAGCCTTACACGCAAGGACGACATTACGGTGAACGTGACGGTCATCGGCAATGTGGACCCTCTGCCTCACTGGGAATGCACGGTTTCCGACCCCAATGTGGTGACAGCCACGCGCATCAGCGACACATCGCTCGGACTGCACGGAGTTGCAGCCGGACAGACCGACGTGAAAGTGTTCTGCAAGGCCGACTCCAAGGAATTCTCGCAGACGATGCACGTCACGGTAGAGGCCGGTACCGTAAAGATACTCGCCATCGGCAACAGCTTCTCGCAGGACGCCGTGGAGCAATACCTCTACGAGCTGGCCGACGCCGCCGGATTCAAGACGGTAATAGGCAACTGCTATATAGGCGGCTGCGACCTGGACAAGCATCTCGCCAACCTGCAGAGCAATGCCGCGGCCTACGAATATCGTAAGGTGACGGACGGCAAAAAGGTGAACAGCAAGAATATAAGCCTCTCGCAGGCGCTTGCCGACGAGAACTGGGACTACATCAGCCTCCAGCAGGCGAGTGGCAAATCCGGCAAGTATGAGACGTATACCGCGCTGACGCAGCTCATAGAGGGCGTATCGGCCGCCGTGCCGGAGGCTACGCTCGTATGGCATCAGACATGGGCCTATGCCGCAAACTCCACTCACGAGAGTTTCCCGGCCTACGGCAGCGACCAGCTGACGATGTATCATGCAATCGTTAACGCGGCGCGGCGCGCCGTCGGCGAGCATCAGCAGCTGCGGATTCTTATTCCCAGCGGCACCGCGATACAGAACGCGCGCACTACCTACGCGGGTGACGTGTTCAACCGCGACGGCTACCATCTTGAGGTCACCTACGGCCGCTACACCGCAGCGTGCACATGGTTCGAGTCGATATTCGGCACTGACGTTACAGCCAACAGCTATGCGCCGTCAACCGTGAGCACGGAGATGGGACGCATAGCACGTGCGGCCGCCCATGCCGCCGTGGCAAAGCCCGACGAGGTGACAGTGCTGCCCGAGTTCCAGACGCCCGACATCAAGGAGGGCCCGCTGACGCAGCCCGTGTATGTGGATTTCGGTCCCAACGCAGCTTCGGCCGAGCCTTGGAACAACATCACGTCGTACAAGGCTTCCACAACGGCCACATGGCTCAAGGATGCCAACGGCGACTTCGTGAGCGCCAGCATACGCGTGGCCGACGGATTCACCGCCGACTATCCCGGCGTAAGCGGTGAAAATACGCGCGGCGACTTCACCGCAGCGGGAATCCTCTTTCCCGTTTCGGCATGGAAGGACGGTCTGATCGTGGGCGGAACAAAGGGCGCCGGCAATGTTGGCCCGGCAAGCATCGAGCTTGGCGGACTCGACCCGAACGCGGCGTACGATATAACGCTCTTGGGCGTGCGCTACAACGGCAGCCATGACGCTCGCATAGCGGCTTATCGCGTGCGCGGTAACGCCGACAGCGATGTGAAGGAGGTCAAGACTGGCCTGAAGATTGGCGGCGGCACGGGTGCTTTCCCCGATTTCGCTTCCGTGCCTTTCGACGATTTCACGGCAAGCTTCTCCGGTGTGCGCCCTGCCTCCAACGGCATAATCACCATAGAGGTGACGGGCATAGACACGGGTGTAGCGGCCGAGGGCCACATCAACGCCCTTGTGCTTGCGCCTGCGAAATAAAAGAATATAGACCTGATAATTAGTTGTCGGCCGGGAGAGTGACCTCCCGGCCGATGTACTATTGCGCCTGATTGATATGCGTGCTGTCGGCCGGGGCGTGCTGCGGTGCGGGGGCGGCTTTCTTGCGGCGCAGGGGTTTGAGCCATGCGAGGAGGCTGTCGAAGTCGCGCTTGAACATGATGCCGATGCCCTGGGTGGTGGCGGCGGTGCGCAGGTAGTAGTTCTGGTCGTTGTAGCGGTTGTAGGCTTTCAGGCGCCAGGTGCCGCGCCGGTTCAGCAGGTACTCGATGTCGAAGTCGCCGACGAACTGGTTGGTGTTGAGCGATTTGTCTCTGTATCCGAAGTTGCCGTTGAAGAGCAGGCGGTTGTTGAGGAGGCGGCTGCTGAGGGCGACGTCGACCTCGACGTCGCTGAAGTCGCCGCGGTCGGAGCGCAGGTTGGGCGCTATGGTCCAGTTGTCGCTGAGCTTTCCGAGCATGCTGCTTAGCTGGCTCGAGATGGTGGAGGACGCCACGGAGAAGAGCTCGTTGCCCTTGGTGGTGCTCATGTAGTCGGGCGTGTAGAATCGGTTGAGGGCCAGCAGGTAAATGATCTGGCGGTTCATCATGTCCTCGGTGCTGACGATAGACCTTACCTTTCGGTAGACGTCGCTTGTGAGGGTGGGGAAGCGCAGGTCGAATGCGATGTCGGGCTGGCGCATGTCGCCCGTGACTTTCATCAGGGCCTGCACGGGCACGTTGGTGCGGTTGAGGTCGCGGTCCTGGAGGAAGCTTTCGTCCAGGTCGCTGAGGTTGGCGTTGACGGAGTAGGCGGCCTCGATGTTGAGCTGCGCGGCGTAGGGGTCGCCGTGGAACGATATGCTGCTGCCCTCGTCGATGGTGAAGTCCTTGATGATGATGTCCTGAAGGGTGAAGTTGTAGCTGCCGCGGTCCAGGACGTATGTGCCGAACATGCGCAGGTCGTTGTTGGCCGAGCCGTAGGTCAGGCGCAGGTTGCCGCTGCCGTAGGCCTTTATCTCGTCGCCGCCCACAGGGTCCATGACGATGTTGACGCGGGCGTCGGGCGTGACATCCACGCGGAAATCCATATTGTAGTCGCTGGGAGTGTCCTCCATGGCGGCCGTCATGCGTTTCTGATAGTCGAGCACGGCCTGCGGGATGGCCTCAACCTCGACCACCGAATCGCGCACCTCCACCGGCGTGCGGTCGCGGAAGGTGATGAACGAGTATTCGTCGGCCTCCATCATGTCGCTGAGCACGAAGGTGAAGACGGAGCCTGCGGTGGTTGTCATGCTGACGTCGATGTTCACCACGCCCGGCTCGCCGTAGATGTGTGCGCCTCCGCGGCCGAAGATGGTGCCGTACCAGTCGGGGCTCTGGCGCGAGGTGACGTCGTAGCAGAGGAACTCGCGGGCGTCGGTGACCTTGAAGTCGAACGACGGCTCCTTGAAGAACTTGTGGCGTACGATGCCGTCGAGCATGGCCGTGTGGCCGTTGATGTCGCGGATGGTGGCGCGCGGCACCTCTATGAGGCCCGGACGGAGGTGGATGCTGTCGTTGCAGAAGTAGCGCGTGTTGGTGAAGTCGACTTTCAGAGCGAGGGAGTCGGCGTAGATGTCGCCTTCGAGGTCGATGTACTTGAATGTGCCGAAGAGGCGTGCGCGGCCGGATGCGTAGCCGGCGACTTCCGATGCGAAGGCCGACATGTAGGGCTGCATGAAGCCCACGGGCACGCGGTCGGCCCGGAAGGTGATGTCGAGGGTCTCGGATGCCGGGCCGATCGAGCCTGAGATGTAGGAGTGGCGGCCGTCGGGGGCGGTGACGTCGGCGTTGAGCAGTATGTCTCTGGTGTCGTTGTCCCAGGCGGCCAGTATGTCGGCGTCGCCTATGGTGCAGCGGTTGTAGCCGATGTCGTCCACGTGCAGGCGTTCGCTCGTCAGTACGGGTGCCTGTCCGAGCAGGCCGCGGCACTCGAAGACGCCGGTGGCCGTGCCGCTGATGAGAGCCTTGTCTATCTCCAGTGTCTCGAATACGGGCAGCAGATGCACCCTGTCGATGGCTACTTCCAGAGTGGGCTCCGGCAGCGGGCTGACGGTGCCGTCGACGGCTATGCGCTGGTCGCCGGCTTCCAGGGCGAAGCCTTCCACTGTGGCTGCGCCGTCGCTCCATTCCAGGTGCGAGGGGAGGATGTCCCATACATCGTCGCCGAAATTCACGGTGCCGGGACGGATGTCGACCGCGGCGGCCACGCGACGGTCGGCGCCGAGTCCGAGAGTGGTGCCGAACGCAAGAGTGCCGTTGAGTGGTATCTTACGCTCTATGGTCCAGTCGACGGCCGTGCTGATATGGTTGTCGGCGGCGCCGACGTTGAGTATGGCCGCCATGGGTCCTTTCTTGGTGGGCATGTGGACGGTGGCGTAGAGCGATGCTCGGCGTGCCGGACCGTCGGCCGCGAAGTAAAGGGCGGTATTGTCGATGATTTTGTCGCCCTGCTGGAGATATGGCGCGTCGATGCTCATGGTCATGCCGTTCTCGCCGCAGTGCATGTCGCCGCTGATCTCGATGGGGTGGATAATCTGAACGGGCAGGGAGAAAAAGCGGCACAGCTCCTCGGCTTCGGCTACGGTGAATTCGTAGCTGAAATCGTTGCCGCAGGGCGTGGCGTCCGTGTGTTTGGCGGCCGCCGGGGCAAGTTCCAGAGCCGGAAATATTGCAGCTGCCATCTGCCGGCACTCAGCCGCGAGGGCCGACGGCACCAGATTGCCCTCTATGCGGCCGTTGATGTAGTCAGACGCCAGTTCCACCGTCTGCGGCCGTCCTTCCGTGTCGCGTGTGAGGCGCAGCTGCTTCATCGTCAGGCGGCTGCCCTCGTCGTTGCTGAAACTGATGTCGGACAGCTCTATCCGGCCGGCGACGTCGTCGATATCGCGGCCGCGCAGCGCGGCGGAGATGCCTGTGCTCAGCACATAGCCGTCGTAGCGGCTTGCGATGCCGAGTCCGGCAAAGTCGAGGCGGCTTATGCTGCCCTCGGCGTCGAGAGTGCGCGCGTCCGGCCCCGTAGATGCTGCGAGCTCAAGCTCGAGGTGCACGGCCGGCGAGGCTATGCGTACATTTCCCTCGATGTCGTTGTGGTCTATTATGGCGTCGGCATGTATGCCGTCGCAGTGGGCGCCGTTGAAGTCGACCGAGGCGTCGGCGAGCGAAATCTGCCCGTCGAATCCCTTACCGTCGGTGCGTCCGTCGGCTGTGAGCCGGGCGTTCACTTTTCCGAGACGCTGCACCCCGGTGAGTGCTCCTGCGGGAATGTCGGCCAGCTGAGCTTCGGACCGTATTGCGGCGGTGGCGAATGTGTCGGCCGAGAGGGCGTGAGCCTTGGCATGTACTCTTCCGGCCGAGGTGAATGCCGAGAACGATGCCGCCAGGTCGCTGCGCGAGAGCAACGTGGCGTTGGCGCTGATGTCGGCGTGGCCCAGGAGTTCAAGCTTTCGCAGTGCGTTGCCCTGCGCGGGCATGAAGCGCCGCAGGTGTTCGGCAAGGCGTCCGGCGTCGGCCCGCAGGGCTATCTGCCGGAGCCATATCTGCTCGCCGGGATTGCCTATGTCGATGGCGCCGCCCTCGGCATGTAGCGACAGGGCTTCGTCGCGCGTAGACATATCGAGTTGCGGTATGGTTGCGCTCGTTGAGTCGCCGTGTGCGTCAAGACGCAGGTCCACGCCTATGTAGCTGTCGGCGAGGACGGGGGCGAAAGCGGCGACGTCGGGCAGATACAGCAGCGACGGATCGACGGTGTCGGTGCGGAATGCCCAGGAGCCTCCGCGGCGCGTCCAGGATGCGTCGAATGCCAGCGACGAATTAGGCAGCTCCATTCTGAAACGGCTGACGCGCAGCCCGTCGGCGTCGTGCTGTATCAGCACCGAAAGGTCTTTGAGCGTGAGGCCGCTGCGCTCGGAGAACGCCAGACGGTCGAGCTCGACGTTGACGATGTCGTTGCTCACGAGGCGCAGGCATGCGTGCAACTGCAGGCCGTCCAGCGCGATGTGCCGCGGGTCGAAGCGCGCGCTGTCGGCAGCCGGTGCGTCCAGCACGTCGTACGTGGCGCGTCCGTCGCGCAGCGCCAGCGTCGCCACCTTGAAGCGGAAGCGAGCCGGCGGCCGCTTGCCGTCGCCCTTGAGGCGCGCTATGATGCCGGCGATGTTGAGAGGAGCACCGTCGGCAGGGCGGCTGATGTGGAGGGTGGGGCGGTCGACCAGCGCGTAGTCGAACACTATGCGGCGTGTGCGGAGGAAGTGGTACAGTTCGAAGCGGGCGCCGAGTATGCGCACCTGCAGGCACGGGCGGCCGTTGTCGTCGTTCACCTCAATGTCGCGGACTTCGACGCGGTTGAAGGGGTGCAGCTCAACAGCGCCAACCTCCACGCGGCTGCCGAGCAACGCCGTCAGCTCTCTCTCGGCCACGGCGCAGAGCCGCGACTGTGCCCAGGGTGTGGACAGCATCACGTACAGCGCCACCGGCACGGCCACAAGCAGCGACAGCACGGCGATGACGAGCAGACGAAACAGACGCAGGCTACGTTTCATAATACATTGCGAAATTACGCAAAATTTCGCTAACGGCGGCTCTGCGTCTGCTTAAAATATTTGAAAAAGCCGGCCGGCGCCTTATCTGTACTCTCCGAGCATGGCCTGGAGTCGGCGGCGGGCGTAGTATATGCGGCTTTTGACGGTGCCGAGGGGCAGGTTGACGTGCTTTGCTATCTCGGCGTAGCGGTAGCCGGCGAGGTGCATGGTGAAGGGGATGCGGTAACCGTCGGAGAAACTGTCGATGGCCGCATTGATGTCGGCTACCGACATGGCGCCTTCCGGATTCTCGTAGCCGGAATTCTGCGGTGCGTTGAGGTGTACGAGATCGTCGGTGCGGTCGAGCACAGTGCCTGAACGCACCATGCGCCGGTATCGGTTGATGAAGAGATTGCGCATGATGGTGAGTATCCAGCCCTTGAAGTTGACATTGTCGACATATTTGTCCTCGCTGTCCATCGCTTTCAGGGAGGTGTCCTGGAGCAGGTCGTTGGCGTCGTCGCGGTTGTTGGTGAGCATGTATGCGAAGGAATACAGATGCCCCTGCATCTCCAGTATTTTCTTTATGAATGTCTGATGTCGGTCTCCCATAATCTGAATAGCTAAGCGGTAATTAATACATCATACAAACACTGAACCGACGATTAAAGTGCTGTGGATTAAATAAATTTGAGGAAAATTATCATCTTGCGCACGATATTAACATTTTATATTTGGGAAATTAGTAATTTTGTGGTGTAAATCCCAATCATTATGCTCCGTAAAATCAGAATAGCGCTTGCAATTGTAAGCATAACGCTTGTGACGCTGCTTTTTGTTGATTTCAGCGGCACCTGCGCGCGCCATTTCGGATGGATGGCGAAGATTCAGTTTCTGCCGGCACTGCTGGCTGCCAATGTGGTCGTGGTGGCCGTGCTCGTTCTCGTGACGTTGATTTTCGGCCGCGTGTACTGCTCGGTGGTGTGTCCTCTGGGCATCATGCAGGACGTGTTCGGGCGGCTCGGCCGTCTGGGCCGCAAGCATCGTTTCCGCTACAGCTACTCGCCGGCGAAAACGGTGCTGCGCGTGGTGATGCTCGCGGTGATGGCTATCGCCATAGTGCTGGGCATAGCCGCCATCGTGACACTGCTGGCACCCTACAGCGCCTACGGGCGCATAGCGCAGACGCTGCTCCAGCCCGTGTGGATATTCGGCAACAATCTGCTGGCCGACGCCGCCGAGCGCGCCGACAGCTATGCCTTCTACCGTGTGGACATATGGCTGCGGAGTCCGCTGACTCTCATAGTGGCCGCAGTAACTCTTGCCGTTCTCGCGGTCCTTGCCTGGCGCAACGGCCGTACGTACTGCAACACGATATGCCCTGTAGGCACAGTGCTGGGCTATATAGCGCGCTTCTCGCTGCTGCGCCCGGTCATCGACACGTCGAAGTGCGTGAACTGCGGACTGTGCAGCCGCAAGTGCAAGGGCGCATGCATCGACAGCCGCAACCACAGCATTGACTACACGCGCTGCGTGGCCTGCATGGACTGTATGGACACATGCACCCACGGCGCCATCTCTTATACGTATTATAAAAAAGCCCATAAGCCGGAAGAAGATAAAAAGACACCCGACGCTCCGGACAGCGGACGCCGCGCATTCCTTGTGGCTACGGCCGCACTGGGCGGAGCTGCCGTGCTGCGCGCCGAGGAAAAAGTGACCGACGGCGGACTGGCTCCCATCCTTGATAAGAAGCGGCCCGCGCGCCGCACTCCCATCGTGCCTCCCGGCGCCATAAGTCTGAAGCATCTGTCGGACCACTGCACCGCCTGCCAGCTGTGCGTGGCCGAATGTCCCAACGGTGTGCTGCGCCCGTCGACCGACCTCGACCGCCTGATGCAGCCGGAGTCGAGCTACGAGCGCGGCTACTGCCGCCCGGAGTGTACGCGTTGCTCACATGTATGCCCCACCGGCGCCATCCTTCCTCTGGATACTGCCGAGAAGAGTGCCGTGCATATAGGCCGCGCCGTTTGGGTCAAAGACAACTGCATACCTCTGACCGAGGGCAAGGAGTGCGGTAACTGTGCGCGCCATTGCCCGGCGGGAGCCATACAGATGGTGCCCTCCGACCCGTCCAATCCCGAGTCCGTAAGGATTCCTGTAGTCAACGAGGCTCGCTGCATAGGCTGCGGCGCCTGCGAGAACCTGTGCCCGGCGCGTCCCTTCAGCGCCATATATGTGGAGGGATATGAGAAACATCGAATAGACTGACACCATGAGCACTGACAGAATGTCGCGGCGCGATTTCCTGCGCCGCATGGGCGCGGGGTCTGTTGCCGCCGCTGCCGCCACACTGCCCGGATGCGGAGGAGGCGAGACCGCTTCTAAGGAGACATCCGACGCAACACTCGGGCCTATCCCGACCGACAAGATGACGTACCGCACCACGCCCTCGTCGGGCGACAAGGTGTCGCTCCTGGGCTACGGCTGCATGCGCTGGCCCACACGCAAGGAAGGCGAGGAGGAGGTGCTGGATCAGGAGGAAATCAACCGCCTGGTGGATACGGCTCTGAAACATGGCGTAAACTACTTCGATACGTCGCCTGCCTACTGCCGCGGAAAGTCGGAGGAAGCCACCGGCATTGCCCTGTCGCGCCATCCGCGCGACAGCTACTTCATCGCCACAAAGCTGTCGAATTTCGCTCCGCAGACGTGGAGCTACGATGCATCCGTGGAAATGTACCGCAACTCGCTGAAATACCTGCAGACCGACCATATCGACTATCTGCTGCTGCACGGTGTGGGCATGGGCGGCATGGAGGCACTGCGCGGACGCTATCTCGACAACGGAGTGCTCGATTTTCTGCTCAAGGAGCGCGAGGCCGGGCGCATACGCCATCTCGGCTTCAGCTATCATGGCGATGTGGAGGTGTTCGACTGGCTGCTGGAGCACAATGACGAGTACCACTGGGACTTCGTGCAGATTCAGCTCAACTACGTTGACTGGCGCCATGCCGCCGACGTGAATCCGCGCAATACCAATGCCGAATATCTGTACGGCGAGCTTGAGCGCCGCGGCATTCCCGCCGTGATTATGGAGCCTCTGCTCGGCGGCCGTCTGGCTAACGTGCCCGACCACATCGTGGCGCGTCTGAAACAGCGCGAGCCGGAGCGCAGCGTGGCATCGTGGGCTTTCCGCTATGCCGGCTCGCATCCCGGAGTGCTCACCGTGCTCAGCGGCATGACCTATATGGAGCATCTGGAGGACAATCTGCGCTCGTTCTGCCCGCTGAAACCTCTCGACGCCGACGAGATGGCATTCCTCTACGATACCGCCGACAAGATCGTGGAATATCCCACCGTGCCGTGCAACGACTGCAAGTACTGCATGCCGTGCCCCTATGGCATCGACATTCCCGCCATACTTCTGCACTACAACAAGTGCGTAAACGAAGGCAATGTGGCGCAGCCCGGAGATTCGGACTATGCCAAGGCTCGCCGCGCCTATCTGATAGGCTATGACCGTTCGGTGCCTAAGCTGCGCCAGGCGTCGCACTGCATAGGTTGCGGCCGATGCGCGCCGCACTGCCCGCAGCAGATCGACATTCCTTCGCAGCTCCACCGCATCGACCGCTATGTGGAGCAGCTGAAACAGAATAGTTTATAGTTGAGAGGGGATAGGTAAGAGGGGGTCGGACAGGTCGGACAAGTCGGACAAGTCGGACGGGTCGGATCCTCTTACCGATACACTATAAACTATCAACTATTTCCTCAGGGAAGGGAACATCTTGCGAACGCGCAGGAGCACGGCGCTGAATGAGTCGCCGGCGATTACCAGTGTGGCGGCACACAGTATCAGTACTCCGCCGAGCATCTCGCGCGGAGTGAGCGACTCATGAAGCACCACCACGCTGAGCAGTACGGCCGTCAGTGGCTCGAACGCGCCGAATATGGCAGTAGGCGTGGAGCCAATCAGCTGTATGGCGCGCGTTGTGAACAACAGCGACAGCACCGTAGGGAAGAAGGCAAGGCCCAGCAGATTGAGCCACGCTCCCGGCCCGGCCGGCGGCATAGTGAACGGTGTACCTGCCGCGAGGATGAAGGCAAAGAAGCAACTGCCGAAAAGCAGCACATAGAACAGCAGCTTGATGGTGGGGATGGCGCGGACGGTTCGCGACACATTTATCATCACGAGATAGAGCGCGTACGTCAGCGACGAGAGCATCACCATGCATATGCCCAGAGTGCTGATTTCTGCATTTGCGTCGCTGCGCATCAGCAGCCCGAGCCCGGCGAGCATCAGCAGCAGGCACAGTCCCGTTGTGGCCGTGAAGCGCTCATGATAAAAGAACACCATAAGTACGGCCACCATCACGGGGTAGACGAAGAGCATGGTCGACGCCACGCCGGAGTCCATGTAGCCGTAGGCCTCGAACAGACACAGCGAGGATGCCGCCATAAGCACGCCAAGGACGGCAAGGGGCGCGGCTTCGCGCCGTTTAAGGCGCAGGCTGCGCCCGCGCGCGGCGGCCATCACGGCGAGCATCAGAAGACTCAGGCCATAGCGGAATATAAGCACGGAGCCGGGGTTCATGCCCTCGGCGTAGAGAGGTACGGCAAATGCCGGATTTGTGCCGTAGGTGGCGGCGGCCATAGCGGCCAGCAGATACCCCTTTATCTTGTCAGAACTCATGTTTGTAGCGTTCCTTATGGGCACGTGTAAGCAGTTCGGCAAGCGCGTCGACGCGTTGCTCGAAGCTGTCGATGGCTTCGGCCTGCGCGCGCGTGAGCCCGTAGATGTCGAGTCCGCATCCGTTGTGTGTGCAGTAATGGGCTTCGGCTGCGTTCATGTGTCCGCGCGGACACACGTAGCGTACCTCGCGCCGCAGCAGTCCGGCATTTGTCACGATCTCCCCCTCCTCCGGCAGATTGCGCATGATGCCCAGCAGCGCCCTCATGTCGGCAAGGTCGGCCTCGGTATATTGAGGCTGAAAAGCCGACAGCAGCGAAGCCGCCATGGGCGCTTCGCCGCGTCGTACGAGGGCAGCTATTGCGTTGGCGTCGAAAAGGCGGCATTCCTCTATGAGCCCGCGTGTGGCCTCCGGGGCGCTGACGGTATCGTCGTAGACCACTTCGACGGCATATTCTCTCGGCACGGCAGCGAGATAGCGGGGAAATTCTTTCAGGGCAATGCGGTTGGGCGAGCGCCTTTCGGCCTCCGGGAGCACCGCGCTGACGAGGAACTTGCGGTACAGAGCCTCGCCGAGCCCGGTGAGTGCGTTTTCGATGATGAAATCCCAGTTGGCCTGCGAGGGAAATACGTCGGAACGGTCGAGCAGCTCAAGGTATCGGCGCCGCAGGAGCTCGGTGTTGAGCTCTTCGGCCGAAACCGCGCAGTCGTCTGTGGGATAGTGAGATATGTCCATGTTGGTGGTTTTGTCTAATTTTCTCGCAAATATAGCGAAAATTTTGTTAAAATGCAGAATTTAACATTTTTGTATTTGTATATGGAAAAATTTGTAACTAACTTTGCAAGTGGTAGTTGGGCGATATTTAAGCCCACATTGGTGTCTGCGGAATTACCATTTATCTAAATACATATGAAAACCGACAACATGCCTGGAACAAAATTCGCTGTGCGCCGTTACGACATATCGCCGGTGCCGCTGTACTTAGACACCTCGTGTTCTTTTTTCTTTGTATTGCTTGAAGGGGAGTTTACTCTCCGCTACGACAGTTATGAGCCTCTGACGGTTCATGCGGGGGAGTGTGTTATGGCTATGCCCGAAAGCTGCTACAGCATCGTGGTACACAAACCCTCGCTGTGTCTTCGCATTTTCAACTCCGAGCAACTGGCCGAATCCTATCGTGGTGTTCTTGCCGAAAGCGGCGAGGAGTCGCCAAGAGATGTGGAGTATGAATTTCGCGCGTTGCCTTCGCCGGAGGCACTGATGCAGTTCCTCCGCAGTGTGTGTACGGCGATAGAGGACGGCCGTTCCACTCCGGGACTTCAGACCAAGTGGAGCGCTACATTGGCCGAATTGCTTGCCCTGTACTACACGCCGCGTCAGCTCGCATCGTTCATGCGCCCGCTGATGGCTACGGACTACAATTTCCGCAATCTCGTCATCGAGCATAGTCTGCATGTAAAGGACCTTCAGGAGTTGGCCTCGATGTGCCGCATGTCGCTGAGTACCTTCAAACGCCGCTTCAAGCGTACGTTCAATGTCCCGGCCCACACATGGATAGCCGCCAGGCGCGCCCACTTCATCTACAGCGAAATTACCGGCACGCGCAAGACATTCATGGAGATAGCCGAGCAGTTCAACATTTCGTCGAGCGCCTACCTTACGGCTTTCTGCAAGCATCATTTCGGCATGACTCCTCTGGAGATACGCCGCCGCGACTTCCTGTTCAATGGTCACGTGATGCGTGAGCAGGCTATGAATTAACGTCGCCTGATACCGTTATCGACGGATTGACTGAAAGCAGCTGCCGCACGAACTCGTCGCGGCGCACAGGCGATATTTCCAGCGGCATAGAGCTGCGGAGCACCGACCTGTCGGTGAATGTGATGGCAAGACGGCGCGTAGACAGCGCGGGAGCTGACAGTATGCCTGTGGTAGCCTTGATAGATTTGATTTTCGCTATGGGATAGCGGTGCGGGCGGCAGAACTGATACACGAGCAGCTCGTGTCCGTCGATGGCATACCATGTGCCGAAAAGCCCCAGCAGTGACACTCCGCCTATGCCGATGCCGTAAATCAGGGCCAGCCACCAGTAGCTGCCTATGGCTGTGACGATGATGACCGTGGCGATGAAAGCCAGCACGGCCCACACCCACCAGCCGATGCGGGAACGATATACGGTATGTCCTTCGTTTTTCATTATAGGGCAAAAGTAGTCAAATCGGGGCTATTATGCAATAGACGGCGGCAGGAAGATTTCGCTTTGAACCGAAAATTGCGTAATTTTGCAGCATGAATCCGAAAGAAATAAGAATCTCCGACTATAACTATCCTCTCCCCGACAGCTTTATAGCCAAGCACCCGCTGGCGCAGCGCGATGCCTGCCGCCTGCTGGTGCGCCGTCCCGACGGCACTCTCGACGACCGGCATTTCTATGAGCTGCCCTCGCTGCTTCCGCAGAATGCGATGCTTGTGTACAACAATACCCGCGTCATCAACGCCCGTCTGCGCATGAATAAGGACAGCGGGGCGCTGATCGAGATTTTCTGCCTGGAGCCCGTGGAACCGGCCGACTATGCGCAGGCTTTTGCCGCCGACGCTGAGTGTACGTGGAAGTGCTTCGTCGGCAACAGCAAGAAGTGGAAGCAGGGAGCGCTGACGATGCCGCTGAGCATCGACGGCGCCGAGGCCACGTTCCGCGCCGAGCGCGTGGGGAGCGACGGCAATTCAAGCCATGTGCGGTTCAGCTGGGACAATCCTGCGCTGACTTTCGCCCGCATAATCGGCGCCATAGGCGAAATACCCATCCCGCCGTACCTTAACCGCGCGACGGAGGCCAGCGACAGCCGCGACTATCAGACGGTCTACAGCCACATAGATGGTTCAGTGGCCGCGCCGACGGCCGGCCTGCACTTCACCGACGCCGTGCTCGACGACATCGCAGCCCGCGGCATACGCCGCCTGGAGGTGACGCTGCATGTGGGCGCCGGCACCTTCCAGCCCGTCAAGAGCGAGGAGGTGGGCGGCCACAGCATGCACAGCGAGTTTATAGCGGTGGACCGCGACGTCATAGAGACTTTGCGCGACAGTGTCGCCGCAGATTCGCCCGTGATAGCCGTAGGCACCACCTCCGTGCGCACTCTCGAGAGCCTGTACCACATAGGCTGCCTCATCAGTCAGGGCCGATGGGACGGAGAAGTGCCTCAGTGGTATGCCTATGAGCCGACTCATCCTGCTTTGAGTACGGTCGAGGCGTTCGACGCCATTCTGCGACATCTTGACGCCACCGGACAGAACACGCTCGTGGGGGCCACGCGCATTATCATAGCTCCCGGCTACACCTATCGGGTGGTCCGTGGTATGGTGACTAATTTTCACCAGCCGCAAAGCACGCTGCTTCTCCTTGTGTCGGCCTTTATGGGCGACGGATGGCGCGCGATGTATGAACACGCCCTTGACGTTGGTTATCGCTTTCTCAGCTACGGTGACGCCTGCCTGCTGCTCGGCTGACGTCTATTTCTTGATTTTTATTTCTTGACTTTGAAGTTGCCGTGCAGGCGCAGGTCGGCCGAGGATGCTCCCACGGCCACTTCGGCGCGTGTGCCGGCGGGCAGACGGAAGTCGCGTTCGGCCGGACGCCAGTCGCCGGCGTCGGCCATCGGAAGCGTCAGCATCACACGCTTTTCGCCGCCGGCCGGGACTGCCACGCGGTCGAAAGCGCGCAGCTTGTAGGGCTCGTCCTTGCCGGTGCGCAGGTACATCTGCGGCACTTCCTCGCCGTCGCGGTCGCCGGTGTTGCGCAGCGTGAAGCTGACGCGCAGCGTGTCGCCGTCGGTGCTGACTTTTAGGTCAGAGTAATCAAAGGTGGTGTAGCTCAGGCCGTAGCCGAACGGATACAGCGGCTCGGCCTTGGAGTACATGTAGGTGCGTCCGTTGCGTATGTCGTAGTCCATCATGGGCGGCAGGTCGAGGATGTCGGCCGGCCACGTCTGCGTGGTGCGTCCTGCGGGATTGACGCGTCCGGTGAGCACGTCCACGATGCCGTGGCCCTGCTCCTGCGCGCAGTGGGTGGTCTTTAGTATGGCCTGCGCCTCGTCGGCCGCCTGTCCGAGTGCATACGGGAAACTGCTCACGAGCACCAGCACCGTATGCGGGTTGGCGCGGACCACTTCGCGTATCAGCTCCTCGTCGGGCAGACGCAGCGCGCGGCGGTCGTCGGCCTCGCGTCCGTCGCTCATGACGGGGCAGAATTTCCAGTCGGGCTTTGTGCCGAAGGGATGGTTGCCGGTGCAGATTATCGCCACATCGGCTTTGGCGGCCACGGTCACGGCGCTGTCCATGCGGTTGTCGGTGGCGTAGAGCAGCTCTATGCCTCTCGGCGCAAGTTCTTCCTGCAATGCGCGGCGTATGGTGACGGTGTATGGCGGCATTCCGCTGTACCAGTCCTGGACTATGTTGTCGGCGTACGGGCCTATCAGGGCCACGCGGCGCACGGTGTCGAGCCGCAGAGGCAGAATGCCGGCATTCTTCAGCAGCACGGCGCTGCGGCTGACAGCCTCACGGGCCAACGCACGCGCCTGAGGCGTCTCGTGCGGGGCGACGGCGGTGGTGTCGAGCCCGATCGAGGCATACGGATTGCCGGTCGAGGCAGGGTCGTCGAGAAGACCGAGCTTAAGGGCGACGTAGATGTTGCCACGTATGGCGTACTCTATATCCTGTTCGGTGCAGTAGCCTTTCGCCAGCGCCTCGCGTATGTCGTCGTTGTAGCGGTCGAGAAACATTCCCGTGCCGGCCTTGACTATGGCAGCCGCGCCCTCCGGACGTGTGGCATAGCGGCGGTGTGCGTCGACGAGCAGGCCGAATGCTCCGCCGTCGGTGCAGATGATGCCGTTCTGTCCCCATTCGCGCCGGGCGATGCTGTCGAGACACGGATGAATAGCCATCGGCGTGCCGTTCCAGCTGTTGTAGGCGGCCATGAACGCGCGGGAGCCTCCGTCGCGTATGCCTTTCATGAAAGGATAGGAATAGTAGTCGCGGAACAGGCGTTCGTCGAAGACGCTGTTGCTGCTGTCGCGGCCGAACTCATTGCTGTTGGCGAGAAAGTGCTTCATGAGCGACGCCACGCGCCAGTAGCGCGGATTGTCGCCTTGCAGTCCGCGCACGGTTGCGACCGTGAGCGCGGCCGTCAGGCGCGGGTCCTCGCCGAAACATTCCTCGGTGCGTCCCCAGCGCGGGTCGCGTCCCAGGTCGGCGTTCGGCGCGAACATCACCAGCGCGCGGCGTGTGCTGCGGGGATGCTGGGTGTAGTAGCGCGCTTCGGTGGCGGCTTGCTCGGCCACGCGGCGCACCAGAGTAGTGTCCCACGACTCGCCCAGTCCGTAGGCCTGCGGGAAGATGGTTGTGGCCCGGTTGTATTCCGGATGCCTTGCACCGGGGCTGCCGAGCGAAAGTCCGTGCAGCCCTTCGACAGTTCCGCACGAGGGGATGCCGAGGCGTTCTATACCGAGGTTGGTGCCTAAAAGAGCTATTTTCTCGTCGAGGGTGAGCTGACGGAGCACTTTTTCAACACGCACGCTGTCGGGCAGCGACGTGTCGTGGAAGCTGTAGTCGGTTTGGGCAGTAGCGGTGGCGCATACGCTCAAGGCTATGGCCGCGAGTATGTTTTTCATGGTTTAAAAATTTTTACAAAGTTAAGCAAAAATGCCGCGGAATGAAAATTTCCAAAGGAAAAACTTTTTTGCAAAACAGAGCTGAAACTATAAAGATTTTTGCTACTTTTGCAAAAATATCAACAGCAACGTGTCACTATTATCCATGAAATCATGAGCGAAAAATGTAAGCGTTACTTCCTCCCGGAAGAAGAAATACCGCGCAAATGGTACAATATACAAGCCGACATGCCCAACAAACCCCTGCCGCCGCTGAATCCGGCCACGCGCGAGCCGCTGAAGGCCGAGGACATGTTTCCCATCTTCGCCGAGGAACTGTGCCGTCAGGAACTGAATCAGACCGATGCCTGGATCGACATCCCGGAGGAGGTGCGCGAGATGTATAAATATTATCGTTCGACGCCGCTTGTGCGCGCCTACGGGCTGGAGAAAGCACTCGGCACGCCTGCGCACATTTATTTTAAGAACGAGAGTGTAAGTCCCATGGGTTCGCACAAGCTGAACTCGGCCATCCCGCAGGTGTATTACTGCCATAAGGAGGGAGTCACCAATGTAACCACCGAGACCGGCGCGGGGCAGTGGGGTGCATCGCTGGCCTACGCCGCAAGCCTTTTCGGTATTGACGCCGCAGTCTATCAGGTCAAGCTCAGTTATGAGCAGAAACCCTACCGCCGCAGCATCATGCAGACCTTCGGCGCGCAGGTGACGCCGTCGCCGTCCATGTCGACGCGCGCCGGCAAGGATATCCTCACGCGTCAGCCCAACAACCAGGGTTCGCTCGGCACCGCCATCAGCGAGGCCATAGAGCTGGCGCGCACCACGCCCGGCTGCAAGTACACGCTCGGCTCCGTGCTGAACCACGTGGCCCTGCACCAGACGGTCATAGGCCTCGAGGCCGAAAAGCAGATGGAGATGGCGGGCGAGTATCCAGACGTCGTCATAGCCTGCTTCGGCGGCGGTTCCAACTTCGGCGGTATCGCCTTCCCCTTCATGCGCCACAACATCAAGGACGGCAAGCACACGCGCTTCGTGGCCGCCGAGCCGGCCTCATGCCCGAAGCTGACGCGCGGCGAGTTCCGCTACGATTTCGGCGACGAGGCCGGCTACACTCCGCTGCTGCCCATGTTCACGCTGGGCCACAACTTCATGCCGCCGAACGTGCATGCCGGCGGTCTGCGCTACCACGGCGCGGGCGTGATTGTGTCGCAGTTGCTCAAGGACGGCATGATGGAGGCTGTCGACATAGAGCAGCTTGAGAGCTTCGACGCCGGAGTGCTTTTTGCGCGTTCGGAGGGCATAATCCCGGCTCCCGAGTCGTGTCATGCCATAGCAGCGGCAATCCGCGAGGCGGAAGAATGTAAGAAGACGGGCGAGGAGAAGGTAATTCTGTTCAATCTGTCGGGTCACGGCCTCGTGGACATGGCAAGCTACGACCAGTATCTGGCCGGTAACCTCGTGAACTACAGCCTCAGCGACGAGTATATAAAGAAGTCGCTGGAAGAATAGCGGTTACATATCGTCCAGTTCCTCGGCGCTGCGTTCCATGATGCTCGCGGCGAGGGTGTCGGCGCTGTGTATGAGCGATACCAGCGGATAGAGCTTGCGCGCGGTGTCGTAGCTGCGTGTGTCCTCCAGGCTGTTCATGTTCAGCCCCCATGCGCCCATGTGCCAGCGTATGGCAAGCATCTCGTCGTCTTCGAGCACGAGGCCTGCGCACAGCAGCCACACAAGGCTCTTTTCGCCGTGTCCCATCGGGAAATTGCGGTAGCTCACCTTGTAGCCCTCGCTGTCCACCCAGTTGCCGAGCTGGTCGCGGCGCTTCTTGACGGTGCGCTTGTAAATGTCGGCCTTGCACACGTCGTGCAGCAGGGCGGCTATGGCGATGCTTTCGGGCTTTATCTCATGCTCCAGCGACGGTTCGAGGCTTTTCATGGCCTCGAACACGCTGAGGGCGGCATGATAGGTGTTCAGCGAGTGGCGCACGAGGCCGCCGGCCGTGTTGAGGTGATGTCCGGCCGAAGCAGGAGCGTCAAAAAAACCCAGTTTTTCAAGGTCTTCAATCACATAGTCCATGCCTTCGCGGCCTGTGGAGCGCAGCAGCGATACGAATTCTTCTTTGTCGGCTTTGATATCCATTTTCATGTTAATCGGTATTTTTATGCAAAGTTCGTAAAAAATGCGTAATTTTGCAGAAAATCACGTATCAAATACCTGCAACATGAATCTTAAATCGACATTATTTGCCATGATGGCCTGTGCTGCGGTTTCTGTAAATGCCGCACCCGGTACCACATCGGCTGTGCAACTGAATCCTTCGGCCGACGCTCCTGTCATTAACAAAGAAATATACGGCCAGTTCGCCGAGCACCTCGGACGCTGCATCTACGGCGGCCTCTGGGTGGGCGAGGAGTCCGGAATTCCCAACACACAGGGCTACCGCACGGATGTGCTCAACGCTTTGAAAGAACTTCATGTGCCTGTACTGCGTTGGCCCGGCGGCTGCTTCGCTGATGAATACCATTGGATGGACGGCATAGGTCCGCGCGAGAAGCGCCCCGTGATGGTCAACAACAACTGGGGCGGCACCGTCGAGGACAACTCCTTCGGCACCAATGAGTTCTTTAACTTCTGCGAGCTCCTCGGCACCGAACCCTACCTCAGCGGCAACGTCGGCAGCGGCACCGTCGAGGAGCTGGCCAAGTGGGTGGAATACATCACCGCCGAAAGCGGACCCATGGCCGAGCTGCGCAAGCGCAACGGACGTGAAAAACCCTGGAAGCTCAAATACCTCGGCGTAGGCAACGAAAGCTGGGGTTGCGGCGGCAACTTCACCGCCGAGTTCTATGCCGACACCTACAAGCGCTATCAGACCTACTGCCGCGAGTTCAACGGCAACCGCCTCTATAAGATCGCCTCCGGTGCCAACGCCGGCGACCTCCACTGGACCGAAGTGATGATGCGCAACGCCATGAACCACTTCAACGGCGTGTCGCTCCACTACTACAGCGTGGGCAACTGGGCCAGCAAGGGCTCGGCCACTCAGTTTGCCACGGGCGACTACTACGACACCCTCGGCCTCTGCCTCTACATGCGCAAGCTTGTCGCCGACCACAGCGCCATCATGGACCGCTACGACCCCGACTGCACCAAGGGCCTCATGGTCGACGAATGGGGCACATGGTGGGAGGTAGAGCCCGGCACCAACCCCGGCCACCTCTTCCAGCAGAACACCATGCGCGACGCCATGGTTGCAGCGCTGACCCTCAACATCTTCCACGAGGCAGCAGCGCGCGTGCGCATGGCTAACATCGCCCAGATAGCCAACGTGCTCCAGGCTATGGTGCTTACCAAGGACGCCGAGATGGTGCTTACCCCCACCTATTATGTGTTCAAGATGTACGTGCCCCACATGGATGCACAGCTTGTCCCCGTGGCTGTCAGCACTCAGACCCGCGCCGTCGAGGGCCGCGAGTCGGTGCCCGAGCTGAGTGCTACCTGCTCCGTGAAGGACGGCGTCTACACGCTTTCGCTCTCCAATACCTCGCTCGACAAGGCCAACAAGGTGTCGGTCGACCTGGGCGACCTCAAGCTTAAAGTAGCCGGCGGTCAGATACTTACTGCCGCTTCCGTCAATGATTACAATGACTTCGGCCAGCCGGAGAAAGTCAGTCTCAAAGAGTTCAAGGGTGCCAATGTCAAAAGAGGCGTTCTCACGGTCGACATGCCCGCCATGTCCATCGTTACCCTTACACTGAAGTAATTTACCTTCCCATATATGGCAAAGGCGCGGCTCCATGGTCGCGCCTTTGCTTTTGCCGCTTCCCGATTTTGCTCTTTCCCAAATTATCGCTAAATTTGCAATATAATAAAGGATAGAATGAAGATAGCCGCACTTTTCGACCTCGACGGAGTCCTTATAGACAGCGAGAGCATCTACACCGTGTTCTGGAACCGCATGAACGAACTGTTTCCTACCGGTATCGACAACCTCTCCTACGTCATCAAGGGCACTACGCTCCCGCAGATTCTCGACCGGTATTTCCCCGATCCGAAGGTGCAGGCAGAGCTTCGTGTCTACCTGAAAAAGCAGGAGGCCGAAATGGTCTACCGCATTTTCCCCGGTGTGGAACGCTTTCTGAAGGCGTTGAAAGAGAAGGGAATTCCTACCGCTATCGTCACCAGCAGCAACGATGCCAAGATGAAAGTGCTGTTCGACTCGCTGCCGGGCTTCCGCGATTATTTCGACGTGGTGGTAACCGACACTGATGTCACCCGTTCAAAACCCGACCCGCAGGGCTACATGCTCGCCGCCGAGCGTCTGGGCGTGCCTTCGGAGCATTGTGTGGTATTCGAGGACAGCCGCGCCGGTCTGGAGGCCGGACGCCGTGCGGGCGGCAAGGTGGTGGCGGTGGCGACTACGCTTACCCATGTGGATATAGCGGGCTGCGGCGACATTGTGATTGATTCGTTCGAGGAGCTGACACCCGAACGCGTGGAGGCGCTGTTCTGACGTATGGACCAGAAATTCGCTTCACCGCTGCTGGAGAACGCCGTGACGGAGCTGTCGCGGCTGCCGGGCATAGGCCGCAAGACGGCTCTCCGCCTGGCGCTTCATCTGCTGCGCCGCGACCCGTCGGAGGCTCGTCGCCTCGGCACGGCCGTCATCGACATGCGCGAGGGCATACGCTATTGCAGCGTGTGCCACAACATCAGCCAGGACGAGGTGTGCCCGATATGCGCGTCAGCTGCGCGCGACGCCCGCACCGTGTGCGTTGTGGAGAATGTCAAGGACGTAATGAGCATCGAGAATACCGGCGAGTTTCACGGGCGATACCACGTGTTGGGTGGCCTTATCTCGCCCATCGACGGCATCGGCCCGGACGCGCTTGAGATAGCCTCTCTCGTGGAGAGAGTGCAGGCCGGAGGCGTCGATGAGGTGATTCTCGCACTCAGCGCCACTATGGAGGGCGATACTACCAATTTCTACATATATCGCCGTCTTTCGGCGTTTCCCGACGTGCGCATCACGCAGCTTGCCCGCGGCGTCAGCGTGGGCAACGAGATTGAGTACACCGACGAGATAACCCTGGGGCGTTCGCTGCTCAACCGCACGCCCTTCTCTGAATCCTTTGCAAGATGAAGAAACATCCGGCAGAAATATTGCAGGACAATGAGATTCGGTTGCGTGCTCCCGAACCAGCCGACCTCGACCGCATGTACATATGGGAGAACGACCCGGCGCTGTGGCCGTTCGGCTCGGCTACGGCGCCTTTCAGCCGCAAGCAGCTCAGCGACTACATCGAGAGCTACGACGGCGACATATTCGCTTCGCGCCAGCTGAGGCTTGTCATAGAACGCGTGGCCGATTCCGAGCCGGTAGGCATTCTCGACATCACCGACTTCGATCCCCGCGACCGTCATGCACGGGTCGGGATATTCGTGGCTCCCGGAGCCCGTCGCTCCGGCATCGCCACACGCGCCCTGGCGCTTGCGGCCGATTATGCCGGCCGTGTGCTCGGCATTCACACGCTCATCGCACTCATCGCCATCGACAACGATCCGTCGCGGCGCCTTTTCGCCGCCGCCGGCTATCGCACCTGCGGCCGCATACGCTCCTATCTGCGCCGCGGCGCTTCCTATTGCGACATTATTCTCTATCAAGCGTTATTATAGATATGAAAAAAGTGATTTCCACAAACGCCGCACCCGGCGCTATCGGCCCCTACAGTCAGGCCATCGATACCGGTTCCATGCTTTTCGCCAGCGGTCAGATTCCCATCAATCCCGCCACTGGCGAGATTCCCGAGGGCATCAAGGCTCAGGCAGCCCAGTCGCTTGCCAATGTCAAGGCTATACTTGCAGCCGCCGGCCTCACCACAGCCAACGTTGTGAAGACTACCGTTTTCCTCGCCGATATGAACGACTTCGCCGCCATGAACGATGTATATGCCGAGGCTTTCGAGGCCCCGTATCCTGCACGCAGCGCCGTGGCCGTGCGCACTCTGCCCAAGGGCGTCCTGGTGGAGATTGAAGTCATTGCCGTTCATTGATAATCAAATTGTAGATCCTATGCTGGTCGCATCTCAGAAACGTAAGGAAAATATCGCGGAGTACCTGCTGTACATGTGGCAGGTTGAGGACATAATCCGTGCTTTCGGTCTCGATATAGAGAAAATCCGTCACAATATCATCGACGAGATTCCCGACGTGGACGATGACACGCGCCGGCGTATCACGGAGTGGTACGAGTCGCTCATCGATATGATGCGCCGCGAGGAGGTGACGACCGCAGGACATCTGCAAATCAATAACAACACCCTCGGCGAGCTGGCCGACCTGAGCCGCCGCCTGCTCGCCGACGGGCGTTACGAAGACTACACACGCGCCTACTACGACGCTCTGCCTGTGATTGTGGAGCTGCGTTCCAAAGCCGGAGATCATCCCGCCGGCGAGATTGAGACCTGCTTCAACTCGCTGTATGCCATGCTTCTGATGCGCATGCGCCGGCAGGACATCAGCGAAGCTACGCAGCAGGCCGTCGCCAAGGTGACGCGCATGATAGCCTTGCTCGCCGCTTACTACAAGAAGGACGAGGCCGGCGAACTTTTCGGCAAGGACGACGAAACGGAGGCTGACGCGTGAGACCGTATTATCTATGATGAATTTCCTGATCGACATAGACTCGCAGCTGCTGCTCTTCCTGAATGACTGTCACACGGAATACATGGATGTGTTCTGGCGCACGTTCACGGGTCGCTTCATCTGGATTCCCATGTACGTGGCTCTGCTTGTCACGGTGCTGCGCAACTGCGGCTGGCGCCGGGGTCTGCTCGCCGTGGCGTTCGTAGTTCTCGCCATTGCCGTCAGCGACCAGTACTGCGGCAGCGTGCTGCGCGACTGCGTGGGGCGCATGCGTCCCAGCAATCCCGACAATCCGTTCTCGGCGATGGTGCAGACTGTCGGCGGCTACCGCGGCGGACGCTTCGGCTTCCCGTCGTGCCATGCGGCGAATTCGTTCGCGCTTGCCACATTCTGCGCCATGATGCTGCGCAGCCGCAGGGCAGGGGCTTTCCTGGTGCTGTGGGCGGTGTGCAATTCTTATTCGAGGTTATATCTCGGCGTGCATTATCCCGGCGACATATTCGTGGGGATGGTGTTCGGTTTTCTGTTCGGTGGCTTGTGCTACGTTGCTTCGGAACGCGTCGGAGCCATGCGGGCCTATTCCGACCGTCCGCTTGTCGGCCGTGTGCGAACTTCCGACCTTGTCATCATCGCGGGGCTTGCCACCGTGGCCGTGATAGCCGTTTTGCCTTTGCTCTGAGCTTCAGCGGAATGTTACCGTGAAGCGCGTGATGGCGTCCTCGTCGGTATGTAGGGCGAACGTGCAGTTGTGTTTTTTCAGAATCTCGCGGATAAACAGCAGTCCGAGGCCGCGGCCGTTTGATTTGGTGGTGAAGAATGGCGAGAACAGTTTTCCGGCCGTCTCGGCGCTGATGCCGCCGCCGTTGTCCTCGACGGTGAATCCCGCAGGCGCCGCCGCCACACGCAGCACTATCCGGCCGTTCCGGCCTATGCTTTCCACGGAGTTTTTCACCATGTTTATGACGACCTGCTCCATCAGCACGCTGTCGAGGCGCACGTTCACGGGTTCCTCAGCCGGCACTATCTCAAGGCTGATGTCGCGTCCCGCGCAGAGGCTCTCGAGAACGGTGCGCGACTCCGACAGGAATACATTCAGGTCGGTCTCGCGCAGTTCCGGCTCCGGAATCTTCACCACGTTGGCAAAGGCGGTGATGAAGTCGCTCATGCGCAGGCAGCGCTGGCGGCATGCCGTCAGCGCTTCGGCCGCCATGGGGTCGTCGCTGCATTCCGTCAGGGTGTCGAGCACGGAGGTTACGGCCGCCATGGAGTTGTTCACTTCATGGGCCATCATGCGTATCACTTTCTCGTAAGCGCTCCGTTCGGCCTGCATCACTTCTTCGGTCAGGCGTTCCACCAGCAGGAAGGGATGGGCATAGCCGCGGTCCATATATGTCAGGCGCGAGCAGCGCATCACTATGGCGTTGCTCAGGCGCAGCGTACGCGTCTCGTGATCGCGCAGCGCGGCGAGTGCTTCGGGCAGTGCTCCGGGCAGGTCGTGTAGCGACTGCCCCATAAGCTCCGCTGTGTCGGCGCCCAGCATGCGGGCGCCGGCCGAGTTTACCGACACGATGTGCTGCTTCCAGTCGAGCACGATAATGCCCATGGGCGACGCCTCCACCAGCAGGTCGAGGAAGTGGTTCTGTTCGCGCACACGCATTCGCTCGTTTTTCAGTCGCTCCATCATGTCGTTGAACATGTCGACGATGCGGTCGGCCTCCGCCTGTCCCACTGCCGACAGGCGGCTGTTCAGGTCTTGCTCGCGCAGCAGACCCATGCCGGTGGCAATAGTCCGCAGCGGCTTGAAAAACTTGTTGCGCAAGTATAGGAGGATTATCAGCGACAGAATCAGCACCGACTGCGCGAGGTAGAATGCCTTTGTGGCATGCAGCCCCGTCAGGAAAATGAGCCAGACGTCGGCGCCGATCAGCAGCACCGCCGCCAGCACGAAGGGCAGGGAGGATGGCAGCGCGCGCTTCATGGCTCGATGTCGTATTTCTGCATGCGCCGGTACAGGGTCTGGCGCGTGATTCCGAGCATGGCTGCCGCCTGCGAGATGTTGCCGTGGCAGCTGCGCAGCGCGTCCGTGATGGCGTTGCGCTCTATATCCTTAATGTTGGTGGCGGCCTGCGTGGCGGCAGGGCCGGGGTTGAGAGCCGCCGCCCTCCGGAAGTCCTCGCCGTGGAGCGTGTCGGAGTCCGAGAGGAGCAGCGTGCGCTCCACCAGGTTCTTCAGCTCGCGTATGTTGCCCGGGAAGGGCATTTTCTGCAACTCCGCTATGGCCTCCGGAGCTATGCGGGGAACTGTCCGGCCGTTCTGTGCGCAGAATGCTTTGGCGAAGTGGTCGGTCAGTGCCGGGATGTCGTCGCGGCGTTCGCGCAGCGGCGGCAGCGTGACTGTTATCAGATTGATGCGGTAGAACAGGTCTTCGCGGAAGGTGCGGTTGGCCACCATCGACGCCAGGTCGGCGTTCGTGGCGCATACCACGCGTATGTCGGTATGGCGCGTGACGCTGTCGCCGAGCATCTCGAAGCTGTGTTCCTGGAGCACCCGCAGCAGCTTCACCTGCGAATTGGCGTCCAGCTCGCCTATCTCGTCGAGGAATATCGTGCCTTTGTCGGCGAGCATGAAGCGCCCCTTGCGGTCGGATGTGGCGCCGGTGAAGGCTCCGCGCTTGTGGCCGAACATCTCGCTCTCGAAGAGCGACCTTGATATGCCGCCCAGGTTCACTTTTACGAACGGTGCGTTGCGTCGGCGGCTGTTGGCATGGAGCGTTTCGGCTATCAGCTCCTTGCCGGTGCCGTTTTCGCCCATTATCAGCAGCGGCGCGTCCGTTGCGGCGATGCGCCGCACGGTGTCGAGTACTTGCAGCAGAGCCGGACTTTCGCCGATGATGCGCGAACGGTCGAAGCTTCCCGCATCGTTCGCGGCATTTATTCCGAGTGCGGTGCTCAGCCGTTGCAGCAGGGCGTGGTTGTCCCAGGGCTTTGTGATGAAGTCGAATGCTCCGGCCTGTATGCCCTCCACCGCCAGCGGTATGCTGCCCCAGGCCGTGATGAGGATGATCGGTACCGACGGCCTGAAGATTTTGATCTGGCGCAGCAATGTCAGCCCCTCGTCGCCGCTGGTCGAGTGAGAGAAGTTCATGTCCAGCAGAATCGCCTGCGGGGCGTCGGCACGCACTGTCTCCATCACCTCGGCCGGAGTGGCTACGGCTACGGTCTGATACCCGGCTTTCTTGAGCAGCATGCTCAGCGAAAGCCGGATGGCGCTGTCATCATCGGCTATCAGTATCATTTGGCTGCAAATTTACTCATTTTTTTCTAATAGTTGATAGTTTATAGGGGATAGGTTAGGAGGGGGTAAAAAGTTAAAGAGTTAAGGAGTCAAGAGAAAAAATGAGCTATTATCTAAACCTTAAACCCTAAACCTTAAACCAAAGATCACCGAACCATCTTCTCCACATCGGCGTCGATTCCGCTGCGTGTGGCGAAATCCCAGAGCGTAAGGCTACGCAGCTGATAGTAATAATACCAGAAGTAAAACAGCTGGTTGATGTATTCCTGGCGCGACGTATCCTTGCGGCTCTGCGAGTCGTTGAGGTCGAGAGTGGATATTTTGCCTATCATGAACGTCTCCACGTTGGTGTGGTAGCGGCGTTGGGCTATGGTGTCCGATGCCGCCGAGATGTCGAGCTGTTCGCGCTGGTTGTTGTAGCGCTCCACCAGCAGGAATATGTCCTGCCTGAAGTTCTGCTCTTCCTGGCGCAGACGGCTCGCCACCACCTCGCGGTTGCTTTCCGCCACCTTTACTTTTCCGCGCCGCTTGCCCCAGTCCACGATCGGAATTCTGAAGCCGAGCTCCACCACCTGGTTGTCTTTCAGCGGGTCGTAGGCTCCGCGGAACCGGTCGCTCGTGCCGGTGAATCCCACTTGCGCGTAGAGGGTGATTTCGCGCATGTCGCCCTTGGCCTTTGCCACGGCGTAGTCCGATTCGAGCTGACGCCGCCTGATGTTGCGGGCGAACGAATTGCGCTCCAGTGCCTTATCCAGCACTTCCTGATAGCCCACCGTGGCATGCGGTATGTTCTCGGGCAGCACGGGGTCAAGCTCCACGTTGTCGTCGAGGCTCAGAAATGTGCGGAGCTGAAACATGCGTGCCTTGTAGTTGCTGCGGGCGTCGGTCAGTGTGCCGCGCGCCGTCAGCAGGTTCAGGCGCAGTTGCAGCAGGTCGTTCTCGCTGATCTGGCCCATGGCGCGCTTGGCCTGCGCCACCTCATAGAGCTTCTCGGAATTTGCGAGGTTCTGCTCGGCGGCACCGAGCGTCTCCTTTGCCAGAAGCAGTGCGAAGAAATAGTTGACGGCCTGCATAGCCACTTCTTCGCTTGCGCTCATGAAGCGTGCCTTGGCTTCCTCGTACCGCACGGGTTCTATGCGCCTGTTCCATTTCGTATGGTTGGTGCCGAAGATGGGCTGGTTGAGGGTAAGGGCTACCGGCACCGACATGAAGCGGCCGAATTTGTTGCCGTCGAGCTGCTTCAGATAGTCGAGCGACGTGTTCAGCGACAGCGTGCCGCCCGTCAGCCATATGTTCTGGTCCACGGAGAGCTGTCCTGTCATCTGCAGCACATTGCTGCGCACGAAGGTGTAGCTTCCGTCGTCCAGCTGGTAGCTCGAATAGTTCTTGCGGTAGGAAGGCAGTGTGGCCTGAAAATTAACCTCGGGCAACAGATCGGCGCGGAAGGTGCGGTACTCCCAGTAGGCCGTACGCAGTTCGTTGAGCGCCACGGCGGCGTCCACGCTGCCCGTGCGGGCCGTGGCGATCGCCTCGTCGAGGGTGATCGCGCGGGTTTCTGCCCCTGCGCCGGCGGCGCAGAGGCAGAGGATGTATGAAAGAATGAAAAAGTGTCGCATCATTCGTCTTTTAGTGCTTCGGCGGGTGCCGTCTTCATGGCGTTCCTGGCCGGGATGGCTATGCCGAGAAATATCATGAGAGCCATAAGGGCGTAGGCCGCGAGTCCGCACAGGAGCACCCGGGCCCAGTTGAAATACTCTCCGTCGAGCATGGTGTTAAGCTCCATGTGGGCTATGTTGGCGTCGATCAGCAGTGCGATAGGTGTGACGATGGTCAGCAGAAGCAGTCCCTCGCCTATCAGCAGACGGAATATCTGCTTCTCGGTGGCCCCGACTGTCTTGCGCATGGCTATGTCCTTGACGCGCATCCGCGTGCGGAACCAGAACGTGCCGAGCAGTCCCATGAAGATGTTTATGAGCAGGAAGCCCATCAGTATCACGTAGTTGCGAATCCTGAAATTCTCGCCGCGCAGGCGGTCGGCGCGCAATGTGTCGAAAGACTTCACGTCGTTCACGAAGAATCGCCCTACGGTGAATTCCTTGTCGGCAACCTCGGCGAACCGTTCGGCGAAATCCGCCGCCGCGCCGGGCTTTACGCGCACACAGAAATCACCTGCCATGCCGTATTGTTCGGGGAGCATCGGTATAAGCACAGACCCATCGTTGCTTTCTTCATAATTCTCTCTGCGGATTGGGGCTACCACTGCACCTATCTCTACTGTGTTCAGCGAGTCGCCGTTCACTATTGCTCGTTTGCCGATAAAGGAGAGAGGGTCATATTTCTTTGGCAGCAAATTTCTCGTTATCGCTCTTTTGCCTTCCTCAAGCATCTTGACTATGTCCTTGCTGCTTTCTCCTTTAAGGCCGGTTATACGGAAAACTTCAGCGTAGTCTGGCGTAACGTAACGCGTATATGCTCCCACTGTCAGCGTGTCTACCGCTATCATTCCGCCCCAGTAGCTGCCACTATAGGGATAGGCGCCGTTTGTAAGGCAGGCAGCCTCTATGTCGGGATGCCGTTTCAGGCGGTCGAGTATCTGGCGGCGTACGTC
The DNA here is from genome assembly GCA_948665475.1 of uncultured Muribaculaceae bacterium. GTDB lineage: Bacteria > Bacteroidota > Bacteroidia > Bacteroidales > Muribaculaceae > CAG-873. Next base: position 6,952 of record CAPNHY010000018.1, on the reverse strand, counting down.
TCCAACGTCCATATGGTCGTCTTCCTCTGTCTCCTCGGCATCATATTTTATCAGGAAGCAGTTCTCTACGTCGGTGCCCATCGGCCTTACGTACAGTGCCGCGCGGGTGTACACGAAGTCCAGCACATACCACAGCACCACGCTGACTACCAGCAGTTCCACTGCCAGCCACAGATTGCTGCGCCACTCGTTGCGCATCTGCGCGAATATCTTTTGGCTCATACTTAATACTTTACACTTAATACTTCATACTTGAAAACTATTCCCCCGCCAGCGACCTGACAATGCTGTTGCGTGAGGCTCGCCATGCCGGCAGACTGTTGCTCAGCAGATTAAGGATGAAGCAGAATCCTAATACGGTGAAGAATACCGGCCACTGCACCAGCATGTCAAGGCTTACCTCGGGCGGGTTGCTGCTGACTGCCGACCAGCTCTCGCCGTCGCTGAATATGTCGCTGCTGAAGCTCAGCGCAAATATTATGCTTGCCAGCCAGCCTATCACTCCCGCAGCCAGGGTGATGATAAGGCTCTCGCTTATGAGCTGTCCGAACACTCCGCCGCGAGTGCTGCCATAGGCTCTGCGCACGCCTATCTCTGCCACGCGGCGCCGCAGGCGGCTCTCCGTCATGCCGCTGAGGTTTATCGCCGGCACAATGAGCAGAATGAGGTAGACAATCAGTCTGTCACGCCGGTCTTTTTCCACATCCGGTTTCTGGTTGCTCCATACTCCCGTGGCCTGTGTCTCCTGATCGTAGGGATTTCCCAGCGGGTTGTATTTCCAGCCCGTGGTCTTGATCTTATCGTTATGGCGGCGTACATTGTCGTCGTACTCCTTGCGTATCTTGTCGAAGTCCTTTGCATCCCGGGCCAGAATGGTGAAGGAGAAATATCCCATCATGCCGTTGCTGCTCCACTCTTCCGTTATTAGCCGTGAGCATGTTGCCGGAATCCACACCTCCGAGTATGCCCGTTCGGCAAGGGTGGAGACGTCATTCACCACGCCGACTACGCGGTAGTTGTGCCTTCCGTGCCGGAACTCACGGCCCACGGCCTGCTCCGTCCCGAATAGCTTGAGAGCCGCCTTGCGTGTTATCACTGCCTTGGGCAGCCCGGCGTCAAAGTCAGCTTTGTCGAAGGGTTTGCCCTGGAGGAAATGGAAGTCGAATACCTGCCAGAACTTGTCGTCCACGGCGCGGAAGTCGAGTTTCGTCTTGCCTATGCCGGCCACCTTGGCTATCTCGCTGGAGCAATCATTCTGATATATGGCTGTTGCCTCGGCAGACGGCAGGTTCTCGGTCAGACTCTTGGCGAGTGTATAGCTCATTCCGCCTGATGCTGAGCCATTTTCGCTCTCGGTAAGTGCGTATTTAACATGCAGCATGCGTCCGCGGTAGCTTTCGGGTGCGAAAGGCAGTATCTTTATCTGGTGTATCATCACCACCACCATTATCAGGAAGATGGAGAGTGCGGTACCCGTGATGCCCAGCACTGTGAGCATGCGTTGCGAGCGCAGCTGCGCCCAGGTCTGTTTCAGTATGTTCATATCATTCGTCTCTTAAGGCCTCGGCAGGCGCTATCCGCATGGCGCGGCGCGCCGGGATGGAGATGCCGAAGCATATCATTAATGCCATCAGCAGGTAGCTGATGCCGCCGCACAGCAGTATGCGGTCCCAGCTCAGGAAGCCGCCTTCATAGTAGGCGTTAAGCTCCAGGTGCGCCAGATTGGCGTCGATCAGCAGCGCCAAGGGCGTCACCACGCTCAGTAGCAGCAGACCCTCGCCTATGAGCAGGGCGAACACCTGGCGCCGCGTCGCGCCGCTTACCTTGCGTATGGCCAGGTCGCGCACACGCTGCTGCGTGCGGAACCAGAATGTGCCCAGCAGCCCGAGGAAGATGTTGATGAGCACGAAGCCCATACCCGTGAGCATCATGGCGAGCTGAAGGTTGTCGGAGTACATGAACTTCTCGCGTATGGAATCGAACGACTCTACGCCGCTGATGTACATGTTGCCTACGCGCAGCTGCTTGCCGGCGTCGGCCATCAGCTTTTCGGCGAAGCCGTGATCCATGTTTTCGCGTACGCGCACACACAGCTCGTTGCCCTGATATGCCCATAATTCCGGAATCACGACGCTGCGGTTCATCTGTCCCTGCATACGGTCGGAATATAGCACGGGTCGGATTACCGTTCCTATCTCCTTAGTTTCGAGGCTGTCGTAGTTCTCATATATGCTGCGTCCCACAAGCGGCGCCATCGACTGCATGTCCTTATAGTCGAACGACATAAGGTTGTCGCTCACGAGCGCTTTGCCCTGTTCCAGCAGCTCGGCGAGCTGCTCGGGTGTCTCTCCGTTGATGCCTCTGTAGCGGAACACGCGCACGAAGTCGGGGGTCACCACGCGCCGTATGCAGTAGCCTGTGGCGGTGAGCGTGTCAACGGTGTATGTGCCGCCGCTGTTGCTGAAGTTGTAGGGGTGGGCAGTGAAGGAGAAGGACGCGGCCTCTATTTCCGGACGCCTTTGCAGCCGCTTCAGCAGGTCGAGACGTTGGTTCAGGTATTCTCCATCGCTCTCTACATTCTTGAACTCCGGACTTTTTGGGTCCACTTGGTTAAGCTTGATTCGATAGCAGTGCTCCGTGTCGAAGCCGGTAGGACGTTTTTGCAGGCGGTAGGTGACATTGAACTGGTCCACGATGAACCACAGCACTACGCTTACTATCAGCATCTCCACGCATAGCCACAGATTGCTGCGCCACTCGTTGCGTATCAGGGTGAATATCTTTTGATTCATGGTTGCAGTTATTATTTTCTGAGCGCCTCCACGATGTCGCGGCGCGATGCGCGCCACGCCGGGAGGCTGCTGCTGAGCAGATTGAGAATGAAGCAGAAAAGCATGGCGGTGAGGAAGATGCTCGGACGCACCAGCATGCCGACGTCCACTGTGGGGATTGCGTCGCTGTTGATGCCGCGGAACAGGAAGCCGCCGTACAGCATGGCGAACGCTATGCTCAGTATCCAGCCTATGACGCCCGCGGCGATGGTTATCAGCAGGTTCTCGCCTATCAGTTGGCCGAACATTTCGAGACGCGTGCAGCCGAAGGCGCGGCGCACACCGTTCTCGGCCATGCGGCGCCGCAGGCGGCTGTCGGTCATGCTGCTGAGGTTGATGGCCGGTACGAGCAGCAGCACAAGGTAGATGATGTACTGTTGCAGCCGCGCAGCATCCTCGTCGGGTTCTACGTTGGCATACGAGCCCACGGCGTTCTTGGCCTGCGTGTATGGGCGGTTGCGGGACACGAATTTCCAGCCCTGAGGCTCTAATTCCTTGTTATACTGGCGGTAACGTTCATCCACCTCGCTGTGTATGGCGTCGAAGTCGTCCGGACTCTTTGCCAGTATCGTTGCGCAGAAGCCGCCCATTATGTCGCCGCACCAGGTGTTCTCCATGTCGTTGCCTGCGGTGGCCGGTACCCATACCTGTGCATAGGCGCAGTCGGCCAGCGGCGACACATCCTTTACCACGCCCGCTACGCGGTATGGCGCGTAGTTCACCAGCATCTCGCGCCCTGCCGCGTCCGTGCTGCCGTACAGCTTGCGCGCTATGCTCTCCGTGATGACGGCCATAGGCATGCCGGCGTCGAATTCGGCCTTGTTGTATGGCTTGCCGGAGATAAAGCTGAAGTCGAATACCTTCCAGAACTCCGCGTCGGTGCATAGCTGGTCGGCTGTGCAGCTCTGTCCGCCCGGCACGGCCACGGCGCACGCCTCGGTGTAGCTGCGGTAGATTGTCACGGCCTCCGGCTTCTTCAGCTTGCCGTACAGTTCCAGGGCCGACTTGTAACTCACGCCGCCGTTGCTCTGCAGCTCTTCATGATCCAGCCGGACAACGCTGCCGTTGCGTGCGTGCAGGAAGCGGTCGCGGTTGCTCTCCGGAGCGAACGGCATCACCTTCACCTCCTGCATGATGACGGCCACCATTATCAGGAATATCGACAGGGCGCTGCCCGTGATGCTCAGCACCGTCAGCATCCGCTGCGTCCGCAGTTGCGCCCATGTCTGTCGCAATAATTCAAATTTCATCGCTTATCTTTAATGAAAGAATTAGGTGATAATTATACAAGGAAGAGTAAAAAGGTGAATACTTAATACTTCACACTTAATACTTAATACTTAATACTTAATACTTAATACTTCACACTTAATACTTAACACTTAATACTTCACACCACCTGCCTTCCGTCCAGGAAGCGCATGATGCGGTCAGTCTGCCGCGCCTGCTCCTCGTTGTGCGTCACCATCACTATCGTGCGTCCGTCCTCCTTGTTCAGCTCATGCAGCAGCTGCATCACCTCCGCGCCCATCTTCGAGTCCAGGTTGCCCGTCGGCTCGTCGGCAAGCACTATCTCCGGGTTGCCCACGATGGCGCGGGCTATCGCCACGCGCTGGCACTGACCGCCCGACAGCTGCCCCGGATGGTGCTTCATGCGGTGGCTCAGGCCCACGCGTTCCAGCACGGCCTTGGCCAGGCGCGTGCGCTCGCTGCCGCTTACCCCGGGACGGTAGAGTAGGGGAAGCTCCACATTGTCCAGCACGTTCAGCGAGTTGATGAGGTGGAAGCTCTGGAACACGAAGCCGAGCTTGGCGTTGCGGAAGGCCGAGAGGGCCTTGTCGCCGAGGCCGGCCATGCTCTTGCCGTCCAGTGTCACGGTGCCCGTCGTGGGGCTGTCCAGCAGACCTATGATGTTCAGCAGCGTCGACTTGCCGCAGCCCGATGGACCCATTATGCTGATGAACTCTCCCTTGTCCACGTTGATGTTTACGTTCTCCAGTGCGGTTGTTTCCACCTCGTCCGTGCGGAAAATCTTGCTCACTTCTTTCAGTTCGATAAGTGCCATTGTCGTTTTTTTATTTCGTTGTTATTTTATTTTCAGAGTATTACGCTGTTTGTATGGTGCCATGTCGCTTATAACCACGCGGTCGCCGGGACGCAGACCGTCCACCACTTCCACGTATTCGTAGTTGGATTCGCCCAGGCGTACCTTACGCCGTTCCAGACGATTATCGCCGCTGAACACGAACAGCTCGTACACCGCCGGCCCCGTGTAGTAGCTGCCGTTGGCTATGCGCACCACGTCCTCTATCACGTCGCTCAGCACATACACGTCGGTCTTCAGCCCCGCGCGCAGACGCTGGTGGCTGTCGTTGTCGAGGCGCACGCTGAAGTGTATCACGCCGTTGGCCGACTGTGGCGTCACGTTCGACACCGTACCTTTCAGCTCCGTGCTTCCTATCTTCACTACCGCCTGGCTGCCCACGTTCAGACGCTCGGCATATGCGTCGGCTATCTCCGCGTCCACCTTGAAGTGCGTCAGGTCGGAGAGTATCGCTATCTTTTCGCCCTCGGCCACCTTCTGGCCCACCTGGTCGTTGATGTACGTGAGGGTCGCGTTACGCGGGGCGCACACCTTGGCGTCCTCCAGCGTGCGCCGCATCTGCGTCAGGTTCTTGTCGCTGATGTTCAGCTCCAGGTTGCGCACCTGCAGGTTGGCGTCGGCCACCCGCTGCTCGTTCTTCAGGCGCTCGCGCATCTGCTCCAGCTCCAGCTGCCCCGTGCGGTACGCAAGCTCCACCTGCCGCACCTTGTCGCCAGTGCCCGAGCCGAGGCTGTCGAGGTATCGCTCGTTGCGCAGCTCCACCGCCATGCGGTCCACCGCCATCGCCTTCACCTTTATCTGCATCGCCAGGTCGCTGAGCTGTGTGGCGTTGTTGGCGCGCTGCTGTTCCAGCAGGTGACGTTTCATCGCTATTTCGTCCAGCATCTTGTCCAGCTCGTTCTCGGCATTCTCCAGGTCGAGCCGCAGCAGAGGTGTGCCCGTGTTCACACTGTCGCCCGACTTGCAGTACACCTCCACTATCCGCGTACTGATAGGCGAGTTGATTATCTCCTCAAACGCCGGCGCCACCTTGCCCGTAGCGCTGATTGTACTGTTTATCGTGCCACGGTCAGCTGTCGACACCTTCACATCCTTCATGTCGACGCTCGGCTCCACCAGCAGGCTCAACACATATATTATAATAAAGAACGAAAGCACACCGGCTCCCACCTTTATCCACATCGCGCGCTTTTTGCGCATTATCTCCTCTTTCGGTATCTGTCTGTCCATTACAAAATAAATTACACACTATACTATTGGCACATACCGTGCCAAACCCCTAACATACTGAAAACCAACGCACTTCCCATCTCGATCTGTCCGATTCCGTACACTCCTGTACACCCCTCGGTCACATATGTATAAGAATTATAACTAAATTATAAGATTTATAAGACTTATAAGACTTATAGGACTTATAAGACTTATTGAGCCTGCCTCCCCCCGAAACTAAAGATTTTTCTGGCAAAAATGCATTTTTTTTCTCTCTGCCCCACAGCGAGTTACCCTCGATTTTAACATTCTTTAGCTATGAAATGAACCGGGGGGTGGTTCATTTCATAGTTCCAAGGGGTATTTCGTGTTGTAACTTTGCAGCATCATGAAACATTCAAGCACATACCCCTTCCGCCGCTGGTACCGCAGGCCCCTCACGCCGCGCGAATCCGCCGTCATCGGCCTCCTCGAGCGCCGTCGCCGCCGCACAGGCCGCGTCAGCATCGTCCTCACCGTATCAGCCGCCGAGCACGCCGCCATCAGCCGCCTGCTCCTCCACTACGCACTGTTCCTCAACAACCGTTGCACCCTAAACTGCATCATCCAGATCGCCACAACTCCTAATTCCTCACTCTCAACTCCTCACTGCGCGAAGCGCCAGCAAGTCCTCGAAGAGGACGTGTCCGTGGTTAACCCCATGATAAGCAGTGCTTTGCGCTGCGTTCATGGGGTGCGGGGCTCCCCGCTACATGGCAAGCTCGGAGAGCTTGCGTCCGTGCGGCCGCAGAGGCGGCCGCCCCCT
>CAPNHY010000017.1:0-55314 GCA_948665475.1 uncultured Muribaculaceae bacterium | reverse complement strand
GGGTTCGAATCCCTGTCTTTCCGCAAAAAAGCAGCCCGCCAGGGTTGCTTTTTTTTGCGTGAAAGCAGGGATGAGAACCCGAGGGTTCGTTATCGCGTAGCGCTTTCGCAGCGCAGCGAAGAAAGAATCCCTGTCTTTCCGCAAAAAAGCAGCTCGCCAGGGTTGCTTTTTTTTTGCGTGAAAGCGTGGATGAGAACCCGAGGGTTCGTTATCGCGCAGCGCTTTCGCAGCGCAGCGAAGGAGTAAGGCTTGCAGCATAGGCACTATCTTCCTGCACATTGACCGGCATAGGGAATCCGCAAAGCGGGTGGGATTTTTCAGCTCGCCGCGCTCCACGGACTCCCTTTTCATTTTCGTTTCATAAGCAGGGGGTGACCTGCGGTCGTGAAGCTGACATCAGCACCCTCCGGCGCCCCTCTTACCTATCCAATAGCACTCAGAATTTCCATATGTAACATAATCATCCTCCCATGTAACACAGCTCGATTTATTGACATATTTTAACACTTCGGGAGAGGTAATTCATGACGGTTTACCTATTTTTGCAGGTGCAAAATCATAAAAACGCACCGATTAATACCTATAATCAGATCACAAACACCCTGAAAAATGAAAAAAATCGTCGGCCTCGCCATCACGCTGGCCATGACATTTGCCGCACATGCGGCGAAGTTCACCGTGGACTTCAACAGCTATCCTACAGGAAGCACATTTGAGATGACAGGCGAAGGCACAGCCGCCGTACAGGCCAACCCCGCCGGCACAGGCAACGTCCTTGCCGTCAAGTGCGCCGCCTACAACAGTGTCCCCGTAATACCCGTCACCCTCCCCGAAGGCATCACTCTCGGAGCCTGCACGGGCATCAGCGTCAAAACCTACATCCCCGCGTCGGGCAACGAACAATATGCCAACTACAAGCAGTTCCAGCTCTACGCCGACGGCGCCCTCATATTCAAAAACACAAAGAGCGACGGCAGCGACGAATACCCCAACCAGGGCAGCAAGGACTCATGGATAGGCATCTACACCGCCGCCGACCGGCTCACACTCACCGACGCACAGAAAGAGCTGCACAGCTTCAGCCTCGGGGCCGGACTCAACGACAACAAGATAATCTACTATATAGCTGAAATATCCTTCAGCTACGACCTCAGCCTCGACCCGCCCGTGCTCCCCGAGCGCGGAGCCTTCTACACCGGCGTCTACCGCAACCTCTTCGCCGAGGCAGGCTATACCGAACAGCAGATTCAGCAGCGCATAGACGACCTCTGGAGCACCTACTTCGAGGGCAATAAGGACACCGAGCGCATCTACTACGAAAGCGGCGACGACATGGCCTACATCCTCGACGTCAACAACAACGACGTCCGCACCGAGGGCATGAGCTACGGCATGATGCTCTGCGTACAGCTCGACCGCAAGGCCGAGTTCGACAAGCTCTGGAAATGGGCCAAGACCTACATGCAGTACCCCGCCACCGACGAGCGCCGCGGCTACTTCTCCTGGCAGTGCAACACCGACGGCTCCAAGAAAGGCGGCACCCCCGCCAGCGACGGCGAGGAATACTTCATCATGACCCTGATGTTCGCCTCCGGACGATGGGGTGACGGCGAAGGCATCTACAACTACAGCCACGAGGCCAACTACATCCTCGAAATGTGCCACGAAAAGCCCGCCAAGGACATCAACCCCTACTCCTCCTACACGCAGCTCTTCGACCCGACGGAGATGCAGGTGGTGTTCGTGCCCTACGCCTCCGCCGCCAAGTTCACCGACCCCTCCTACCACCTGCCCGCATTCTACGAGCTGTGGAGCCGCTGGGCCGACAACAACAAGGACTTCTACGCCGGCCTTGCAGCCAAGAGCCGCGAGATGTGGGCCAAATTTGCCCACCCCGACACCGGGCTCATGCCCGACTATGCCGAGTTCAGCGGCGCGCCGCACACCGGCGACGGCGACCACTCCGGATTCCTCTACGACGCATGGCGCTGCATCATGAACATGGCCATGGACTTCGCCTGGTTCAGGCCCACAGGTGTCGACTACACCGGCCTCGTGCAGCGGCAGTACGACTTCTTCCTCAGCAAAGGCATCACCTCCTACCATAGCATCTACACCCTCGACGGCAAGGACAAGAACGGCAACACCGACCACTCTCCCGGCCTCGTGGCATGCAACGCCGCCGGCGCCCTCGCCTGCGGCACACGCGACGCCTGGAAATTCGTCGAAAACTTCTTCGACACAGCCATCCCCACCGGCCGCTACCGCTACTACGACGGATGCCTCTATTTCCTCAACTGGCTCAACTGCGCCGGACGCTACCGCATCTACGGCAAAGGCGCTTCCAGCGGCATCGCCGACATCGGCGCAGAGAGCCGTCCCGAAGTACGCCTCACTGCCGACGGCCTGCAAGTAAGCGGCCTCACCGCCGGACGATACCGCATCATCGCCCTCAGCTCCGGCATCGACGTGCGCCGCGGCACCTTCGACGGCGGCATCATTCCGGCCACAGACCTGCCTCACGGCGCCTACGCTATAATACTCAACGACACATTCACTTCTAAATTCATCAAATAACTATCATGAAAAAACTTTACTTGCTCGCTGCAGCCGCCCTGTGCGCCGCAACGGCCACAGCCGCCAACGGCGACGTCACCGACGGCTGGCTCATGCTCGAAGACTTCGAGGGGACAGCACCGGAAATGACCGCATTCGATAAAAACAACGGAAATGCAATATCCACAGGCACCATTGAGGTAGCAACAATGGATAAAGATGGAAATGCATCAAACCATGCTCTGCAGTTCACTCCTGCTGGTGGATACTCTCATGGAATTCAAATCAAGGCCACACTTCCAGAAGGGAAGACCATCGCCGACTATACCGACATCCGCTTTGACATCTGTGGCGTAAATACAGATTACAAACCTCTTCATCTTTTCATCAACGGTACCAAAATCACAGAAGGCGGCAGCAATGTTGTTGGAAGCATAAATAAATGGTATACTTGTTCCTACTCAATCTCGGTAAGCGGCTCAGGCAATGAAATCACAGTCGGTTTTTACAACCACACCAGTAATTCTGAAACAATTGCTTTCGATAACATCTGTCTCAAAGAAAAAAGCGGTGGTACCGGCGAAGATCCCGATCCAATACAGCCCGGAGAGTCTCTGAATGGCACCGTTACCGACGGTTGGCTGATGGGAGAAGACTTTGAGGTAGCGACAGAAGCGCCCGCACTTTTTGACTATTATGGTGATACACCAGGCGGTACAGCGACAATTGAGACTCAGGCAAATGATAAAAACACAGCAAACAAAGTCGCTAAATTCACCGGCGGCAACTGGAACAGCGGTTTGTCAGTATCCATCAAACTACCTGAAGGCAAAACACTTGCCGATTACGATGCACTGGATTTCGATATGTACAACTATGACATGGAAAACAAATCGATATTCGTGTACATAGACAAGCAAGCCATCCGTGAACCCGCAGGCGACAATGACCAAGGCAACAAAAACAGTTGGAAACATTTCTTCTACGAGATTGAAACGACCGGAAACACAGCAACTGAAATAGCAGTGAATATTGGATTCAAAATAAACTCAAATTCATTTGCGATCGACAACATCCGCCTGCGCGAGCGTGAGCCTGAACTTGAAGTAGTCGGCACACCCGCAATCACCATCAAGCACGGCACCGCTGCGGGCACCATAACCGTATCCTACAGCTTTGATCTCAAAAACTACAACGGTGAGGAAATCAAGGTCGTAGCCTCAGTTGACGGACATGAAGAAGTACTCTTTGATGAATACGTTCCCGAAACCGCAAACGTCCAGACACTGGCCGCCGACGAGAACACAACATTCAGCGGCAACCTCAAGGCTCAGCACGACGTACTGAAGACCATCAGCAATCCTAACGTAAGCCTCACCGCCACAGCCGGCGAGAAGCAGCTCTTTGCCATCACCAAAGCTCCCGACACCACCACAGGCATCGAGGACGTGACCGTAGACAGCGAAGCTCCCGTGGAGTACTTCAACCTCCAGGGTCTGCGCGTAGCTCAGCCCGAGGCCGGACAGCTCTACATCAAGCGTCAGGGCGACAAGGCTGTTAAGGTACGCTTCTGATAACACATCCACCACATCCATAGACATATGCCGCGCCTCCCGCGCGGCATATGTTTTATTTACACCCATACATAGGTGCAAAACCTCGGATTGCACAGGCGCACTGTCCGATACAACGGGAACAACCCGCGCTCGTCGCGGGTTAAATGTGGTCCCGCGGGCACTTGTGCCCGTGGCAAGGAGTCACCCCACAGATTCAGCCCCGGAGGTGGCTGAATTTCCCTCTTATAAATCTGTGCCTTTGCAGTCATGGCCGGGAACCGGTGCAGCCACCTCCGGGGCTGAACCCGTAGTTGGTCCATTACCCCGGGCGGCACGCACCCGGGGCTAACAATATCCATAGCCTCCGGCCATATGTTCGATATTTTACGGACAACTTTTCCCGTTGCTCAAATAACCATGCCCCATCAGTTGCAGTGTATCAAGCGGATACCCGCCGCATGGCGGGTAAAATCCGGTTAGCCGCGGATTTAGGCGCACAGCGCCGTATCCGCGGTAAGTTCAGCAAAGGACATCAACCTGCCGGATGGCGGGTTGCACGACTTGCGGCCGCGCACCCTTCTGAAAATCTGATAATAAACCCGGACGTTGTGCAACCCGCCATCCGGCAGGTTGATGCTTTTGTGGCGTTACCGGTGGTATGTCGCTCCCTACGGTCGCTCCTTAACCACCGGCTAACCGAATTCAACCCGCGACAGGCGCGGGTTGTTCCCATTTTAGCGGACAGCTCGGGCGGCACACCACGCGCACACAAACATGCAACAGCCGCATGCCCCGATACCGGCATACGGCTGTTTTTATGAGCCTGATCGCAGGCGCCACGCGCCCGCAACCCTCTTACCAATAAACTATAAACTCTAAACTAAATATCACCGTTCGGCGCGCATGGGATTGCTCAGGAAATCCTCGTAGGCGAGGCGTATGCCCTCGGGCAGCTCGGTGGTGTAAGTCCAGCCCAGGCGCGCAGCCTTCGACACGTCGAGCAGCTTGCGGGGCGTGCCGTTGGGTCGTGTGGTGTCCCAGAGTATGCGGCCCTTGTAGCCGACAACCTCAGCCACAAGCTCGGTGAGTTGCTTGATGGTGAGTTCCTTGCCCGAGCCGGCGTTGACCGTCTCGTTGCCGGAATAGTTGTTCATGAGGAACACGCAGAGATTGGCGAGGTCGTCCACGTAGAGGAACTCGCGCAGAGGGCTTCCGTCGCCCCAGCATGTCACCTCCTCCAGGCCTGCCTCCTTGGCCTCGTGGAAGCGGCGTATGAGGGCCGGAAGCACGTGCGAGTGCTCGGGGTGGTAATTGTCGTTGGGGCCGTAAAGATTGGTAGGCATCACGGAAATATAATCCGTGCCGTACTGGCGGTTGAGGTATTCGCAGTATTTCAGGCCGGAGATTTTGGCAAGGGCGTAGGCCTCGTTGGTCTGCTCGAGCGACGATGTGAGCAGGCAGCTCTCGGGCATGGGCTGGGGAGCGAGGCGCGGATAGATGCACGACGAGCCCAGGAACTCAAGCTTCTTGACGCCGTTACGCCATGCGGCGTGTATGACGTTCATCTCCAGCATCATGTTGTCGTACATAAAATCGGCGAGCGCCGACTGGTTGGCGATGATGCCGCCCACCTTGGCGGCGGCGAGGAATACGTATTCGGGCTTCTCCTGCTCGAAGAAACGGTTCACGGCCTCCTGGTTGATGAGGTCGAGTTCCTTGTGGGTGCGGGTGATGATATTGTCGTAGCCCTGACGGCGAAGCTCGCGCACGATGGCGGAGCCTACCATGCCGCGGTGGCCGGCTACGTAGATTTTAGAATCTTTTTCCATAACTTTCTATATCTGTATAGGTTGGATGGTTTTTCTGTCAGAATGAATCCTTACGGCGGATTTTGATGGGAATGACACCCTCCTCGGGAACGCTGTCGACCACGAGGGCCAGATGGCCGCCGCCTCCGGCGCCGAGCATCTTCCAGGCGAGCGCACGGTCGCGCCACGCGTCGATGAACTCCTGCACGCCGGGCTGCATCATGGCCGGGAACATAGCCACCTGCGCGTTGAACGAGTCGCGGAACGCCCCGGCGAAGGCCGTCAGGTCGCGGGCCATGATGGCGTCCCAGCAGCGCGCGGCGGCGCCGGTGAGCGCCGCCACCTTGGCCGGAGTGATGTCCTTGCCCTCCACCACGGAGCAGCCGGGGCGGCGCGGGAACATCGGCACGAGGCATATGTGCTCCTCGAGCCACGAGAGAACGGCCTCGTCGTGGCACGACTCGATGCGCGCGGGCCAGTAGTGGCCGTCGTAGAAATGGCGGTTGAGGCCCGACATGCATATGCCTATGGCATCCTGCGCACCGCTGATGTGGCCCTTGTTCTCGGGGTCGTTCTCGAAGCAGAACAGCAGGCGTGCGAGCATCTCCTCGTTGTAGTTGGGAAGCTCGAAGGGCCATATCTTGCGGGCGGCGTTGCGTGTGGAGGTGGACATGCCGCCGCGCTCCATGAACTCCACCGTGGGCTCGATGCTGACCGTGAGCGCCCAGCCCGAGCCGTACTGCGACACGTAGGGCTGGTCGATCCACGTGCCGGCCAGGTCGACGCGATAAGGCAGATGCGACTTCACGCCGGTGCGCAGCGACGTGGTGGACCGTGCCGTGAGGCCCTCGTCGGGCACACGCTCCAGCTCCACGTACTCGATGCCGCGGGCGGCGCACAGCTCGCGCTTGACGTCGCTGCCGCCGTCGCTGTTGACAACGAAAATATCGGGCTGCACCATGTTCATCGTCTCCACGAAGTCGAGCATGCCCGAACCGGGATTGATGTAAGCGTCCTTGACGTAGCGTATGCTCTTCACCATGTAGAGGCGCTCCTTCTCGGAGTAGACCGTCTTGCGGTGCTTGAGGTCCTCGATGGTGGCGTCGGAGCCTATGCCCACGTAGAGGTCGCCGTACTGCGAGGCGGCCTTGAAGAAGGCCACATGGCCCGAATGGAGCATGTCGTAGCAGCCCGACACGAATACTTTTTTCTTATGAGTGTTTTCCTGCATCGGAGTGTTTTTCTGCATCGGATTTCAGAATTCCAAGTGAGTAGAGAAGAATGACGACAAAACAGAGGACCGACACCGCGAACGAGACGGATATGCCCGCCGCGTCCGAAACCCACGCCTGAAGCGGCGTGAGCAGCGCGCCGCCCAGAATAGCCATTATCAGGCCGGAAGCGGCAATTTTGGCGTCCTCGGGAGCTATGCCGTCGAGTGCTATGCCATAGATGGTGGGGAACATCAGCGACATTGCGGCCGAGATGAGCACGAGGGCCACTATGGCTGCCATACCCGACGCGCCCATCACCACCAGCGTCAGCACGAGGGCCGACGCGGAAGCTGCGGCAAGCAGCCGCACAGGGGCGATATACTTCATCAGCCACGTGAACACGAAGCGGAAGAAGGTGAAGCCGAGTATCGACAGCAGGAACACCGTGGAGGCCGACTTCTCCGCCAGCCCGAGCTCGTGCATGGCAAGGCGGATATTGAACGACCACACGCACGTCTGCACGCCCACGTAGAAGAACTGCGCCACGACGCCGTAGCGGTAGCGGCGTATGCCCCACAGGCGCCGGAAGCACTCCGCCACGCCGGAGGAGGCCGAACGGTCGCGGTCGCCGGGCATGCGCACCAGCGCTATCACGACGAGCAGCACGAGCAGTCCGAAGCCTATGAGCATGTAGGTGCCGCTGACGGCGTCCAGCTCGTGCATCTGCACGGCTCGCAGCGCGTCGGCGTCCATGCCGGAGCGCTCGGCTGCGTCGGCGGCGTTAAGCTCGCCGAGGATGAAGTGGCGGCTGATGAGGATGCCGCATATGGCGCCTACGGGATTGAACGTCTGCGCGATGTTGAGTCGGCGCGTGGCCGTCTCCTGCGGCCCCATGGAGAGGATGTAGGGATTGGCCGTGGTCTCAAGCACGGCGCAGCCCGCCGCCATGATGTATATGGCGAAGAGGTAGAACGCATAGGACGCGGCCTGACCGGCGGGATAGAACAGCATGGTGCCGGCGGCATACATGGCGAGGCCGAGCAGGATGCCCGACTTGTAGCTGTAGCGCCGGATGAAGAGAGCTGCGGGCAGCGCGAAGCAGAAGTACGCCCCGTAGAACGAAAATTGCACGAGCGACGTCTGCACGTCGCTCATGCTCATTATCCGCTTGAAAGCCGCCAGCAGCGTGTCGTTCATGTTGTTGGCCATTCCCCAGACGAGGAAGAGCAGCGACACCAGCAGGAACGGCAGTCTATAGCGTTTCATCAGGTCAGGCTTACTTCACGATGCCTTTCTCGAGATATTCGGCGAGGTTGGTGCGCACGCTCTCGCTGGCACGCTCTACGGCCACCTTTGCCATGTCGGCGTCGGTCATTATCTTGACGAGCTCGGCGAAGGAGGTCTTCTGCGGGTTCCAGTGCAGCTCGGCGCGGGCCTTGGTGGGGTCGCCCCAGAGGTTGACGACGTCGGTGGGACGGTAGAAGTCGGGACTCACCTCAACGATCACCTTGCCGGTGGCTTTGTCGATGCCTTTCTCGTCGGCACCTTCGCCCTGCCATTCAATCTCGATGCCTACGTTGTGGAAGGCCAGCGTGGCAAACTCGCGCACGGAGTGCTGCTCGCCGGTGGCGATGACAAAGTCCTCGGGAGTCTCGTGCTGGAGAATGAGCCACATGCACTCCACGTAGTCCTTGGCGTAGCCCCAGTCGCGGAGGCTGGAGAGGTTGCCGAGATAGAGTTTTTCCTGCTTGCCCTGGGCGATGCGTGCGGCGGCCAGGGTGATCTTGCGCGTCACGAAGGTCTCGCCGCGGCGCTCACTCTCGTGGTTGAAGAGGATGCCGGAGCAGCAGAACATGTTGTAGGCCTCGCGGTACTCCTTCACGATCCAGAAGCCGTACTGCTTGGCAACGGCATAGGGGCTGTAGGGGTGGAACGGGGTGTTCTCGTTCTGCGGCACTTCCTCCACCTTGCCGTAAAGTTCGGAAGTGGAGGCCTGGTAGATGCGGCATGTGTCGGCGAGGCCGCACTGACGCACGCCCTCAAGGATGCGGAGCACACCCACGGCGTCGACATCGGCCGTAAACTCGGGCGAGTCGAAGCTCACCTGCACGTGGCTCTGCGCGCCGAGATTGTAAATCTCGTCGGGACGCACTTTGTTGATTACCTGTATCACCGACATGGAGTCGCCCAGGTCGGCATAGTGCAGGTGAAAGCGGGGGTGGCCCTCAAGATGAGCGATACGCTCACGATAGTCTACCGACGAACGGCGTATGGTGCCGTGTACGTCATAGCCCTTTTCAATAAGGAATTCGGCGAGGAACGAACCGTCCTGGCCGGTCACGCCTGTGATAAGTGCGGTTTTCATATTTCTTTTTTGCCTGTGTGTGATAAATATTTTACCGCCGCAAAGTTACGAATTTTTTATGAAAAAACCTAAACAACACACCATTATAACAGCAACCCCGGCTGCATGCGCTGGGCGCGGGCAGCCGGGGTTGAAAGGATGAGGCCGGTCAGTTTATTCGCTGCACTTGGCCTTGATGAACTCGCGGTTGAGACGGGCGATGTTGCTCAGGGAGATATTCTTCGGGCACTCGGCGGCGCAGGCACCGGTGTTGGTGCAGTTGCCGAAGCCGAGTTCGTCCATCTTGCGCACCATTGCGCGCGCACGGCGCTTGCGCTCCACCTGTCCCTGGGGCAGCAGTGCGAACTGGCTTACCTTGGCCGACACGAAGAGCATGGCCGAGCCGTTCTTGCAGGCGGCAACGCATGCGCCGCAGCCGATGCAGGTGGCGGAGTCCATGGCCTCGTCGGCGATAGCCTTGCTGATGGGGAGGCTGTTGGCATCCTGGGCGCCACCGCAGTTGAACGACACGTAGCCGCCGGCCTGCTGTATCTGGTCGAAGGCGTTGCGGTTTACAGCAAGGTCGCGGATGACGGGGAAGGCAGCCGAGCGCCAGGGCTCGATGGTGATGGTGTCGCCGTCGTGGAACTTGCGCATGTGGAGCTGGCAGGTTGTGATACCCTGCACGGGACCGTGGGGATGGCCGTTGATATAGAGCGAGCACATGCCGCAGATGCCTTCGCGGCAGTCGTTGTCGAAGACTACGGGTTCCTCGCCCTGCTCCACCAGGTGCTGGTTGAGCATGTCGAGCATTTCAAGGAAGCTGGAGCCTGTGCTGACGTTGTCCAGGTGGTAGTCGACGAACTGTCCCTTCTCTTTGGGGCCACGCTGACGCCAGATTTTCAGATTTACGCTGATAGTATGTTCCATTGTATTGTTGGTTTTGAGAGTAGGGATTACGACTTGTAGTTGCGGGTCTGCACCTGAATGGCCTCATACTTGAGGGGCTCCTTGACGAGGATGGGCTTGACGCCTTCGCCGGTGTACTTCCAGCAGCTGACGTACATGTAGTCCTTGTCGTTGCGCTTGGCCTCGCCGTCCTCGGTCTGGTACTCCTCGCGGAAGTGTGCGCCGCAGCTCTCGTTGCGGTTGAGGGCGTCGATAGCCATCATCTTGGCTATCACCAGGAAGTCCTCAAGGCGCAGGGCTTTCTCGAGCTCGGTGTTGAGGTCGTCGGCACTGCCTACGATGCGGAGGTCGCTGTAGAATTCCTTGCGCACTTCCTCAATCTCGCCGAGGGCTTTCACGAGGCCCTGGAGCGTGCGGCCCATGCCCACGAGGTTCCACATCACGTGGCCGAGCTTCTTGTGAATCTCGTCGGGGCTCTTTGTGCCCTTGATGTCCATGAGCTTCTGTATGCGCTCGCGCACGGCCTTCTCGGCGGCGTCGAATTCGGGTGCGTCCGTTGAGAAGTGAGGCACCTTGATCTGGTCGCTGAGGTAGTTCTGCATGGTGTAGGGAAGCACGAAGTAGCCGTCGGCGAGGCCCTGCATCAGCGCGGATGCGCCGAGGCGGTTGCCGCCGTGGTCGGAGAAGTTGCACTCGCCGATGGCGAAGAGACCCTTGACGGTGGTCTGCAGCTCGTAGTCCACCCAGATGCCGCCCATGGTGTAGTGGCTGGCGGGGAAGATCATCATCGGCGTCTCATAGGGGTTGTCGTCGCTGATCATCTGATACATGTCGAAGAGGTTGCCGTAGCGGTCGCGCACCACGTCGGCGCCGAGGCGCTGGATGGCATACTTGAAGTCAAGATATACGGCATTGCCCGTGCCTACGCCGTAGCCGGCGTCGCAACGCTCCTTGGCGGCACGCGAGGCGATGTCGCGGGGGCAGAGGTTGCCGAAGGCGGGGTAGCGGCGCTCCAGGTAGAAGTCGCGGTCCTCGTCGGGGATGTCGGTAGGTTTCTTCTTGCCGGCGCGGATGGCCTCGGCGTCCTCCTTCTTCTTGGGCACCCAGATGCGGCCGTCGTTGCGGAGCGATTCGCTCATGAGGGTGAGCTTGCTCTGGTCCTCGCCGTGCACGGGGATACAGGTGGGGTGGATCTGCGTGAAGGCGAGGTTGGCCAGCAGGGCGCCTTTCTTGAAGGCCTGCACGGCGGCGGAGCCGTTGCAGCCCATGGCGTTGGTGCTGAGGAAGAATGCGCGTCCGTAGCCGCCGGTGGCGAGCACCACGGCGTGGGCGGCATAGCGCTCTATCTCGCCGGTGATGAGGTTGCGGACGATGATGCCGCGCGCGCGGCCGTCGATGATGACGACGTCGAGCATCTCGCGGCGTGTGAAGCTGCGCACGGTGCCCTTCTGTATCTGGCGGTTGAGCGATGCGTAGGCGCCGAGCAGCAGCTGCTGGCCGGTCTGGCCCTTGGCATAGAACGTGCGGCTCACCTGTGCGCCGCCGAACGAACGGTTGGCGAGCAGGCCTCCGTATTCGCGGGCGAAAGGCACACCCTGCTGCACGCACTGGTCGATGATGTTGTTCGACACTTCGGCCAGACGGTAGACGTTGGCCTCGCGCGAACGGAAGTCGCCGCCCTTGACGGTGTCGTAGAAGAGGCGGTAGACGCTGTCGCCGTCGTTCTGATAGTTCTTGGCGGCGTTGATACCGCCCTGCGCTGCGATGGAGTGTGCGCGGCGGGGGCTGTCCTGGATGCAGAAGTTATAGACGTTGAAACCCATCTCGCCGAGGGTACTGGCGGCTGAGGAGCCTGCCAGGCCGGTGCCCACGACGATGATGTCGAGGTTGCGCTTGTTGGCGGGATTGACGAGCTTCTGGTGGGCCTTGTAGTTGGTCCATTTCTCCGCGATAGGACCTTCGGGAATTTTCGAGTCAAGCTGATACTCGGGGAGTTTGTAGCTTTCGATGTCGGCAAATTCCGGCATGATCGACGTGGAGTCAATCATTCCATCGAGTTTTTTCAGATCGATCATATCTTAGAGAATTACTGATTTTTTTGATTTTCCATTACACTCTTGGCGTACTCTATGCTGCCTTCCACTTCGGTGGCGGCCTGTGCGAGAGTCTCTACAGAGGGGATGACTACGTCGGGGCACTGCTTGCCGGCGGCCTCGGCGATGGCTTTGGCGTCCTTGACGAAGTCCTCACATACGGGCTGCGTGAAGAACTCGGCGAGCACGCGGTTGCGGTCGGCGCCTTCGGGTGCGGCCTTGACAGCCTTGGCGAAGGTGTCGGTAAACGACTCGTTCAGAGCCTCGGCACGCTCGGCCCAGAACTCACCGTACTGCTCCTGGAGGGCCTGGTCGGTGGTGTAGTAGTTCTGACGGGCGCGTACGGTGAACACAACGGCCTGAAGGATGAAGAGAGCCACCACGATACTGCTCCACCACACGGCGAGGTGACGAAGACGGCCCATCCAGATTTTGTTGTTAAGGCCGTAGGACTGGAACATGGACCAGATGCCGTGGTTCATGTGGAACCACAGTGCCACGAAGCCTACGATGTAGACGATGGGAGTCCAGATGGACTGGAAGGCCAGCTGGAGGTACAGCGTGCCGAACTCGGGTGCGGCGGGAGCGCCGTCGACGGTCGACCAGGATGCGGGGTCATGGCTCACAATCTCGGCGAGCTGCATCTTGGCCCAGAACTGGATCAGGTGCACGACCAGGAATGCCAGCACGACGATGCCGAGCACGAGCATGTTTTTCGACGACCACTCCACCTGGGGTGTGCGGCCTGCGATGCGGTAGGCGTCGCCACCGCGGGCGCGGCGGTTCTGCACTGTCAGCCACAGAGCATAGATGATATGGAGGATGAACAGGACGGCAAGGCCCATGGAAGCCACCAGCGCATACCAGTTGGCACCGAGGAACTGGCAGATGCTGTTGTAGGCCGTAGGCCACAGCAGTGCCACCGCATTCATCGCCACGTGAAAGGTTAAGAATAGGACGAGGCATGTGCCCGTAATAGCCATTACGAACTTACGTCCTATGGATGAGCTTGTTAACCACATAAGATGATTGATTTTGGATTAGTTATTTGATTCGTGTATTTTCTGACAGTGCATTTATTCTGCAAATTTAATCCATTTTTGCCACGCGACCAAAATTAAGGAAAAAATTCCGTAAATTAGTTAATATATAGTTTATAGATTGAGAGTTTAAAGGTAAGAGAGGGAGTTAGTACGGAGGGTGAGAAACAGAAGACCATAAGGTCATAAGCGACATAAGATAATAATTGACATTCAATAAAATTAAAAAGTTTTGTTCCTTCTGACCTTATGTTCTTCTGTATCTCGTCATGCTCAGTAACTTCAGGCATATACAAAAACAGCCGCATGCTCCTCACTCCTTTGGCATGCGGCTGTTGTATGTGTTGTGTGCGCGTGGCGTGCTGGCCGAGCTTGGCTCGATGCGGGTCACAAGGCAACCCTGACGTCGGGGACTATCACCTAACACAACGGGTGTGCGCGTTCCTGCCGGAGAGATGCCGGTCTCTCTCCGTCTCCCCGTTGTGTTGCCCCCAGCCTGCACTGTGCGTTGCTGCCCGTTTGTCGGACGGACTGCAAGGCGGGTTTGTACCAGAATGTCAATGTTCTCTTTAAGTCGATAGTTTAGAGTTTATAGGTAAGAGGGGGGAAATGGTCGCCTCTGCGGCCGGGTTCCTCTTGCCGGTGCAAAGTTACAACACGAAATCGCGTTTGAATGCTGTTTTTGTACAAATGGCAAAAAAAAATTTGGCGGGTTGCACCACGTTCAGACACGAACTGATTGTCGTCTGTAATGAGTGCAACCCGCCATACGGCAGGTTGATGGATTTTGCGGTCTTACCCCGGGTACGGCGCTGCGCGCCTTAACCCGGGGCTATACGGATTTTACCCGCCATTCGGCGGGTATGAGCTTGATACACTGCTGACTGATGGGGGTTATATGTCGAGGCGGAGGCGGAGGTAGGCGATGATGTAGTCCACGAGCTTGTCCATGGGGAGGAGGGAGGAGTCGAGGGTGAGGTCGTAGCTGCGTGCGTCGCCCCATGTTTTGTCGGTGTAGAAGTTGTAGAAGGCGGCGCGGAGCTTGTTGGTGCGTCCGGCCAGGGCACGGGCATCTTCGGGCTTGATGGCGTCGCAGCGTTCGATGATGCGGGCGACGCAGGCGTCCTCGGGGGCGTGGATGAAGATGTTGACGACGCGTGGCATGTCGCGCAGGACGTAGTCGGCGGTGCGTCCGACGATGACGCAGCTCTCGCGCTCGGCCACGCGGCGGATGTAGTCGCACTGCGCTTTGTAGATGCTGTCGGAGCTGATGCTTGAGGGGTCGGAGTACCACGACATGGGGTTGTAGCCGTGGGCGAAGGAGAATACGCCTGAGATGAAGCGTGGCATGCGCTCGTCGTTGCGCTCGAAGTATTCTGGAGCCATGCCGGATTCCTGCGCGGCTTCGAGCAGGAGGCGCTTGTCGTAGAACGGGATTCCGAGACGCTCGGCGAGCATGCGCCCGAGCACGCGTCCGCCGCTTCCGAATGTGCGGCCTACGGTTATGACGTATTTGTTCTCCATGGTGCGTAGTTTTGTTTATGGCAAAGTTAAGAAACGACGGGGAATTATGCAAATAAAAAATCGGCCGCCCGATGCGGGGGGCGGCCGATTTGCCGGGGTTCGCGGTATGGCTGAAGGTTAGGCCTTCAACTCTGGACCTTGAACTTTATTTCACGAATACCTTGGTGGCCTTGTTGCCCTGACGACGGATGTAGAGGCCGTTTTCGGGGTTGGCAACGCGTACGCCCTGGAGGTTGAAGAACTCAACGGGAGCGTTTTCGTCAACGGTGATGTCGGCGATGCCGTCGCTGCTCTTGTGGATGATGTAAGCTTTTTTGAGGGTAACTTTGTCGCCCTGAATTTTTACACCATTGCTGGCGCCGTTATTAAATATAGCAGCATCAGCATCTCCGAGAACGAATTCAACGCTGGTCTTGGTTTCGTCCAGATAGATGGTTTCGTGTTGGGTGCTGTAATTATCCTGTGCTGCGATGAAAGGCATAATGGTCCACTCCCAGTTGGCAGGTACATAAATCATCTTGAATCCGTTACCACTCTCGGCGGTGTAGTCGAACACGATTTTGTCGCCGGCGGCAACCTTTGCCTTTACGAGGTCAGACTGGTCGATGGAGACGACACCCGGTTCGCCCCATCCGAGCGCGAGGTCGCCCTCCCACAGGACTACGGGCGCGGTGGGATCAACCACTACTGCGTTCTGGAGATATGCATCGGTGAGGGTGAGAGTGCCGGCTGCACTGGTCTGAATGTAAATCTGCTTCACTGCGTTCTTGTAGGCCTCGGCAAGAGCTACTACTACTTCCGTTTTGCCCGCAGATACTATTGCTTCGCCGCTGGTAGCTCCGCTTTCGCAATATTCAACAACGAGCTTTACGTCGAACGCTACAGCTTCAAATTTGACTACAGCTTCGTCGTATGCGCTGTAATCAGCACCTACGCCGTTCGATTCAAGCCACCATCCGCGGCCTCTCCATGCGTCATTAAAGGTGATGGTTTTTGTGGCTGCATCATATGAGGAGTCCCAACCGGATCCCAAATCGTTGAGAGGAAGGGGGAGTGTGTCGGCGCTTGCGCCGAAGGAGATGGCTGCTGCGGCAGCCACGAGGGTGAGTAGACGTTTAATCATTCGATTGTGTGATTAAGGTTAATAATTGGTTTTAGTTCAATGATGCAAAATTATGCAAAAATGCGTTGCGGAGGTGTGTTTATTTATATGTTTAAAAACATAAATTGAGCTAAATTCATATAAATACAGCTCTGATGTTGTGCATAAATAGCCTTGCAGGGCAGTAAACTTTTCGTTGCGCCGCTTGTCTTATATATAAGTAGGTGTTGCAGAACTCGCCAAATTGTAGGGACGTGCCTTTGGCACGTTGACGTAATATGCTAATTTGCAATACAACATCCCAAAGGGATGTCCCTACAATTCGATTGCAAGCGCGGCTTTGCAAAACCTTCTAAAAAGTATAAGGAGGGAAATGATATGAAAACAAAGATATTACTCTCGGCGATATGCAGCGCGGCAGTTGTGGCCGCGACGTCGTGTTTCGGGCTGGATGCCGTAGTGAGCGATGGCTATTACGGCGACGGCTATGACGGGCTGTGGTACAACGGCTATGGCTACGGAAGCAATTATTACGGCGGATACTGGGGCCCGGACTACGGATGGGGCCCGGGAGTGCCTCCGCCGCTGATAGGCGGCCCGGGGCCGGCGCGGCCTCCGCAGGTGCGTCCGCCGCAGAGTTCGCCGGGGGCGTCGAGTGTGCCCAACGGCCCGGTGTTCCCGACGCGGCCCGACGGCACTCAGCGCCCGGGCAATAACGGCCTGCCTACGGGGCGCCCCATCGGTGGCGGCCAGGGCAGCGTGTCGCCGGGCGGCGCGCCTGTTGCACTGCCGGATGCCGTGCCGGTGCCTACATCCGGCGGCCTGTCGCCGGGACAGACGTCGGGGAACCGGGGGAGGAGATAGTGTGTGGGTTAGGAGTTAGGAGTTAGGAGTTAGGAGTGAGGAGTTGGGAGTTGGGAGTTGGGAGTTGGGAAGAATGTGTGGAGGGCGAGATACAGAGGGACAAAAGGTCAGAAGGGACAGAAGAGTTTTTTTCAGAATCTTTTGTTTCTTTTGACTTTGTGTCTTTATGTATCTCGTCGTCCAATGTAACACACTAATTGACAACGAGATGGCAGCGGACGCACGAGCCGTGCGTCCCTACAATCGGGGTGCAATTGTTGGCGTTATTATGAAGAAAGGGTTGCACGCGTGTGCGTACAACCCTTTCTGGTAGCCCATAGCAGAATCGAACTGCTCTTTCAAGAATGAAAATCTTGCGTCCTAACCGATAGACGAATGGGCCGATTCAAAAGACCGCAGCCTTAGGCAGCGAGCTTTGCGATGTGCTTGGCAAGCTTGCTCTTGAGGTTGGCGGCTTTGTTTTTGCTGATAGCCTTTTTGGAGGCGAGACGGTCGAGCATGGCGCTTACGGTGCGCAGCTTTGCCTCGGCCTCGGCCTTGTCGGTGAGGCGACGGAGAGCGCGAACGGCGTTACGAGCTGTCTTGGCGTAATAGCGGTTGCGCAGGCGACGGGCCTCTGTCTGGCGGATGCGTTTGAGTGATGACTTATGATTTGCCATTTGTCTGTGCTATAATCTGTTTGGTTTGATAATGGTAGCCCATAGCAGAATCGAACTGCTCTTTCAAGAATGAAAATCTTGCGTCCTAACCGATAGACGAATGGGCCATGCGCTAAAAAGCGATTGCAAAGTTACGGACTTTTTCTGATTCGCGCAAATTTTTTTATAAAAAGTTTATAGTTGAGAGTTTATAGGTAGGGGGGGGGCGGCCTGCGGCCGCGGTTTAAGGTTTAGGGTTTAGGGTTTAAGGTTTAGAGAAGTGTTATAGTTTATAGGTAAGAGGGGAAGTATCTCGCCCTCGCGGTGTAACTTCTTCCCTCTTACCTATAAACTATCAACTGAATCAGAAGGGATACTTGCCTTCGGCTGCGCCTTCAAAGAGGCCGTCGAGCTGGAGGGTGCGTGTGGGCTTGCCGTTTGTGCGGTTGATGTCGCCGCCCGTCTCCCAGAAGAAGGGAGCCATGCCGGCGTTCTTTGCCTCGCGGGTCACGGCCTTGTTCCAGAGACGGACTGACGCGCGCCAGCGGTCGGCGTCGATATCCTTGTAGTTCTCGCGGTTGGCGCATACGCAGTATTCGCCGATGATGCCGGGGATGCCCTTGTCGGCGAAAGCAGTTTTCATTTTCTGCATGGATGCGCGCACATCGGCTTCGTCGTGGTTGCTGTTGCGGTCGCTTCCGGGGAGCAGGTTGGCGGCACCCCAGTAGTAGTGCATCTTGCCCCAGTTGGCGTCTTCTTCCATCATGTTGAACTGATAAGTGTCGTAGTAGTGCACTTCGACACCGAGACGGTCGGCAACCACATCGTCGGGCATGTGGAAGCGTCCGGCGGTAGTGATGTCGATGTTGGTGTTGGGGCCCTGCATAAGCAGCACACGGTCGGCGTTGTTGCCTCCGGTGGCGCGCACCACGTCAAGCATGGTCTGCTGGTAGCGCATGATGGCGTCGGTGGAGACGTCGGAGCTGTGGTTGGGCTCGTTCATGGCGGCGAAGAGGAGGTGCTGGTCGTAGTGGTTGAGCTTTTCGGCTATCTGTTTCCAGTAGTCGTGCTGCTTTTTGTTGACAGCCTCGTCGTAGCCGTCCTTGACGGTGTTTTCGAGCCAGCCGCCGTCCCAGTGGATGTTGAGCACAGCGTACATGCCGTTGCCCACGATGTAGCCTACAACTTCGTCGACGCGGTCGAGCCATGCGGGGTCGATGGTGTTGGTGGCTGCGTCACTGACGTGGCTGTCCCAGGCGCAGGGTATGCGCACGGCGTTGAAGCCCTGCTCGAGCAGGCCGTTGATGTACTCCTGGCAGACTTTGGTCTTGACCCATGCGGTCTCGCTGCCGGGTGCTTCGAGCGTGTTGCCGATGTTTACGCCGGCATACATGGCGGCGATGATTTCTTTGGCGGTCTTGCCTGCGAGGGCGTCGGCGGTGCCCTGAGTGACGGTGATGGTCTCGCGGACGTCGTCGTTGATTGCTATGACGATTTCGCCGGTGCGTTCGGCACCGGTGTTGCCGATGTAGCTGACGGTGAGCGCGGTATTGTCGTCATTGACGGTGTAGGTCATCCATTCGGGCACGGTGACGGTGACGGGCGATGTGGCGGTGTAGGTCACGGTGAGCTTGCCTCCGGCGGGGTTGAGGGTGGCGGAGGGTTCGACGGAGATGATGTTGAGCACCTCACCGGCGTGCTGGGTGACGGTGACTGTGGCTTTGTGCTGACCGGCGGTGATGGAGAGGGTGGCAGTGCGGGGTTCGCCTGCGGGGTTGATGTCGGCCTGGAGGCTTACGGCGTAGATGCCTGCGGCCTTTGCCTCGGGCGCGCCGATGTGGAGCCATGCGGCATCAGCCGTGACGGTGGGAACGGAGGGCGCCTTGATGTTGAGGGTCTGTGCGTTGGCGCCGTTGAGGGACACTTCGCTCTTTACGGTGATGCCGTCGCCCCAAACGGGTCCGGGTTCGTCTTTGTCGTCGCTGCATGCGGCGAATCCGAGCGCGAGCATGCCCGCGAGTATCAGATGTTTGAATTGCATGATTTTTCCGGTTTTTAAAAGCCCGGTCTACAGAACGTGGACCGGGCTTTCGGTAAGTGGTTGGTCTAAAGTATTGAGTGTTCTGACAGTGCGTTATTCAGCATGGACGGGAGTCATGATGCTGTTGACCTTGAAGCTGAGCTTGGAGTGGTCGGTGAGGTCCTTCCAGAGGCCGGGTATGTCGATAACCCAGACGACTGCACCTGTGCCGTTGCTGCTGAGGTAGGCGGGGAAGTTGTATGTGCCGTCGGAAGCGAAAGTGACGTCGCTTGCAGCGCCGCCCCACCACTGGGGATTCCAGCCACCGCCTGCGTAGCTCATGGCGCCGGTGTAGGTGCCTGCTGCGCCTGTCTTGAGGTTGCCGTCGATACCGGTGATGGTAACGTTGGCTACGAGTGTTCCCTGACCGAAGGCTATGCCTGCGAAGGGATCGCCGTTGCCATCATTGCTGGAACCGTATTCATTGTAGAACTCGAAGCGCTCGTCGCTGCCGTTGTCCTCCTTGTTGCCCCACCAGAAGTGGCCTAAGGATGCGTCAACAGCCTTGTACATGGGCTGGTTGGGGTCCTGCGCGATCACGAGGTTCTCGACCTTGACCTTGGACATGTCGACGATATCGGCGCCGAGGCCGTTGATGTCGATGCAGAACACTACGGCGCCCTCGGCGAGAGCATCCGTGCTCATGCTGACGCGGTAGCTGCCGTCGCCTGTCACGATGCAGTCGTGGTAGTTGCCGTCGAAGTTGCTCCAGTAGCTGGGAGACCAGTCGGCGTCGCCGTATTCAAGGCCTGCGCGCCAGCTGCCTGCATTGCCTTCCTTGAGGTTGCCGGTGACACCGGTGAGGGTGAAGTCAATCACCATTTCCTTCTCGAAGTTGATGACACTGGGGTCGATGGCGGGATCAGCCTTGCTGCTGCCGTACTCGTTGTAGAGCTCGATGCGCACGCGGCCGTTGCTTTCGAGGTCGCCGATGACGAGCTTGGAGCAGTCCGCTGCAATCTCGTTGACGTAGGGCTTGCGTACGGGGCGTACGAGTGCGCCGGTATAGGTGGGTGCGTTGCTGGTGCTGTAGGCGGCATTCTCAAGTGTCATGGCAACGGCGTATGCCTTGTTGGTGACGCAGATGTCGCCGGTCCAGTACACAGCCTGATTGCCCTCTACGGTAGCGCCGGTGCGCATGCCTGCGCCCGGCAGGAATATGCTGTTGCCTGTGGCGGTGGAGGTAACGCGTACGCCTGCGACACCGTCGACCTCGGCAGCCTCCAGAGTGGAGACGGCGAGCAGCTCGGCCCAGTCGGCAGCGGTGGGCGTCATGCCCATTGCCGATGTCTTGGCCGCGTCGCGGTCGGTGTTGGTGATTGATTCCTGAGCGTAGTCGGAAGCGGCGGTGGAGTAGTTGAAGCCGGTGACGTCGCCGAAGCCCAGAAGTGCGCCTGTCTCGCTTTCCTTGGCAGCGCCCACGTTGTATTTGCACCATTCGAGGCGTGTGCCCATGTCGACATAGTCGTCGAGGCTCTCGGCCTTAGCGTCAACGCCGACGGGGGTATTGAGCATCTGCTCGTTGGCGATGACGTCGGCGCCGTTCACATTCATGAATGCGGCGAACTTGTAGGCGGTGTTGGGCACGAGGTTGCTTACGCTTACGGTGTAGGCGTTGTCGGTGCCCTCCGCAAGGAACTTCACGCCGGCGTTGATGTCGGCAGCGGCGGGAGCCACGATGATGCCATAGGTAAGAGAACCAGCCTCAAGCTTGTCCTGCATGCCGTTGATTGTGCCGCTCAGGTTGGCTGAAGTGGCTTCTACGGCTGCCGGGGCAGCGGTGGCGATGTCGGAGTCGGTGGTAACGAAGCTCTTCACCTCGCCGTACTGGGAGATGGTGCCCTGCAGGGTTACGAAGGTGGCGTAGTAGTAGGTGACGCCGTCACTGAGGCCATTGATGGTGGCCGTGACAGTGGTGCCGTCCTCGCCGAGAGCGCCTGCCACGCGTGTACCGCCGGCGGTGGGATTCTCGGAGGTGCTGTATACCACACCCACGGTGTAGGCATCGGCTACCTGGCCGCTGAGGCCGACTACGGTGCCGGTGACGGTGGCGCTTGTTGCGGTGACTTCGGCGCCACCGGTCACTACTTCTTTGATGATAGGCGTGGTGCTCACAACGGGGTCGTCGACGTCGTCGCACGAAGTGAGGGCGAACGAAGCTCCGAGAGTAAGCGACAGCAGGCCTGCCAGTATTTTGTTTTTCATATCTGTTTCTGTGTGGATGTCAGATTATTGGTGATTTTGGCTTGATTATTGAACCCAGGGTGTGCCGCTGTCCATGTGTACGGTGAAGTCGACCGTAACGGATGTGGCTCCGTTGAGCTTCGGAGTCATGACGGGTGCAGTGTCTTCGTTCCAGGGGTTGACAATGTAGCGGCGCAGAATTTCGGGTGCATCGCCTACTCCACGCTCGACCATGTCGTCGGTGATGTCCGTAGCCACTCCGTCCTTCTTGATGGAGTTGATGATAACCTCGGCATTGGGATTCTTGGCGAGGATTTTCTCAACGTCCATATAGAGGAGGTAGATAGCCGGGTCGGTGGTATTGACGGTGACGCTGTACTGGCCGTCGCCCTGAATGTAGACTTCGCCGTAGTCAAATGCAAATGAGCTGTTGGCCCATGCGAGGTTGACGCGGAATTTCTCGACTTTTGGCGCGCCGTAGTCTGCCACGAACTTGTAGCCGAGATACTCGTAAATGTTGCCGTTGATATCGATTGCAGGCTGGCCGAGCACGAAGCTTTCCACACGGCCGTCGTCGTCAAATCCGACAGACACAACCTTGAAGTCGGTGCCTTCGAAGCGGACGGAAGATCCGCCGACAAGGATGTCGCCGAGGCCTGCACTGAGGGTGATGGCGCCATTTTCAGCAACGCTGACTTCGCCTGCGATGTCGCCGGCGGTGTATTTGCCGGAAGCGGGGTCGCAGAGGTTCATCTTGAAGCTGTCGATGACGTCGCGCACGGGAGCCAGTGCTGCGGGATAGTCGTTGAGGCTCTTGAATCCGTTTTTGGCATTGCCGCCGAGATCGTACCAGTCGAAAGGCGCTGCCTCGTCAAGCATCCAGCTGCAATATTTAATCTGGTTGGTGAAGGCTCCGTACCATCCGTCGGGCAGGGTGATGGTAGTGGGAACGGGCTCGGTGTAGTTCTCGAAATAGTCCTTGGTGACGTAGTTTGTGGCACAGTTTCCGCTGGTGGACAGAAGCTGCATGGCGGTATCCGACAGGTACAGGAGTTTAAACTCTCGCGTTTTTGATCCGTCATTAGATGATGCCAAAGGTATGTCTGAGAATGTAATTGTGTGGTTGTCGGTATCGAGCATGTATGTGCCCTTGCGGACTATGGCACCAGTGGCATCGGTGATGGTGAAATTCGCGCCGCCAATTAGATCTAATGTCATATAACCGTAGTTCTCGCCGTTGCACATCCAGCTGTTGTCGGCATAGTCGGCAGCCCAATACCAGTTGGCAACGTCGCCCTGTGCGCTTTCAGGAACATCGGAGGGGTCGATTGCGTCCTCTTTCTTCCATGGGTCGGCGTCGACGTAGTTGTTGTAGGTGTTCTCGTTTTCAGTAGCGGCATGAAGGTGATTCCAGGTGTAGTTGGGGTTGAAGAACCAGTGGGGACCTTTCCAGAAAGTAGTTTTTGCGGTTCCGTCGTCGAGTATTCCGAGGTCAAGCTGCCAGGTTTTACTTTGGCCGACACCGCCGCTGATGCGGGTCCACAGGAAATTGTTGACGAAGTCGGCGCAGAAGTCGTCGATAGTGAAGATGTAGGGTTCGCTCCATACGAATCCGCCGCGTGTGTCGACGCCCATCTTGACCTCATACTCGCCGTCGAAGGGGATGGAGAGAGAGGCTGTAGCGCCGGTCTTGCGGCCCTGCGGGGTCTCCCATGCCACCTGGTAAGAGGCAGGCATGAGGCTCGTCAGGTGTATGATGTTGGGGTTGGCGGCGTCGTGTTCCACCGAGAAAGCCACGCCTTCCACCAGCTCCTCGGGAGTGATGTTGGGCTGAGGCATCGTGTACTCGTCGGCCGAGCAGGACCAGGCTCCGACGGCGAGTGCGCCAAGGAACAGGCAGCTCAGGTACTTGAATGTCTTTGTCATTGTAAGAAAATAATTTAGGAGAGTAATGATTGAATCTTTTGTCTTGTTTCGGCAAGCGGAAGCCATTTCGGCTGCTTTCAGTAACGGCAAATAGCGTGCCGTCTTGTGCTGTTTTGATACAATTAACTAAAAATCAGCTGTATTTAACTTTCGCTTGCCTAACTTGATTAACAATTAATTACTTGCTCCAACCGGCATTCTGCTTGAGTACGCCGTTAGAGAGAGTTATCTGATTGGTGGGAATCTGGCTGAAGCCACGCGTTGCGATGATCTTGGAACGGTCGTAGCTGACATTTACGTCGAGACCTGCGGTCTTGGCGGGTCCGGCGGAAGCGCATACTGCATCGGCCATCTTGTCAACGCCCTGACGCAGGAGGTCCCAGTAGCGGTGGCCCTCGAAAGCGAGCTCAAGGGCACGCTCGTTCATCACGTTGTCAAAAGTGGCAGGTATGCTGGGCAGACCTACACGGCCGCGCACCTTGTCGAGAGCCTGCTGGGCCGACATGGAGGGGACACCGCCCACTTCGGCCACCATCAGGAGGACGTCGGCGTAGCGCATGATGAGCCAGTCCTGAGAGTTGGTGATCTGGAAGTCGCCGCTGCCGTCGGGACGGGATGCGTTGTTGCCGTTAGCGAAAGCGATGGGCGAGTACTTCTTGATGCAGAAGCCCGTAAACTCGCGCCAGTCCTTGACGCCGGTCATATAGTCCGGAGCAGCTGCGACGCCGTCGGCAGCTGTGTTGATGACGGAGGGTTTGAGGCGCGGGTCGTTGCCGAATTTTCCTACGAAAGGTGTGGTGACGGTTGCGGCGCCCCAGCCTTTGCCATAGGGTGCGGAGTTGATCTGACGCATGCCCACCATTACCTGCCAGCGGTTGGAGTCGTTGTTGCCGTTATAGTCCTGCGTGGGGGTGAATTTCTGAGCCAGAAGCACTTCCTTGTTGGCGGAGCCGGCGTAGGTGGAGAGCTCATTATCCCATGCATCCTCTCCCTTGGGCACGAGGGATGCGGCGGGCCAGAGGCTCTCGAATTTTTCCACGAGGTCGTATTGACCGCTTTTCACGATGTCGTCAAGGTAACCTGTGATGTCTTCCTTGGTGACGCCGGCCAGATCTTTCTGATAGTAGCCGGTGTAGAAGAGCCATACGCGGGCCATGAGAGCTTCAGCTGCGTACTTGGTGATGCGTCCGTTGTTCTCGGCGCCGAGGTTGGCGTCGGCGGGAATGTTCTCGATGGCGAATTTGAGGTCGGCGGCGATGGCGGCGTATACGTCATCGGGATTGGCCTGCTCGCGGTTCTCGTTGACGGGCTCGAGGAACAGGGGAATGTTTTCCCACCAGCGCACCATATCGAAGTAGAGGAGCGCGCGCAGAGCGTGACACTCGCCCATGTACTTGGCGCGGTTGCCGGTCTCTTCGAGCCAGTTGATCTGCTCTTCGTGGGCTATGAGTTCGTTGCAGCGGTAGACGCCGGCGTAGTAGACTTTCCAGTCCTGCTCGTAGACGTTCTGATCGGCGCTGGAGCGTGCCTGGTCGAAGCCGTCGATCATCTGATAACCGTAGCCGTCGCCCTGTCCTGTTGCGCCATAGCACTCGTCGCTCATGACTGTGGATGCGATGTAGAAACCTACGCCGGGCGACGAGCTGACCTGACGCCAGCCGTCGTAGCAGCCTATGAGGGCACGCCAGGCGTCGCCCTCGGTCTTGTAGAAGTTGCCGGTTGTCGACTCTGTCTTCGACGAGACGTCGAGGAAGCTGTCGGCGCACGAGCCTGCGGTGAGACCCAGCACGGCGAGTCCGGCGGTGAGTATGTTGAATTTGATCTTGTTCATGTCAAATCTTGTGTTTGTGTTTCGTGAGTGATGATATTAGAAAGTGAGATTCACGCCTACGAGATAAGTGCGGGGACGGGGATAGAAGCCGAGGTCGATACCGCTGACCCAGCTGCTGGTGCCGTAGCCGATTTCGGGGTCCATGCCGTCGTACTTGGTGAATGTGGCAAGGTTCTGCACCTGGAAGTAGAGGCGTGCCTTGCTGCACCATTTCTGTTTCATCAGCGGAGCGAAGTCATAGCCGAGGGTGAGGTTGCTCAGGCGCAGGTAGTCGCCGTCCTGGACATAGAGGTCGCTGAAGAGCCAGTTGATGTTCTGGTTGGTCACGCGCGGGATGCGGTTGCTGGTGCCTTCGCCGGTCCAGCGGTCGAGAATCTGCGTGGTGTAGTTGGCCTGCTTTGCGGTCTGGTTGCGGTAGCTCTGCACGAGCTTGAAGCCGGCTGCGCCGGTGGCGGTGAGGCCGAGGTCGAAGTTCTTGTAGAACAGGTTGATGTTGAAACCGAAGGTAAATTTGGGAACACCGTTGCCGAGGTTCACCTTATCGGCGTCGTTGATGGTGCCGTTATGGTCCTGATCGACGAAGATGACGTCGCCGGGCTGCACGTTGTCCTGGAGGATGCCGTTACCGGCTGCGATCCAGTCGTTGATCTGCTGCTGATTCTGGAAGATGCCGGCGGTCTGGTAGCCCCAGAAGTAGCCGATAGGCATGCCGTTGGCTGCACGGTAGAATTCGGGCGAGTTGTCGTAGAGCATGTTGGCGTCGCCGTGGATCATGCCGTCCTCGGTGGGTATGGAGCCGACTTTGTTCTTGTTGTATGCGCCGTTGAAGCTGAGATTGTAGCTGAAGTCATTGCCGATGACGTCGTTCCATGCCACGCTGAATTCTATACCGGTGTTCTTCACGTCGCCGCCGTTGATGAAGGGCGCGTTGGTACCGGCTGTAGCGAGAATAGGCGGAGTTACGAGCCAGTCCTTGGTGGTCTTGCGGTACCAGTCGAAGCTGACGCGCAGACGGTTCTTCAGGAATGTGGCGTCGAAGCCGAAGTCAAGCTGCTCGGAAGTCTCCCAGGTGAGGTCCTCGTTGCCGAGGCGGCTGGGGTATGCGCCCCAGTTGTTGCCGAGGATGGTGGAGTAGTCGCCGTAAACGCCGTTGGGACCGAGGTACTGGCCGAAGAAGTAGTGCGTGTTGGTGACCTTGATGGGAGCGAGGTACTGGTAGTTGTCGATGTTCTGGTTGCCGACACGACCCCAGCTGCCGCGGATCTTGAGGAAGTCGAGCCATGTGCGGGTGCCTTCCATGAATTCTTCATTGCTGAGGTTCCAGCCTGCCGATACGGAGGGGAAGGTACCGAATCGGTGTCCCTTGGCGAAGCGCGACGAGCCGTCGGAGCGCAGCGTGAAGTTAATCATGTACTTTTCTTTCCAGTTCCATCCCAGGCGGCCGAAGTAGCTGACGCTGCGCGCGTTGTCGTGTGGATTGCCGGATGCGCTGAGGCCGTCGGCGGTGCTGGCGGCGGTACCGTTGCTGATCCAGCCGTAAGGCCATGTGTTGAAGCCCTCCTTGAGGTCGCGCTGGTTAGCGCCGAGGTAGGTGCCTTCGTAGCGGTAGGCCTCCATGCCGACGAGGGCGTTGAAAGCGTGCTCTTTGATCTTCCAGTCGTAGCTGATGGTGTTGGTCCATGTCATGCCAAGGCTGTGGTTCATGTTCTGGCCGACTGAGGTATGCTCGTTGTAGTCGTAGACGGAGAGCTTGTAGATGGGCTTGTAGCTGCGGTATTCGCTGGAACCGTAGACCGCGCCGAATACAGTACGGATCTTAAGGTTCTTGATGGGTTCGATCTGAGCGTAGACGTTGCCGGAGAAAGTAGCGCTCTTGTTGTCGTTCTGATTGTTGAGCATCATGCTTCCGTAGGGGTTGCCGGCACCGTTGTTGTAGGCGCTGGAGCTGGAGTCGAAGTAGGTACCGTCTTCATTATATATAGGAAATACCGGTGCCGTTCCGAATGCGCCGCGCAGGGTGTTGTTGTACTGGTTGCCAACGCCGATACCGCGCTTTTTTGCATATACGAAGCTCACCTGCTCGCCGATGGTGACGATGTTGTTGAAGAGCTTGTGGTCGGAGTTGATGCGGAAATTGTAGCGCGAGTAGTCAGAAACCTGCTTGCCGCCGCCGATGCCTTCCTGGTTGAGGTAGCCGAGACTCATGGCGTAGGTGCTGGTGGCATTACCGCCGGTCACGCCTATGGTGTAGCTCTGTGTGGTGGCGTTGTCCTTGAACATGTTGTCGACCCAGTCGGTATCGTAGGCCCCGAGTACATTGCCTTCGCCGTCGGTGCGCCACATTTCGGGATAGCTGGTCCAGTCGTAGGGTGCGGAGTTTTCAGCCAGCTGCTGTTCGTCCATTATCGTCTTGTACTGGTCGGCGTTGAGCATATTGACCTTCTTGGCAACGCTCTGCCAGCCGAAGTAGCCGTCGAAGCTGACGGTGGCGCGACCCTCACGTCCCTGCTTGGTGGTGATGAGCACTACGCCGTTGGCGGCCTGCGCGCCGTAGATGGCTGCCGAGGCAGCATCCTTGAGCACATCGATGCTCTCGATGTCGGCGGGGTTCAGGGTGGAGATGTCGCCGCCCACGCCGTCAATGAGATAAAGAGGAGATGCGTTGCCGATGGTGCCGAGACCGCGGATCTGCACCTTCATGCTTTCGCCGGGCTGACCGGAGTTGCTCGTGATGCTGACGCCGGGGAGCTGGCCCTGCATGGCCTGCAGAGGCGATGTAGTGTTCTGCTTTGCGATTTCGTCGCCCTTGATCTGGGCGGTGGCGCCGGTGACGAGTTTTTTCTTCATCACGCCGTAACCTACGACCACAAGTTCGTTGAGCGACTCGGAGTTTTCGGTGAGTGACACGTCGAGGCGGTTGCCGTTGACCTTGATGTCGCGGGGCGTGAAGCCTACGTAGCTGAAGGTCAGGGTTGTGCCCTGAGCCACTTTGATGGTGTAGTTGCCGTCGATGTCGGTGGTGACGCCGTCTTTGGCGCCCTTTACTGTTACCGATGCACCGATGAGGGGTTCGCCGTCAGTGGCTGAGGTCACCGTGCCGGTGACCGTCTGCGTCTGTGCGCTCGCTGCTGCGGCGCCCACCAACAGGCACAATGCCAGCAGCATGGCTCGCGCGGAGCTCAGCCGGAGGCACCATTTACTGAGTGTTTGTCCCATTGATAATGATTTTTGGTAAGATAGATTGTTTGATTGATTGATTCAAAAGGAGTGGAAAGAGCAGCCTTGATAGAGGCCGGTTGGTCTGTGTGAATTTTTCTGGGGTTAGGTTCAGTGTTTTGTCAAGTGTCGTCAGTTTTGTCAGGTTTAAATTTGTCAGGTAAAAAAATAGCTTGTCCGGATCGTGCAGTCCGGCTGTCGCGGGGCATGTCCGAATCCGTACGCAAAGTTACGCGTTTAATAATACGGGCCGATGTTGCCTCGTTGCGTAGGGATATATTAAAAGTTTTACCTACTGCCCGAAATGTTGCCTAACTTGGTATAAAATGTTATATATAACCAAATTTATGTTTAAGAACATATATTTTAACATGCAGCAGGGGGCTGAAATGATTACTTTTGCAACGCCGAAAAGCTCAAATGTATACAGCACTATGCCTTACCGTAACCTTATATATATAATATGTTGTCTTTGCCCGTGTTTAATGTGCGGCGCATCCACCATCCAGTTTCTGCATCTTCCGGAGGGAGCAAAGCTCAGCAGCAAACTCGTTAACACTATATATCAGGACGATGACGGCTTTATTTATTTCGGCACAGCCTCGGGCCTTGACCGCTTCGACGGCTACGGTGTGCGTAGCTACGTGTGCGACCCCGCCGACACCACCACAATCCACGACAGCTACGTGGAATATACAGTCGCCGCACCCGACGGGCGTCTGTGGGTAGGAGGCGCAAGCGGATTCTCTGTTTTCGACCCTGCGACGGATCAGTTTCACCGAAACTCCGGCGCCGACTATGCGGCGCTCGGACTGTCTTCGGCTCCACAGCTTGTGGCTTTCGACAGTGCCGGCAACGGATGGTTTTATGTACGTGACGACGGCATTTACATCCGCACCGGCGGCATGACGCGCCACGTGTCCGACCCCGACGGCCTGCTCCGCCGGGGCGAAGTGTGCGACCTGGCGGAGGATTCTTCCGGTCGCATGTGTGCGGCATTGCGTGGCGGCGATATAGTGTTCATCGAACCGCAGACGGCCCGTCCCGTCTCCGTCGTGCGGCCGACAGGGGATGTCAGGCCGCAGCCCGACCATATTTTTCACATGTACCACGACCGCGACGGCCTGCTGTGGGTGTACTCAGAGGGCGGACTGTGGCTCTACTCGCCGGCATCCGGCACATGGCACAACTCGCTCGGAGGCACACCGTTGCCACAAGGCCAGATTAAGAGTGTGATCCAGGACCGCATGGGACGCATGTGGATAGGATTCGAGCATGACGGCATCATAGTGATGGAGAAAAACGGCGTGATGCAGCATCTGAACAATGACAGCGGCGACTACCGCAGCCTTGGAGCCAATACCGTCACGGCTATTATGGAAGACCGGTCGGGCACGGTGTGGGTAGGCTCACGCAAAAACGGCGTATCGCGCTACGACGAGACCGCCTTCAAATTTGACTTTACCGGATTCCCCGATGTCAACTGCATACTTCCCGGCGTTGACGGCAAAGTGTGGCTCGCCACCGACTCCGACGGCATAATACTCTGGGACCGCCGCAGCGGCCGGCGCCACAACGTGACTATACCGGGATGCGACGGCCCGGATGCCACAGTTGTGACCCTTGCCGGCGACAGCACCGGCACGATGTGGGCCGGAACGTATGCGCTCGGCCTGATACGCACGGGCGCCGACGGCAGCGGCACACGACGCTACACCACGGCCGACGGCCTCGTGTCGGACAACATCTGGAGCATATTGCCACTGGGCGACGGCTCGCTGATGCTCGGCACGCTCGGCGCCGGACTCCAGGTATACAATCCGGCCACCGGCGCATCGAGAGTGTACGACTCTCAGAACTCCGGCCTGGGCAACGACTTTGTCATCAGCATGTCGCGCGCACGCGACGGCCGCGTGTGGCTGTCGACTGCCTACGGTGTGTCAGTCTACGACCCGCGCACCGACGACATCGTGACGATGCGGGGCAACCGCCGCGGCGACGCACATTTCCTCAACGACAACGTCAATCAGGTGTACGCAGACTCCCGCGGACTCATTTGGCTTGCGACGCGTACCGGCCTGAACGTCTACGACCCTGACACCGACAGCGTCTACGTGGTTCCCACCGGGCCTCCCGGACGCTTCGTGCTCGGCATAGCGGAGGACGCAGCCCATGCCATGTGGACGAGTATAGGCAACTCGCTGACGAGCATCGCCGTAGACGGCGGCGACGGCAAGCCCTGGACATTCACCACCCATACCTACGACAGCAGTGACGGACTCCAGACGTGCGACTTCAACCAGCGCTCCATCGCTTCCCTACCCGACGGCGGGATGATGATAGGCGGATTCTACGGAGTCAACGAATGGAGGCCGGATGCCATAAAGCCGGGA
The DNA here is from genome assembly GCA_948665475.1 of uncultured Muribaculaceae bacterium. GTDB lineage: Bacteria > Bacteroidota > Bacteroidia > Bacteroidales > Muribaculaceae > CAG-873. The sequence goes on along the minus strand of CAPNHY010000017.1, from coordinate 24,036 downwards.
CAGACCGCGCCCAGGGTGATGTTCACCGGCCTGTCGCTCTACAACGAGGAAGTAGCAGTGGGCGCGTCCAACCGCGGCCGTGTGCTGCTCCCGCGCCGCATCAGCGACCTCGACCGCATAGTTCTGGACCACACCGACAACGAATTTTCCATCAGTTTCACCACCGACAACTATGTCAAGCCTGAGCGTACAGTCTACAGCTACCGCCTCGACGGCTTCAACGGGGAGTGGCAGCAGCTGCCGCCCAATACCCACCGGGTGTCGTACACAAACCTCGCACCCGGCCATTACCGCCTGCACGTGCGTGCCGTCAGCGGCGACGGCGTACCCTCAGCCAACGAGGCCGCGCTCGACATCGTAATCCGGCCGCCGTTCTATGCCACGCCCATTGCCAAGACTCTGTTTTTCGTGCTGCTCGCTCTGTCGATCATAGGCAGCGTGTGGCTGGTGCACCGGCGCGACCAGCGCATATCGCAGATGCGCATACGCGAGGAGGCACGCCGCAAGCAGGAAGAACTCGACGACATGAAATTCCGGTTCTTTACCAACGTGAGCCATGAACTGCGCACACCGCTGACGCTCATCACAGCACCTCTCGACTCACTGATGAAACAAAAATTCGACTCCTCCGTCCACGAAAAACTGGACATAATCCATACGAATGCCGACAAACTCTTGACTATGGTGAACCAGCTGCTCGACTTCCGCAAGAGCGAGATGGCGGCCCTGAGCCTCAACCTGTCGCGCGGCAACATCGTGGCATTTGTACGCGACATATGCGACAACTTCAAGTCGCTCGGCGAGAAAAAGAACATACACCTTACGTTCTTCAGCCCCCTGCACAGCCTGAACATGGATTTTGATGAAGACAAGATGGGCAAAATCGTGACAAACCTGCTCAGCAATGCATTCAAATTCACCCCGGCCGAAGGGCGTGTGGATGTGGCAATGACGCTTGCCCCCGAGGGCGACATGCTGGAAATCACCATCGCCGACACCGGCTGCGGCATTTCCGATGCCGACAAGCAGCGTGTTTTCGAACGCTTTTTCCAAAGCGCCGACGCTCCATCGGTAGGCGGCACAGGCATAGGCCTGAACCTTGTGGCCGAGTTCGCGCGTCTGCACGGCGGCAGCGTGGCTGTAGCCGATAATGCGGTGCGCGGAACAGTGTTCACGGTGACTATACCCGTCCGCGGAGCTGACGGAATCAGCTCCGCGGACGACATGCCGACGCGCCCCGCCGAGGGCGCCGACGCGCCCCCGGCGGCCCCGCACGGCTCCCGGCGCCTTCTGGTGGTCGACGACAATGCAGACCTGCAGCGCTTTGTCGCGTCGGAACTGAACGGCGACTATACGGTGGTCACCGCATCCGACGGTGCCGAGGCACTTCAGGAGATAAGGCGGGTCAAACCGGATATAATCATCAGCGATCTCATGATGGAAGGGGTGGATGGAATAGAGTTGTGCCGCAGGCTGAAAGGCAGTCCCGACACTGCCGATATTCCCATGCTGATACTGACGGCCAAGCACGATGTGTCGGCCAAAATCGAGGGCCTTACGCTTGGCGCGGACGACTATATGACCAAGCCCTTCAATGTGGATGAACTGCGCCTGCGGCTCAGCAAGCTCCTCGACCTGCGCGGCCGGGGTGCAAAGCGGGCGCTCATCGACCCCGAGCCACAGGACATCACCATCACATCGCTCGACGAGAAGCTTATAGAGCGCGCCGTACGCTATGTCGACGCCAACATGGCACGTGCCGATCTTTCGGTAGAAGAACTTGCCGCGGAGCTGGGCATGAGCCGCGTGCACCTGTACAAGCGGCTCAAGCAGATCACGGGCAAGACCCCGATAGAGTTCATACGCCTGCTGCGGCTCAAGCGTGCCGCACAGTTGCTGCGCGAGAGTCAGCTCAATATCAGCGAAATCGCCTACGACTGCGGCTTCAACAACCCGAAATATTTCAGCCGCTATTTCAAGGAGGAATTCGGCGTGCTGCCCTCGGTATATCAGAACCGCGAGGACGCCGCGCAGTAGCCTGTTAACAAATCATCCCCATTCGTGAAACATATCCCCACCCCGTATAACTCCTTGATACATATAGTTTACATTCGGAGTAATAAAATCGGCGCGAAGTCGTTATCTTTGCATAAGATAATTCAATAACCATAAATCCATATAGATGAAATTACACACATTGTCGCTCCTCCTTCTCGGTGCATCGCTCCCGGCTCTGCTCGGCAGCTGCAACAGCGCATACGCCAAGGATGAGCAGGGTGTGACGGTAAACGTCGACCCAGACCGTGCGGGTGGAGCCCGTAAAGTGCGCCTTCAGGTGCTCGGACCAAAAATCATCCGCGTCAGCGCAACTCCTACCGACAAATTCAGCGCCGACACCAGCCTCGTGGTAATCAAGCAGGAAGCCTACACCGACTTCGACGTAAAGCAGGAGAACGACAGCACCATCCGCGTCAGCACTCCTGAAATCAGCGCAACAGTCAGCACCGTCACCGGTCAGGTATCCTTCTATGGCAAGGACGGCAAACTGCTGCTCGGCGAGAATGCCGGCGGCCGCAAGTTCGAGCCTATCGAAGTTGACGGCACGGAATCGTTCAGCGTACAGCAGACGTTCGCTTCGCCCGACGACGAGGAAGGTCTCTACGGCCTCGGACAGCATCAGGCCGACGAGTTCAACTACAAAGGCAAGAACGAGGAACTGTTCCAGTACAACACCAAGGTGTCCGTGCCCTTCATCGTGTCGACCGGCAATTACGGCATACTCTGGGACAGCTATTCGCTGCTGCGCTTCGGCCGCCCCGACGACTATGCACAGCTCGGCGAAGCCTTCAAGCTTTTCGACAAGGACGGCAAGGAAGGCGCCCTGACCGGCACCTACACCCAGGCCGACGGCAAGACCATGACGCGCCGCGAGGACAAGATTTACTTCGAGCATCTGAAGCGCGGCGACCTCGGTCATGTGGTCAACGCACCGGAGGACTTCCGCTTCTTCGGCGGCAAGGTGGTCTATGAGGGCGAAATCGAGCCTGAACTTACCGGCGATTACAACTTCATCATGTACTATTCCGGTTATCAGACCATCTACATCGATGGCAAGAAAGTGGTGCCCGAGCGCTGGCGCACAGCCTGGAACCCCAACAGCTACAAGTTCACGGTGGCCCTCGAGGGCGGCAAGCGCGTGCCTGTGCGCATCGAGTGGGAACCCAACGGCGGAGTGGCATACTGCGGCCTGCGCGTCTATGCTCCCAACGAGGACATCAACAAGAACGACATGAGCTGGTGGGGCGAGATGCAGGACATGGTCGACTACTACTTCATCGCAGGCGACTCGATGGACGACGTGATACACGGCTACCGCACCCTCACCGGCAAGGCACAGGTGATGCCCAAGTGGGCTATGGGCTACTGGCAGAGCCGCGAGAAGTACAACACTCAGGAAGAAGTGCTATCCACTCTCGCCGAGTACCGCAAACGCAACATACCCATTGACAACATCGTCATCGACTGGCTCCACTGGCCGCAGGACGCATGGGGCAGCCATGAGTTCGATTCCACCCGTTTCCCCGACCCCAAAGGCATGGTGGACAGCATCCACGCCATGAACGGCCGCGTGATGGTGAGTGTATGGCCCAAGTTCTACGCCACCACCGAGCACTTCAAGGAATTTGACGAAAAAGGATGGATGTACCGCCAGGCCATCGAGGACAGCATCCGCGACTGGGTTGGCCCCGGCTATCTCGGTTCCTTCTACGACGCCTATAACCCCGATGCGCGCAAGCTTTTCTGGCACCAGATGCAGGACCACTACTATCCCCTGGGCATCGACGCATGGTGGATGGATGCCAGCGAGCCCAACATCCGCGACTGCACCGACATCCAGTACCGCAAGGACCTCTGCGGTCCGACGGCTCTCGGCCCCTCGGCAAAATACTTCAACGCCTACGCACTCGTCAACGCTGACGCCATCTACAACGGCCAGCGCGGCGTAGAGCCTGACAAGCGCGTGTTCCTGCTGACGCGTTCCGGCTTCGCAGGCCTACAGCGCTACAGCACGGCCACCTGGAGTGGCGACATCGCCACCCGCTGGGAAGACATGGCCGCACAGATAGCCGCCGGCCTAAACTTCGCCGTAAGCGGCATCCCCTACTGGACCATGGACATCGGCGGCTTCTGCGTAGAGGACCGCTATGTGGCCGCACAGCGTGAGTTCGACAAGACCGGCCGCGAGAACGACGACCTTAAGGAATGGCGCGAGCTGAATACCCGCTGGTTCCAGTTCGGCGCATTCGCTCCTCTCTACCGCGCACACGGCCAGTGGCCTTTCCGCGAAATCTACAACATCGCGCCCGAGGGCCATCCCGCATATGAGAGCATGCTGTTCTACACCCGTCTGCGCTACAACCTGATGCCCTACATCTATTCGCTGGCCGGCATGACCCACTTCAACGACTACACCATCATGCGTCCGCTTGTCATGGACTTCGGCACCGACAAGGCCGTGCGCGACATCAAGAACCAGTACATGTTCGGCCCGGCCATCATGGTCGCTCCCGTCACGGAGTACGGCGCCCGCACCCGCGAGGTTTACTTCCCCGCCGGCACCGACTGGTACGACTTCTACACCGGCAAGGAATACAAGGGCGGCCAGACCCTCACCGTCGACGCGCCTTACGGCCGCATGCCGCTGTTCGTCGCCGCCGGCAGCCTGCTGCCCTTCGGTCCCGACATGCAGTGGAGCGCCGAGAAGCCGGCCGACGTAATCGACCTCTACGTCTACGAAGGCAAGGACGGCGACTTCACCCTCTATGAGGACGAAGGCCTCAACTACAACTACGAGAAGGGACAGTACGCTGACATCCCCATGCACTGGGACAACGCCACGCGCACTCTCACCATCGGCGAGCGCAAGGGCGAATTCCCCGGCATGCTCAAGGACCGCAAGTTCTGTGTCGTTCTCGTAAGCCCGCAATCGCCCGCCGGTTTCGAGCACAAGGGCAAGGGCGTAGTCGTTGACTACAGCGGAAAGTCTACAGAAGTGAAACTCTGATACATTCAGCAATTACAAAAGGTACAGAAGGGCCGACGCCCCTCTGTACCTTTTGAATAAGAGAACACAATGAAGAGAATACTGATAACACTTATAGCCGCTGTAGCAGCACTTGTCCCCGCCGCGGCACGCGACAGCCGCGCCGCCGGATTCAACGACGGCTGGCGTTTCCATCTCGGTGAGGTGGCCGGCGCCGAGGCTCCGGGCTACGACGATTCCGGCTGGCGCAAGCTCGACCTGCCCCACGACTGGGCCATAGAAGGCGACTTCAGCAAAGACAATCCCAGCGGCACCGGCGGAGGCGCGCTTCCGGGCGGAATCGGATGGTACCGCAAGAGCTTCGACCTTACTAAAGAAGACCTTAAGAAGCAGATTTATATCGACTTTGACGGCGTATATATGAACTCCACCGTCTACGTCAACGGCCACCGTCTCGGCACACGTCCCTACGGCTACATATCTTTCAGCTACGACCTGACGCCCTGGCTCCATGCCGGCCGCAACGTCGTGGCCGTGCATGTCGACAATGCCGAGCAGCCCAATTCCCGCTGGTACAGCGGATGCGGCATCTACCGCAACGTGTGGCTGCGCAAGCTCAATCCCGTGCACGTGGCTATGTGGGGCACTTTCGTGACCACCCCCGAAGTCAGCGATAAGGAAGCAGTGGTACACGTCGCCACAGAGATTGAGAACAGCGGCCGCAAGCAGCAGAAAGTAGGGTTGCGGACTGCTTTGCTCTCCCCTTCAGGCCGCGTTGTCGCCAGCCATGACACCACCCTGTCCGTAGCTCCGGGCACGGCCTCCGTGGAGGGCGTGCGCATGCGCGTCGACAAACCGGAGTTGTGGAGCACCCGCACCCCCGTGCTCTACACCGTGCGCAGCACCGTCAGCGACTCGCGCGGCAAGACCATCGACGAGTACATGACACCCATAGGCCTGCGCAGCTTCAGGTTTGACGCGAAAACCGGTTTCTCGCTCAACGGCGAACGCATGAAAATCAACGGCGTATGCCTCCACCACGACGCCGGCGCGCTTGGTGCCGTCGTCAACAAGGCAGCCATACGCCGCCAGCTTCAGATAATGAAGGATATGGGAGTCAATGCCATACGCTCGTCGCACAACCCGCCTGCTCCCGAGCTTGCCGACCTCTGCGACGAGATGGGCCTGCTGTTCATGGACGAGACTTTCGACATGTGGCGCAAGAAGAAGACTGCCCACGACTACGCCCGCTACTTCAACGAGTGGCATGAGCGCGACATGGACGACCTCATCCGCCGCGACCGCAACCATCCCAGCATCATCATGTGGAGCATCGGCAACGAGGTCCTCGAGCAGTGGAACGATGCCGCCGCCGACACCCTCAGCCTCGAGGAAGCCAATCTCATCCTCAACTTCGGCCACAGCAAGGAGCAGCTTGCCGCCGAGGGCGAGGTCAACGTGAATATGCTGCTGACGCAGAAGCTCGCCGACCGCGTTCGCTCGCTCGACCCAACGCGCCCCGTCACCGCCGGCTGCAACGAGCCCAATCCCGGCAACAACCTCTTCCGCAGCGGAGCGCTCGACATCATAGGCTACAACTACCACGATTCCGACTTCGCCTCCGTGCCGCAGAATTTCCCCGGCAAGCCCTTCATCGTCACCGAAAGCGTTTCCGGACTTGCTACGCGAGGCTATTACGACATGCCGGCCGACAGCATGCACATCTGGCCCGAACGCTGGGACAAGCCTTTCTTCAACGAGACTTTCTCATGCTCCAGCTTCGACAACTGCCATGTACCCTGGGGCAACACCCATGCCGGAACCATGCGCCACGTCCGCGACAACGACTTCATCTCCGGCCAGTTCGTGTGGACCGGCTTCGACTACATTGGCGAACCCACGCCCTACGGCTGGCCCGCACGAAGCAGCTACTTCGGCATCGTCGACCTTGCCGGCATACCCAAGGATATATATTATATGTATCAAGGCGAATGGCGTCCCGACGTGAACGTGATACATCTGCTGCCGCACTGGAACTGGGAGCCAGGCCGTGTGGTAGACGTATGGGCCTACTACAACAACGCCGACGAGGTAGAGCTGCTGCTTAACGGCCGCAGCCTCGGCACGCGCAGCAAGGGTCCGGACGACTTCCACGTGAGCTGGCAGGTACCCTTCGAGCCCGGCACTCTCACAGCCATCAGCCGCCGCGGCGGCCGCGAGGTGGCGCGCGCCGAGCGCCATACGGCAGCCGCGCCGGCGGCCATACGCCTTACGCCCGACCGTTCCGAAATCAACGCCGACGGCACCGACTTGAGCTACGTGCTTGCCGAGGTGGTCGACAAGGACGGCAACGTCTGCCCCTGGGCCGACAATCAGATTTTCTTCGAGGTGGAAGGCCCGGCATTCAACGCCGGGGTCGACAACGGCAGCCCCATATCGCTCGAACGTTTCAAGGACAACAAACGCCGCGCCTTCTACGGCAAGGCCATGCTGATTGTGCAGAACGCCGGCGGCAAGGCGGGCACCGCCACAGTGCGTGCCACATCCGAAGGCCTCGCCCCTGCCGAGACAACAATTACTTCCAAATAAGAATCGCCTTTTATCTGTTTTTTGTATATTTGCAACTGAAAAATCATGAAAGCACAGATATTATCCCTCATGCTTGGTGCCTCGGCCGCGATAGCGGTCGCAGAGACGCCTGTCTATCTCAATCCGAACGCACCGGTCGAAGACCGTATCGAAGACGCCCTCAGCCGCATGACTCTCGCGGAGAAAGTTGCTATGTGCCACGCGCAGAGCAAATTCTCTTCGGCCGGAGTACCCTCGCTCGGCATCCCCGAACTGTGGTGGAGCGACGGCCCCCACGGCGTTCGCGGCGAAATCAATTGGAACGACTGGGGCTATGCCGGCTGGACCAACGATTCCGTGACTGCCTTCCCGGCGCTCACGGCTCTCGCGGCCACGTGGAATCCCGCCATGTCGGCTCTCTACGGCAAGAGCGTGGGCGAGGAAGCTCGCTACCGCAAGAAGGACGTACTGCTCGGCCCCGGCGTCAACATCTACCGTACGCCGCTGAACGGCCGTAACTTCGAATACATGGGCGAGGACCCGTGGCTGGCTTCGGTCATGGTGGTGCCCTACATCCAGGAGCTCCAGAAGAACGGCGTCGCCGCCAGCGTGAAGCATTTCGCGCTCAACAATCAGGAGCAGTGGCGCGGAAATATCAATGTCAACGTCAGCGACCGTGCCCTCTACGAGATCTATCTGCCGGCATTCAAGGCTGCCGTGCAGGATGGCGGCGCATGGACCATCATGGGCGCATACAATAAGATCTGGAACCAGCATTGCTGCCACAACAGCCGTCTGCTCAACGACATACTGCGCGGCGAATGGGGCTTCGACGGCGTGGTGGTGACCGACTGGGGCGGCGCACACGACACCCGCGAGGCCGCGCTCAACGGCCTCGACGTGGAGATGGGTAGCTACACCAACGGCCTCACCAGCGAGAGCGAGTTCACCTACGACGACTATTACCTCGGCCGTCCGTTCCGCGAAATGATAGCCAAGGGCGAGATTCCCGATTCGGCCGTCGACGCCAAGGTGCGCAACATCCTGCGCCTGGTGTTCCGCACAGCTCTCAACGACAAGAAACCCCTCGGCTCACTGCATACGCCCGAGCATTACGCTGCCGCAAAGGCAATAGGCGACGAGAGCATCGTGCTGCTGAAGAATTCCGGCATACTGCCCCTCGACCCGGCTGCCGGTCGTAAAATACTCGTCGTGGGCGACAATGCCGTGCGTCGGCTCAGCGATGGCGGTGGCTCTTCGGAGCTGAAAGTCAAGGACTACGTGTCGCCGCTTCAGGCGCTGCGCGATGTCTTCGGTGCCTCCAACGTGGAGTTTGCACAGGGCTATGAGGCCGGACGCCCCATGTACGGCCGCATCGACGAGATTCCCGCCGCCGTGCAGGACTCCCTGCGCGAGCAGGCCGTTGATATGGCACGCAAGGCCGATGTCGTCATCTACATCGGCGGCCTGAACAAGAACGCATACGAGGACTGCGAAAGCACCGACCGCAAGAGCTACGACCTGAGCTACAATCAGAACCGCCTCATTGCCGAACTCGCCAAGGCCAATCCCAACATTATCGTCGCCAACATCACCGGCAACGCTTACGCCATGCCCTGGGCCGACGACGTGCCTGCAATCATGCACGTAGGCTATCTCGGCACGATGGGCGGCGCTTCCGTTGCCGATGCCATCAGCGGCCGCGTCAATCCCTCCGGCAAGCTCCCGTACTCGATTCCCGTGAAGCTCGCCGACAACGGTGCCAACGCATTCGGCACGGAGTGCTATCCCGGCGTCGAGAGCAAGGAAGGCGACACTCTGTTCGGCGCTCGCGCCCCGCAGCAGCGCTACGAGGAGGATATTCTCGTGGGCTACCGCTGGCACGACACCAAGAAAGTCCCCGCCCGCTACGCCTTCGGCCACGGCCTGAGCTATACCGACTTCGCCTACGGCAAGCCCGTGCTTTCGGCTAAGGAAATGGCTGCCGACGGCTCGCTCACCATCACCGTACCGGTAACCAACACCGGCAAGTGCGAAGGCGCCGAAGTTGTGCAGCTCTATGTCGGCGACGACAAGGCCAGCGTGCTCCGTCCCGTAAAAGAGCTGAAAGGCTTCGAGAAAATATGGCTCGCACCCGGCGAGACAAAGAACGCGACATTCACCGTGACGCCCGACCTCCTCAAGTTCTTCGACGCCGAGGCCCACGAGTGGGTGGCCGAGCCGGGCTCGTTCACGCTGTACGTGGGCGGAGCTTCGGACAACACTCCTGTGAAAGCAAAATTCAAACTTAAATAATCCAACCTTTTTACAAAACTATGGCAAAAGAATATTTTCCCGGCATAGGCAAGATAGCCTACGAGGGTCCCGAGAGCCACAACCCGCTGGCCTACCGCTACTACGACGCAAACCGCGTTGTCCTCGGCAAGAAGATGAGCGAATGGCTGAAGTTCGCAATGGCCTGGTGGCACACACTGTGCGCCGAGGGCGCCGACCAGTTCGGCACCGGCACCAAGAAGTTCCCCTGGAACGAGGCTCCCGACGCAATGACAGCCGCCAAGCAGCGCGCCGACGCCGGCTTCGAGGTGATGCAGAAACTCGGCATCGAATACTTCTGCTTCCACGACACCGACCTCATCGGCGACCTTACCGACATCGACAGCTACGAGGCCCGCATGCACGAGATCGTGGCCTACCTGAAGGAGAAGATGGCCGCCACCGGCATCAAGAACCTGTGGGGCACGGCCAACGTGTTCGGCAACGCCCGCTACATGAACGGCGCCGCCACCAACCCCGACTTCGACGTCGTGGCCCGCGCAGCCGTGCAGATCAAGAACGCCATCGACGCCACCATCGCCCTGGGCGGCAGCAACTACGTGTTCTGGGGCGGCCGCGAAGGCTACATGAGCCTGCTGAACACCGACCAGAAGCGCGAGAAGGAGCACCTGGCGACGATGCTCACCATCGCCCGCGACTACGCACGCGCCCATGGCTTCAAGGGCACCTTCCTGATCGAGCCCAAGCCCATGGAGCCGACCAAGCACCAGTACGACGTCGACACCGAGACAGTAGTAGGCTTCCTGAAGGCCCACGGTCTTGACAAGGACTTCAAGGTGAACATCGAGGTGAACCACGCCACCCTGGCCGGCCACACCTTCGAGCACGAGCTGGCCGTGGCCGTCGACAACGGCATGCTCGGCAGCATCGACGCCAACCGCGGCGACTACCAGAACGGCTGGGACACCGACCAGTTCCCCATCGACAACTACGAGCTGACGCAGGCCATGATCCAGATCATCCGCAACGGCGGTCTGGGCAACGGCGGCACCAACTTCGACGCCAAGACGCGCCGCAACTCCACCGACCCCGAGGACATCTTCATCGCCCACATCGCCGGCATGGACGCCATGGCCCGTGCCCTGCTCAGCGCAGCCGAGCTGCTTGAGAAGAGCCCGTACAAGAAGATGCTGGCCGAGCGCTACGCAAGCTTCGACGGCGGCGAAGGCAAGAAGTTCGAGGAAGGCAAGCTCACCCTCGAGGAAGTGGTTGCCTACGCCAAGACACAGCCCGAGCCCGCAGTCACCAGCGGCAAGCAGGAGCTGTACGAAGCCATCGTCAACATGTACGTTTAAAACAGTTTAGAATTTAGGGTTTAGGGTTTAGAGAAATGAAGCCCTAAACCCTAAACATTTAAACCTTAAACTTTAAACTTTAAACCATAAACCCTCCAACCTTAAACCTGAATGACCAACCAAGATAAAGGCAGCAAGCTGTACCTGTTCTCCATCGTCATGGTGGCCGTAATGGGCGGTCTGCTGTTCGGCTACGACACGGCCGTCATCTCCGGCGCCGAAAAAGGCCTCCAGGCCTTTTTCCTGAACGCGCAGGACTTCATCTACACCGACGGTCTGCACGGCGTGACATGCTCCAGCGCCCTCATAGGCTGCATCCTGGGCAGCGCCATCTCCGGCTTCTTCGCAACGCGCTACGGCCGCAAGCGTTCGCTGTTCTTCGCCGGCATAATGTTCTTCCTGAGCGCCGTAGGCTCGTATTACCCTGAGTTCCTGTTCTTCGAGAAAGGCCATCCCAACCTTCAGCTGCTGTGGGCGTTCAATGCCTACCGCGTACTTGGCGGCATAGGCGTCGGCCTCGCTTCCGCCATCTGCCCGATGTACATCGCCGAGGTAGCGCCCAGCAATCTGCGCGGCACCCTCGTGTCCTGGAACCAGTTCGCCATCATCTTCGGCCAGCTCGTAGTGTATTTCGTCAACTTCATGATACTCGGCGAGCACACCAACCCCGTCATCGAGAAGATAGGCGAAGGCGTGTACGCCGTGGCCGCGCAGTCCGACCCGTGGACCATCTCCACCGGCTGGCGCTACATGTTCGGCTCTGAAGCGTTCGTTGCCGGTCTGTTCACCATCCTTGTGTGCTTCGTTCCGGAGTCGCCGCGCTATCTCGCCCTCGTCGGCAAGGACAGTGCCGCCCTCAAGGTGCTCACGCGCATCAACGGCAGCAAGGCCGCGCAGACCATTCTCGCAGAAATCAAAGGCACCGTCGAGGTGCGTTCCGAGCGTCTGTTCAGCTTCGGCGTGATGGTGATATTCGTAGGCGTTATGCTCAGCGTGTTCCAGCAGGCCGTCGGCATCAACGCCGTGCTCTACTATGCGCCCCGCATTTTCGAGTCCATGAACATGGGCGACCCGATGATGCAGACCGTAATCATGGGTATCGTCAACATCGCCTTCACTCTGGTAGCCGTCTTCACCGTCGACCGCCTCGGCCGCAAGCCCCTGCTCATATGGGGCTCGATAGGCATGGCTATCGGCGCCATGGGCGTGGCTCTGAGCAACATCGTGACTCTTCCCGCCATCGTTCCCGTGGTAAGCATCATGGTCTACAGCGCCAGCTTCATGTTCTCCTGGGGCCCCATCTGCTGGGTTCTCATCGCCGAGATATTCCCCAACAGCATCCGCGGCGCGGCAGTGGCCGTAGCCGTGGCCTTCCAGTGGATTTTCAACTTCATCGTCAGCTCCACGTTCGTGCCTATGTACAATCTTGAGCTCGGCTCGATGGGCGTCCGCTTCGGCCACATGTTCGCCTATGCCCTCTACGGCGTCATCTGTATCGTCGCCGCCATCTTCGTCTACCGTCTCGTACCCGAGACCAAGGGCAAGACTCTCGAGGACATGACCGCCTACTGGAAAAACCGCAAATAAAGTTATTAATGTGTAAAAAGCGGCGAGACCTCACAGCCTCGCCGCTTTTTTCATCTGTTTTTTTGTAACTTTGCGGCGCAATGGCGAAATGTGCTACATACGGGCTGATAGGCCGTACGCTCGGGCATTCGTTCTCGCAGGCTTATTTCACGGAAAAATTCGCACGCGAGGGCATTGACGCTTGTTATCTCAACTTCGAGCTGTCCGACATCGGGGTCTTGTACGACGTCATCGCCGCCCACCCCGGCCTGCGTGGCTTCAACGTGACAATACCTTACAAGCAGGACATCATTCCGATGCTCGACACCGTGGACACGGCGGCCGCCGCCATCGGCGCGGTGAACACAGTGAGGGTGGAACCCGACGGAAGCCTCTCCGGTTTCAACACCGACGCTCCGGGCTTTGCCGCATCGCTGCACGGACTGCTCGGCGATGCCGCAGTGCCGCCGCGGGGGCTGGTGCTCGGCACGGGCGGCGCGTCGCTGGCCGTTGTGGCCGCCCTGCGAGGCATGGGGTGCGAGCCGGTGTGCGTCAGCCGCACGCCCCAGTCGGGGCAGCTGAGCTATGGCGACGTGACGGCCGATGTGATTAAGGCATGCGGCGTCATCGTGAATGCCACGCCGCTGGGCACGTGGCCGCGCGTCGACGAGGCGCCCGCCCTGCCCTACGATGCCCTTGCGCCCGGCCACTTCTGCATGGATCTGGTCTACAATCCCGACCCCACGCTCTTCATGCGTCTGTGCGCGGCCCGCGGTGCCGCGGTGCGCAGCGGCCTTGACATGCTGCACCGGCAGGCCGAGGGCTCGTGGCGAATATGGAACAACAATGACAACAATGAATAAAGTAATCTACATCGCAATCATCGCGCTGATACTGTTGCCCTGGAACCTCCTCGGGCTTCCTGTGGTATCGGCGCCTGTCGCTTTGCTCGCGGGCCTTGTGTTCGCGTTCACCTACAAGAATCCCTGCCCCAAGTTCAACAAGAAGACGTCGAAGTACCTGCTTCAGGTAGCCGTCGTCTGTCTCGGCTTCGGCATGAACCTCCAGGAGTCGCTGCGCAGCGGCGCCGACGGCATGCTGTTCACGGTGGTGAGCGTAATCAGCGTGATGTGCCTCGGCGTTATACTGGGCTATTCGCTCCATATCAACCGCAAGACGGCCTATCTCATAAGCAGCGGCACCGCCATATGCGGCGGCAGCGCCATTGCGGCCGTCGGCCCCGTGCTGAAAGCCAACGAGAACGAGATGGCCGTCAGCCTCGGCGTCATCTTCATCCTCAATGCCGTGGCTCTGTTTGTCTTTCCTCCGCTGGGACATATGTTCGACATGAGTCAGGCTCAGTTCGGCACATGGGCCGCCATTGCCATACACGACACATCGAGCGTGGTAGGCGCCGGCGAAGTCTACGGCGAGCAGGCGTTGCAGATGGCTACGCTCATAAAGCTGACGCGTGCCCTGTGGATAATCCCGCTGGCGCTGGTGACGATGTTCGTCTTCCGCGACGGCTCCGGACGCATCTCCATCCCCTGGTTCATCTTCATCTTTATTCTGGCGATGGTCGCCAACACGTATCTGCCCCTGCCGCAGTGGTTCACGGCGGCGATGGAGTGGATAGCGCGCCGCGGCATGGTAGTGACGCTGTTCCTCATCGGCGCTTCGCTCTCTCTCTCCACTGTCCGGCAGGTGGGCGTGAAGCCCCTGCTGCTGGCCGTAGCGCTCTGGATTCTCATAGGCGTGAGCAGCCTGCTGGTGGTGCTCAACACCATAGACTGATGCCATGCAGGCGCCCTATGCCCGCATCCCTGCCGTCCCGGCCGCGATAGGGCTGGTGTGCGGTGTGGCATGCGGCGCGGCCGCCCTCTCAGGGCTGTGGCTCTGGCTGGCAGTTGCATGCTGTGCGGCGGCGGGCATAGGCCTGTGGCTCTGGCGCGATGCGCGCTTTTATGCTGCGGCGCCCCTTGCTATGGCCGCCGGCATAGCGCTCTCCATGTCGGCCGAAGCGGCTGAGCTTGAGAATCCTCCGCTTGCCGATGCACGCAACACCCTCGCTGAGTGCATATATGCCGCGCCACTCCACGGCGACGCCGCCGCCTTTCTGGCTACCACGCTGGTGGCCGACGGGCGCTACATGCGCCGCGCCGTGCGCGAGGATTTCCGCAATTCCGGCATGGCCCACGTGCTGGCACTCAGCGGATTTCATGTCGGCGTCGTCGCACTTCTGATGCTGTGGCTCACGCGGCCTATGGTCCTGTGCCGCCGGCTGCGTCCGTGGCGTCCCCTGCCGGTGCTCGGCGCGGTGTGGGCGTTCGTGTTCGTGGGCGGCATGGCGCCGTCGCTTCAGCGCGCGGCGCTGATGTTCACCCTTCTGCTTGCGGCACGTTGGGCCGGGCGGGGATATTCGTCGCTCAACGCCCTTGCCGTCGCTGCCATTGCTATTGTGCTGGTGCGGCCCGCAGCGGCTACCGATGTAGGCTTCGTGCTGTCGTTTGTGTCGGTAGGCGGCATAGTGCTGCTTATGCCGGTGGTGAATCCGTTCGACGAGTCATCGCATCCGCTTGTGCGACGCGCTTCGTCCGTGCTGTCAGTGCCGGTGTGCGCCACACTTGCCACGGCTCCCGTTGTCGCCGGAGTGTTCGGCTCGCTGCCGCTGCTCTTCCTGCCCGCCAATGTGGCCCTGGCACTCCTTTTCGCGCCCTTCTATGTGCTGTCGCTTATGCTTGTGGCCCTTTCCGCGGCAGGCATCGCGCTCGCCCCGCTGACGGCGGCGGTGCAGATGCTTTATGACGCCATGAGCCATGTGGCCCGGTGGTGCTCCTCGGCGGTCCCTGTCCACATGCCGCAGTGGGCCGGCGTGGCGTTCTACGCTGCCCTGGTGGCGCTGACCCTGTGGTACCATATTCAAAAAAAGCGCCGGACGGAATGACAGCGTAAGCGAAAAATGGGTATTTTTGCACCGTAAAATAAGAATGACATGGCACACGAAAAAGAAATACCCGTACTGCTGCTCACCGGTTATCTCGGCAGCGGAAAGACCACTCTCCTCAACCGCATACTTGCCAATGAAAAAGGCATCCGCTTTGCGGTAATAGTCAATGACATAGGCGAGGTGAACATCGACGCCGACCTCATTCAGAAAGGCGGCGTGGTGGGTCAGTCGGGCGCCGACGACCTTGTGGCTCTGCAGAACGGCTGCATATGCTGCACCCTGAAGATGGACCTCGTGGAACAGCTGCACGACATAGCCTCCACGGGCCGTTTCGACTACATCGTAATCGAGGCCAGCGGCATCTGCGAACCCGAGCCGATTGCACAGACCATAGAGTCGATACCGCAGCTCGATTCCCGCTACAGCCGCGGCGGAGCCATGCCGCGGCTCGACTGCATCGCCACGGTGGTGGACGCCCTGCGCATGAGCGACGAGTTCGGCTGCGGCAAGCACCTGCAGCGCAAGGATATTGCTGAGGACGACATCGAGAATCTCGTCATCCAGCAGATTGAGTTCTGCAATGTGATTATCCTGAACAAGATTTCCGAGATCAGCCGTGAGCAGGCCGACGACATCCGTTCTGTCATCCGTGCATTGCAGCCCGCCGCCAAAATCATAGAGTGCGACTACGCCGACTTCGACTTCGAGGAGATTCTCGGCACGGGAGCATTCGATTTCGAGAGCGTGGCTACATCGGCCACCTGGGTGCAGAAAGTGGAAGGCGACGTGGAGGAAGACGAGCATGAGCATCACCATGAGCATGAGCATCACCATCACGACCACGAGCATGAGCACGAACACGACCATCATCACCATCACGACGAGGAAGGCGAGGCCGAGGAATACGGCATACAGACCTTCGTCTACAACCGACGTCCGGCCATGGATATAACCAAGTTCGACCGCTTTGTGGCCTCCGCATGGCCCCGCAACGTCATCCGTGCCAAGGGTATGGTCTACTTCAACAGCGACACCGACATGTGCTACCTCTTCGAGCAGGCCGGCTCGCAGAAAAAGCTCACCGAGGCCGGCCAGTGGTATGCCACGGCTCCCGCCGCCGACCTCGAGCGCTTCATGGCTGCCAATCCGGGTCTGCGCCGCGACTGGGACCCGCATTACGGCGACCGCATGCAGAAAATCGTCTTCATCGGCCGTAACCTCGACCGCGAGGCCATCACCGCCGCCCTCGACGCCTGCCTTGTGAAATGACAGCGCCTATTCCTTTTTCAGAAAATAGCGCGGTTGCCAGTTGTGCGACTTGATTATGCCCTCCGGAGTTGCGAATGTTGCATCGACGGAGGGTATCAGTTTGTCGGGTTTAACCTCGATGCTGTATGCCACATCCGTGCATTTTCCGGCCACGGATGTAGAATCCGAGGTCTCGATTCCGAACTCATGCCCCTTCATCAGCGAGAGGTGCCTGAGGATTGACGGGGAGAGAATTATGAGTCCTTCGTTCTCGCTCTGCGAGTATTGCCATTTCACGCGCTTACCGTCGGCGGCGTCCTCCAGTATCATGTAGTCGAAATGCCCGAGATACGGAATCGTCTCCGAATACATGCCGCGCAGGATGAAGCGTGCCTTCTCCAGAAAAATGCCCGGCGTATACTGGCGGTAGGCGTTGACTCCCTCGCCGTTCACGGGCTTGTAGTTCCGTATCAGCTCGTAATGCTTCATTTCCTCAGGGTGCTTTTTCGGCCGTTTTTTCAGCCACACCGTATCCGGCACCGCCAGCCGGAACGATTCAAACATGGCCTCACCGGCCTCCGGCACATAGAAGCTGATGGTATCGCCGGAGAATCTCTCCGCGAAAGCGCCCGGCGACATTGGTTCTATATACCGTCCGACGGGGCATTCCCCGCCTGCGTGTGCGGCCTGTGCATGGCCGGCGAGCGTCGCCTGCAGCAGGCAGATGCTGAGTATTGCCAAGTATTTCATCACCAGTTTTCGTTTGCTGCGGCGGTGCCGCTGATTACTGCATCGCGGATGCTGTCTATGAGTCCTATTGAATATATGTGGGAGGCCACAAGAGCCCTCGCGCCCTCCTTCTTTATCTTTTTGGTGAACGGATAACATTCGGAAGGAACGACTTCCACATACGAACGTGCCGGAGGACTGTCGAGATTCAGTATTATCCCGAGCCAGTTCAGGTCGTTCAGCATCTCGTACTTCTGTACCGAGGTGCTTATCTTCATCTTCCCGTCCTTCATGTCAATCCTGACAAGCACCGTGATGGATATGTCGGTGTTGCTTGAGAACGAACTTGCGTGTGCGACGTCAGGTATCAGGGTCTTTGCTATAAACAGGCCCGACTCCTTGTCGCTGTGCTGGATTGCGGCGCCGTCTTCGCCGAACGAGCGTGCGAACCAGTCCATCACGATGTCGTAGAGTTGTTCCTTGGTCGCACGCAGGCTGTCAAGGATCATTTCCCGGGAGATGGCGTTGTTGCGGTCCAGCCCGTAAATATTCTTTATGGCGAGGGCTGCCTCCGTGTCCTCCACCTTGCCGTCGCCGTCAGTATCAAGCGACATGTCTATTCCTATTTTCTCGCGCTGTCCTGCCAATGCTGCGGCCGCCGCAACGAGCATAATTACAAGTGTGATGACTGTCTTTTTCATGAGATGATGCGGAGCCGGTGATTCTCCGCCCCTAAGTTAATTATTTTTTTTTGAATCATGCAAATCCTGCGACAAATAAACCAAATTTATCGCCAAAACAGGCACAGCCGGCTCTACCCTATCACACATGCGCCAGCCGGCTGGAATAATCCGGTGATTTCATGGCACGGCATATGGAATTCATGAATTTGATACACTCTTCACTCTCTAATAAAAACCTACTTCCCCGTAAGTATCGACCGGATGTCGTTCAGTTTCGTCAGCGCCTGAAGAGGCGTCAGGCGGTCGATGTCGATGCCGAGGAGCTCGTCGCGCACCTGAGCCAGCACAGGGTCGTCCAGCTGGAAGAACGACAGCTGCATCCCTGCGGGAGCCGTCTGCGGCACGGCCGGAGCCTCCGCGCGCCGTGCGCCCGACTCCAGGCTGCGCAGCACCTCGTCCGCGCGGTCGGTGATGCTGCGCGGCATGCCCGCCAGGCGCGCCACATGTATGCCAAAGCTATGCTCCGAGCCGCCGGGTGCGAGTTTGCGCAGGAACACCACCTTGCCGTCGATCTCGCGTACGCTCACGTTGTAGTTGGCTATGCGCGCGTACTGCTTCTCCATGTCGTTGAGCTCGTGGTAGTGCGTGGCGAAGAGCGTCTTGGGGTGCAGTCCGCGGTGCTCGTGGATGTACTCCACGATGGCCCATGCGATGGAAATGCCGTCGTAGGTGCTCGTGCCGCGTCCCAGCTCGTCGAAGAGTATCAGCGAGCGCTCGCTCATGTTGTTGAGGATGCTTGCCGCCTCGTTCATCTCCACCATGAAGGTGCTCTCGCCCAGAGCTATGTTGTCGCTCGCTCCCACGCGGGTGAACACCTTGTCCACGATGCCTATGCGGGCGGCGTCCGCGGCCACGAAGCTGCCGCACTGCGCCATGATGACGTTAAGGGCCGTCTGGCGCAGCAGTGCCGACTTGCCGCTCATGTTCGGGCCGGTTATCATCATTATCTGCGTCTTCCCGTTGTCGAGCGTCAGGCTGTTGGCGATGTACGGCTCGCCAGGCGGCAGCTCGCGCTCTATCACGGGGTGGCGCGCCTCCGTCAGGCTGAGCACCAGCGAATCGTCCACCACCGGGCGGCAGTAGCGCCCCTCCGCGGCGGCGCGGGTGAAGCCGAGCAGCACGTCCAGGCGCGCGAGCATCGCCGCGTCCAGCTGCATGGCCGGTATGTAGGCCGCCACGTCGGCCACGAGGGCGGCGTAGAGGCGCATCTGTATGGCCTCGATGTTCTCCTGTGCGGTGATGATCTGCTGCTCGTACTCCTTCAGCTCCGGCGTGATGTATCGCTCGGCATTCACGAGTGTCTGCTTGCGTATCCAGTCCTGCGGCACCTTGTCGCGGTGAGTGTGCGTCACCTCTATGTAGTAGCCGAAGACGTTGTTGTAGCCTATCTTCAGCGACGCGATGCCCGTTGCGGCGCTCTCGCGCTCCTGCATGCGGCGCAGGTACTCGCGGCCGCCGTGCGATATCTCGCGCAGGCGGTCAAGCTCGCTGTCCACTCCGCTGCGTATGATGTCGCCGCCGCGGTTCAGCAGCGACGGCGCGTTCTCTTCTATCTCGCGGCCTATGCGTGCCGCCACAGCCGCGCAGTCGTTGAGCTGCCGTCCTATTGCCAGCAGCGCCTCCAGCCCCGAGTTCTCGCACACGGCGCGCACGGGGCCGATGGCCAGCAAGGCCGCGCGCAGCTGCTGCATCTCGCGTGGCGTGATGCGCTCATTGGCTATCTTGGAGCAGAGGCGCTCCAGGTCGCCGATGCGTGTCAGCAGCTCCAGCAGGCGGTCGCGTGCGGCGGTGTCGCGGAAGAAGTGCTCCACGATGTCCAGGCGGTCGTTGATTTCGTGCGTGTCCTTCAGCGGGAATAGCAGCCAACGGCGCAGCAGGCGCGCTCCCATGGGCGTGGCCGTGCGGTCCAGCACGCCCAGCAGGCTGCGGCCTTCGCTCCCCAGCGGCTCCAGCAGCTCCAGGTTGCGCACCGTGAAGGGGTCCATGCGCACGTAGCGTTCGGCCTCCAGGCGCGCTATGGCGTTGATGTGGGCCGTGTGGGTGTGCTGCGTGATGTCCAGGTAGTGGAGTATGGCGCCGGCGGCCACGATGGCTTCGTGCATGGCGTCGATGCCGAATCCCTTCAGCGAGGCCGTGGAGAACTGCCTGCGCAGGCGCTCGTCGGCGGCGTCGAGAGTGAAGACCCAGTCGTCGAGTTCGAAGCAGAGATAGCGCGTCGTCATTTCCTCCTCCAGGCGCCGGCGGCACCCGCGCATCACGAGCACCTCCTTGGGCGCCATGCTGCCCATCAGCTTGTCTATGTAGGCCGTGTCGCCCTCGGCGGCGAGAAATTCGCCGGTGCTGATGTCCAGAAACGCCACGCCCGTGGCGTTGCGGCCGAAGTGCAGGGCCGCCAGGAAGTTGTTCTGCGCACGCTCAAGCACGTTGTCCGAGGTGGTGACGCCTGGCGTC
Organism: uncultured Muribaculaceae bacterium; assembly: GCA_948665475.1. GTDB lineage: Bacteria > Bacteroidota > Bacteroidia > Bacteroidales > Muribaculaceae > CAG-873. The sequence continues at coordinate 3,111 of CAPNHY010000017.1, read as the reverse complement.
ACGAGCTCCGTTATGCCGCGCTTCACGAGTTTTTTCGTCAGCTTAGGGTCCTCAAGCTGCTCGCATATTGCCACGCGCTTGCCCGCGCGTATCAGGCGCGGCAGATATGTGTCCACGGCGTGGTGCGGAAAGCCGGCCATGGCTATCTTGGTGTCGGCGCCCCCGTTGGAGCGCCGTGTCAGCGTGATGCCCAGTATCTGCGAGGCCGTCACGGCGTCGTCGCCGTAGGTCTCGTAGAAGTCGCCCACGCGGAAGAGCAGCACGGCGTCGGGATGCACGTTCTTCATCTCGAAGTACTGTTTCATCAGCGGCGAGTCGGCAGGCTTCTTAGGCATTTTGGCGGAGTGTGGTAGGAATTGTCAGTGTGGATAGCGGCGTCATGCCTCCTCGATGCTGCGGTGGTGCGGAAACAGCGCGTCTACAAACCGTATGGCGTAGGCATCGAAACCGCGGTGTCGGAACACGAAATAGCGCTGGAGGCAGAAGTTCCAGAACCAGCCCACGAGCAGCGACACGCCCAGACGCGCGGCGGCATAGTAACCGTCCGGCCGGAAGCCCAGCTCCTCCAGGTATTCCCAGTTCTGCATCAGCAGGTAGCACACCTGCGTGCCGCCCGAGTTGAGGACCATGCTGCCGAGCCACACCATGATGTATTTCACGATGACAGCTTTCCAGGGACAGCCCTGCGCATGGAAAGTGAAACGGTAGCACAGCATGCAGTTGACGGCTCCTCCCACCAGCGCGCCCACGGCCGTCGACAGCCACGGAGCCAGACCGAGCCACGCGAACAGAGCGAAGCCCAGCCCCAGGTCAACCCACGATGCTGCCTGCGATGACGCGCCGGAGCGCAGAAACGAGAACAGCAGCGAGTCGCTGTGAGCTATTTTCAGGCGTAGTTCCTTTATCTTTCCCATTGTCGCGGATAGGGGGAGAAGTGTGTGTATGCGGTTTTAGCATGCAAATATACGGAAAATCCGCCGAACAGGCAAATTTCAGTTTTTCAGTTTTCGGATAAGTGTTAACCGAAGTTAATTTGCGGGGATATTTTGCAAACGAATCTTAACGCCGGGCCGATTACGCCCCCTGAATTGTTGAAATTAAAAGCAAAGGGCGTAACTTTGCTGCCGATTTGTGAACAAGAAGACTATTTATGACTAATATTCTCACAGGTCTTGTGGCCACAAATGCGCGGCGTTACGGCGACCGCGAAGCCTTCAGTTGCCAGTATGCGGGCAGCGAAGACTGGGTGCCCACATCCTGGAATGAACTTGAGAGCCGGACACAGGCCGCCGCGTGCGCCATGGAGATACTCGGCGTCGAGCCGCAGGACATGCTGGCTATTTTCGCTCCCAACTGCCCCGAAATTCTTATCACCGACTTCGGCGCATACGCCAATCGCGCCGTGCCGGTGTCGATATACGCCACAAGCAGCCCCGAGCAGGTGGCCTACATCGTGCGCGACGCAGGCGCCCGCATCCTCTTCACCGGCGACCAGCGCCACTACGACGCAGCCCGCAGCATAGCCGCCGGCTGCCCCTCGCTGGAGCGCATCGTCGTCTACAATCCCGAGGTGAAGCTCGACCCCGACGACACCACCACCATGCGCTGGGCCGACTTCCTGGCCCTCGGGCAGGCCGCCTCGCCCATGTGCCGTGCGGCCGTCGAGGCTCGCACCGCAGCCGCCTCGCCGGACGACATCTTCACGCTGATATACACCTCCGGCACCACCGGCGAGCCCAAGGGCGCCGTGCTGCCCCACAGCTGCATGAACGCCGCAGTGCGCATCCACGACGAGCGCCTAACCATGCTCAGCGACGCCGACAGCTCGCTCTGCTTCCTGCCCCTCAGCCACATCTTCGAGAAGGCCTGGACCTACTTCTGCCTCCACGTGGGCATACGCGTCGCCATCAACCGCGACCCCCACGCCGTGCAGCAGTCGCTGCGCCAGGTCAAGCCCACGTGCATGTGCTCCGTGCCACGCTTCTGGGAAAAGGTCTACGCCGCCGTCGAGGAGCGCCTCGGACGCATGAAGGGCTTTCAGCGCTGGATGGTGCAGCGCGCCCTGAAAGTAGGCGCCGAGCGCAACAACCGGTACGCCCGTCTCGGCCTCAAGGCCCCCTGGCTCCTGGAACAGCAGTATAAGTTCTTCGACAAGAAGATATTCGCCGCCCTGCGCCACGTCATAGGCATACCCCACGGCAACATATTCCCCACCGCCGGCGCCCCCCTGAGCGACAAGATTACCGAATTCCTCCACGCCTGCGGCATCAACATCGTCATAGGCTACGGCCTCAGCGAAACCACCGCCACCGTCACCTGCTATCCTCAGGTTGGCTTCGAGTTCGGCACCGTCGGCACCGTGCTCCCCGGCATACAGATGAAGATAGGCGACAACGACGAAATCCTCGTCAAGGGTCCCACAGTCATGCGCGGCTACTACAACCGCCCCAGGGAGACCGCCGAAGCCTTCACCCCTGACGGCTGGTTCCGCACCGGCGACGCCGGCCGCATCGACGACAGCGGCGCCCTCGTGCTCACCGAACGCATCAAGGACCTCTTCAAGACCAGCAACGGCAAATACATCGCTCCTCAGGCCATCGAGAGCCGCCTCGGCGAAGACCGCTACATCGAGCAGGTCGCCGTCATCGGCGACAGGCGCAAATACGTCAGCGCCATCATCGTCCCCGCCTTCGAGGCCCTGAAAGAGTACGCCCGCAGCAAGCGCATAAAATTCAGCGACATCGAGGACCTCGTCCAGAACAGCGAGATACGCCGCTTCATCGCCGAGCGCATCGAGCGACTCCAGAAAGGCCTCGCAGGATTCGAGAAAGTGAAGAAATTCACCCTCCTTTCCCACGAATTCACCATTGAGGCCGGCGAGCTCACCAACACCCTCAAAATCCGCCGCACCATCATCAACGCCCTCTACGCCGACCAGATAGAGGCGATGTACGTTTAAGGTAAATCGTAGGGGCGCGATACATCGCGCCCGCCAATTGTAGTGCAGCCCCTCCCCCCACTTGTAGGGCTGCACCCCGGTGCAGCCGCCCCTCACTTGTAGGGACGCACGGCCCGTGCACTACTGTCCACGGAAAAAATTAACATTAGCTT
>CAPNHY010000016.1:0-55723 GCA_948665475.1 uncultured Muribaculaceae bacterium | reverse complement strand
TCTCCTGTGCAACGAAAAGGGAGAGCTTGTGAACTTCGTCCTCACCCGCGCCAACTTCGATGACCGCGAGGTGTCAGTATATGAAACAGCGCCTCATGCCGCTTTACGACAAGATAATGCTCCGCAAGAGAAGCATCATCGAATCAATAAACGACATGCTCAAGAACGTGGCCCAGCTGGTGCATTCCCGCCACCGCAGCGTCCACAATTTTATCATGAACCTGCTTGCGGCAATGGGTGCGTATTGCTTCTTCTCCACAAAGCCGGAAGTCAATTTCGACTACGAGGTGACTGAGTCAAACGGGCAACTCGTCCTCTGGCAATAAACTGCACCGGTTGAAAAATCAGGCGACCAATGACTGGCCGCCCGATAATTCATGCCTAACTGTAATGTCGCCGAGTTGGATATCGTTATCCCGAACTCGCGTTCATAGGGTGGGGATGTATCAGTCGGCGGGCTCCATGTGGATGGCGATGTGAGTGGCAGGGCCGAAGCGGTCCTTGAGGCGCCGTTCCACATCGGAGGCTATCTCGTGGGCGCGCCGGAGGGTGTAGTCGCCGGGCATCTTGATGTGTAGCTCTATGGCGCGGTGCGAGCCGATGCTGCGTGTGCGCAGACGGTGGAACTTGACGACGCCTGGGGTTGAAGTCACAATTTCGGCGATGGCGGCTTTGTCGTCGGCCGACAGCGATTTCTCAAGCAGCTGGTCGATGCCGGGCCGCGTCAGGGTGTAGGCGGCATGGATAATGAACCCGCTGACGATGAAGGCGGCGATGGGGTCGAGCACACGGCCTTTGTCGCCGAGCAGCATTGCGCCGCCGATGCCCACGAGTGTTGCTATGGATGTGAAGGCGTCGCTGCGGTGGTGCCAGGCGTTGGCTACGAGTGCCGGCGATTCGAGGTGTCGTCCCTGCCGGATAGTGTAACGGAAAAGGATTTCTTTGATGACTATCGAGATTACGGCAGCCGACAGCGCCCATCCGTTTGGGGTCGCGAGCACATCTCCGCGCCACCACGCGAGGGCGCGCAGCACGGCGTCTATGCCGAGCAGTGCGCCGGCGATGCCGAGCAGCAGCCCGACCAGCACCGAGGCCAGGGTCTCGTATTTACCGTGGCCGTAGTCGTGGTCGGCATCCTCGGGCTTACCGGAGATGCGCACGAACAGCAGGACTATCACGTCCGAGATAAGGTCGCTGAGCGAGTGGACTGCGTCGGCAAGCATCGCCGAACTGCGTCCTGCTATGCCGGCGAAGAATTTGAAAAGAACCAGCAGCAGATTTGCCACGCTCCCGATGATGGTGACGCGGTAGATCTGCTGCAGGCGGGATGTGCCGGTGTCAGAACTCATAGTCTACGCAGGCGCGCATGTCCTTGTTGGCGCCAAGCAGAGCCGCTGCGGCCACGTGTGCCGGGTGTGCGGCATAGACGGCGACGTCGGCCATGGTCGGTACGATGGCAGTGAGGACTACGTCCCAGCTTTCGGCGGGGTTTTCGTTGATGCCTACTTCGATGCTTTGGAGAACGTCGATTTTGCCGGGAAGTTCTTCAAGGGCTGCCTTGAATCTGCGTGCCACCTGCAGACGCTCTTCGGCGCTGCCTTTGAGGCGGAACATCACTATGTGCTTTACCATTGGAGTTTATAGAGTTTAGGGTTTATAGTTTAGGGTTTAGCGTACATGCGCTCGCGGGCGGCGAGCACACGGTCGTCGGTGATATAGTCGTCGTAGTCCATCAGCTTGTCTATGACGCCCGCGGGGGTAAGCTCTATGACACGGTTGCACACGGTCTGAATGAACTCGTGGTCGTGCGACGCCATCAGTATGTTGCCGCGGAAGGTCTGCAGGGTGTTGTTGAACGCCTGGATGCTCTCGAGGTCGAGGTGATTGGTGGGGGAGTCGAGCACGAGAGTGTTGGCGTTGGTCATCATCATGCGCGCTATCATGCAGCGCATCTTCTCGCCGCCGCTGAGTACCGACGCCTTTTTCAGCACTTCCTCGCCGGAGAACAGCATCTTGCCCAGGAAGCCCTTGAGGTAGATTTCGCTGGTGTCGGAGCTGAACTGGCACAGCCAGTCCACGAGGTTGTGGTCGGTGCGGAAGAACGATGTGTTGTCCATCGGCAGATAGGCTGTGGTGATGGTCTGTCCCCAGTCGAAATGGCCCGCATCGGCCTTGCGGTTGCCCATTATTATCTCGAACAGGGCTGTCATGGCGCGCGGGTCGCGGCTAAGGAACACTACTTTGTCGTTCTTCTCGATTTGGAAGTTGACGTCATCGAAGAGCAGAGTCCCGTCGTCGGCCACAGCCTTGAGGCCGGATACCTCGAGAATCTTGTTGCCGGGCTCGCGCTCGGGTGTGAATATTATGCCCGGGTAGCGGCGGCTGGAAGGCTGTATCTCCTCCACATTGAGCTTTTCAAGCATCTTCTTGCGCGAGGTGGTCTGCTTGCTCTTTGCCACATTGGCGCTGAAACGCTGGATAAATTCCAGGAGTTCCTTGCGTTTCTCCTCGGCTTTCTTGTTCTGTTGCTGCTGCTGGCGGAGTGCGAGCTGACTCGACTGGTACCAGAAGCTGTAGTTGCCGGCGAAAAGTTGCACGCGGCTGTAGTCGATGTCGAGGGTGTGTGTGCAAACCGAGTCGAGGAAGTGGCGGTCGTGGCTCACGACAAGCACCGTGTTCTCGAATTTCGACAGATAATCCTCCAGCCATGCCACGGTGTCGAGGTCGAGGTCGTTGGTCGGCTCGTCCAGCAACAGGTTGTCGGGATTGCCGAAGAGTGCCTTGGCAAGGAGCACGCGCACCTTCTCCTTACCGCTGAGGTCGCGCATCATCAGGCCGTGCTTGTCCTCCTTGATACCGAGGCCGCTGAGCAGGGCGGCGGCGTCGCTCTCTGCGTTCCAACCTTCGAGCTCGGCGAATTTCTCCTCCAGCTCCGAAGCGCGTATGCCGTCCTCGTCGCTGAAGTCGGGCTTGGCATAGAGTGCGTCTTTTTCCTTCATTATATCCCACAGTACTGTGTGGCCCATGAGCACGGTGTCGAGCACCGTGCAGTCGTCGAATTTGTAGTGATCCTGCTCGAGCACACTCATGCGCTCGCCGCTGCCCTGCGCTATCGTGCCGTGTGTGGGGGCGAGCTCGCCGCTGAGCATGCGCATCAGAGTGGATTTGCCGGCGCCGTTGGCGCCTATTATGCCGTAGCAGTTTCCGGGTGTGAATTTGAGGTTGACATCCTGGAAGAGCACTCGTTTGCCGAACTGGATGCCCAAGTTGCTGACTGTAATCATATCGGTTTACGTTGTTCTATAAAGTACTTGTGAAGGGTACGCACGGCTTCGTCGGCGTCTGTGGCGTCAACGGTGGCCGTGATATGGTCGGCACCGGCTGTGGCGGGTGCGCCGCCGAGCAAGTTGCTGACATCGCCGGCACTGACGTCGGGACGGTTGCCTATGATGCTGACGCGGGCCGTGACGCCGTCGGCGGTGCATGCCACGGCCACAAAGCCTGCGGCGTCGCATGTGTCGTGTATGAGCGTACCCGGCGCCTGCGGATGGAACGAGTCAAGTACGCGCAGCCTGCAGCCAGTCCGCATGACCGGACGCACGCAGTCGGGGTGCAGTATCTTTGCTCCGAGGCGGGCTGCCGTGTCGGCCAGACTGTAGCTCAGGGTCGGAATGCAGCGTGCGGTGCTTACTGTGCGCGGGTCGGCCGTGTACACGCCGTCCACGTCGGTCCATATCTGTACCTCGGTGGCACCGAGCGCCTCGCCCAGCAGGGTTGCCGTGAAGTCGCTGCCTCCGCGCGAGAGTGTGGCCGTGCGGCCCTCACCGTCGCGTCCGATGAATCCCTGGGTGATGTATATGCGGTGGTCGCCTTTCTGCCTCAGCAGCGCGCGGGCGCGGGCGGCAGTGGCCTCGACGAGAGGATTGCCGTCGGGGTCTATGCGCATGTAGTCGAGAGCCGGCAGCCATGCGGCATCCATGCCCTGCTTATAGAGATAGGCAAGCATGATGGCGGTGCTGAACAGTTCGCCGCAGACTATTGTCTCGCTGCGGGTGCTGGCCGCGGCGAGGACGTCGCGGATATGCCTCATGACGCTTGACGGCAGCCCGAGGGCTTCGACGGTGGCGGCATGGCGTTCGAGCAACCGGTCCGGCGAGACGCCGTTGTCGGCTATGTCAATCAGGCCGTTTGTTGCGCCGCACATGGCCGACATCACGACGACGGTATGGTCATCTGTACTCTGGCGGATTATCTCGGCGGTGGCCCGCATCCGTTCTGCCGAACCTACCGAGGTTCCGCCGAATTTCATTACAAGCATTGTGAAGTGTCAAAAGGCTGCTTCTGCGAGAGGAGCAGCCGTTGGTTATTTATGAAAAAAGCGCCGACATCAGCCGTACTTGCTGATTTTGCGCAGTTGGGATTCGTTGATGATTTTTATTCTCCGGCCGTCTACGACTACCAGACGCTCGGTTACGAATGTGGAGAGGGTGCGTATGGCGTTGCTGGTGGTCATGTTGGAGAGGTTGGCGAGATCCTCGCGGGCCATGTAGATGCGCAGGGTGGAGCCGTCGTCCTCATAGCCGTAGTTGTCGAGAAGTACTATGAGGGCTTCGGCCAGACGGCCGCGGATGTGCTTCTGAGTGAGGTTTACGATGCGTGTGTCGGAGCCGCCGAGGTTGCGCGAAAGTTCCTGAATGAAGAACCATGCCAGCTGGTTGTTGTTGCTGATCATGTCGCGGACAAGGGTCAGGGGCACGGCGCCGAGCATGGACGGCTCGAAAGCCGAGGCGCTGCTGACGTAGCTCTCTCCGGCGAAGAAAGCGCGATAACCGAAATACTGCACGGGACGAATGAGACGCAATATCTGAACTCGGCCGCCAACGCCCTCTTTGGTCTTCTTTACTTTTCCTTTCAGGAGTACCCACAGGAATTCGGGCTGGTCTCCTTCGGCGTAAATCAGTTGGTTTTTCTTGTAGGTATGTACCTCCATGTTCTCGACCACCAGTCGGCGTTCGTCGCTGTTCAGTCGAGTCCAAATTTCGGCCATGTCCTCATTGATAACTTTTTCGAGGGCTGCTTTAATCATGCTCGTATGTTGTATCGCTATGTTTTATAACATGCAAAATTACAATTTTTTTTGAACATACCATAGGTTTGCGTCTTTAAAATGCCAAATATCACTATTTTTGGCCGTTTTAGGCCAAACATTTCAGAAGTCTACGCTCAGACGCAGATTGATTTGCCGCCGCGTGAGATAGTTCGGTACGGCGTACTGTATGTCGTTTACGTCGGTGACCCAGTAGTAGGAACTGACGTTGCTGATGTCGAGCAGGTTGAATACGTCCAGGCCGAGCCATATGCTTTTAAGCTTTCCGGCGATGCCTGTGCGGCGTGGTGCGCCTTCTGCCGCAGGGGCGAGCAGGGCATAGCTGAGACCTATGTCGACGCGCTTGTAGGCCGGCGCGCGGAAGTAGCCTTTGTCGCGGCTGCTGCGCGGAGCCGTCATCGGGAGCCCGTCGTTCAGGATGCCGCGCAGACTGAATTTCAGTTTCGGGAATTTCGGGAAATAGTCGGTGAAGTACAGTGCCAGACTGTAGCGGCGGTCGCTCGGGCGGGGCACCTTCGCTCCGTTGAGTGTCTCCTGCGTCTTCATCAGCGAGAGACTGATCCATGAATCGGAACCCTGTACGAACTGCCCGAAGAGCTTGAAGTCGACGCCGGCGGCGAAGCCGCTGGAGAGATTCTGTCCGGCATAGACTATTTTCAGGTTGTCGAGTTCGTAGGGTATGAGGTTGCCGAGGTTCTTGTAGTATGCCTCGGCCGAGAATTTGAACGGACGGTTGAAGGCCCTGAACGTGAAGTCGGCACCGCCTATGACCTGGAAACTCCTTTGCGAACGGATGTCGCTGTTGAGGCGGATTATGGTGTTGCCTTCGGCGTCCGATACAGGCTGGCGGAATTCTTTATAGAACGGTGACTGGTAGTAAAGACCCGTGGCCAGGCGGAATGCCCAGCGCGGCGCGGCGTCAGGCACGAAGCCCACGCTGACGCGCGGACTGACGAGGAACTCGCGGTTGAAGTCCCAGTAGCTCATGCGCACACCGCCGTTGATGTTGACGTAGCCGGCCTTGGTGGACAGGCGGTAGGTGTCCTGCACGTAGGCCGAGAGGCGGGTACTGCTGATGTCGTGGCGCGAGTCCAGATTGTAGATCACGCGCAGCTGGTCGGGCACGGCCGGGAGGGAGAATCCGGCACTGTCGCGCAGTTCCCATTCGCGCGTGCGGTCGTGTATCTTCTCGAAGTTTACGCCTATTCCGTAGGCTAAGTTGTGTCGGCGTACCTTGGTTGCTCCGCGCAGTTGTGCGCTGAATACGCTTGCCTTGAGTCGGTTGCGCGCGTGCTCGCGGTATTTGCCTACGCCGAGTTCTCCGCCTATGCTGCCGCTGTCGCCGCCCGATGTGCCGGCCTGGTCGAGCCAGTATTCTCCGCTGATGTCGTAGGCCACGAGCTCATTGGAGAGATAGCCCGAGAGGAGCAGGTCGAAGGTCGACTGCTTGCTCGGCGTATAGTTCAGCGACAATGCGCCGAAAAAGGTTTCGAAGCGGTCTTTTTCCTGTCCGTCGAAGTACACTTTGAACTGCTTGGCATCGGTGGATGTGCCGAAGGCGGTGTTGCGGTCGTGGGGCACAAAGCGGTAGTTGTTGATGGAGATGTTGCCGAGTACGCTTGCTTTCCACTTGGAACTCATGCGCAGGGTCATGAAAGTCTGGTAGTCGAAGAACTTGGGGTCGTATTCGCCTTTGTCCTCCATTGAGCTGAGCAGCGATGCGTTGCTTTTGTAGCGTACGCCGTGAAGCTGTGTGAAGCGTCCCGACGCGCTGCCTATGGCAAGGCTGCCGCCCATGAGGCTCAGGGCCGCGCTGCCCTCGAATGCCTCCGGCGAACGGTAGGTGATGTCGAGTACGGAACTCATGCGGTCGCCGTACTGCGCTCCGAAGCCGCCGGTAGAGAAGCCGATGGCTCCCACCATGTCGGGGTTGATGATACTGAGGCCTTCCTGCTGGCCGGAGCTGATAAGCTGCGGACGGTACACTTCTATTCCGTTGATGTAGACGCTGTTCTCGTCGTACGAACCTCCACGCACGGAGTATTGCGACGACATTTCGTTGCTGCCGCTGACGCCGGCCATGGTGGATATGAGACTTTCTACAGAGCCGCCGCTGACGTCAGGCGCAAGACGGTAGCTGTCGGCGTCGATGCGTTGCAGGGCGTCGGTCTGCTTCCGGTAGTCGGTGACCTCGATGGCGTTCAGGGCATAGCTCGCGGGCTCCATCTTGACGTTTACGGTCACGTCGCCCTTGGGGCGAATGAGCTTACGCCGTGACTCCTGATAGCCTATGCATGTGAACACGAGGCGGAGCGTGTCGGTCTCGGCTACGGAGAATTTGAAGGTGCCGTCAAGCCCGGAGGTGGCTCCGATAGCGCTTCCCTGCACGCGTATGGAGACAAATTCCAGCGGCTCGTTGTTCTCGTCGGTGATTTTTCCCTGGATTCTGACTGCCGCCGGAGCTGCCGCAGGGATGCCGAGCAGCAGCGAGAATATGATGATGGGTAATAATCTGCGCATGATACTCATATTAACGTGAATCAGCGCAAAAAATTGCATCCGTCTATTCCCTGATGCGGATATTCAGTTCCTGCACGGCAGGTTTGTATTCGTCATCGCCGTCGGCTTCGAGACAGAGTGTGATGCCACTCCACAGCCGGCGCGGGTCGCGGCCGAAATAATCGGGGTCGTAACGGAAAGTGTACTCGCCGGTCTGGATCGCCGGACCGGAGATGATGCTGATCTTCGGCGTGACGGCCGCATGCTTGTCAGAGGCTGTCTTCCTGGTTTCGTCTGTGAATACAGGACGCACCGTGAACTCTTTTTTGTCGGAATTGACTATGATTTTGATATGGCTGTCGGCGTTATAGGTCACCGGTGTGCCGTCTACTGTAGCCGAAAGGTACTGCATCTTTTTTCCGCGTGTGGCCTCATAGCGCGCACGGGTCAAGGCCACCATCTCCGTGTCATGATACCAGAACATGTCATGAGGGTCGTCGCTCTCTGTTCCGTCCTCAAGCCAGCGTGAGTACATCACACCTCCTTCCGGCCGAGGCTCAGCCAAGGACTTGGCTATGAACATGGCTATATAGTCCTGGGTAGGTTCGCAGAGGTCGAAGTGGCCGCGGCCGGCATCGCACAGAAAGGAGATGCGGCTGTCGGGATACATCATTCTGAATGCCAGGGCCGGACGCACACGCGCTTCCCACCATTCGTACTCGCCCTCGATCATAAGTCCGGGGATGCGGTCGATGTTGCGGGTACGCCCCCATTCCACATTCTCACGCCCGTAGCCGCAGAGATTGGTGCGCGGGGCGTCGCCGTGAAAGGAAATGATGCACAGTGTGCGGTCCGGGTTCCAGGCTGCGAAATTCCAGGGGAATGTGGCCTGCGCCGAGTGCCCGAAAGGTATTACCGGGGCCGATGCTATCTCGGGATGCCCGGTGCCGTCGGCGAGTGCATCCATTATGCTGTCGAAGCGCTCCTGGCATCCTGTGCTGACATCCCAGTTCTGCGAACCGCTTTGCACGAATGTCATCGCCACTCCGAGACTGTCCATCGCCCGGCAGAAGCGCTCGCTGCGGAACAGCACCTCCTCGGTCATGTTCTGGTGGCAGTATAGTACGGCTTTTACATTGCTCTGTCCGCGAGGCAGACGTATGCATGCTCTTTTTCCGTCATCGCCCGTGACGAAGTCGAATGTCGGTGTAGCGGCGATGGTGCGGTTGCCTCCGGTAAGCAGCAGGATGCAGAGAAGTGCGGCAGTGGTGATGAATTTTTGCATTTGTACAGGTATTTTTATCGTACTATACGTATTGTAAGCGTCTTATACTTAAAACGCATGACTCGGATTACCCCCGGGCCATGCGCTCTAAGTTGTTCTGTTATGTGCTGTCGTCAGTCGCCCATGGTGCGCAGAAGTTCATCGTTGTCGCGCGTACGCTCCATGCGGTCCTTCATGAACTCCATGGCTTCCACGCTGTTGCGGTCTCCGAGGAAGCGGCGCAGTATCCACATGCGGTTGAGGGTTTCCGGACGCAGCAGCAGGTCGTCGCGGCGTGTGCTGGATGCCATGATGTCTACGGCCGGGAATATGCGCTTGTTGGAGAGCTTGCGGTCGAGCTGAAGTTCCATGTTGCCTGTGCCCTTGAACTCCTCGAAGATCACTTCGTCCATCTTCGACGATGTCTCTGTGAGTGCCGTTGCGATTATAGTCAGCGAACCTCCGCCCTCGATGTTGCGTGCGGCTCCGAAGAAGCGCTTGGGCTTCTGGAGGGCGTTGGCGTCCACGCCGCCGCTTAATATCTTGCCGCTGGCGGGAGCGCAGGTGTTGTAGGCACGGGCCAGGCGAGTGATGGAGTCGAGCAGTATCACGACGTCGTGACCGCATTCCACCATGCGTTTGGCTTTCTCGAGCACTATGCCGGCTATGCGCACGTGACGGTCGGCCGGCTCGTCGAATGTACTGGCTATGACTTCGGCGTTGACGCTGCGCTGCATGTCGGTTACCTCCTCGGGGCGCTCGTCGATGAGCAGGATAATGATGTAAGTCTCGGGGTGGTTCTCGGCGATGGCGTTGGCTACATCCTTGAGCAGGAGTGTCTTACCTGTCTTAGGGGGAGCCACGATAAGTCCGCGCTGACCTTTGCCTATGGGTGCGAACATGTCCACGACGCGCGTCGACATGTTGCAGGTGCTTCCGCTGGTGATGTCGAATTTCTCGTTGGGGAACAGCGGGGTGAGGTGCTCGAACGGCACACGGTCGCGGATGAAGTCGAGCGAACGGCCGTTCACGCGCAGCACATTGGTGAGTATGAAGTACTTATCGTTCTCGCGCGGAGGACGTACTGAGGCTTCAACCACGTCGCCCGTTTTCAGGCCGAAGCTTTTTATCTGCTGCTGCGTGACGTAGATGTCGTCAGGGCTGGGCATATAATTGAAGTCGCTGGAACGCAGGAATCCGTGACCCTGTGGCTCGATTTCGAGCACACCGGCGGTTTCAAGCAGACCGGAGAAGTCAAATCGTCCGGCCGGATGCTGCATGCGGTCTTTGCGGTTCTTGAACTTCTTGCCCTGTTGCTGTTGCGGCAACGGCTGGCCGGGCTCGGCGATAGTGATGGGTGCCTGCGCCTGTGCTTTCTCGGCCTCCTCGCGCTCGCGCTGGCTGCGGGGTACGAATTTGCGCCCCTCGCTGCGCGGGAAGAATTCGCCGAGGTCGCCGTTTGCTCCCGGGCGGAAGTCGCGCCGAGGCTGTGCGTCGGCTGCGGGTTCGTTGGATTCGGGAGCCTGTTCAGGTGCGACAGTTTCAGTATCTTTGGCCTCTTTAGCAGGCTCGCTTGCAGTGGCCGGTGCTGCGGCAGCCGGAGTATCAGCCGCGGTGTCCTGCGCGGTCGCGTCCTCCTGTTTGTGCCTTTCCTCAAGCTCTTTTTTGCTTGGACGTCCGCGCCGGCGTTTGGGCGTCTCCGCCGGGGCTTCCGCTGTTGTGCTTTTTTTCTTCTCGTCAGGGCTTTCGGCGCCCTTCGGAGTCTCGTCGTCGGCTTTTTTTCGCCGTGTGCGCTTTTTTGCTTCCTGGACGGGAGCCTCGCTTTCAGTCTGGCGGCGACGCTCGGCGCCTGCCGATGCGCGGTCCACGGCCTGCTGGTCGAGTATTGTGTAAATTAGATCTTGCTTGCTGGTAGCGTCTGTACTCTTCAGACCCATTTTTTCGGCGACGCCGCGCAGTGCAGCCTCGTCCATCTGGTTCAGTTCGGAAATATTATACATAAAAATGTATGTGGTGATGCTTGAGTATCGGCCCTCGGAAACAGTAATCGGGTATTTCTTCCGGGATTACGGCCTTCATCGCTGCGGTGCAGCGTCTGTTTAGTTAAAAAGGGGAAGTGAAATACAAAGGAGCAGCCACTTTGCGCCTTTGACGGCACAAAATTACTATTCTTTTTTTATTTAACAAAACAAACGGCAAAAAAGTTCCGCGACGGCGCTGGAGCATGCGGGAATTTGTCAGGAAATATGCCGGTACATGGCGCGGAAATCCCGCAGTGCGCCGAACACCGTGAGCATGTCGCCGTGTTCCACGATGATGGCGTCCGAGGCGTCGGCCGTGGGATATATCAGGCGCATTTCGTTGCCGGATATACCGAGGATATTGGTGGATTCTGACCGGCGGCAAAGTGCCACGAGATGCAGATGGAAGTTGGTCTCAAGGTTGAGATCGGTCACCCGCAGGCCTGTGAAGTATTCCGGAACTTCAAAACTCATTACCATATGGTCGCTGTCCACTTCCATCGACCGCAGACGTGCCCCCAGCTCCATCTCGTGGGCCAGATCGCGGGCGGCTCTCTGTTCGGGAGTGATTATGCGCGTGATGTTGAATCCTTCCAGGATGGACTCGTGCAGCTTGTCGATAGCGCGGGCATACAGGCATTTCACTCCGGCTTTCTTCAGCAATGCGACTGTGCGCACACTTGCTCCGAAATTCTCGCCGATGGCCACTATCACGGCGTCCACGTTGCGCAGCGGCAGCACGTTGAGCGACGATTCCTCCGTTGTATCTATCAGATAGACCGTCGAAATATAATCCTTGATTTCATCTACATTGGTCTGATTGTGATCCACGCCTATGACCTCGTGCCCCATTTCCGTGAGGTCGCGTGCGAGATTGCTGCCGTATATTCCGAGTCCTATTACTATGTATTTCATGTCGCGTGAGAGTTTGTCAGTTGATGATTACGTGCTCTTTCGGGAAAAGTTCGGTGCTGTCGCGCCGCGTGCGCACGAGTCCCATCAGCAGCGACAGGATGCCTACGCGTCCTACGAACATGGCCGTGGACAGCACCACCTTCGAGGCGTCGCTCAGTTCCTCCGTTATTCCGAGCGACGAACCCACCGTGAATAGCGCCGAAAGCACCTCGAACAATACGTCGCGCACCGGTAGCTCCGGCTCAAGCACCAGCAGGATGAAGGTGTAGAGTGTATACGCCAGTATGCTGAGGAATACGACGGCATTGGCGCGCCGCACGCTCGGAATGGCTATGCCTCGGTGGCAGGCGCACACGCCTCGGTGACCGTGGATTACGGAACGCAGGTTCAGCACCGCCACGGCCAGAGTGTTCACCTTTATGCCGCCGGCCATTGACTGCGACGCGCCGCCTATCCACATCTGCACCATCACTGTCAGCAGCGTTGCCGGCAGGAACGCCGCGGGGCTGACCGACGCGAATCCGGCGCTGCGCGGCGTGACGGCGTTGAACACGCTCTGCACGCATTTCTGCCACAGCGGCATCCCCTTCAGGGTGTTGTCGTATTCGAGCGCGAAAAAGGCGATGCAGCCGAAAAGGAACACTGCGGTCGTGGCGATAAGCACGAGCTTGGTGTTCAGGTCGTACACATGCACGGGGGTAGGGCGCCGGCGCTTCCGCAGCCTGTCGGCGAATGTGTGCAGGCGCAGCAGTATCGCGTCCTTGAAGTTTACGAGAATCGGGAATCCTATGGCTCCGGCTATCACTATGGCCGACACGGCCAGATATATGGTCTGGTCGCCGTTCATGATTGCGGGGTTCGACAGCCCGTCGTGGATATTCGTGAAGCCGGCGTTGCAGAACGCCGACAGACTCAGAAACATCGAGAAGATGATCCGGTCGTGTATGTCGAAGCCGGTCTCCGGCGGCACTGTGAAGTATATCGCCACCGCGCCTATGGCCTCTATGCTCAGCGTGAAGGCGAGTACGTAGAGCAGCGTCGGCAGCAGGGCGTTGAAGCTGCGGCTGTACACCATGTCGCGCAGCATCATCTGGCTGTAGATGCTCTGCGCGCCGCTGAAGAATATTGCGAAGAAGCTTGTGAAAGTGAGTACTCCCAGTCCGCCTATCTGTATCAGCAGTGCCAGCACGAGTAGCCCTAAGGGCGTGAACGTGGCCGAGACGTCTATGCTCGACAGGCCGGTGATGCACACGGCCGATGTGCTGACGAACAGCGAGTCGGTATAGCTCAGCGGGACGACGGTACACTTCGGCAGCATCAGCACCAGCGAACCCGTAAGAATGAAGAACAGAAAGCTCGCCGACAGCAGCAACGACGGGTTGGTGCGCCGGCTCATCAGTTTGAGCGCGCCTGCGCTCAGGGTCAGCAGCGAGTAGGCAGCAAGCGTGCAGAAAAGCATCCAGTGGCTGTACAGCACCGTGTCGAGCCACGGAATCCAGGGATGCTCGGGCCGGGGATATATCCACGGCAGCAGCGTCAGCAGCAGCGCGATGTCGACAATCCATTTGGGCCAGCGCGTGGAACGCAGCGTCGTGGCGGAATTGAAGACGAGATTATATACTACGTTCACGGCGAACAGCGCCTGCACGGCCCTCAGTCCGCGCGTCAGCAGTCTTATGTCGCCGGGATTATGGTCGAAGCCCAGATACAGCAGCATGTCGACCACACACAGCAGCGATGCCACGAGCGACAGCGCCCACAGCGTCGACGTGCCGAACCGCAGGGCCGGGGCGAACTTCCTGCGGAAGCGGTCAAAGCGGTACAGCGACAGATGCCCCCTGTAGCGCATCCGCCGCCATATCAGAGCTATGCGTGAGCTCCGCCCCGTCATACGTATTTATTTCTGTTTGCTGAAACGGAATCCGGCGTAGATGCCGTCGTAGCTCTTCAGCACTTTCGACACGGCCTGCAGGCTGTTCTTTCCGCTTACGTTGGCTATTTTTTCGATAATCGCCACCAGCTTGGTTATGTCGAATGTCAGCAGCAGCGTGTTGCCGGTCACCTGCCACTGTGCCTTGTACGAGCCGCCGGCTATCTTTCCGAGACCCTGCATCTGCAGTGTGCATTCGCCCTTCTCGCCATAGACTATCTTACCTTTGAATGTGAGTTTCTTGACTTTCATTGTGTAGGTGGAGTCTTCCGCCACTGCGAAAGTCATGTTCTGAAGTCCCAGCTTGTCGTAATACGGCTTTAGCTTGGCCTCTATGACTGTGCCTGCGGCGGCTCCTCCGAGGTTCTGAAGCGCGTTTTTGCTCTTGAAGCTTACGCCCGGACCTGTGTACGTCCAGGTGCCGGCACTGATGGTGGAGGATGTGCCGCCGGTGATGGCTCCTAAGGCTCCCTTGAGTGCGTCGAGTGCGTTTTGCGCTCCGGCTCCGGGAGCCGCAGCGAATGCAAGCAGCACGAGTGCTGCAATAGATAACAATTTTCTCATATTATGTATAAAGGTATATCAGATTTCAAATCCTGCGTCCTCTATCTCCAGCCGCTTGCCGCCGCAGCGCATCACGCGCCCGGGGAAATGGTCGAGGAGCGACAGGTTGTGCGTGGCTACTATCACGGCCGTACCGTTCTGCGATATGTCGTACAGCCTCCTTATGATCTGCTCTCCCGTTGCGGGATCCAGATTGCCGGTGGGCTCGTCGGCCAGAATGAGCTGCGGACTGTTTAGCAGTGCGCGCGCTATCACTATGCGCTGCTGCTCTCCGCCCGAGAGCTCGTGCGGCATCTTGTAGCTCTTGTTGGCCATTCCCACGTCGGTCAGCACCTTGTTGATGCGCTCGTCGCGCTCGCCGGCGTTTTTCCAGCCCGTCGCGCGCAGCACGAAGTCAAGATTGGCGTACACGTTGCGCTCCATCAGCAGCTGGAAATCCTGGAACACGATGCCGATTTTGCGGCGCAGCATCGGCACCTGCTTGCGGCGCAGCTCCGTGAGGTCGTAGTCGAACACACGCGCCTGACCGGACTCTACGGGTACTTCGCCGTACATCGACTTCAGCAGCGTGGACTTGCCCGAACCCACCGAGCCGATAAGGTAGATGAACTCGCCGGGATTCACGTCGAAATCGACATGCTTGAGCACCACATGCTCTTTCCGCAGCAGCTCTACATCTCTATATTCTATAATGGCTGACATCTACTTCTTTATTCGTATGCTCTTATTTGTCTGCAAATCTACTAATTTTTTTCGTAATTTTGCGCTGCAAATACAGCAAATCATCATGGCAAGCGTACTTCAGATAGAGAATCTCACCAAAAGCTACGGCGACAGAGTGCTCTTCGCCGACGTCACCTTCGGCATGGAGGAGGGCGACAAGATAGGCATTGTCGCGCGTAACGGCTCAGGCAAATCCACCCTCCTGCGGATAATCTGCGGAGAGAAAGCGGCGGACAGCGGCACCGTGACGTGGCGGCGCGACACCCGCGTTGGTTTTCTGGAGCAGACACCGCACTTCGGCGATGCCGCCAACGTACGCGATGCCGCCATGCAGGGCGCGGCGGAGCACGGAGCTGAGGCGGAGCTTGAATGCGAACGCCTGCTCACGCAGCTCGGACTGCCCGACCATGATGCCTCGCCGGAGAAGCTGTCGGGCGGCCAGCGCAAGCGCGTGGCTCTGGTGCGCACCATTCTCGCCCATCCCGATGTGCTGGTGCTGGACGAGCCCACCAACCATCTCGACATTGATGTTATCGAATGGCTGGAGGACTATCTCGGCCGCACACGCTGCACCTTGCTCATGGTGACCCACGACCGTTATTTCCTCGACCGCGTGTGCTCGCGCATCCTGGAGATTGACAATGAGGAGGCGTTCTTCTACGACGGCAATTACGATTACTTTCTGCGCCGTCGCGCCGAGCGCATAGAGGCGCAGCAGGCCGAGGCCGCACGCGCACGCAACCTGCTGCGCAAGGAGCAGGACTGGATGAACCGCCAGCCTCAGGCCCGCGCCGGCAAGGCGCGCTACCGCATCGAGCAGTATTACGGCCTGCGCGAACGTGCCCGCGGACGGCGTGCCGAGAAGGAACTGACGCTCGACACACGCTCGGAGCGCATCGGCTCGAAGATTTTCGAGGCTGAACACATATGCAAGCGCTTTGGCGACAAGGTCATCCTCGACGACTTCACCTATACTTTCGCCCGTGGCGAGAAGGTCGGCATCGTCGGCCCGAACGGGGTAGGCAAGAGCACCTTTATAAAAATGCTTCAGGGACTCGTCGCGCAGGACTCGGGCGAATGGAACGTGGGCGAGACTGTCCGGTTCGGCTATTACAGCCAGGACGGCATAGCCTTCGACCCTGGCATGAAGGTGATAGACGCGGTCACGCGTCTGGCCGAGGAGATAGACGACGGCGACGGCGTGGTGCGTTCGCCTTTGCAATGGCTCCAGCGCTTCCTGTTCTCGCCGGCCGACCAGCAGAAGTATATCTCTACGCTCAGCGGAGGCGAGCGTTGCCGCCTGCATCTCGCCACGGTGCTGATGCGCCGTCCCAATTTCCTGATTCTTGACGAGCCTACCAACGACCTGGACATAATGACCCTCGGCATACTCGAGCAATATCTCGTCGATTTCGAGGGATGCGTGATCGTAATCAGCCACGACCGCTTCTTCCTCGACAATATCGTCGACCATATATTTGCCATGCAGGGCGACGGACGCGTAAAGGATTTCCCGGGCAATTATTCCGACTATCGCCGTTACGTCCGCGATCTCGCCCGCCGGGACTCGGCGGCGGCCACGGCGACTGCCGCACCGGCTCAGAAGCCGAAGACGCAGCGCAAGGAAAAACTGAATTTCCGCGAACGCAAGGAGTTTGAGGCTCTTGAAGCGGAGATAGCCGTTCTTACGGCCGAGAAGGAGGAACTCGCGCAGAAATTCTCTTCCGGCGAGCCCCTCGGCGATATTGCCGCCATGTCGGCACGCTTTGCGGAGGTTCAGGAACTGCTCGACGAAAAAGAAATGCGCTGGCTCGAACTCTCGGAAAAGGCTTGAGATCGATATTTTTTTGTCATTGATTTGTAAATATGTTTAAAAATGGTTACAGATTAAAAAATATTTTGTAACTTTGCGATCCAGAGTCGCTGAATTATGAAACATACGGCAATCACGCTCCTTACATTGGCCATTCTTTCAGCCTGCGGCGGCAACAACGCCGGGAACAGTTCTTTCGTATCTGCACGTCAGGACTGGACGGTGGACGTATATGCCCTGGAGAATTATGATGAAATCATGACTGACTGTATCGCGGCAGCCGACGACGGGATAATGCGCGAGGCTTTTCGCTACAGCAACAGCACTCCTTTGTCCGATACAGCTCGGGTCAACAAAGCGATACGCGACAATATTGAGGTCTTTGATTCGCTTGGGGTCAATGCCGCATGGATGCCGTGCGGCGATTCTGCCAACGTCTCTCTTGTGCTCCTTGATTCCGATGCTTTGTTGACCGACACCATACATGCCTGTCAGATAACGGATTGTCCGGATGGTGATGAGAGCGTGTTGATCGCTTTCAGTTTTAACAACCGCCACGAGTGGGAATTTGTGACGCGCGCTCGGGTCGGTCGCCGTGTAGCGGTAGCCGTCAATGGCGAGGTCATCAACACACCCGTGGTCAACAGACCCGTTTCGGAAGGAGGATGCACGGTTGTTCTGCCGGAATATTGCGCCCGCCGGATTTTTTACGGCTCAGAACTGAGTATGCGCAAAAATGATTGATTATGAATGGTTGGCTGACGATTTTGTTGCTGGTGGTTTCCAATGTGTTTATGACGTTCGCTTGGTATGGCCATCTTAAGTTGCAGGAGATGAAGATAATAGGCTCCTCTACTCCGCTGTTTGTGGTTGTGCTTGTCTCGTGGGGTATCGCATTGCTGGAGTATAGCTTCATGGTCCCCGCCAACCGCATAGGCTATCAGGGCAACGGCGGCGCCTTCACGCTCCCGCAGCTCAAGGTGATACAGGAGGCGATAGCACTGATGGTTTTCGCTGTGTTCACCGTTGTATTCTTCAAGGGCGAAAGCCTGCAATGGAACCACGCCGCAGCCTTCCTCTGTCTTGTCGCCGCCGTCTATTTCGTATTCCTGGAGTGATTTGAACTAAAAAGAAGCGCGGGCCATGCCCGCATCCCCTCTTGCCTGTACACTATCAATTAAACTCAGAATATCTCCTCCTCAATATTGTATCTTGGCCGGTTCTTGACCTCGACGAATATCTTGCCGACGTATTCGCCTACGATGCCGATTGCCATCAGAATGAGGCTGCCGAGGAACCATATGGAGAGCATCAGTGATGACCAGCCCGTTACGGTGTGGTGCGTCAGGTGTACGTACAGCACCCAGATGGCTACGATTATGTCGGCCAGCAGCAGCGTCATGCCCACAAGGAATATGATGCGCATGGGCTTTGCCGTGAACGACGTTATGCCGTCTATCGCAAGGCCGAGCATCTTGCTCAGCGGATATTTGCTCTCTCCGGCGGTGCGCTCCGTACGGTCGTATTCCACGATCGCCGAACGCAGACCGATGTCGGGGAGAATGCCGCGCAGAAATATGTTGGCCTCGCCGTACTCGCTGAGTATGTCGAGCGCACGGCGGCTCATGAGGCGATAATCGGCGTGATTGTACACCGTTTTCAGCCCCATGGCGTGCTGGAAGTGGTAGAATCCCTGGGCCGTGGCGCGTTTGAAGCGGCCATCGGTTTTCCGTGACGCGCGCACGCCGTAGACTATATCGGTACCGTCGCGGAACAGGCGTATCATGTCGCGCATCATATCCGGATTGTCCTGGAGGTCGGCGTCGATGGTGATTGCCGCATCGCAGCGTTCGCGCACGGTCATGAGGCCGGCGAGCAGTGCCGCCTGCTGGCCGCGGTTGTGGGCCAGGGTGATTCCCTTCACCCTGGCGTCTTTCGCATGCAGCTCCGCGATGATGTCGCGCGTGGAGTCGCTGCTGCCGTCGTTGCTGCAAAGGATGTAGCTGTCAGGCGCCGTCAGGCCGTCGGCCGTGAAATTGTCGAGCAATTCCAGCAGACGGCCGACGGAGTCTGGCAGCACCTCCTGCTCGTTGTAGCAGGGGAGCACAATGGCTATGCGTGGCGCGGCAGCCATGTCGGCAGGATCAATAGTTGCGGGCTATGATTACGCGGCGCGCGCTGGGCTTGCCGGTAACCATGCAGACGCCGGGCTCGTCGGGCTGATCCAGAGGGATGCAGCGGATTGTGGCCTTCGTCTCTTCCTTGATGCGTTCCTCGGTCTCGGGAGTGCCGTCCCAGTGGCAGAGGAAGAAGCCGCCGCCCTCGATGCGTTTCTTGAATTCGTCGTAGCTGTCGCACACGTAGGTGCGTTCCTGGCGCATCTTGAGTGCCTTGGCGTAGATGTTGTTCTGGATGTCTTCGAGCAGACCGGCCACGTGCTCGGCGATGCCCGCCAGCGGCAGAACTTCCTTCTCCAGAGTGTCGCGGCGCATGAGTTCGATGGTGCCGTTCTCCAGGTCGCGCGCACCGAGTGCGAGACGCACGGGCACACCCTTGAGCTCGTAGTCGGCGAACTTGAAGCCCGGACGACGGTTGTCAGCGTCGTCGTACTTCACGCTTACGCCAAGTTCTTTCAGACGCTCAACGATGGGTTTTACGGCCTCCGTGATTGCTGCAAGCTGCTCGGAACTCTTTGAGATAGGTACAATTACGCACTGGATGGGTGCGAGATGCGGCGGCAGCACGAGTCCGTTGTCATCGCTGTGGGTCATGATGAGCGCGCCCATCAGGCGGGTCGATACGCCCCATGAATTGGCCCATACGTATTCGGGCTTGTTCTCCTTGTTGACGAAGGTCACGTCAAAGGCTTTTGCGAAGTTCTGTCCCAGGTTGTGCGAGGTACCGCTTTGCAGAGCCTTGCCGTCCTGCATCATGGCCTCGATGGTGTAAGTGTTCAGTGCGCCGGCAAAACGCTCGTTGGCGCTCTTGACGCCTACTATCACCGGCACGGCCATGTACTTCTCGCAGAAATCCTTGTAGAGGTTGATCATCTGCACGGTGCGTGCCTGACTCTCCTCGGCCGTGGCGTGGGCGCAGTGGCCTTCCTGCCAGAGAAATTCGGCAGTGCGGAGGAACATGCGGGTACGCATCTCCCAGCGCATCACGTTGGCCCATTGGTTGCAAAGTATGGGCAGATCGCGGTAGCTGTGTATCCAGTTCTTGTAAGTGCCCCAGATGATGGTCTCCGACGTGGGACGTACTATCAGTTCCTCCTCCAGGCGCGCGTCAGGGTCTACAATGACGCCGTTGCCGTCGGGCGAGTTCTTGAGGCGGTAGTGGGTCACAACGGCGCACTCCTTGGCGAAGCCTTCCACGTGCTCGGCCTCGCGGCACAGGAATGATTTCGGTATCAGCAGGGGGAAGTACGCGTTCTGCACACCCGTTTCCTTGAACATTTTGTCGAGGCTCTGCTGCATCTTTTCCCATATGGCGTAGCCGTAGGGCTTGATTACCATGCAGCCGCGCACGGCCGACTGTTCGGCCAGGTCGGCCTTGACTACGAGTTCGTTGTACCACTGCGAGTAGTTCTCACTCCGTTTTGTGAGTCCTTTGAGTTCGATTGCCATTGTGTATGATCGGTTTTGTTGTTTCTTTTTAATATTGTGCAAAATTACACAATTTTTTCGGTACTGGCGTAATGCATAGAGGGAAAAGTCACAGCGCAGCCTCGGGAACGGTTTCCTGCGGGCAGCATTTGCTGTGCCACTTGCCACTCCACATGCGCCACAGGAAGATGAAGCCGCGGAATGTCAGCTCCACCGCCATCGCTATCCACACGCCGCGCAGGCCGAGGGTAGGGGCTAGCAGCGCCGCCACGGGAATGCGCACCAGCCAGATGCTGCCGAAGTTCATGACGGCCGGAATCAGGGTGTCGCCTACGCCCACCATGGCGCCGTAAGCCACTATCGACGCGGCATACATGGGCTCGGCCCAGGCCTCGATGAGCAGCACCTCGGTGCCGAGCTCGCGTATGGACTCCACAGGTGTCATTATTCCCATCATCAGCGGCGCACACACATACATTATGGCGCCCATGATCGTCATTACGGCCATGCCCATGCCGACGCTGATGTAGCAGAAACTTTTTACCAGTTCGGGGCGCTTCGCGCCGTAGCTCTGACCGGTCAGTGTCGTGGCGGCGTCGCCGATGCCGAAGCCGGGCATATAGCAGAGACTTTCGGCCGTGACGGCAAACGCATTAGCCGCAATAGCCACCACACCGAGAGGGGCGACAATGACGGTGATTGTGATCTGTGCGCCGCAGAATATCGCGTGCTCCAGCGTCATCGGCACTGATATGCGAACGGCTCTGTCCAGTACCTCTCGGGTTGGGCGGAAGCTGCCGCGGGGACGCCCCTTGAGGCGCAGGTCAGGCTGACGCACCAGCAGGTGCCACATCATCAGCGCCGCCGTCACTATTTCTGCGCACACAGTGCCCAGGGCCGCACCCAGTACGCCGAGACCGGCGCCCGGCATCCATATCGTTGTATCGAATATCCCTATTTCTCTGGAGGGGAAAATAAGGAAGAAGTTGAAGACCACATCCAGTACGCACATCAGCACGTTCAGGAGGCTCGGCACCTTCATGTTGCCGCTGCTGCGCAGGCATCCTCCGGCCAGGTAGTTCATCGTGAGCAGAGGCAGCGCCGCGATGAACACCGAGAAGTACAGCGACGCGTCGGCCACGACCTGCTCCTCGCCGCCGAGCCATACAGGCAGTTTTGGCGCGATGGCGAGGCCTGCGAGCGTGGCGCACAGCGAGAACAGCAGGCAGGACGTGATGCCCTGTCTCACTACCGAACGCGCCTTGCTCTGCTCCCGCGCTCCGAGACGGTGGGCCACCTGCACGGAGAAACCCATCGTCACCATAGAGCATATGCCCCAGAAGAACCACAGCGACGAGCTCATGAGTCCCACCGAGGCCGACGGGTCGGCGCCCAGGCGTCCCACCATGCTCGCGTCGATATACTGCATGAGAATGCTTGACAGCTGAGCCATGATGGCTGGCAACGACAGTTTGGCCGCGAGAGCGAGTTTGTCGCGCAGTCCCAGTCGGTCGCCGTTCTGTATCTGTGCTATCGAAGCCATTGTGCCGTTATGCCGTCGGCCAAGCGTCGCAGTCCTTCGGCGAGAAGCCTGCGAGGGCAGGCGAGGTTTACGCGTATGAAGCCGTCGCAGCCGTACATGGCGCCGGCGTTGACCCATACGCCGTGGTTGCTTTTGAGGTATTCCTCAAGCCATTCGCCGGTGTGTCCGGTGGGCCTGATGTCGATCCATGCAAGGTATGTGGCTTCAAGCTTTGCGAAGGGTAGCTGTGGCAGATGCTTGCGCATAAAATCGCAGAAATACAGATGATTGCCATGTAGATATTCAAGCAGCGCTTCAAGCCAGTCGGAGCCTTGGGTATAGGCGGCGATAAGTCCGACGACGCCGAACGGATTCACATCGCACACCTCGTTGATGTTTATCGCACGGTCGATGGCGGCGCGTGTCTGACTGTCTGTCGATATGATGTTGGCTATCTGTAGGCCGGCTGTATTGAACGCCTTGCTCGGGGAGGTGCACACGACGGTGGGGCAGTCGCCGGCAACGGTGGCGAAGGGCGTATAGCTGTAGCCCGGCATCGTGAGTTCGCAGTGGATTTCGTCGCTGACTACCGCCACGCCGTGGCGCCCGCAGATGTCGGCCACGCGGCGCAGTTCCTCGGCCGACCAGCAGCGGCCGGCAGGGTTGTGCGGATTGCAGAGCAGCAGCATGGTGTTGCGCGGGTCGGCTGCGAGCATCTCCAGCCTGTCGTAATCCATGCGGTAGCTGAATGTGCTGTCGGCGGAGTCATCCCGCAGCAGCGGATTCTCCACGATCCGGCAACCGTTGTTGCGAATCGACGAGAAGAAGCAGTTGTAGACAGGCGTCTGCACTATCACGCCGTCGCCGGGGCGGCACAGCGCTTTGATGATGGCAGAGATGGCCGGCACGACGCCCGAGGTGTACTGTATCCATTCGCGCTGTATGTTCCAACCGTGGCGGGTGGCGAACCAGTCTGTCACGGCATCGTAATACGCCTCAGGTACTTTCACATAACCGAAGACGCCGTGCTCAACGCGACGCCGCAACGCCTCGATTATCGCCGGCGCCGTGCGTAAGTCCATGTCGGCCACCCACAGCGGTATCACATCATCGGCGGTAGCCGAGTCCCATTTGTAGGAGCCGGTGCCACGGCGCGACGGAGCGTTGTCGAAATCGAAAGTCATAGATCGCTGATGATGCGGCAGTCGGCCGGCTCGCGCACAAACTCGTCGATATGGATGTCGCCCACGCTGTGGCAGTGTATCTCGCCCGTACGCGGATTCGTGATGCTGACGATGTGGCTGTGGATGTCGGCGTGTACGTCGCTGTCCTCGAAGCATCGGTCGCAGTCGTCGGCCAGGGTGCAGTCCTCCATCACGAGTCCTTCGCAGTAGCACAGCGGCTGTGTGCCGCTGATGCGACAGCGTACCAGGCGCAGGTTGTGCGAGTGCCAGCCGAGGTATTCTCCGTTTATCTCGGAGTCATATATCGTCACGTTCTCCGTGTTCCAGAACGCGTCCTTGGTGTTGAGTACCGCGTTGTGTATCTCCACGTCGCGGCAGTACTGGAACGAGTAATTGCCGTTCTGGCGGTATCCGTCGATGCGTATTTTCTCGCAGTGCATGAATATATAGTCGGCATTGTCCACCTCCACGTCGCGCATGCGTATGCCGGAGCAGTGCCACATCGTCTCCTGTGCGTCGGGAATCCTGACGCGTTCCAGCGCAACGTCATGCATCTCGCGGAACATCTTGGGTGCGTCTATCTGCGTGTCGGTCATGACAAGTCCGCGCGAATACCACAGTGCGGCGCGGGCGCCCGGCGTGAACACACAGCGGTCGATGCGGAAACCGTCGGTGTGCCAGAACGGATATTTGCCCTCGAAGCGGCAGTCCACAGCCTCGACGTTGCGGCAACACTTTATTGCCGATTCGCCCTCGTGTATCGTAACATTTTCCAGACGTATGTCGGAACTTCCGAACAGCGGACGCTCGCCTGCGAAGTCAGTATCTTTTATAAGTTTCATAAATTTTGAATTTGCGTATGCAAAATTAGCAATAATCCCGCAAATTTCGCTACCTTTGCACCAAGAACATCCTACAAAAACATATAGCAATGCCTACAAAACCTTTCAAGTATCAGGAGATGTTTCCGCTGGGTCCCGACACCACGGAATACTACCACCTTACATCAGACTATGTGAAGGTAGAGAACTGGGGAGGACATGAGTTCCTCGTCGTAGACCCCGAGGCTCTGCGCGTGCTCGCCCGCCAGTGCACACACGACAACGCATTCATGCTGCGCCGCGAACATAACAAAATGGTAGCCGGCATCCTCAGCAATCCCGATGCCAGTCAGAACGACAAGTTCGTAGCGCTTACCATGCTGCGCAACGCCGAGGTAGCCGCCAAGGGCGAGCTGCCTTTCTGCCAGGACACCGGCACGGCCATCGTACACGGCGAGAAGGGCCAGTACGTCTTCACCGGCGCCGACGACGCAGAGTACATAAGCCACGGCGTCTATGACACCTACACCACCGACAATCTCCGTTACAGCCAGAACGCACCTCTGACGATGTACGACGAGGTGAACACCTGCTGCAACCTGCCCGCGCAGATCGACATCCACGCAGGCGAGGATGACGAATACCACTTCCTGTTCGTCGCAAAGGGTGGGGGCTCCGCCAACAAGACATACCTGTATCAGGAGACGAAAGCCATCATCACGCCCCAGAAGCTCGTGCCTTTCCTGGTGGAGAAGATGAAGAGCCTCGGCACTGCCGCTTGTCCTCCTTACCACATCGCCTTCGTAATAGGCGGTACATCGGCCGAGAAGAACCTCGAGACCGTCAAGAAGGCATCCGTGAAGTACTACGACAACCTGCCCACCAAGGGCAACGAGTTAGGTCATGCCTTCCGCGACATCGAACTGGAGGAGATACTGAAGAAGGAGAGCGAACGCCTCGGCCTGGGCGCCCAGTTCGGCGGTACGTGCTTCGCCCACGACATCCGCGTGATACGTCTGCCCCGCCACGGCGCATCCTGCCCGATAGGCCTGGGTGTCAGCTGCTCGGCCGACCGAAACATCAAGGCCAAAATCAACCGCGAGGGTCTGTGGATTGAGAAACTCGACAGCAATCCGGGCGAACTCATCCCCGAGGAGTACCGCAAGCAGGGTGAGGGAGATGTGGTACGCATCGATCTTAACCGTCCGATGCCCGAGGTGCTTGCCGAACTCTCCAAATACCCCGTAAGCACCCGTCTGTCGCTCAACGGTACCATCATCGTAGGCCGCGACATCGCCCACGCCAAGATCAAGGAGCGCCTTGACGCCGGCGAACCTATGCCCCAGTACCTTAAGGATCATCCCATCTACTATGCCGGTCCGGCCAAGACTCCCGCCGGCATGGCAAGCGGTTCGTTCGGACCTACAACGGCCGGCCGCATGGACCCGTATGTGGACCAGTTCCAGGCAGCCGGAGGCAGCATGATAATGATTGCCAAGGGCAACCGCAGCAAGCAGGTTACGGAAGCCTGCCACAAGCACGGCGGTTTCTACTTGGGCAGCATAGGTGGTCCCGCCGCCGTTCTGGCGCAGAACTCCATCAAGAAAGTGGAGTTGCTGGAGTATCCCGAACTCGGTATGGAGGCCATCTGGAAAATCGAAGTGGAAGATTTCCCTGCCTTCATCCTCGTGGATGACAAGGGTAACGACTTCTTCACCGAGATTTCGCAGAAATGCAATGCCTGCGGAATGAAGAAGTAAGTTAACATCCTCAAAAACGCAAGCCGGCTCCTATTGGGCCGGCTTGATTTTTTTAGGATAGTGGATGGGCCTCAGAGGGTGGGATACATAGAATGAATTTGTTGATTAAACAAAAACAGCCGCATGCTGACGGACGGGGCATGCGGCTGTATGTTTTTGTGCGCGAGTCGTGCTGGCCGAGCTTGGCTCGATGCGGGTCACAAGGCAACCCTGACGTCGGGGACTATCACCTAACACAACGGGTGTGCGCATCCTGCCGGAGAGATGCCGGCTTCTCTCCGTGTCCGCTGTGTTGCCCCCTGCCTGCACTGTGCGTTGCGGAGGGTGCTGAACAATACCGTGGTTATGCGGGTTGTTGACGTCCAGCTGGCTACGTCAACATGCCGAAGGCATGTCCCTACAAGTCAGGGTGTTGGCAGCACGCTCTGCAAGGCGAGGTTGTATCAGAATGTCAATGTTCTCGGTTTAAGGTTTATAGTTTAGGGTTTAGGGTTTAGGGCCGGCGCGGGCGGGATGTATGCGGCGCTCGCGCCGCATACAGTTAGGAGTTGGGAGTGTGGAGTGAGTTGCGCTACGCGCAGTGTAGTGAGGAATTGCGCCTGCGGCGGTAACCAGGAGGGTGCAGGAGAGGGTGCAACGGTTGTTGAGGAACAGGGCGTAGTGTAGGAGCAGACGGCTGATGGCGGCGTGCTCGGCGGCTGATACGGTGATGACGATGCTGACGCGGCCTGTGCGGCGGCGACGGCGCTCGAGGAGGCCGATGACGGCGGATTCGCGCGGCGTGAGGGGCCTGCGGTACCAGCGGCGGAAGGGGTATGTGCTTGAATGTTTCATGATGCTGCAAAGTTACAACACGAAATACCCCTTGGAACTATGAAATGAACCACCCCCCGGTTCATTTCATAGCTAAAGAATGTTAAAATCGGGGATAACTCACTGTGGTACAGGGAGAAAAAATTTGTATTTTCGTCAGAAAAATTTTTAGTTTGGGGGAATTGCCAAGTGGGTGTTATCGATACAAAAATACAGCGATAACAAAAATAACAGCTTGAAATTTAATTAGATATAAGCTCACCACTCCGTGGTTCTCTGCTATGGGAGACTCTCTACCACGCGTTCCGCTGCGCTTCACACGTGGTTAATCATGGACTCGCGCGTCCCGCGCTTTTTCTTTTTGAGTTGATAGTTTATTGGGGATAGGTAAGGGGGCGGTGGTTGCTTCTGTAGATGCGGGCGCGATGTATCGCGCCCCTACAATTTGCTAACTGGACTCGCGCGTGGAGCGCTCACACGCTCTTTCTTTTTTAGCTGATAGTTGATAACTTACAGGTAAGAGGGCGGATGTGGGTTGCGCAATTTAACATAATACGGATTATCAAACTTTTATTTGGAGATAAATGTTTGCGGTTTTGGTTGATTATCCTTATTTTTGCAATAAAATTGGAAATGTTGATGGAAAAGGCATCTAATGAACAGCCTCCGTATCGTCTCGGTATTGCCCTCAGCGGCGGCGGTGCTCGCGGTTTTGCACACGCCGGAGCGCTTAAGGCAATCGAGGAAGCAGGTCTGAAGCCTGATATTATTGCCGGTGTGAGTGCCGGCTCGATAGTTGCCGTGCTGTATTCGGCGGGTGTGTCGCCGGAGAATATGCTGCGGCTTTTCAGCGAGCGCGGCTTTTCCGATTTCGCCACTCTCCAGCTCGGCAGCGGCGGACTGTTCGGCATTGAGAAATTCAAGAATTTCATAATGCGTGCTATCGGCGGCGAACGTAACCTTGAGGATCTTCCCATTCCTACATATATAGGTGTAACCGATCTGGACCGCGGTGAGCCGTGTGAATTCCATACCGGTCCGATAGGTCCGCGAATGATGGCCTCATGCAGCATTCCGATTGTATTCAAGCCGGTGAAGATAGACGGAACATATTATGTGGACGGCGGCGTGCTGCGCAACCATCCGGCCTGGATTATCAGGGACAAATGCGAGACGCTGATTGGCATAAACGTGAGTCCGATGCGTCTGACCCACAAGAGCAACACGCTGCTTGGCGTGGCTCTGCGCTCGTACAGCATGATGCTGAAAGCCAATCAGGCCGAGGATATGGCGCTGTGCGACATATCGGTGCAGACGCCTGAAATCTCGCATTATTCTCCTTTCAATCTGAAACTTATACGAAACGTCTACGAGAGTGGATACATGCATATGCGGCGTGCTTTGCGCGATGCCGGAATGTGGCAGAATCCCCACCCCGACCGCTGATATTTCTTGCTTTTGAAACAATAAACCCCATGAAACATACACAACGTCCGGTAATATATCAGGTTCTTCCCCGTCTTTTCGCAAACACGTGTCTGTGCCCGTTGCCCGGAGCGCCAATCGAAGTGAACGGATCCGGAAAACTGAACGGGTTAACATCAGAAGCCATAGGCTACATTAAAGGCCTGGGCTGCAATCACATATGGCTGACAGGAGTGATAGAGCACTCTCACGACGCCGACTACACACGCTACGGCATCCCCCGCAACAATCCACATGTAATCAAGGGCCATGCCGGAAGTCCTTATGCCATAACTGATTACTACGACATAGACCCTGACCTTGCAGAGGATGTGCCGCACCGTCTCGACGAGTTCGAGGCCTGCGTACACCGCATCCACCATGCCGGCATGAAAGTGGTGATAGACTTCGTGCCCAACCATGTGGCAAGGGAATACCGTTCGGACGCTGCACCTGCCGGAGTCAGGGACTTCGGCGACGGCGACAATACAGACATGTTCTTCTCGCCCTCCAATAATTTCTACTACATACCGCGGCAGAAATTCGAGCCGCACGCAGACATGGGCAGCGGCGACGACGCTTATGTGGAGTTTCCGGCGCGCGCCACCGGCAACGACTGCTACACAGCCTTCCCCGGCGTCAACGACTGGTATGACACCGTGAAGCTAAACTACGGCGTTGACCCCGCCAACGGGAGCAAGCATTTCGACCCCATACCGCCGACATGGCTGAAGATGCTCAGCATCCTGCGCTACTGGGCCGCAAAGGGCGTGGACGCTTTCCGCTGCGACATGGTACACATGGTGCCCGTGGAATTCTGGCACTGGGCCATCGCAAACGTGCGGGCGCACTACCCTGACATCAAGTTCATCGCCGAAATTTACGACGTAGGGCTCTACAGGCCGTACATATTTGAGGGCGGATTCGACTACCTCTATGACAAGGTGACGCTTTATGACACGCTGCGCGCGATAGAGACCGGCAACGTGTCGGCCGCCTGCCTGACATCCTGCTGGCAGACCGTAGAGGGTATATCCGGCCACATGCTCAACTTCCTGGAGAACCACGACGAGCAGCGCTTCGCGTCCGTGCAGTATGCCGGCGACGCACGGCGTGCCCTACCCTCGCTCGTAGTCAGCGCCGCCATAGGCACCGGTGCGATGATGATATACTTCGGTCAGGAGATAGGCGAACCGGGAGCCGACGCCGAGGGCTACAGCGGACATGACGGGCGTACCACCATCTTCGACTACTGGAGCGTGGCGACGGTAAGGCGTCTGTACAACAACGGCGGCTGCGACGGTCCGCTGTCGGCCGACGAGGAAGCATTGCTCGCCCTGTACCGCCGTGTGCTGGGCCTGATAAACTCCGAAGACGCACTGAGGGACGGAAAGTTCTTCGACCTGATGTACGTGAACTACGACAACCCGCGTTTCAATCCTCACCGTCAGTACGCCTTCCTGCGCGGAGGCGCTGATGCCACCCTGCTTGTGGCCGTGAACTTCGGCGACAGCGAGGCGGACATGCTCATAAACATCCCGCAGCATGCGTTCGACACGCTGGGCATAGAGCCGCGCAAGACCAGGGCTACCGAACTGCTCGGCGGCGACAAAGCCGGCGTGGACTTCTGCGCCGAGAAGCCTTTCCAGTGCCGTCTTGCGCCCCATGGAGCCGCAATCTGGCGTATTCCTCGCAAAAAAGTATCGGGAACATCCCCGAAATCTTCAAAAAAATGACTAATTTTGCGCATCCAATCATACCCTAAATAACAATGGAAAATTCCATAACCACTCCTTTCAAAATCTTCTCCGGCACGCGCTCGCGCTACATCGCCGAAGAGATTTGCAAAGAACTCGGCGTCGAGTTGGGCAAAATGAAGATAGAACGCTTTGCCGACGGTGAATTCGAGGTATCGTTCGAGGAATCCATCCGCGGCTGCGAGGTGTATCTCGTACAGAGCACCTTCCCCAACTGCGACAACCTGATGGAGCTGCTTCTGATGATCGACGCAGCCAAGCGCGCCTCGGCCAAGAACATCGTGGCCGTGATGCCGTACTTCGGATGGGCCCGTCAGGACCGCAAGGACAAACCCCGCGTCAGCATCGCCGCAAAACTCGTCAGCGACCTGCTCACCACGGCCGGCGTTGACCGCGTGATATGCATGGACCTCCATGCCGAGCAGATTCAGGGATTTTTCAATGTGCCTGTGGACCACCTGTATGCGTCGTCGGTGTTCATTCCTTACCTCCAGTCGCTCAAGCTGGAGAACATGGTGATAGCCACGCCCGACGTAGGCGGCGCGAAGCGAGCCAACAGCTACGCCAAGTACCTCGACCTGCCTCTGGTGCTCTGCCACAAGCAGCGCGCCAAGGCCAATGTAGTGGCTAAAATGACCGTCATAGGCGATGTGAAGGACAAGAACGTCATACTCATAGACGACATGGTGGACACGGCCGGTACTATCACCAAGGCAGCCAACCTGATGATGGAAAACGGCGCCCTGAGCGTACGCGCTCTCTGCACCCACGCCATCATGAGCGACCCCGCCAGCGACCGCGTGCAGGAGTCGGCCATCCAGGAGATGATCTTCACCAACTCGATACCCTACCACGGCACCTGCACCAAGTGCACCATCATTTCCGTGGCCCGGCTTTTCGCCGACACCATACGCCGCGTACACAGCAATCAGAGCATCTCGTCGCAGTATCTTATAAAATACTGAGGCAGTAAATACCCATCTCGTCAAGGCCGGGAACCCAGTTTTTCCGGCCTTGACGGTATAAATAGCCATAAATGAGAAGAATAGACCAGGAAACGGTAAGGCACATACTCGACACCGCCAACATAGTGGAGGTGGTGAGCGACTTCGTCAGCCTCAAGCGACGCGGTGCCAACTATATAGGTCTATGTCCTTTTCACAACGAGAGAACGCCGTCGTTCAGCGTCTCTCCGGCAAGAGGAATATGCAAGTGCTTCAGCTGCGGCAAAGGCGGTTCGGCTGTCAACTTCATCATGGAGCACGAGCAGATGAGCTTCCAGGAAGCGCTGCGCTATCTTGCCCACAAATATAATATAGAGATCCAGGAGCATGAACTGACCGACGAAGAACGTCAGATGGAGAACGAGCGAGAATCGCTCTTCGCCGTCAACGACTTCGCCATGGCTCACTTCGAGGAAAACCTCAGCTCCACTCCCGACGGCCGGGACATAGGTCTCGCCTACTTCCGCGAACGAGGCATCAACGACGAGATGGTGCGCCGCTTCCATCTCGGCTATGCCCTTGACAAGAGCACAGCCCTCCATGACGCCGCCATAGCCAAGGGCTTCGAGGAGAAATACCTCGTGAAAAGCGGTCTGTGCATCCGCAACGAGGAACGCCACAGCGTGTACGACCGATTCAAGGGACGCGTCATATATCCAGTGCATTCCATCTCAGGCAAGGTGGTGG
This sequence comes from uncultured Muribaculaceae bacterium, assembly GCA_948665475.1. GTDB lineage: Bacteria > Bacteroidota > Bacteroidia > Bacteroidales > Muribaculaceae > CAG-873. The sequence goes on along the minus strand of CAPNHY010000016.1, from coordinate 24,270 downwards.
CCTTCGGCGGCCGCACGCTGCGGAACGACAAGCAGGTTGCCAAGTACGTCAACTCTCCCGAATCGGAGATATACAGCAAGAGCAACCAGCTGTACGGTCTGTTTCAGGCCAAGCGGTCGATTGTGGAGCGCGGCAAGTGCATACTCGTGGAAGGATATATGGATGTGATATCCATGCATCAGGCCGGAATCAGCAACACGGTGGCCTCGTCCGGTACGTCGCTGACCGAAGGGCAGATACGCCTGATACACCGCTTCACGGAGAACGTGACCGTGATATACGACTCCGACGCGGCAGGCATAAAGGCATCGCTGCGCGGTATCGACATGCTCCTTGCCGAGGGCCTCAACATCAAGGTGCTGCTGCTGCCCGACGGCGACGACCCCGACTCGTTCGCCCAGAGCCACAGCACGGCCGAGGTGGAGAAATATATCGCCGACAACGAGACCGACTTCATACGCTTCAAAACGGCAATCCTGCTGAAGGATGCCGCCGACGACCCCATACGGCGCGCCGACGTGATAAACGACGTGCTGCGCTCGGTAGCTGCGATAGACGACCTGGTGAAGCGTCAGGTGTACCTCGCCGAATGCGCGCGGAATTTCGGTGTAAGCGAGGAATCGCTCGGACTCCAGCTCGCCCGAATCAAAGCCGGGAAGGCGGAGGACGTCGAAAAGAAAGCAATGCGACAGCGTGCGGCACAGTCGCTTGAAACACAGCCGGCACAGGCAGAAAAAGCCCAAAGAGCCGGGAGCGAGGCAAACGCCCTCGCCTTCCTCTACAGTTACGAGCTGCGCCTGCTGCGTTATGTCGTGAAATACGCCCTGTGCGAGCTCTGCGACGCAGAGGACGAGGACGGCAATCTGGTGCCCATGAGCGTGCTTGACTTCGTCACCACCGAGATGCAGCGCGACGCCATAGAATTTCGCAATCCCATATGCAGCCGCGTCATGGACATGATACGCGAGTCCGCCGGTCAGTGGCCCGCATACCGGGAAGAAAGAATCCGGCAACTGAAAGATGAAAGCGCCGCCCGCATGGCCGAAGCCATAGCCGCCCTGCGGAACGAAGACCTCTCGGTGAGCGCCATCAACGCACGCGAGGCGCAGATCAAGGCCGAGTGCGAAGCTTTCGTGGCACAGGAGACGGATATGGCCGCCGAGGACTTCGTGAGCCGTACGCTGTGCTCCTCTCCCGACGACGAGGTGCGCGTGCTCGCTACGAACCTTACCATCGACAAATATCAGCTCAGCAAAGTACATACCAAGCACAACAAAGTGGAGAGCGAGCGAGAGGGGCTGATACGCCTTGTGCCGCGTGCCCTTTCCGAACTGAAGAGCGCCGTGCTGGAGGTGGAGATACGCACCCTGCAGGCACGGCTCGACGCAAACGGGAGCTCTGCCGACGACCTGCGCGAGCTGATGCGCCTGAACGAGTTGCGCAAGGAATTCGCCCGCTGCCTGGGCGAACGTACAATCACTCCGCATAAGATATAATGGTACAACAAGTTGAATTTTCAATTCGCCCGTTGCCGCGCGGCATACACCTTGTGACCGGCGATGTGCTTCGTGCCCTACCCGCCCTACCTGACAAAGGATTGCTGAACCTGCTGATAAAGCACACATCAGCGGCATTGGCCCTCAATGAGAACGCCGACCCGGACGTGCGGCACGACCTGAACGCCATATTCGACCGCCTTGTGCCGGAGAACGCGCCTTTCTACCTACATACCGACGAAGGAGCCGACGACATGCCGTCGCACGCCAAATCGGTAATTGTAGGTTCGACTCTGACGCTCCCGATAAGTGGCGGACGGCTGAATCTCGGCACATGGCAGGGCGTGTATCTGTGCGAGTTCCGTGATTACGGCGGTCCGCGGAAGATAGTGGCTACCATTATCGGAGAGTAACGATAACAGTGTGATTGCAACCGAAAGGGTATAATTCGTGCTGAATTGAAGAAATTTATACCCGTTATGGTGTAATATGGATATAATTCATTATATTTGTACCCAAAAGGGTATAACTCATGACTCAATTAGCAAAATACGTTAAAGAAATGCGCAGGCAGTTCGGGCTTACGCAGGTGGACCTGTCGCAGAAGTCCGGAGTCGGACTGCGCTTTGTGCGCGAGCTGGAACAAGGAAAATCAACTCTTCGTCTTGACAAGGTAAATCAGGTGTTGGCTTTATTCGGTGCCGAGATGACTCCGGCAAAAATTACTAAAGTATGAAAAAGGCTAACGTATTTATGAGCAATGTGTTTGCGGGAGTTCTGACGGAAGATGATACCGGTTATGAATTTCGTTATGATTCCGAATATCTCAAGATGAATGCTGCCATAGCCGTTAGCCTTACGTTGCCGCTTACAGATAAGCCTTACCGCGATAAGGTTCTGTTCCCTTTTTTTGACGGACTTATTCCTGAAGGCTGGCTCCTTGATATAGCGGAACAGAGCTGGAAAATATCGGCACGAGATAGATTCTCATTACTACTTGCCTGCTGTAAGGACTGCATCGGAAATATCAGCGTTATACCTATTGAAAGAAAGGAGGATGGCGATGAATAAATGTCTGTTTTGCTATAAGCCTCTGGCTAAGGGCGAAGTCGATTACCATAAGGCGTGTGCCAGCAAAATATATGAATCAACAACGGTACCAACGTTGCCATATACACGCGCCAACATCAAAGAACTCGCAAAGGAGATAGTGACAGCAAGCACGACTGTAACCGGAGTTCAGGCAAAGCTGTCGCTTGACATTTCACGTAGTAATGCAGGAGAACCTCAACGGTTCACTATCGTAGGACTATGGGGGCGGTATATTCTGAAACCTCAGACCGACCGCTTTGCAAATCTTCCGGAGAATGAAGATCTGACTATGCACATGGCGGAAGCAGCGGGAATAAAGACTGTACCACATTCACTCATTCGTTTTGCAGACGGTGAGTTGTGTTACATCACACGCCGCGTTGACCGCACTAAGGAAGGGGAAAGGATTGCGATGGAGGATATGTGCCAGCTATCGGAACGGCTTACCGAGGATAAATACAAAGGTTCATATGAGCGTATCGCAAAATTGATTCACCGATTTTCATCAGCTCCCTTGCTGGATGTTGTCAACTTCTGGGAAGTGGTGTTGTTTTCTTGGTTGACAGGAAACGCCGACATGCACCTGAAGAACTTCTCGCTTTTTAGTCCGACCGACAATTATGTGCTGACACCGGCATACGACCTTCTGTCAACCGCACTCGCCATGCCGGAAGACGAGGAAGAGCTGGCTCTGACTCTAAACGGGAAAAAGAAGCGGATAAAGCGTGAAGATTTCGAGAAAGCGATGTGTGACAGCGGTATGGATAAAAGTGCTGTAGCAAAGCTTTTTAACAGGTTCGTCAAGGCAGTACCCAAATGGCATGAGCTGATAAATGAATCTTTCCTCCCTAAGGATTTGCAGGAAGCATACCATGACAAAATAAACACAATGGCAAGGAGAATATCAATATGAGAGATATGGAAATAAATAACAACATATCTCCGGAAATCATTGAATATGTGGAACAGGAGATTATTCCCCGCTATGCGGCTTTCGATAAGGCGCATCAGGAAGGCCATGTCAGGACGGTGATAGAGCAGAGCCTGAAACTTGCCGAGCACACTCCGTCGATGGATGCAGATATGCTCTATGTCATTGCTGCATTTCATGACCTTGGCCTGGTGAACGGCCGGGAAAACCACCATAGGGACTCGCGCAAGATTCTTGAAGCGGACGAGTTCGTCAAATCGCATTTCACCGCCGAACAGGTCCGAACTATGGGCGAGGCCGTTGAAGACCATAGAGCGTCCAACAGTCAGAAACCCCGCAGCGAGTACGGCCTGACAGTAGCAGAAGCCGACCGCTTTATTGACGCCGAGACGATAATCCGAAGAACCATCCAGTATGGATTGGCTAATTTTCCTCAACTTGACAGGACCGGGCATTATCAGCGGACAATCGACCACCTTAACCAAAAGTACGGTCCGGATGGTTATCTGAAAATATGGATTCCGTGGAGCGACAATGCAAGAAATCTGAAGAAACTACATGCCATTCTGGCCGACAAGACGCGGCTTGACGAGATATTCAACCGCATCTTTGACGAAGAAACAAAGGAGTAATCAGCAATCGGAGAAAAGGCGTCCCTCGATAGACTTTATGCTGCGCAGGGGGATGGATGTGCCGTCGCTCATGATGATGCAGGAGGCATATTCGTCGAGCTTTTTTATCCGACCTGTATGCACGCGGTAGGAGCCTCCGTGTTTCCTGTCGTCCGGAATAAAGTATGTGACACTTACCTCCGAATCCTTTTCGTCAAGAGCTATGGCGAGGCGGCGCGTGAGTTCGGCCTGTTCGTCGGGCGACAGTTCCGTCATCTCGCTTGTAAGGCGTGCCGTCTCGCCGATGGCCCGGTCGTGCCCCGTGAGGGCGGCAAACGGCGCGAATTGAGCCGCACGGTTCTCCATAGACATAGGCCGTCGCCATGGCGACACGTGATGCGGCAGGTTGATGATATCGTCGTAACGGCTACTCATGGTGTCCTCCTATCTGTCCGTTGCGTTCCTTCTGTGTGGCACCCTCGGCATAGTTCAGTCCTTTGAGGATGGCGTTCTTGCCGAAGCTGCTCTTGATGCGCAGCATGGTTTCCTGAAGGCGGCGCTCCTTTTCAAGGCTGCGCCGTGTGTCCTGTCCGTCGGAAAACAATTCGAGCTGTACCGGAATCTGTGCGGCAATATCCTCGCTGACAAGCTCAAGGACTGAAACCGTAAGCCGGCGTATGAGCAGGACGGGATTGACGATGCGGTCGAAGAGATCGCCGACGCATTTCATCATGACAGCTGAGGATGACGTAGGCGCATCGGGACTTATCGTGCCCGTGGCAGGTGCGGGAACGCGCTTGCCGTAATGGTCGAGCGCCACTTTGCCGTCATATTGCGAGGCTATGGCAGGAGTAGTCAGCGAAGCGGCGTCATAGCCCACGTGCAGCATGATTTTTGGTGTGCGCAGGCGCTTGCCGACAAGGTCGAGAGCCACGGCGTCGGCCATTTCGAGAGCGACAACCCGCGCCTTTTCGGATGTGTACGGGCTGCTCAGCACCTGTCCGCTGCATAGCGACCGGTTCTCGGGACGATAAGCCTTTATCTCCTTGATAGTCACAGGCTCCCATCCCCAGGCATGATCTATAAGCAGTTCGGCGTTGACTCCGAACAGTTTGTAGAGCAGGCTCTCGTTCACAAGCGACTGACGTGCCACATCGCCCATCGTGCGCAGGCCGTAATCCAGCAATCTGTTGCTTATGCCGCGACCTACGCGCCAGAAGTCGGTAAGGGGCTCGTGCTCCCAGAGTTCGCGGCGATAGCTCATCTCGTCCAGCTCAGCGATGCGTACGCCGTCCTTGTCCGGTTTCATCTTCTTAGCCATAACATCCATCGCAACCTTGCACAGATAGAGGTTGGTACCGATGCCGCAGGTGGCCGTTATGCCGGTTTCCTTCAGCACGTCGCCAATCATGATCCGGGCCAGCTCGTGGGCCGACATGCCGTAGGTCTTAAGGTAGGCCGTGGCATCGATGAAGACTTCGTCAATAGAATATACGTGGATGTCCTCAGGCGCGATATAACGCAGGTAGATGCTGTAAATGCGCGTGCTGTAACTGATATAATGCGCCATGCGGGGTTTCGCCACAAGATAGTCGGCCGCGAGCGACGAGTCGGCATCAAGTTCGTGACGGAAATACGATTTGCCGCGGCGTCCTCGTCGGGAATTCGCCTCACGTACTTTCTGAACGACTTCAAAAAGCCTGGGACGGCCGCCAAGGCCAAAGCTTTTAAGTGACGGAGACACGGCGAGGCATATAGTCTTTTCGGTGCGGCTCTCGTCGGCAACCACTAGAAGCGTGTCGAGAGGATCCAGTCCCCTCTTGACACATTCAACTGAAGCGTAGAAGCTCTTAAGGTCGATGGCGATATACTGACGAACGGGCGATTTCATGCGATACTATTCGAATCAACAATCACAATACAAATATACGAAGAAATCATGGGATTTTAAACGCCAGCATAATTTTGTCGGCTAACTAATTTTCACTAAATTTGCACAAAATCTTAAAACCTCGTCTATCATGCAATCCATTAAGACACGTTTGGCCGCACTCGGCTTTCTGGAATTCGCCGTATGGGGCACCTATCTGGTGTCGATCGGCCTGTACCTCAGTTCGGTAGGACTCGCCGACTACATTTTCTGGTTCTATACCGTGCAGGGCCTTGTGTCGCTGTTCATGCCCGGCATTGTGGGCATGATAGCCGACCGCTTCATTCCGGCGCAGAAAATGTTCAGCCTGTGCCATGTGCTTGCAGGCGTATTCATGCTGGCAGCCGGCTTCTATGGTGCGCATGCAGGAGCTGAGGTGCGCTTCGCCCCGCTGTTCACGCTATATACCCTTTCGGTTGCCTTCTTCATGCCGACTATCGGACTTAACAACTCAGTTGCATTCAACGCGCTGAACAAGGCCGGGCTTGACACTGTGAAGCACTTCCCGCCCATACGTGTGTTCGGCACAGTAGGTTTCATCGCCGCCGAATGGTTCGTCAACTTTGTGAAAATAGACGGAGTGTCGCTCTCCAACAGCTACACGCAGCTCATAGCCTGCGGTACGGTGAGCCTGGTGCTTGCCGCCTATGCGCTCACGATGCCTGCCTGCCCCATCAACCGCAATGCCAAGAGTTCGCTGTCCGAGGCCCTGGGCCTCAACGCCTTCAAGCTGTTCAAGCGCAAGGATATGGCTATCTTCTTCATATTCTCCATGCTCCTTGGCGTGGCCCTTCAGGTCACCAACAGCTACGGCACCACATTCATCGAGCACTTCAAGAATGTGGAGCAGTATGCCGGCGACTTCTTCGCCTCCAACTCAGTATTCCTTATATCGCTGTCGCAGTGCAGCGAGGCATTCTGCATCCTGCTGATACCCGTGTGCCTGCGCAAATTCGGCATCAAGGGCGTGATGCTCATGGCTATGCTGGCGTGGACGCTGCGCTTCGGCTTCTTCGGACTCGGCAACACCAGTCCTTCGGGTGTGTGGCTGCTGATGCTTTCGTGCGTGGTCTACGGCGTGGCCTTCGATTTCTTCAATGTCAGCGGCGGCCTCTATGTCGACAGGCAGACTACCCCTGAGATACGTTCATCGGCACAGGGACTGTTCATGATGATGACAAACGGCATAGGTGCCTCTCTCGGCACCTGGATTGCCGGTACGTTCGTCGTTAATAAAAAAGTGTTCGCTCCCGGCCTTGACGCCGTGCAGCAGCTGGAAGGATGGCGTGAATCGTGGTATATTTTCGCCGCATACGCACTGATTGTGGCTGTTCTGTTCTTCTTTATCTTCCATGAGAAACCCGGCGACATAGACGGCGAAGACGTGAAGGAAGCAGAAGCTGACACCACCATAGAAGCTGAATAAAGCTACGATGATACAGTTCTTCGCTCCCGACATAGCCACCGACCCCACCCTCCCCGAAAGCGACTCGCAGCATTGCGTGCGGGTGCTGAGGATGCGTGAGGGGGACGCGGTGCAGTGTGTCGACGGCCGAGGCCGTCGTTATACATGCCGCATAGCTCTGGCCCATCAGAAACACACGGTGCTGGAGGTAATGGACGTCGAAGAACAACCTCGCGTCTGGAATGCCGACATAGCCGTGGCCGTGGCTCCTACCAAGCATATCGACCGCATGGAGTGGCTTGTGGAAAAGCTCACGGAGATAGGTGTGGACAGAATCACACCTCTGCGCTGCGACCGTTCGGAACGCAAGGAGATAAATGCCGAGAGGCTGCGCAAGATTGCGGTATCGGCCATGAAGCAGTCGCTCAAGGCAGTGCTGCCGCGAGTCGACGAAATGACGCCGATAGCCGACTATTTATCGGAAGCGGCTGCAGACGGCGAACAGCGCTTCGTGGGTTATTGCGACGAATCGCGGGTGCAGAGAATGCTTCTGGCTCGTAGCTACCGTGCGGGATCGCCCGTACGGCTGCTCATCGGCCCCGAAGGAGATTTTTCCGCCCGCGAGATAGACATGTGCCTTCAGGCCGGATACACACCCGTCACGATGGGCGACAACCGCCTGCGCACCGAGACGGCGGCACTTGTGGCCTGCGACACCATACATATAGTCAACCAATTATTGCAAACAACAAAGTGACTACAAGCGAATATCTGCAATCATCGCCCTGCGGCAACTTGCGCCGTCTCACCGAACTTAAGAAAACAATCAACCGTATAAATCAGGAATGAATCAATCTATCCGTACCGTAATACTCGGCGCATGCCTGCTGGCATCCGCCGCCTGCCCTGCCGACGCGCAGCGCCACCGGCAGACCATCAACAACCCGGTGACACAAGCCGTATTCCGTGTGTATCAGGAACAGCTCAATCAGAATCCGAAGAATTACGACACACTGCTGCGTCGCGCCAATGACTATTATCACTTCGACGAGTTCCGAAAGGCGCTTGACGACGTTTCCCGCGCTATAGAATGCACGCCGTCCTCGCAGACCGACCATCTGTTCCGCGAATATCTCCTGCGCGCTTCCATATACAACAAAACGGGGCGCCACGAACTTGCCATTCCCGACTTGCAGAAGGCCTGCCAGCTGGAGCCGGCATCACAGAAAGCCCTGTCGATGAAGGCTCATACCGAACTTGAGACCGGCAAGCTCGCCGATGCAAAGGCCGACTTCCTACGCCTCAAGCGCCTGAACATGCGCGACCCTGAGGCTACACTCGGTCTTGCGCGCATAGCCATGCAGGAGAACAACCTCGGCATGGCTAACGACTACCTGGAGGAAGCCGTGGCTCTCGACCCCAATAATCCGGACATCTATGTGCGTCGCGCACGTGTGCGTCAGCAGATGAACCAGCCTCAGGCCGCTGTCGACGACCTGCTGCTCGCTCTCGGCACCAAGGGCGGCGACACGCAGAGCGTGATAGACGCCCTGATGGAGTTCAGCCACAAGGATTATCCCTCCACTATCGCCTCTCTGAGCAACGCGGTTGCACAGGTTCCAGACAACGGTATGTACCGCTACCTGCGAGCCAGCATCGAGAAAGAGCATGCGCACTATCTCGACGCCATCAACGACTATCAGTATATCCTCGACAACAACCTCGATAACTATCGGGGAATATATGGCTCCATAGCCGAGTGTCAGTTTGCTCTCGGTCGGCTGGATGACGCACTCAACAACGTGGAGTATGCGCTCACCACAGTCAGCGGCAACGGCCCGTATCACCTGCTGCGCGCGCGGATACTGCGCCACAAAGGTCAGTTGCCTCAAGCTCTCAAGGCTGCGGCCGATGCGCTTGCAGCAATGCCTGAAAACGGCGATGCACTCGCCGAGATGGCTCTTATATATGCCGAACAGGGCAATTTTGACGAAAGCATGAAACTGTTCGGTGAGGCTTCCATGAACCATGCGGAGGAACCGATGTATTACCTGCTTCGCGCCAACGTGCTTGAAAACAGCATGAACCAGCCCAACGCCGCACGCGGGCTGTACCGCCGGGCCGCCGGTCTTGACGTAACCGGTGACAATACACTTCGCTCGCTGAGCGCCTTCGCTCGTCTCTTTGCCGGAGATGATGTAGCCGAGATCACCGCACAGGTTGAGAACGAGCTCGCACAATCGAGCGACACCAACGGCTATCTCAACTACCTTGCCGCATGCTTCTTCGCACAAGCCGACGACTTCGACCGTGCGCTTGCGGCCGCCGAGAAGTCGCTGAAGAACGGATATGCCAATTACTACAACTGGACGGAATACAGCGACGGACGCGTGAACTGCGCACCGCTGCGCGACGACCTGCGATTCCTCCAGCTCCTGCACCGCAACAAATCGCTGTTCACCAACGATTGACATTGGTATAAAAGAAAGGCCCGCAGACCGGCACATGTCGCAGTCTGCGGGCTTATTTTGTTATCTCAACTATCAGTCGATCTCGATGACGAGGTAGTTGCTGAGGCTCCAGAACGAAGCGGGATTTGTGATGCGTAGAACTTTCTGCTGTCCCTGGTCTTCAATCACATAGGAGGATGCGGGCTGGTTGGTCAGCACTTTGGCTTTGTCGCTGTGCAGGGGTAGCGTGGTGAGAGTGCGTTTGTCGGCCGTGGTGAAGAAATTCTGGTCGAAATCGCCCTTCATGATTTTAGTCTTGCGAAGGAAGCCAGACTCGATGATCTTGTTTTCCTTAAGTTCTTTTTTACTTCCGATTGCATAGTAGCAAGTGTTGAGCTCGTTAGCAAGATCTACACTCTGCTGCTCGGCCTGTTCTTTTTCTTCGGTGACGGTGGTGACCGTGGTGTTAAGCGAGTCTACTGCCGTGTTCAGCTCGCCGATACGTGCCTGAGCCTCGTTCAGATTGTTCTTGAGGGCGGTTATTTCATTCGCCTGAGTGTCGATCTGATTGCGCAGGGTTGCGATGGTGTTGCGCAGATTGTTGTTGGTGAGGTTGGAGCTGTTGAGACGCTTTTCCAGTTCGGCAAGCTTCTCGCGGCGTTCCTGGAGAGCCTGCTGTATGGCAGCTATGTCGGCCTGGATCTGTTCTCTCTGGCTGGGTGTCTCTCCGCTGACGTTGGCATTTACCGTCAGGATATTCTCGAGAGCCTTGATCTGGTCCATGCCCTGAGAAATTTCATTGACGAGCAAGAACAGCTGATCACGGTCTGCTACAGCGTTTTGAAGTTCCACCTTTGATGCATCGGCAATCGCCTGCTGGTGTTGTTCGTCTGTTTCATCCTTTTTGCTGCATGCTCCGAGTACGAGTGCCAGCGCGAGGCCGGCCAATAATGTCTTTTTCATGCTTTTACGAATAAATAGTTTGTGACGTATATGCTTGAATCTCAGTTATTATCAGTTTCGCGGTACTTATTGCGATGCTCTCTGGAGCGTTCACGTTCCTTACCGCCTACAATTATAACAATCTCGCCGCGAGCCTGGTTCACGGCGAAATAATCGCGCAACTCGCCAAGTGTGCCGCAATGAGTTTGTTCGTGTAGCTTGGATATTTCGCGTGCGATAGCGGCCGGACGGTCCTCGCCACATTTCTCGGCAAGCTCCCCGAGGGTTTTCGCAAGACGAAGCGGCGACTCATACAGCACGAATGTGCGTTCGTCCGAGGCGAGTATGTCAAGTCTGGTGGCCCTGCCTTTTTTGGGCGGGAGGAAGCCCTCGAACACGAATCTGTCGCAGGGGAGTCCACTGCTCACAAGCGCCGGCACGAAAGCGGTGGCGCCGGGAAGTGTTACTACTTTAATATCGTTGCGGCGGCACTCGCGCGAGAGCATGAATCCCGGGTCGCTGATGCCGGGGGTGCCGGCATCGCTTACCAAAGCAATATCATCGCCTGCAAGCAGCCGGTCGACAATCGGTTGCAGGCTGTCATGCTCGTTGTATTTGTGGTGACTTGCCATCGGTGTGCTGATGTCGTAATGACGCATCACAACGGCCGATGTGCGCGTATCCTCCGCCAGAATCAACGCCACACTTTTGAGTATGTCAACTGCCCGCGGAGTCATGTCGGCAAGATTGCCGACAGGTGTCGGTACTATATATAACGTTCCGTTCACTGCCTGCTGTCGAAATGGGCCTTGATGATGGCGATGAAATCATCATTGTCCTCTCCGTTTTCCGGGAGGATGTCTTCAAGATGCGACAAGGCGGTCTCAAAGTCCGGCATCGCCTCAAGCTGTTGCAAAGTCTGACTGAACTTTTCGTCGCTTCCGCCAAAGATTGTGCGACGGAAACGGAACTTATCGTTCAGCGTGAATGCCCTGCGCAGATCGGCAGATTCCTTGCGCGCTATGAGTTCGTCAACCTTGAGAGTGTCGGAAAGCGGACGGACAGGCTCAGGCTCAGAGATAACCTCTGTTTCTTCCTCAGCACTAAGAACGTCTTCGGACGTATTCTCAACACCGTCTTCAGTCTTTTCTATCTCCTCAGCATCTTCAACCGTGAGTGGCGTTTCTTCTTCAATTTCGTCAGCCTCCGGTTCTTCCTCCGGTTCTGTTTTCACGACAGAAATCACTTCATCTTCCTCCGTGTTCGGTTCCTTATATTCTGAGAATAAGGAACTGAACAATGTCGAATACATTTCGAACGCCTCACGTATCTGTGGCACAGTATCGGCATCGGCATCCGGACGTTCCAGCGACACACGCAGAAGACCTTCAAGTCTAAGGCCGGCAGCAATGAGTCCGCATAAGCGGCCTTTACGGTTTTCCTGTTCCATGAACTTATTGCTTTTCTGTAAGTTTTTCTATGAGATAATCCGATATTTTTTCCCTAAGTGCAGCCCGAGGGCAATAGAACGCGTTTACCATCAGTACTACAACGTGTGTAGGCCGTTGCCCCTCGTCATCCAACAGATAGCCTGCATAGCACTGCACGGCGCTTACGCTTCCTGTTTTCAGGGCCAACCGTCCTCGCAGCGGTGTTTTTGCCATGAAATTCTTGAGGGTACCGTCAATACCTGCACGCGGGAAAAAACCGATATAGTCGGCTGAGTACTCTCCCGAAGCCATCGTTTCAAGCACACGCCCAAGAGCAACGGGAGAAATACGGTTGGCACGGGCAAGTCCGCAACCGTCGAGAACCGCCGAGTAACGCATACTGACTCCAAGAGAGTCCCACAATGCTTTTTCCTTGCGCAAAGCGTCGGCGCGCGTCCCGTCCGGTTCGACAGCACGCAGCATGCCGTCGGCCATCATGTTGTCGCTGCGTACCATAAGGCTGCGCATGATAACGGCAGCCCGCGGCGAACGATGTGTGTAAACCGATGTAGTCCCGGCTGCTGACGGCTTTATATCGCGTCCGAGAACCTTTATTCCGGCAGCACTTAGGCGTTCTTTCAGTTCGTGTACGAAGACGGTCTGCGGCTCGGGCATTGTGCTCGTGATGCTCCACTTCCGGTTGCTGGTGTTACGTCCCCACACTTCAAGATTGTTGCTGCCGACACCGCGAAGCTGGTCGTTGCCGTCTGGCGAATGCCGAAGCGTAACCTTAAGGTCCGGGATGTGCGGTTTGGTGCGTCCTGTGGCGGGCCACAATCGGAAAATATTGTCACGCCAATTGAATCCGTACAAGGAGGCGCCATAGCTCCATGCTACATCCTCAATCTCCCATTTGGGAGAGGGCCCGGCATCCTGCATCGGCGCCTTGACACGTATGCGTCCCGCAACGCGCTGTATGTTCATTGCGCCAAGACGCGCAACAATGCTGTCGCAGAAACCGAGATTGCTTTCAAACTCCGCACTTTCGAGCGAAGGATCGGCGGAGGCGCATACCTCGAGATCTCCGTTCCAGGTAGAGCCATCCCGAGAGCCGGTAAGACGGACCTCGGTAGTGAATCTGAACTCAGGTCCGAGCAGGCGAAGAGCCGACGCCGTAGTCATAGCTTTCAGTGTAGACGCCGGCACCATAGCCATTTCTGCATTCTCTGCGGCGACAATGCTGCCGTTACGCAAGTCCTTTATATAGATGCCTACGCATGCCGCCTCCTCTCCCGGAAAACCAAGCACCGCAGCGGAGGCCGCCCATGGAGAGGCAAGCAAGAGAGCTGTAAGGAGAGCCTTGAGCATCAGAAAATCGGGAAATTTGACGGATTGGTTATAAATTTCCTTTCAAATTCATCATTGGTTATACACAGGAAGTAAATGCCTTGTACGAAGGTCAGAATGGACCATAGAGAGCATGTGACAATACACAGCAGAATGGTGAGCACTCCGCCGGTGATTTTACCACAATAGAAATAATGTATTCCAAGCCAGCCGAGGAAGATGGCAAGCAATGCTGCCACACCACGGCTCTTGCCCTCGGGACCGGCGGCATCAAAGGGGTTGTTGCTGTAATAGGAACCCGGCTGCCGGTAGGCACCGTATTGCTGATCTCTGTATTGCGGAGGATTGTTGAAATCGTAGCCGCACGACTGGCAGAAATTCGCATTGTCGGGAACGGCTGTACCGCATTTGGGACATTGTTTATACATGACACAAAGGTATATAATATTTACGAAAAAGCAAAGAGGCAACAACGGCCTTTTTTCATGGCTGTCGCAACCTCTTTGATATATTATCGCCGTACGGAAGTATGGCTTACTGCTCCTCCACGCCTGCAAGCACAGGGTCGATCATGATACGGCCGCAGTACTCGCACACGATAACTTTCTTGTGGAGCTTGATTTCCATCTGCTTCTGCGGGGGAATACGGTTGAAGCAGCCGCCGCATGCATTGCGCTGTACATAGACGATGCCGAGGCCGTTGCGTGCGTTCTTGCGGATGCGCTTGAAAGCTGCCAGAGTGCGGTCGTCGATTTTTGTTTCGAGAGTCTTTGCTTTCTGACGCAGATTTTCCTCGTCCTGTCGGGTCTCGCTGATGATTTCGTCAAGTTCCGACTTCTTTTCCTCAAGAATGTGGGTCTGGTCCTGTACCTTCTCCTGAGTGGCTGCGATCTCGGCTGTCTTTACCTCTATGGCGCGGGTATGGTCGTTGATATGCTTTTCGGCAAGCTCGATCTCAAGGGTCTGGAACTCGACTTCTTTTGTGAGGAGGTCGAATTCGCGGTTGTTGCGCACGTTGTCGAGCTGCTCCTTGTAGCGGTCGATCAGCACCTGGCAGCTGCGGATTTTTTCTTTCTCAGCGGCTACGTCGCGCTTCAGGCTCTCGATGTCGGCGTTATAGTTGTCAATACGGGTATGGAGGCCGGCGAGGCTGTCCTCAAGGTCCTTGACTTCCAGAGGCAACTCGCCGCGAATGGTCTTGATGCGGTCAATCTCGGAGAGTATTGTCTGAAGCTCATAGAGCGATTTCAGGCGCGATTCCACATTGAGGGTGACATCGTTTTTCTTTTCGGTGGCCATATGGTTCTTTACAAGTAGGTTATTGGGTTGTGTTCGCTTGCTGCGATATAGACCGCAAAGTTAGCGAATTTTTCTTTAATAAGCTGCATTAAAATCATTTTTGTGCAGTTCTCGGTCTCGAAATGCCCCGCATCGACCAGCAAAATGGAGCTGCCCCACTCTCCGAAGTCGTGGTAGCGTATGTCGGCCGTGACGTAAGCATCGGCTCCGGCACGGACTGCGTCGGGGATGAATTCGCCTCCCGCGCCGCCACAGAATGCGATGCGACGCACCATGGCACCGGGCTCCGTGCGGCTGCAACGCAGTACGCTTGCGCCGAGAGTGTCCTTTACTCGTTTGATGAAATGCTCCGCACTGATTGCCTCCGGCAGTTCGGCTACCACACCGAGTCCGTAGCGGAGATCGCGGTCGGCGAGTCGCTCGAAACTGTATGTGACATCGTGGCCAAATCCAATAAGGGCCGTTTCTGCATCATGACGCTGAAGTGCGGACACCGTAAGTGAGAACGATGTCAGCGGCCTGTGAATCAGATTTATCACAGGCGCACTGTCAGCCTCCTCCTTCATGTCCTGACGTAGCGACTGCGAGTCTGACGCTATTATCGCACCGGGCGACAGGCTGTCGGCCAGTGCCGTCTGCACGTCATCGGCTTTTTCGCGCGGCGCATATACGGTGAGTCGCAGCATTTCGGCATCCATTGGATGGAGCACACGGCGCACACAGGCACCGAGCAACGCGGCAAGGGCATGGCTCACGCCGCCATCGGCACTGTCGAGCGCCGTATGACTGCTGTAAACGGCCATATTGTGGCTGATGGCGGCGATAATGCAGCGTTCGGCCACTGTCGCCCCCGTTAGGCGCTTTATGCCACGGAAAATCATCGGGTGATGCGACACCACGAGGTTGCATCCGCGGGCCGACGCCTCCTCTATCACATCTGGCGTGACGTCAAGACACAACATCACGCCGGTGCATTCCGCGGAGGCATCGCCGCACTGCAGCCCGCTGTTGTCCCACTCTTCCTGAAGGGATAGCGGGGCAAAGCGTTCGATGACCGATATAATATCGCGTATCAGCATCAATCCTTAAGGTCAAGGGCAAGCTGTAGCTCGTCGAGCTGCTTCTGGTCGAGAGGAGCCGGAGCATCAAGCATGACATCGCGGCCGCTGTTGTTTTTCGGGAACGCGATGCAGTCGCGTATGCTGTCAAGACCGGCGAAGAGCGATACCCAGCGGTCAAGACCGTAGGCGAGGCCGCCGTGAGGGGGGGCGCCGAACTTGAACGCGTTCATCAGGAAACCGAACTGCTCCTGAGCCTTCTCGGGCGTGAAACCGAGAATCTCGAACATCTTGGCCTGCAGTGCGCTGTCGTGGATACGGATAGAGCCGCCGCCGACCTCAACACCGTTGACAACCATGTCGTAGGCATCGGCACGTACGGCCGCAGGGTCGGTGTCGAGCAGAGGTATGTCTTCGTCCTTGGGGTGCGTGAAAGGATGGTGCATGGCCATCAGGCGCTGTTCCTCGTCGCTCCACTCGAACATCGGGAAGTCCACAACCCAGAGGCATGCGAACTTGTTCTTGTCGCGGAGTCCGAGGCGTCGGCCCATCTCAAGGCGCAGTTCGCAGAGCTGCTTGCGCGTGCGCATGGCATCGTCGCCGCTGAGAATGAGAATGAGGTCACCGGGCTCCGCATCCATAGCTTTTCTGAGATCCTGAAGCACCTCCTGGCTGTAGAACTTGTCGACGCTGCTTTTGACGTGGCCGTCGGCCTCTACGCGGGCGTATACAAGACCCTTGGCACCGATCTGCGAGCGCTTTACGAACTCCGTGAGTTCGTCGAGCTGCTTGCGGGTGTAGCTTGCAGCGCCCTTGGCACATATGCCGCCGATGTATTTGGCATTGTCGAAAACACCGAATCCGTGGCCCTTGAGCACATCCATCAGTTCCACAAAGCGCATGCCGAAGCGCAGGTCGGGCTTGTCGCTGCCATAGTATTTCATTGCGTCAGCCCAGGACATGCGCTGGAACGGTTCGGGCAGCTCCACGCCGCGCAGTTCCTTGAAGAGGTGGCGGGCCATGCCTTCAAAGAGATTGATGATGTCGTCCTGCTCGACGTAGCTCATCTCGCAGTCAATCTGCGTGAATTCCGGCTGACGGTCGGCGCGCAGGTCCTCGTCGCGGAAGCACTTCACAATCTGGAAATAGCGGTCGATGCCGCTGACCATGAGGAGCTGCTTGAGCGTCTGAGGGCTCTGCGGAAGAGCATAGAACTGTCCGGGATTCATGCGCGAAGGCACGACGAAGTCGCGCGCACCCTCGGGTGTGCTGCCTACGAGCATGGGGGTCTCAATCTCGAGGAAGCCCTTGCTGTCGAGGTAGCGACGCACCTCCATCGTCATGCGGTGGCGGAGCTCCAGATTGCGGCGCACGCAGTTGCGGCGCAGGTCAAGATAGCGGTAACGCATGCGCAGATCGTCGCCGCCGTCGGTGTCGTCCTCAATGGTGAAGGGGGGTACCTCGCTGGGATTGAGCACACGCAGTTCGCGCGCTACAATTTCTATGTCGCCGGTGGGCAGATTCGGGTTCTTGGAAGTACGTTCGGCAACATCGCCGACCACCTGCACCACATATTCGCGTCCGAGATGGTTGGCAGCCTCGGTCAGGGCAGCGTCATTCTCCACGTTGAATACTACTTGTGTCAGTCCGTAGCGGTCGCGCAGGTCAAGAAAGGTCATGCCGCCCATCTTGCGGACGCGCTGCACCCATCCGGCAAGTGTTACGCGGCTACCGGCATCGCTCAGGCGAAGTTCGCCGCATGTTTTGGTTCTGTACATAATATATTAATGTGAGATTACTTTTTCTGAAAGAATCGCGCCATGTTGCGGCGGTCCTCGCGCTCGCGTATACTCTGACGCTTATCGTACTCCTTCTTACCCCGGGCAAGCCCGATTACAAGTTTGGCAAGTCCCTTGCCGTTGATAAACAGTTTTAGGGGCACAATTGTGAATCCAGCCTCCTTGCCGTCCTTTTCGAGGCGGCGTATCTCCTTGCGCTGGAGCAGAAGCTTACGGTCGCGCCGGGCCGAGTGGTTATTGTATGTGCCGTAGAAGTATTCGGCGATGTACATGTTTTTCACCCACACTTCGCCACGGTCGACATAACAGAAAGTATCGACAAGACTCGCCTTACCCATGCGCAGCGACTTGATTTCCGTCCCCGTCAGCACGATACCGGCGGTGAAGGTCTCCACAATCTCATAGTCGAATGTGGCGCGGCGATTCTTTATGTTGACGTCTTTGACATTCATGGATTATCTCTGTTTTCAAACGAGGATGAGAGAAAGGAGCCAGTATAACCCCAGGGGAGCCACCACGACACAAAGCAGACCGATGACGAGATAGTTCATCTCGCTGTCTTTCCGTACGGCCATATATCGTGATGCCTTATAGAAAATCAGCAGCGCATATACCGGCAGGAAATGAACAAGAGTAAGGCCGGTGGGGATGCAGTTGCCGATGATGGCAATAAGCGCCATCTGTCCCAGGCACATCACGTCGAGTGTGGCAGTGCGGCGTTCGCTCGGCGCTCCGTCAGTGACTTTCGGCAGGAGCGCGTCCAGCATCAGCCGGCAGAGGAACAGCGCGGCGAAATAAGCGCAGAACAGCGCGATAGCCCGCTGGAGCACGCCGGCGACAGTCGCTCCCGGTTCATACAGAAGCCTCAGAAACTCCGTCAGCGCCATGATACCCGTGAGGGGATAATAGCCACGGCGCACAAGTTCGTCCGGGTCGACGCCGTCGTGGGATATGTCCTCCCATCCCCGCGATGGGGAAAGTATGAGCTGAAAGAGATATTTGAAGTAGACCGACATGGGCGGTGGCTGTTTATAAAGGCTTGTTAAAAAATTAGTATGCAAAGTTACGAAAATTCACGGCAAAAGTGCTATATTTGTCGCTGAATTTAACAACTGATTCCAAAAATGACTGAAAGAATACTGTCCATATCCGGCAAGCCCGGACTCTTCAAGCTTGTAAGCCAGGGCAAGAATATGCTCATAGTCGAGGATATAGCCACCGGCAAACGCCGTCCGGCATATATGCGCGACAAAGTGATGTCGCTGGCCGACATTGCCATGTACACCACCTCGGAAGACGTTCCGCTATACACAATCTACGAGAACATATACAAACTCGAAGATGGCAAGACTGTTGACATCAAGAGCCTGGAGGATGACGAGGCCCTGCGTGAGTATTTTGCAAAAGTACTCCCCGACTTCGACCGCGACCGCGTGTATTCCAGCGACATCCGCAAGGCTCTCACATGGTACAATCAGCTTGTGGAAGCAGGCATAACCGACTTCTCCACACCTGACACAAAGACCGAAGGCGAAGACAAGGAAGAAACGCCTGAAGCCTGACGAGCCATGTTCCGCATTATCAGCAAGTCGCGTTTTTCCGAGAAGGTTTTCCGCCTGGTGGTGGAGGCACCGCGCGTGGCGCGAGCCCGCCGTCCGGGGCATTTCGTCATCGTGCGCGCCGGTGAGAACGGCGAAAGGATACCACTCACAATCGCCGATGCCGACGTGGCGGCAGGCACCGTCACACTGGTGGTGCAGGCCGTTGGACCGTCCACGCGCCGTATATGCGATCTGGAACCGGGCGACTGCCTTACAGACCTTGTAGGACCCCTCGGACGTGCCACTGACATAGGCTTGCGCGGAACTGTGGTATGCTGCGGAGGCGGTGTGGGTGTCGCTCCCCTGCTGCCCATAATCCGGGCAATGAAAGAATCCGGCAACCGTGTCGTAAGTGTGCTTGCAGCCAGAACGCGCGAGCTGATAATACTGGAGGACGAGGTGCGCAGATGGTCGGACGATGTGATAATCATGACCGACGACGGCAGCTATGGCCGGCGCGGACTTGTCACGCAAGGCGTGGAGGACGTGCTGATAAGAGAACATGTCGACGAGGTCGTGACTATAGGTCCGCCGGTGATGATGAAATTTGTGTCTTTGCTGACAAAACGCTACGATGTGCCGACCATATGCTCGCTGAATACAATTATGGTCGACGGCACCGGAATGTGCGGCGCCTGTCGTGTCACTGTCGGCGGCAAACTCCGTTTTGTATGTGTTGACGGACCGGAATTCGACGCGCATCAGGTCGATTTTGACGAAATGTTCACCAGAATGAGAGCCTACGATGAATAAATCACTCACCGACCGCAACGCGCCATGGCGTAAAGAGCTGCGCGACGCCATACCGGCCGCCGTCCGAACGGCCATACCGCGTGCCGTGATGCCTGTGTTGGATCCGGAACAAAGAATACACTCCAACAAGGAAGTGAACTGCGGACTGACGGCCGCACAGGCGCACACGGAGGCAACCCGCTGTCTCGACTGCCCCGACCCGCAGTGCGTCAAGGGCTGCCCGGTGGGAATCGACATCCCGGCGTTCATAAAGAATGTGCAACGCGGCGACATCGGAGGCGCGGCTACAGTGCTGGCGCAGACGAGCGCACTGCCGGCAGTGTGCGGACGCGTGTGTCCGCAGGAAAAGCAATGCGAAAGCCGCTGCATCTACAACCGCATGAAAAAGGCGCCGGTGGCGATAGGTTATCTTGAGCGATATGCCGCCGATACAGCGCGCGAGAACGGTCTGACTCCGCGACAGGAGCCTGCTGCTCCGTTGGGTATAAAAATAGCCGTGGCCGGTTCCGGTCCGTCGGGACTGTCGTTTGCCGGCGATATGGCACGCAGAGGATATGATGTCACCGTCTTCGAGGCTTTGCACGAAATAGGTGGCGTGCTGAAATACGGCATACCGGAATTCCGTCTGCCAAACAGCATTGTAGACTATGAGCTCGACAACCTGCGCCGGATGGGCGTGCATTTCGAGAAAGATACCGTGATAGGCCGGACACTGTCGGTCGACGACCTTGCCAATGACGGCTACCGGGCTATTTATGTCGCCTCAGGCGCCGGTCTTCCCCGCTTCATGGGTATTCCCGGCGAGAATCTCAACGGCGTATTGTCAAGCAACGAGTATCTTACGCGTATAAACCTTATGGGAGCCGGGCATCCGGGCGCAATGACGCCTGTGGTAAAAGGCAGACGCATAATGGTTGTAGGCGGCGGCAATACCGCCATGGACTCAGTGCGCACGGCAAGGCGCATGGGAGCAGAGGACGCCGTTATAGTGTATCGCCGAAGCCGCGAGGAGATGCCTGCCAGAGCCGAGGAAATATGTCATGCCGAAGAGGAGGGAGTTCGTTTTCTCACGCTTCACAATCCCGTTGAATACATCGGCGACGACAGTGGACGCGTAAGGGTCGCGCGCCTTCAGAAAATGCGTCTGGGCGAGCCGGATGCATCAGGCCGGCGCTCGCCCGAACCGATAGAGGGCGAGATTGTGGAAATGCCGGTCGATGCCGTGATAGTGAGCGTGGGCGTATCTCCCAACCCGCTTATACCATCGTGTGTGGACGGACTGGAGATAACGACACGCGGCACAATTGCGGTTGACGAAAACTTGCGCACATCGCACCCCATGCTTTATGCCGGAGGCGACATCGTGCGCGGCGGAGCCACTGTGATTCTCGCAATGGGTGACGGCCGACGCGCGGCAGAAGCGATGCACCTGGCACTCCATCAGGGCTGATAGGGCGAAAAAGTCGCCAATTGTCGAACAATTGGACAATTCGGGCTGTTTTTATGAAAAATTTCTGTATGTTTGCAAATAAAACAGAAAAAGCATGAAAATTTTCCGTACTATTGTCATTGCCGTTATGCTGTCGGTGTGCGGGAGCGCCGGAGCCCAGTTCTATCAGATTGCCAATCAGGTTCCCAACCTCATATCGCCTGCGCTGTCGGGCAGTTTCAATTATCGCGGCTTCGTAGATATGTCTTATACCAAAGGCGTCGGAACAAGAAATGCCGACTATCTGGAACTGTCGACCACACAGGGCTTCCAGTATAGGTCGTGGTTCTTTATGGGCGTAGGTCTCGGAGTTCAGGCCGTGATGACAAATCCGCATGATGCCTCCAACCTCCCTACCCTCAATCCGGACGATTATGACCCGGGGCGAAGTCACTCAAAAACCGGATGTGTGATTCCGCTTTATACGGATTTTCGCTTCGACATCGGCTCTCCGACAAATACATCTTTCTACATCGACCTGCGGTTAGGCGCTTCGTTTCTCGTAAGCGACAATTATCTTGAAATCGGTGACGGATTCCTTACCAATACGGAGTGCTTCTACTTCAAGCCGTCGGCGGGTATGCGCATACCTCTCGACGACAACGGACGCAAGGCCGTAAACGTGGGCGTGAGCTATCAGCTTGTGACCTCCAACTACTGGTATCGCTATGCGTCGAATGTCTCTTTGAGTTCGGTTGGCCTTTCCGTCGGATTTCAGTGGTAACGCCTATTCAAGCACAATCAGAAGTTTTTCATTTCCGGCGTCCGTGACGGCCATAAGCCTGCCGCGGGCGCCGCTGTCACGTACCCCGAGTTTTGACCGCAGAGCATCGGCCGTCATGCCGAAATTTCGGACAGCCACATCGATATTCGGATATGTGCGGCTGAAACGTTTTATCACCCGTGAAGCATAAGGCAGTACCTCCACCACCCGATGCTGTGTGCCCGGAAAGCCCGCAGCTTTTTCAGGTGCAAAGTACACATGGGTGTTGGGCGCAAGCTTCTGCAATTCATAACGCTCGGCTACAAGGCGGACAGCTCCGGCCTTCATGACCGACGGCCATGGCTCGCAGAGCCAGTCGCCGGAACGCGGACGCCCATAGACGGCATCCGCCACCATTTCCTCTGCACGAGTACAAAGAAAGCTATGCGTCCCGCCGTCGGCCACCGTCACCGCCTCAATCGCCACGTCACATGCCGACGGTGCCGGATGCTCAAAATCAATGACGGCAACCAGCTCCTTGCATTCAGTGGCTGTGCCGAGCACATAGAGCTTAATACACTCTGGAAGGGTTGACAATATCGCACTAATGTCGAGCATCGGCGACATTTTTATGATAAGCCGATGCGCCACACTTCGCAAATCCGGCAACATTGCGACAACATCAGGCTCGCAGTCGCTCAGAGCGAAAACCCTGCTGCCGTCAGAGGCTCTGCGCGCAGGATCGATGAATACCAAATCCAGTTTGGGACCGTTGTAAGTTTTCAGCCATTCACGGCAATCGGCACATTCCACGCTGACATTTTCCACCTTAGCACGTCGGAGATTATCGCGGAGAACATCACATCGGTCGCAGTCCATTTCCAGAGCTACTACTTCCGAGGCAACGGCTGCGAAATGCAGGACATCTATGCCGAGACCTGCCGTGAGATCGGCAACGCGTGCGCATTCCGGTATCAGTCCGGCATGGAAGGTGGCAAGCCGGTCGCTCGTGGACTGCTCTCCGCTTAGCACAGACGGGAACAGCCATTGCTGGCAACGAGTCAACGTAGCCGCCAGTTTCTTGCCGAAACGTCGACGACATTCAATCTGGGTGATTTCAAACTCGCGTTCACGTCCGTATTTCAGCCACAATGTCTTCACATCGTCACCTGCATGCGCGGCAATCCACGCCTCCGTCTGTTCTGTATATTCGTGTATCATCAAGTATATAACAATTCAGCAACGATATGTTCGGTGATATTAATTTTCGGTAATATTAATTATGGAGGGAATTTATATATACAAAATTAAGGCGTTTTCTCGAAACCACAAACTAAATCATAAAAACTTACCATGATAGGCCGACACTGAAAAAAAAAGCGCTTAAGCACGGAGGAACTGCTCGGCATCGGCGTGAGCTGTGGATTATCGGTACACGATTTTGACAATCTGACCCCGGAAGAGTTCAACGCCATAGCCGACGCCGCGCAGTTCCGAGAGCGCGCGGCCTGGGAGCGTGCCCGCGTGGTGGCGGCCATCATCGTGCAGCCGCATCTGCGCCGCCGCGTCAGCCCGCGGAACCTGCTGCCGCTGCCCTGGGATAAACAGACGAAGCGCGCCGACGGCCGCCCAAAAGAGGGCAGGCAGCTGACGCGCGAGCAGGCACGGCAAAGATTTTTGCAGCTGACGAATGCCAATTAACCACTGGCCGCCGCTGCTTCAGCATCTGAAAATGACGTAGGTTTTTTTAAAGCCTCGTTCATTCCCTTAATTCCGAGAACTGTAGCAAGCAGCCATATGATCCATACCAAAATGCATACCACCGTGTAAGTCGGGCCTATAGTATATAACGACCTTAAACTCTCTCCCAAGGTCTTAATTAGGGATATTCAGTTAATGGACTCAATCGCACTATGGGAGATCGACCGGGAGTG
>CAPNHY010000015.1:0-56142 GCA_948665475.1 uncultured Muribaculaceae bacterium | reverse complement strand
CTCCGAGCTTGCCATGTAGCGGGGAGCCCCGCACCCCATGAACGCAGCGCAAAGCGCTGCTTATCATGGGGTTAACCACAGATACGTCCTCTTCGAGGACTTGCTGGCGCTGCGTGCAGTGTGGAGTTGGGAGTGAGGAGTTAGGAGTTGTGCCTACGGCGGCAATCCGGATGGTGCAGGAGAGGGAGCAACGGTTGTTGAGGAACAGGGCGTAGTGGAGGAGCAGGCGGCTGATGGCGGCGTGCTCGGCGGCTGATACGGTGAGGACGATGCTGACGCGGCCTGTGCGGCGGCGACGGCGCTCGAGGAGGCCGATGACGGCGGATTCGCGCGGCGTGAGGGGCCTGCGGTACCAGCGGCGGAAGGGGTATGTGCTTGAATGTTTCATGATGCTGCAAAGTTACAACACGAAATACCCCTTGGAACTATGAAATGAACCACCCCCCGGTTCATTTCATAGCTAATAAATGTTAAAATTGAGAATAACTCACTGAAAGATAGGGAGAAAAAATTTGCATTTTCGTTAGAAAAATTTTTGTTTTTTTCTGGGGGGGGAAGGGGAAGGGGTGCCACAGATAGAACCTCTCCGAGGTTCCTTTCTCTTGGCGTCTCATACCCCATGAACGCATCGCAAAGCGCTGCTTATCATGGGGTTAACAACGGATGCGTCCTCTTCGAGGACTTGCTCTTCAGTGTATAGTTTATAGGGGATAGGTAAGAAGGCTTATGTGGATGCGGGCGCGATGTATCGCGCCCCTACAATTTGTTTGTAATCAAATGTTTATTATATACGACGCCCTCTGCGTGGGAAGGCAGAGGGCGTTGGCGGGTGGACGCCTACAGCGCAGGCATCCTGATAAGATTTATTCGGCTTTACTTGATGACGCCGTGCTTGCGGAATACCTTCTCGATCTTCTCGAGGGCCTCGGTGACCTGCTCGCGTGTGTGCGTGGCCATGAGGCTGAAGCGGATGAGGGTGTCCTGAGGAGCAACGGCGGGGGAGACAACGGGGTTGACGAAGATGCCCTCGTCGAGGAGGTCGCGGGTGATGGCGAAGGTCTTCATGTTGTCGCGGATGAACAGCGGAATGATAGGCGTGGAGGTGTTGCCTATCTCTGCGCCCATGTGTCGGAAGCCTTCGAGGGCGTAGTTTGTGATGTCCCAGAGGTGCTGCTGACGCTCGGGCTCGGCAATCATGATGTCGATGGCCTTGAGGGCGGCGGCAGTGCTTGCGGGAGTGATGCTGGCCGTGAAGATGTAGCTGCGGGAGTGGTGGCGCAGGAAGTTGGTTATCTCCTTGTCGGTGGCGATGAAGCCTCCGAGGGAAGCGAAACTCTTGGAGAATGTACCCATGATGAGGTCTACGTCCTCGGCTACGCCGAAATGGTGGCATGTGCCGCGGCCGCCTTCACCGAAGACGCCGATGGCGTGGGCCTCGTCGACCATGACGGTGGCGTCGTACTTCTTGGCGAGGTCGACGATTGCAGGGAGGTTGGCGACGTCGCCCTCCATGGAGAAGACGCCGTCGGTGACGATGAGCTTGACCTTGTCGGGCTCGCACTTCTGGAGCTGCTTCTCGAGGGAATCCATGTCGTTGTGCTTGTACTTGAGCGACTGGGCGAAGCTGAGGCGACGGCCCTCGATGATGGAGGCGTGGTCCTGCTCGTCCCAGAGGATGTAGTCCTCGCGTCCGCAGAGGGCGGAGACAACGCCGAGGTTGACGCCGAAGCCGGTGCTGTAGATCATTACGTCCTCCTTGCCGATGTACTCGGCGATGCGATGCTCAAGCTGCTTGTGGAGGTCGAGGGTGCCGTTGAGGAAGGGGGAGCCGGCGCAGCCTGTGCCGTACTTGCGTGTGGCCTCGATGGCGGCTTCCTTGATGCGGGGATCGTTGACAAGACCGGTGTAGCAGTTGCTGCCGAACATCATCACCTTCTTGCCGTTGATGAACACTTCGGTGTCCTGCTCGGAGGAGATGGCGCGGAAGTAGGGATATACGCCTGCGGCCTTAGCCTCCTGCGGGGCTGTGTACTTGGAAAGTTTGGCTTGTAAAAGCTTCATATCGTGATTGATTTATTGTTTGCAGAGTAATATCGTGCAAAGTTAGCGCTTTTTTGCCACTTTTTTGCGAATTTGTAGCAAAAAAAAAGCATCATACCGGCGATTTGCGGCATGATGCTTTTGTAATGCGGGGTGTTGAGGCGCCGACCGTTAGCCCTTGATGGCAGCGATGCCGGGGAGCACCTTGCCCTCGATGGCCTCGAGGAGGGCACCGCCACCGGTGCTGACGTAGCTTACGGAATCGGCCAGGCCGAACTTGTTGACGCAGGCCACGGAGTCGCCGCCACCCACGAGGGAGAAGGCGCCCTTTTCGGTAGCTTCAACGATGGCGTCGGCGATGGCACGGCTGCCGGCGGTGAAGTTGTCGAACTCGAAGACACCGGCGGGACCGTTCCAGAGGATGGTCTTGGCGTTGCGGATGACGTCGGCGAAGGTCTTGCGTGTCTCGGGACCTGCGTCAAGGCCTTCCCAGCCTTCGGGGATGTCCATCACACTGCAAACCTGAGTGTTGGCGTCGTTGCTGAAGGCGTCGGCCGCGATGCAGTCGGTGCCGAGCACGAGGTTCACGCCCTTCTCCTTGGCCTGCTTCATGATGTCGAGAGCGAGGTCGAGCTTGTCGTCCTCGCAGAGGGAGTTGCCGATGTGGCCGCCCTGAGCCTTGGCGAAGGTGTAGGTCATGCCTCCGCAGAGGATGAGGTTGTCAACCTTGTCCATGAGGTTCTCGATGATGCCGATCTTGGTGCTGACCTTGGAGCCGCCCATGATGGCTGTGAAGGGACGCTTGATGTCGCTGAGGATATTGTCTACAGCCTTGACTTCCTTCTCCATGAGGTAGCCGAGCATCTTGTTGTCGGCGTCGAAATAGTCGGCGATGACGGCAGTGGATGCGTGCTTGCGGTGTGCGGTTCCAAATGCGTCGTTGACGTAAACGTCGGCGTAGGAAGCGAGGGTCTTGGCGAAATCTTTCTGACGAGCCTTCATTTCCTTCTTGGCTGCGTCGTAGGCGGGATCTTCCTTATCGATGCCTACGGGCTTGCCTTCTTCCTCGGGATAGAAACGGAGGTTTTCGAGCAGGAGCACCTGGCCGGGCTTAAGGGCAGCGGCTGCGTCCTGAGCCTTGGCGCAGTCGGGCGCGAACACCACGTCGGTGCCGAGTGCCTTGGCTACGTCGTCCTTGATCTGTGCGAGGGAGAATTTGGGGTTGACCTTGCCTTTGGGCTTGCCCATGTGGCTCATAAGAATGAGGCTGCCGCCGTCGGCGAGGATTTTCTTGAGCGTGGGGAGCGCACCGCGGATGCGGGTGTCGTCGGTGATGTGACCGTTTTCGTCCAGGGGCACGTTGAAGTCAACGCGCACGATTGCCTTTTTGCCGGCAAAGTTGTAGTTGTCGATAGTCATTGGAATATGAATTTTTGGTCTTTGTTTCTTTGGGTGCAAAATTAAGGAAAAATTTCCACAATGTTGTATTAATAATTGTTATATCATAATCAAATATGCAGGTTGGATAGAGAGGTGCAACCCGCCATCCGACGGGTTGATGACCTTTTATGAACCTACCTCGGGTACGGCGCTATGCGCCTTTACCCGAGGTTAGCCGGATTTTACCCGCCATTCAGCGGGTAAGCATCTAATTTACAGCACCATGCAAACTATGCTTCCTAACGGAGCTCGGCGCGTATAGTTCCACAGATGGAACCTCTCCATTGGTATTTTCCTGAAGGTGTTGCAAAACTCCCCAAATTGCAGGGACGTGCCTTTGGCACGTTGACGTAACACGCCGGTTACCAATACAACATCCCAAAGGGATGTCCCTACAATTCGATTGTTTAATTGTTTATAGGTAAGAGGGGATTAAAGCTGCGTGAATTTCAGCGCGCCGGTAAAGCGGCTGTATTCAAGGGCGACCTTGTAGTTCTTTCCGGGTTCGGTATAGACCTGTGTCTGTGCTGTACGCATAGTCATAGAGGCCTGGAGATACATCACGGGCTGAGTGATGGGTATGCGCGTGGTGAAGTCCTTCTTGATGGAAAAGAACGTGGTGGGCGCGCCGTTGACGGTGACGTTGATGTTGTAGTCGATAAGGAGCCATACGCCTTTGTAGGTCAGCTCGATGTAGTTTTGGGTGTCTGCCATTGTAGTATGGTTTAGAGTTCAGATTCTTTGAGTTTCTCGGCGTTCTCGGCGATGATGAGATGGTCGATGACGTCCTGGATGTCGCCGTTCATGAAGGCAGCGAGATTGTAGACGGTGTAGTTGATGCGGTGGTCGGTGATGCGTCCCTGAGGATAATTGTAGGTGCGGATTTTGGCGGAACGGTCGCCGGTGCTCACCATGGTCTTGCGGCGGGAGGCTATGTCGTCGATGTATTTCTGATGCTCCTTGTCGTAGATGAATGTGCGGAGACGGCTGAGGGCGCGCTCCTTGTTCTTGGGCTGGTCGCGCGTCTCGGTGCATTCGATGAGTATCTCCTCGGTGACGCCGGTGTTGGGGTTGCGCCACATGTAGCGGAGGCGTACGCCGCTTTCCACCTTGTTGACGTTCTGGCCTCCGGCTCCGCCCGAACGGAAGGTGTCCCACTTGATCTCGCCCTCGTTGATTTCGACGTCGAAGGGCTCGGCCTCGGGCAGTACGGCCACGGTGGCGGCGGAGGTGTGAACGCGTCCCTGGGTCTCGGTGGCGGGGACACGCTGCACGCGGTGGACGCCGCTTTCGTACTTGAGCACACCGTAGACGCCCTCGCCGGTGACGCTGAGCACCACCTCCTTGAAGCCACCGGCGGCGCCCTCGCTGGCCGAGGTGACGGCAACGTTCCAGCCTCGGCTCTCGCAGAAGCGCACGTACATCTTGCAGAGGTCGCCGGCGAAAAGCGCAGCCTCGTCGCCGCCGGTGCCGCCGCGTATCTCCAGGATGGCGTTCTTGCCGTCCTCGGGGTCGGCTGGAATGAGCATCAGCTTTATCTCCTCCTCGGCTGCGGGGAGCTGCTGCTGGGCGGCCTCCATCTGCTCGCGGGCCATCTGGCGCAGCTCGGGGTCGGTCTCGGACTCGAGGAGTTCGCGGCCGTCGGCCACGTCGCCGAGCAGGCGGCGGTAGCGCGCCGTGGCGGCCGTGAGGCTCTGCAGGTCCTTGTATTCCTTGGTGAGCCGCACATAGCGCTTCATGTCGGCTATGACGTCGGGGTCGGTGATGAGAGTGGCCACTTCGGCGAAGCGGGCTTCAATACCGTCGAGGCGGTCAAGCAATGATTGGTCAGCCATTTGTCAATATTTTTGGCAAAGGTACGAAAAAAAACAGTAACTTTGCGCCCGTATATGAATAAGGTTTACATCATCCTGCTCGCAATCCTGCTGGCCGCGCCCGTTTTCGCTGCCGATGACGCGTCGTCGGCCTCCAAGAAGAAAAAGGACACGCCGGTGGCGCCGCCCACGGCCTGGACCGTGCTCCAGCCGCTGGGCCTGCGCGAACCTTGCGGCATCGACACGCTGGAGTACAACTACTTCCAGTGCGCCATACCCACGGCACGGAGCAACGCCTGGGCGACGACCGGCAACCTGGGCGCCGAGGGCATAAACATGATATTCGAGGAACGCCTGCCCTACAGCGCCTTCTTCCTGAGCGACGCGCTGCGCACCTGGAAGCCGCGCGAGCACAAGTTCTACAACTCGCGCATCCCGATGACGCTGCTGGGCTACACCACGGGCGGCGGCCGCGACGCCAGTCAGGAACAGCTGACAGCGACCTTCTCCGGCAACGCCAACGCACGCACGCAGGTGGGCGCGATGGTGGACTACCTCTACTCCAAAGGCAGCTACGAAAAGCAGGCGACCAACGACCTGACGTGGGGATTCTCGGGCTCGTACATAGGCGACCGCTACGAGTTTCAGGGCTACTACTACCACTACAACCTCGTGAACAAGGAAAGCGGCGGCATCACCGACCCGCTGTACATCACGGACCCGGCGGAGGTGCAGGGCGGCGTCACGAGCGTGGACCCCAAAAGCATTCCCACACGCCTGAACAACGCGCACACGCGCAACGTGGGCCTGGACCTGTGGCTCAACCACCGCTACAAGATAGGCTTCTGGAAAAAGGAGCAGACGACAGACTCGCTCGGAGAGGAGCTGCCGGACTCCCTGGTGAAGCGGACATACGTGCCCGTGACATCGTTCGTCTGGACCATGCGCTACCAGAAGCAGCGCCACATCTTCACCGACAACAACACCGCCGAAACGAAGGAGTTCTTCCAGAACACGTTCCTGACGCCCAACACGACCTACGACCGCACCGACTACAGCGCCTTCACCAACACCCTGGGCATACAGCTGCTCGAGGGATTCAACAAGTACTTCCCGATGGGCGCGTCGGCCTACATAACCTACGAGATGCGCCGCTTCAAGCAGACAGCCGACTCGCTGGACCACTCCGACCCGGCCCTGGGCCTGACTCCGCTGCCCGACGGCGCCGCCGACATGAAGGACAAGGTGAACCAGAACGTGGCCTGGGCGGGAGCGCAGATCACGAAACTGCAAGGCGCGGCCATCACGTATGACGCCACGGGCGAACTGGGCGTGGTGGGCGACGTGGCCGGCGACATACGTGTGCGGGGCAACGCCTACTCGCGCGTGCCGCTGCTTGGCGACTCGCTGCGCGTGCATGCCTACGGCGAGTTCCTGAACGAGGAGACGCCATACCTGATGCGGCATTACCGGTCGAACCACTTCATCTGGAACAACGACTTCGGCAAGATGCGTACCTATGCCTTCGGCGGCAAGGTGCAGCTGGGCCGCACCGGCACAACCCTCTCGGCCGGCCTGAAGAACCTCCAGAACTATGTGTACTTCGGCGAGGACGGGATGCCGCGGCAGCACGGGGGCAGCGTGCAGGTGTTCCACGCGAGGCTGCAACAGGATTTCCGCGTGGGGATACTGAACTGGCGCAACACCATCACGTACCAGACAACGAGCAACGAGGACGTGCTGCCACTGCCCAAGCTGGCCGTATACAGCAATCTATTTCTGCTCTTCCGCGTGGCGACGCTGCACGTGCAGCTGGGCGTGGACTGCGACTGGTACACGCGCTACCACGCGCCGGCCTATCAGCCGGCCACGGCCACGTTCGTAAACCAGAACTCCGTGCTCCTCGGCAACTACCCCTTCATGAACGTGTATGCCAACATGAAGCTGGGGCGTGTGCGTTTCTTCGTGCTCATGAGCCACATCAACCAGGGATGGCTGGGAGGCAACAATTACTTCTCGGTGGTGGACTATCCTCTGAATCCGCGCCGTTTCCAGCTGGGTCTGAGCGTGGATTTCGCCAACTGACGCGGCAACTATTACGGTCGCCGGGCGTTATTAACGGTATGAAGCAACTTCAGAAAATACGACACCGGATGCCGCTGCTCTTCGGCATCCTCATCATAGTGCTGGCCCTCATGTGGATGCTGGGACAATGCAGCCGCAAGCATGGGGCGGCCTTCGCCCTGACCGACCGCCACGCCGGGGGTGACACGATAACGGTGGCGATAGAGATGTCGCCGCTGCTCTACACCCGCAGCGGCGACAGCATAGCGGGCCTGGACCACGACATAATAAACGCCATAGCCGCAGCACACGGTCGCCCCGTGCGGTTCCGTCCTTTCGTGCCGCTGCACTTCGCCCTGGAGGGCCTCGAAAAGGGCGACTTCGACATGGTGGTGGCGGCGCTTCCGGCCACGGAGCGAACCAAGAACACCTACCGGATGACGGACGCGGTGTACACCGGGCGCCAGGCGCTGGTGCAGCGGCGCGACTCGGCGTCGCACATTTCGTCGCAGGAACAGCTTGCGGGCAAGGAGGTATGGCTCGTGGCGAAATCGCCCTATGCCGACCGCCTCGCCAATCTGGGCGAAGAACTGGGCGACACTATCTACGTCCACTCCTCGCCGGAGTATTCGGCCGAACATCTGTGCCTGCTGACGGCTGCCGGAACCATCCCGCGCGCTGTGGTGAACGAAGCCACAGCCCGGCGTCTGGCGGCCGACTATCCGGAGCTGGACGTGTCGGTACCGGTTTCGTTCAGCCAGTTCCAGAGCTGGGCGGTGGGCAGGGAGGACCTGCGCGACAGCCTGAATGTGTGGCTCGACGAGTTCCGCCGGACGGCGGCATACGATTCGCTGCTCGTGCGATACGGGCTGAGATAAGGAGGCATATCTCGCAGAAAATTCGTAATTTTGCGTTGAAATAACAACGAAATGACAAAGGAAGAACTTCTGCAGAGACTCAACGATATAGAATGGGATGACTTCGAGGTCAAAGAGGCTTCGGGTGGCCTCCCAAAATCCATGTGGGAAACCGTCAGTGCTTTCTCCAACACCGCAGGTGGTTGGATTATCCTTGGCGTACATGAGGACAAAGAAAACAACGTGTCCACATTTGAGATTGTAGGAGTTGACAAACCCGAAAAGATGGAGCAGGATTTGACGTCGACATTACGTTCGACATCAAAGTTTAATGTCCCTATATTGGGGAGAATATACCGATTGGAATTTGATGGAAAGGTAGTATTTGCAGTTCATATTCCGCCGAGCGACTGCAAGCCTGTGTATATGAACAACAACCTATCGCATACATTTATCCGTGTTGGGAGTGGAGACCAAAGGGCTACCGATATTGAAATCGGGATATTGCTGAGAGAAAAAACATTCGGGAGCAAGTCTGAGATGGCTGTACCCGGTACATCTTTAGATGATTTGAACGCAAATTCAATAGAAACTTATCGCCGCAGGCTTCAAAGATTCAACCCTGAATTAGAGTTTAATTCTTTAGGTCATTACGAGTTTTGCGAACAGACCGGCATATCTAATAACGGTGTTCTTACATTTGGCGGCCTATTGACATTCGGATGCCGAAAGTCCATCACCAAACATCTTCATCATTTCTGGATTGATTACCGAGAAATACCAGGAAGCTCATACGAAGATGCCGAAGTACGCTACACCTATCGTATGCCTGAGCAAGAAAACATTTGGGAATATTTTCAGATGCTGATACAGCGGCTCAGGTTCTTCGCCGACAATCCTTTTATGCCCGGACCTGATGGATTTTCTCCGGAAGATAACTCTCAGCTATACAGTCTTCGTGAGGGCTTGATAAATCTGTTGGCTCATGCAGATTATTTTGGCCCGATGCATTCTTCTGTTACTATCTACAATGATAAAATAGAGTTTCAGAATCCCGGACAATTCCCAGTGTCTCTGACTGGGAATATTAAGAAAATCAAATCCATACCGCGCAATCCAAATATAATAATGTTCTTCCGTTATGCGCGATTGGCAGAAAATGCCGGTTATGGTATTGGTCGTATTAAAAAATGGGAATCGCTTACAGGCGAAAAGGTTGAAATTGAGAGCGACATCGCAACATCAACCATAACCTATTTCAGACCTATAATAGGTCAGAAAATAGGTCAGAAAATAGGTCAGAAAGAATTATCGACCCGGGAGAGACTATTGATTTTAATAAGCGAAAATCCAAAAATAACAAGAAAAGAACTCGCGGAAAGTCTGAATATCCCATCTTCGACAGTTCAATTTCATATAGAAAAACTCAAATCCGAAGGTAGTTTAGAAAGGATAGGTGGAGCGCGAGGCGGATACTGGAAAGTAGCTGATTGATTAGAATGACATCTGGGCAAAAGAAACAGAAGGTCTTATTTTGAGGAGCTTTTGGCGCCTGCGCTAAAAAAGCTAAAATTGCTTGCAGAGTTGTGGGTTTTATTGCTATCTTTGCTTTCGGAATAAATTCAACAGACAATCCTCATGGCCACCAAACCCAAAACCGGCGCAGCAAAAAGCGCAGCAAAGGAAAAAAGCAAGACAACCACACGTAAGGCCGCTAAAGCGGCACCCCGAAAGAAGATATTGCCCATACTGCGCAACGACCCATGGCTCGAGCCTTACGCCGAGGCCATAGAGGGACGTCACACCGACGCCATACGAAAGGAGAAGGAGCTGACGCAGCAGTGCGGCTCGCTGGCCGACTTCGCCAACGCTCACGCCTACTTCGGGCTGCACCGGCTGGCCGACGGAAGCTGGGTGTTCCGCGAATGGGCACCGAACGCCACGAGCATCACCCTGACAGGCGACTTCTCAGGCTGGAAGGAACAGATAAAATACCGCGCCAAGCGCATCAACGAGCAGGGCGTGTGGGAACTGCATCTGAAGCCTGACGACATACACCACGGGCAGCTCTACAAGATGCTCGTGACCTGGCCCGGCGGCTCGGGCGAACGCATACCGGCATACGCCACGCGCGTGGTGCAGGACGAGAAGACTGCCATATTCTCAGCGCAGGTGTGGCAGCCTGAGGAGCCTTACCGCTGGACCGTTGACGGATTCCGTCCCGACACGAAGCCGCTGCTCATATACGAATGCCACATAGGCATGGCGCAGGAGCGCGAGGGTGTGGGCACCTACGACGAATTCCGCGAGAACGTGCTGCCGCGCATCGCCGCCGACGGCTACAACGCCATACAGATAATGGCGATACAGGAGCATCCGTACTACGGCTCGTTCGGCTATCATGTGAGCAACTTCTTCTCGCCGTCGAGCCGCTTCGGCACCCCGGAGCAGCTGAAGGCGCTGATAGACGCCGCGCACGAGGCAGGCATAGCCGTAATCATGGACATAGTGCACAGCCACGCCGTGAAGAACGAGGTGGAAGGCCTCGGACGTCTGGACGGCAACGGCTCGCTGTACTTCTACGAGGGCGACCGGCGCGAGCATCCGGCGTGGGACTCGCTGTGCTTCGACTACGGCAAGAACGAGGTGCTGCACTTCCTGCTGAGCAACTGCAAGTACTGGATGGAAGAGTTCCGCTTCGACGGCTTCCGCTTCGACGGCGTCACCTCCATGCTTTACTACAACCATGGCCTGGGACAGGCTTTCGGCAGCTATGCTGACTACTACAACGGCGCGCAGGACAGCAATGCAATCTGCTACCTGACGCTCGCCAACAAGCTGATACACACGCTCAACCCGTCGGCTATCACCATCGCCGAAGAGATGAGCGGCATGCCGGGGCTGGCATTGCCCGTGGCCGACGGCGGCATGGGCTTCGACTACCGCATGGCAATGGGCATACCCGACTACTGGATCAAGACCCTGAAGGAGAAGAAGGACGAGGACTGGCATCCCACCTCCATATTCTGGGAACTTACCAACCGTCGCGCCGACGAAAAGACAATATCGTACGTGGAAAGCCACGATCAGGCACTCGTGGGCGACAAGACGGTGATATTCCGCCTTATCGACGACAAGATGTACTGGCACATGATGAAGGACGACGACGACATGACCGTGGCGCGAGGCATAGCCCTGCACAAGATGATACGCCTGGTGACGCTTGCCACCATCAACGGCGGCTACCTCAACTTCATGGGCAACGAGTTCGGCCATCCCGAGTGGATCGACTTCCCGCGCGAGGGCAACGGCTGGAGCTACAAGTACGCACGGCGCCAGTGGGACCTCGTGGACCGCGAGGAGCTGAAGTACGTATATCTCAACGACTTCGACAACGCAATGATAGGTCTCGTGAGCCGCGTCCATAATTTCCAGGCGCTGCCGGTGCGGAAGCTGTGGGAGAAGGACGACGACCAGGTGCTGGCCTTCATGCGCGGCGATCTCGCGTTCGTATTCAATTTCAGCCCCGACAAGAGCTACGACGGCTACGGCATACTGGCCCCCGGCGGCTCGTACCGCACGGTGCTGACAACGGACAATCCGGCCTTCGGCGGCTACGGCAACGTGGACGAGAAAGTAGAACACCTGACGCAGGCTGACCCTCTCTATGCCCCGCACGGAGTGGAGTGGCTGCGCCTGTATCTGCCTGCCCGCAGCGCAATGGTGCTGAGACGGAAGAAATAAGACTACATCCGTAGTGAGTAGGCGGGCGCACAGATGTGCGTCCGCCTCTATTGGCTATCAGAACTTTATCCGGCAAATTCCGGTTGAGCTATTTAGAGGCTGTTTAAAAACAGATGTTAACGCAGGGGCGGTCAATCTCCGAGCGATTTTTGTCGTCTGATGAGGGAGTGTGGCCGTAGCCACTCGACCGAAGAAGACGGCGGAAAGTGCCGGAGAGGGACCGAGGCGAGCTGACTTTTAACATTTGTTTGTTTATCATGCTGTTATTTTAATGTTTCTTTCGATTTGTCCGGAGGCTGATTTTATCAAGAAAAGTTACTTCGGCATTGCATCTTTTGGGTGTCTTTCATCCTTTGTCACAGTCGCGTACATCCAGTACGCTCCTGCTCCCGCAGGATGAAATACTCTCCAAAATCTGCAACCCCTGCGTTAACATCCGTTATTAAACAGCCTCTTATTGCGCGGGAGGATGATGCCGGCGAGGAAGAGGATGAGAAGAAGGCCGAGATAGGCGGCGGAGAGGCGCAGAGCAAGGCGACCGTCGTCGGAAGCCTCCACGCGGTCAAGGGCATCGGCGCGACCGGCGGCGTTCTCCACGAGGTCAGTGTCGAGCGACTCAAGGTTGCGCTTCCACACGATGCGGCCGTCGCGCAGATATACAGCGGCGATGTTGCCACGCACGAGAGCCTTGATGTCGGTATCGTCGGCCGAATAGACGTCGAATACAGGCGCAGCAAGCAGTTTCCACTCCTCCAGACCGCGCGCGCCCGTACCCACGATGGCAGCGGTGGCGATTCCATGGGCAGAGGCATAACGGGCAAGCTCGTTGGCGAAGCGCGAGCGTGTCAGGAAATGCTCGCCCGGCTCGGGGACAGCGAAGACGAGCTGACGTCCGGAACTCTCGAACACCTCCACCTCGTCGTCCTCCTCGTCGAAAGCGGCGATGGCTCCGCCGTCGGCGCTCATGTCGGTGCCGAGGGGGTAGTCGCGGAAGTCGACAAGGGGCTGAACGTTGTAGCCCGCGGCCGCGAGCACCAGCGAATACAATACGGTGGAGAGCACCACTACCCACTGCACGCCGCGGCGGAAGAGTCCGCGGCAGTCGTTGTTGTGCAGAAGCAGCCACACGCAGCAGACGGCAAGAACGATATTTTTAAGAAGCGTGGCCGTGTTGCTGATGACGAGCATATCGCCGAAGCAACCGCAGTCGGCCACGGGATTGGCCCATGCTATGTACACCGTAAGCGGCAGCATTACAGCCATGATGGCCGATGCGGCGACGGCCGAACTATGGCGCAGCACGCCGGTGAGAACGCAGACGCCCACGGTAAGCTCGAGAGCGCCGAGAGCCACGGCAGCAAGGACGACAGGCTCGACGGGCATGCCGTGGACTCCCCACGCATGCAGGTACTCCTGCATCTTGTAGAGAGTGCCGTACGGATCGATGCTCTTGGCCCAGCCGCCTGCAATGAAAGCCGCACCGACAAGGATGCGGCACAGCCATGTGGCGGCAATAGCGAGTGCGCTATGCTTCGCCGGCCTCGGTGAGTTTGATGATTCCGAAGACGGCATAGTTGAGCATATCCATATAGTTGGCGTCGATGCCTTCGCTGACGGTGGTGTGCCCGTCGTTGTCCTCAATCTCCTTTGTACGTTCTATTTTGGTGAGAATGAGGTCGGTGTAGCTGAGGACGCGCATCATGCGCCATGCCTCGCCATAGTCGTGGTTCTTGGCCTTCATCAGCGCCTTGGCGCGGGCGGCCACAGCGTCGTAAAGCTCGAGTGCCCTTCCGGGGGTGATGTCCTTGGAGTCGGCGAAGCCGTTCTCAAGCTGTATGATGCCGATGATAGAATAGTTGACGATGGCCATGAACTCGGGCAGGATGCCCTCGCCTACCGCGCTTTCGCCGGTGATTTCAAGCGTGCGGATGCGCTTGGCCTTTATGAACAGCTGATCGGTCACGGCCTCGGGACGCAGTATACGCCAGGATGCGCCGTAGTCGTCGAGCTTGTGGCTGAAAACGTCGCGGCAACGGCGCAGAGCGTCGTCAAACTGTCGGTTTGTGTCGGGATTGCTCATGGTTCAGTCGGATATTATTTCGCACTGGCACATTTCGTCGTATTCGGCCCATTCGGGGTCGTTCTCCGCACTGATTTCCAGCGGCAGCAGAGGCATGGGGTCGGCCAGGGCTGCGTTGAGTTTCTTGCCGAAGATATTGGTGCTGAGGGTATAGAACACCCATGTGCGCTCTCCTGCGCCGGTGTAGATACCTGTCAGCACAGCCACGGGATCGGCGGCAAGCTGAGCCTGCATAGCGTCGGTGGCCGCCTCCATCAGGCGCGCCTCGTCGTCGGAGGGCATGCCGTCATGGCCGTAGGGCCACGACACCGTGACGCGGATTTTGAAACGCGGATTCTTCCGGAAGGCCTGCACGTCGCGGCGTCCCGTCACCATTATCGTCTGTCCGTCCGCCGCTTCGGCGGGCGCTGTCCACCAATCCATTGAAAATATGCCGTTATATTATAATTAAAAAAGCACGCGGGACAGCGTATAAGCCGGGTTATGTGGGCGGCGTGCTGTCCCTGCCCCGAAGGGAGGGAGCCTCGCCGGCCCGTCCGTCATTTATCTGAGCAGTCTACCCCCCGGCACCGGGCGAGCAGCCCGGTGGAGCCGAAGCTCCCTGCCGGTATACTTGACCTTGCAACCCGCAAGACATGCGGCACGCCATATCGCTGTGGCGTCCGGTGGGCTCTTACCCCGCCTTTTCACCCTTGCCGTCGGCCCGAGGGCCGCTTGGGCGGTTGTTCTCTGTCACGTTACTCTACCGTTGCCGATAGCTCCCCGAGGGGAGTGCGGTGCTCTTTGTTGCCCGGACTTTCCTCTTCCGCCTCATTACGCACGGAAGCGACGGACCCGCCATCCCGGTGCTTTTATATGATTTTAAGCGTATCCGCGGATGATGCCTCTCTTGGCATTGCGCACAAAAAGGATTATCTCGTCGCGCTCCCGGGTGGCGGGCAGCTCGGCCTCGATGCGCTCGATTGCGTCGCTGACGTTGAGACCCGACAGATAGAGGTAACGGTATATCTCCTGGATGTCGCGGATAGTGTCGTTGCTGAAGTTGCGGCGACGCAGACCGATGCTGTTGATGCCTGCGTAGCTGATGGGCTCGCGTGCGGCCTTGACGTAGGGCGGGATATCCTTGTTGACGAGGGCGCCACCCTGAATCATGACGTGCGGGCCGATGTGGCAGAACTGATGCACGAGGGTGCCGCCGCCAAGGATGGCGTAGTTGTCGACCTGCACCTCGCCTGCGAGCTGCGTTGCGTTGCTGATGATGACGTTGTCGCCGACCGCGCAGTCGTGTGCCACATGGCTGTAGGCCATGATGAGGCAGTTGTTGCCGACGGTTGTGCGTCCGCGTGCGGCGGTGCCGCGGTTGACGGTCACGCACTCGCGGATGGTAGTATTGTCACCGATGATGGCGAGCGTGTCCTCGCCGCGGAATTTGAGGTCCTGAGGTATGGCTCCGATGACCGCACCGGGGAAGATGGTGCAGTTGCGGCCTATGCGTGCGCCCTCAAGGATGGTGACGTTGCTGCATATGCGCGTGCCCTCGCCTATCTCCACATTGGCGTCGATGGTGACAAAGGGATCGATGACGACGCTGGGAGCTATCTTAGCGGCGGGATGCACGTAGGCCAGTGGTTGTTTCATAGGTGTGTTCTCTTACTTGTTCTTAATAATCTGCGCCATGAACTCGCACTCGCATACGATCTTGTCGCCAACGAAAGCGCGTCCCTTCATCACGGCCATGCCGCGGCGCAGTTCGGTCATGAACGATACATGGAAAATCAGAGTGTCGCCGGGGACAACCTTCTGACGGAATTTCACATTGTCGATTTTCATGAAATATGTGGAGTAGCGCTCGGGCTCGTCGACGGTGCCGAGCACAAGCAGACCACCGGTCTGGGCCATTGCCTCGACGAGAAGAACACCGGGCATGACAGGTTCCTGCGGGAAGTGGCCCATGAAGAACGGCTCGTTGGTGGTGACGTTCTTGACGCCCACAATGTAGTTGTCGCTCTTGTCGATGATTTTGTCTACGAGCAGGAAGGGATAACGGTGGGGCAGATGCTCGCGGATGACGTTGTTGTCCATCAGGGGCGCTGCATTGGGATTGTAGACGGGAGCCTGTATGTCCTGACGCTTGATGTCGCGGCGGATCTCCTTGGCGATGCGGGTGTTGATGGCATGTCCGGGCTTGGTGGCGATGACCTTGCCCTTGAGGGGACGGCCGATGAGCGCCATGTCGCCGATGACGTCGAGCAGCTTGTGGCGCGCAGGCTCGTTGTCGTGGGTCAGAGGCGTGGTGTTGATGTAGCCGAAGCCGCCCACGGTGTGGTGCTCCACACCCATGAGGTCGGCAATCTTGTCAAGGCTCTCCTGACTCATGGGCGAATCGTAGATGACGATGGCGTTGTCGAGGTCGCCGCCCTTGATGTAGCCGGCGTTGACCAGCGGCTCGATCTCGCGCACGAACACGAAGGTGCGGGAGCCGGCGATCTCGCTGCCGAAGTCCTCTATGTGCTCCATCGAGGCATACTGGTTGGAGAGTACGGGCGACTCGAAGTTCACCTTCACCTCGACGCTGAACTCGTCGTCGGGAAGAATCAGAATCTTGCTGCCGCTTTCCTCGTCGGCCACTTCGATTTTATGCTTGACTATGTAGTAGTCCTTGTCGGCTTTCTGCTCGGTGAGGCCGGCCGCCTCTATTGCCTCGAGCCACAGGCGCGAGCTTCCGTCGAGAATGGGAGCCTCAGGCGCGTTGACACGGATGAGGGCGTTGTCGACGCCGCAGGCATAAAGCGCGGCAAGGAGATGCTCGACGGTGCTGACAGTGATGTCGCCGCGTCCGAGCACAGTGCCGCGCTGTGTACTGAGGACATTCTCAGCAAGGGCATCGATCACGGGTTCGCCTTCAAGGTCGGTACGCTGGAATTTATAGCCGTGTCCTTCGGGCGCGGGCATCACGGTGGCATCCACCATTGCGCCGGTGTGCAGGCCTTTGCCTGAGAGAGTGAACGACTGGCTGAGTGTGAGTTGCTTCATTGGTTTATGGAGGGTGTGATTATTTTTCG
This sequence comes from uncultured Muribaculaceae bacterium, assembly GCA_948665475.1. GTDB lineage: Bacteria > Bacteroidota > Bacteroidia > Bacteroidales > Muribaculaceae > CAG-873. The sequence continues at coordinate 39,041 of CAPNHY010000015.1, read as the reverse complement.
TTGAGTTTCCGAAACGCCCTCTCGAGGGCGTTGATGCGGTTGATGGTGTCGGGGAGGCGCTTGATGCATGCGGCCTGGCGTGCGTAGTCGCCGAAAGGCACAGCCGGCGAACCCATTATGCGCGCATCGTCGGCGACATCGGCGTGTATGCCGCTTTGGGCGCCTATCTGCACGCGGTCGCCGACGCTGATGTGGCCTGCGAGGCCCACCTGTCCGCCCACCATGCAGTTGCTTCCGAGGCGGCTGCTGCCGGCGATACCGCTTTGCGAGGCCATTACTGTGTTGCTGCCGATCTCCACATTGTGCGCCACCTGAATGAGGTTGTCGAGCTTGGTGCCGCGTCCCACACGCGTGGCGCCCATAGTGGCACGGTCGACGGTGGTGTTGGCTCCTATCTCCACATCATCGGCTATCTCCACGACGCCTATCTGCGGAATCTTGCTGTAGCTGCCGTCGGGCATCGGTGCGAAGCCGAAGCCGTCGGCACCTATCACGACGCCGGAGTGGAGGACACAGCGGGCGCCCACACTGCAACCGTGGTATATCTTAACGCCGGGATAAACGACAGTGTCGTCGCCTATCGTCACGCCGGGACCGACATAGGCCTGCGGATAAATCTTGACATTGCGACCGAGACGCGCGCCCGCGCCGACATAGGCGAAAGCGCCCACGTAGACGCCCTCGGGTAGCTCCACGCCCTCTGCAACGAAGCTGGGCTGCTCCACGCCGGAAGGACGGGCATTGAGCACGGCGTCCACCATCTGCATGAGCTGCGACAGCGTGGCATAGGGGTCGTCGACCCTGATAAGGGTGGCATGCACGGGATGCTCGGCCACAAAGTCGCGGCGCACGAGCACAACGCCCGCGTCCGTAGTATAGATATGGTGGGTATATTTAGGATTTGCCAGGAAAGTGAGAGCGTTCTTTCCGGCCTCCTCTATCTTGGCAAAAGTGCTTACGCAAATATTTTCATCGCCTTCTACAGTGCCGCCGACGGCGGCTGCAATCTGGCCTGCGGTAAATTCCATCTGTGATAATTTCAAAACCGATGCAAAGGTGGCAAAAAAATTCGGTTTTTTAGCTATAGCCGTGCCGAAAAGTTGCCCCGAGCGGGCGTATGGGACAACAAATTGCCACAAAAGAGCATCAGACCTCGTTCAGATTATGGCCCATGCGCTCTTTCTTGGTGTGCATGTAGCGGTAGTTGTAGGGATTAGGGGCTACCTCCACGGGCACGTTCTCCACCACCTGCAGCCCGTAGCCCTCGAGGCCCACGCGCTTGACGGGATTGTTGGTGAGCAGCCGCATCTTGCGTATGCCGAGCAGGTTCAGTATCTGCGCGCCCACGCCGTAGTCCCGTTCGTCGGCGCCGTGGCCCAGATGTATGTTGGCCTCCACGGTGTCGAGCCCCTCTTCCTGGAGCTTATAGGCGCGGATTTTGTCCATTAGGCCGATGCCGCGGCCCTCCTGGCTGAGATAGACCACGGCCCCGCGGCCCTCCTTCTCAATCATCTGCAGGGCCTTGTGCAGCTGCTCGCCGCAGTCGCAGCGCAGCGAGCCGAAGATGTCGCCGGTGGCGCACGACGAGTGAACGCGCACCAGCACGGGTTCCTCGGTGCGGACGTCGCCCTTGATTATGGCTATGTGCTCCAGGCCGTTGCTTTTCTGGCGGAACGGAATGAGGCGGAAATGGCCGTAGCATGTGGGCATGTCCACCTCCACACCCTCCTCCACGAGGCACTCGTTGGCCATGCGGTAGGCTATGAGGTCGCGGATGCTGATGAGGCGGATGCCCCAGCGGTCGGCGTTCTCGCGCAACTCAGGCAGGCGCATCATGGTGCCGTCGTCGGCCATTATCTCCATGAGGGCGGCCGCGGGCTCCAGGCCGGCGAGGCGCGTCAGGTCCACCGCGGCCTCCGTGTGGCCGGCGCGGCGCAGCACGCCGTGGTCCTGGGCATAGAGAGGATTGATGTGGCCGGGGCGGCCGAAGGTGTCGGGAGTGGACGAGGGGTCGGCCAGCGCACGGATGGTGGCGCAGCGGTCGTGAGCGCTCACGCCCGTGGTGCAGCCCTCGAGCTTGTCGACGGTGACGGTGAAGGGGGTGCCCAGCACGGAGGTGTTGTTCTCCACCTGGCGCGGCAGCTCCAGCTCGCGGGCGCGGCCTATGGTGATGGGCGCGCACAGCACGCCGCGGGCATTCTTGAGCATGAAGTTCACCTGTTCGGGCGTGATTTTCTCGGCGGCGACGATGAAGTCGCCCTCGTTCTCGCGGTCTTCGTCGTCCACCACTATCACCATGCGTCCGTCGCGGATGTCGGCAATGGCATCGTCTATGCTGTCAAGTTTTATCTTCTGTTCCATTCTGATTCTGTGAGAGGTTCTGATAATGCTCCGTAAGCAGGCGCGTGGTTTCCTCTATGTCCCGGAAGCGACGCGGAGTGGCCCTGAACGGATAACGGTTAAGCAGATATATCACACGCGGGTCGCGTGAGTTGGAAAGATAGTCCACCACGTTGTTCATCGAGGGAGTGACGGAAGCCACTGTGGCCGACGCGAAGCGGCGTCGCCACGGCGGGCGTCGGTCAAGCACGGCACGCACGCGGCGCTCGGCCTCGGCCTCGGAGTCAAGCAGCAGCAACGCCTCGTCGGTTTCCACCTCGGTTATGACGAATTCCTTCACCTCCAGTGTGCGAGGCAGCTCGCGGCCTGTGAGGCGACGGAACAGTGCGGTGTAGGCGTCGACATTGAACACAGCGCTGTCGCCCACGGCTTTATAGGTAAAGAACACGCCCAGAGGCAACAGCACGGCCGAACTGAGCCATATGCCTTCCCACACCTCTACCTTGCCGTCGCGAGCCATCTTGTAGCCGGCGTTGTCGACAATAAAGTAGAAGATGAAAAGCAGCACACTCACCACCAGCGGCGTGCCCAGACCGCCTTTCTTGATGATGGCGCCCAGCGGCGCGCCTATGAAGAAAAATATGATGCATGCGAACGACAGCGTGAACTTCCGCTGAAGCTCTATGTCGTGGCGGCGCATCAGCTTGGCCTGGTCGTTGAGCGCGAGGCTGCGGAACTCGTACTCCTGCCGCTGCCGCTTGGCCGAAGACAGGGCCTGGGTCAGGTAGGTCTTGGCCATGGCCGGAGTGGGAGCGCCGAACACTGAATCTACGTCGATATCCTCGGCTCGGAGCGCATGCGTTGTGGTGCCGCCACGGGTGTGGCGCGAACCCTGATAGCTGCGCCGCTGGCCTATGCCCATGACGGATGCGGCCTTAAGGTCGGCGGCGTAGATGCCGCCTATGCTGTCTACCTCGGCGCCTATGCTGTCTATGCTCCGGCGCAGCTGGCTGATGTTCTGACCCACGTACTGGCTGCGGATGCCACTCTCGTCCATGCGGTTGAAGTTTGCGTCGAAGGCAAAGTATATCTGCTTGTCGCTGAAGTTCTCGCGGCGGAAGGGCATATAGCGTGCCGAGGAGCGTCCCATGGCGTTGTCGCGCAGATTCTCGAACATCTCGCCATGGTAGAGGTGCAGGAACAGGCGCGTCTTGTCCTCCGTGAAGTTGAACTTGCCGCTGTCGGCGAGTATGACGCGCGCGTTGTCTATGCCGTTGCTCAGGTCGTAGATTATCATGTCGTAGAGCATGCCCGTGTCGGGATTCTTGCGCTCCACGTAGAGGTTCATGTTGGGTATCTGGTCGTAGAATGAGCGCTCGGGAATCTCCACCTCGGGCGACTTCTGGCGCACGCTGAACAGGAGCGTGTACATGCGGCTCTGCGCCACGGGCAGCAGATTGTTCTGGAAGAAGAACGCGCCTATGCTTATAAACACCATGAGGACTATAAGCGGACGCATGATCCTGAACAGCGACACGCCCGAAGCTTTCATGGCCGTTAGCTCGAACTTCTCGCCGAGGTTGCCGAAGGTCATGAGCGACGCCAGCAGGATTGCAAGAGGGAGGGCTGTCGGCACCATAGTCAGCGCCGCGTAGAAGAAGAGCTCGCCCAGCACGTCGACCGACAGTCCCTTGCCTACCAGTTCGTCGATGGTGCGCCACAGGAACTGCATCAGCACCACGAACAGCGATATGAAGAAAGTCATGGCGAACACCGGCACAAACCGTTGCAGCATGAACGTGTATAATCGCTTTATTCTGAACATAAGCCGGGCTTATTGGAGAAAACGATGCAAAGATACGGAATTTTCGTGAAATGGTGTCAACAAGCCGACGGGTCGGGACGTTTTATTGTAAATTAAACGATACAATTATGAAAAAAGCTCTCCTCCTCTCTTTTATGGCCGCAATATTGCCGGCTCTCGCATCGTACGCCTCCGACGATGAAGGCGCTGTATTCGTTGTTCCCGTCAATGCCGACGGCACGGCCACCGTCAACGCCGACGGCAGTTATAGGGGACAAGTGGCTATGACCGCGACCGAAGGCCAACCCGGGCTAACCGCCACGCATGTCCGTCTGGACCACGGCTTTGTATTCCTTGCCGTAAACGGAGATGCGAGCAAGCACACATTCTATACGCTGCGCGGCGACGAGGTATCGTTCGACACAAAGAACCCGCTGATGATAGAGACCGACCTCAGCCGCCACATCAATGTGCCGGAAGGAGTCTACGACATCACCTTCTACAGCAGCACGGGCTCCGGAAGCAGTTTCGCCATAACCGCCCACACCTCTACCGGTGCGTACGACATCACAGCCGACGCCGGCGTTCCGGCCGTGTACTATGACATGCAGGGACGGCGCGTTGCAGACAGCAACCCCGCGCCGGGACTCTACATCGCACGCCGCGCCGACAAGGCATATAAAGTATTGGTAAAATAGGAGGCACCCTCTTACCTATACACTATCAACTATTTCCCATAGCGCGCCCGCAGCTCCTCGAGCTCCATGCCGGCAAGCTCCCACAGGCTCATGGCATTCTCCATGGCCTTGGTGGCGGCGGCATGGCGTTCGTAGATGTCGGCAGGCGTGTTGCCGGCGGCTATTTCGGCCTCGATGGAAGCTATCTCGCCCTCCAGGCGGGTAATTTCGGCCTCGGCCTCCTCCACCTTTTTCTGTGCACGGCGCAAAGCCTTGTCGCGCTCGCGCTGCTCGGCATAGCTCAGGCGCGGCGCGGCAGGTGTGGACGCCGGGGCAGGCTTCTTTTCGGCGGGAGACGCAGCGGCCGGCTCTTTTGGAGCAGGCGCCGGTTTAGAGCGTTCCAGCTCCTGCAGAGAGGCGATGCGCTTCTTTTCCAGAAACTCGTAGATACCGCCGAGGCACTCGCGCACTCGGCCGCCGCCGAACTCGTAGACCTTCGTCACCAGGCCGTCGAGGAACTCGCGGTCGTGGCTCACCACTATCACCGTGCCGTCGAAGTCGCGTATGGCCTGCTTCAGTATGTCCTTGGTCTTCATGTCGAGATGGTTGGTGGGCTCGTCGAGTATGAGCAGGTTGACGGGCTCGAGCAGCAGGCGTATCATCGCCAGACGTGTCTTCTCGCCGCCGCTGAGCACCTTCACCTTCTTGTCGGAAGCCTCGCCGCCGAACATGAACGCGCCCAGGATGTCGCGTATCTTCAGGCGTATGTCGCCCACGGCCACGCGGTCGATGGTATCGAACACGGTAAGCTCTCCGTCGAGCAGCTGGGCCTGGTTCTGGGCGAAGTAGCCTATCTTCACGTTGTGGCCCACACGGAGCGAGCCGGTGAAGGGAATCTCGCCCATGATGCACTTCACGAGCGTCGACTTGCCCTCGCCGTTCTTGCCTACGAAGGCCACTTTCTCGCCGCGGCGGATGGTGAATGTGCAGTCGTCGAACACGCGGTGCTCTCCGTAAGCCTTGCCCACGCCGTCGAGAATCAGCGGAAAGTCGCCCGAACGCGGTGCCGGCGGGAAGCGCAGGTTCAGGTGCGACGTGTCCACCTCGTCCACCTCAATACGCTCTATCCTGGCGAGCTGCTTCATGCGGCTCTGCACCTGCACGGCCTTGGTGGCCTTGTAGCGGAAGCGCTCGATGAACTGCTCCGTGTCGGCTATCTGTTTCTGCTGGTTCTGCCAGGCGCGCATCTGCTGCTCGATGCGCTCGCGGCGCAGCTCCACGAAGTGGCTGTAGTTCACGGCATAGTCGTAGATCTTGCCCATCGAAATCTCGATGGTACGGTTGGTGACATTGTCGATGAACGCGCGGTCGTGGCTCACGAGCACCACAGCCTTGGCCTTGGTGGCGAGGAAGTTCTCAAGCCACTGTATCGACTCGATGTCAAGGTGATTGGTCGGCTCGTCGAGCAGCAGCACGTCGGGGCGGCGCAGCAGCAGCTTCGCCAGCTCGATGCGCATGCGCCAGCCGCCGGAGAACTCCGCCGTGGGACGGTCGAAGTCGGTGCGCAGGAAGCCGAGGCCCAGAAGCGTCTTCTCCATCTCTGCCTCGCAGTTGTCGCTGCCCGACATGGCTATGGCCTCCGTCATCGACGTCATGCGGTCGATCAGTTCATGATAGGAGTCCGACTCATAGTCGGTACGTTCGGCCAGCTCGGCGGTCATGGCGTCGAGGGCGGCCTGCATGCCGTCGATGTGGGAGAACGCCTTGCGTACCTCCTCCTTGACCGTGAGGGTATCTTCCAGCACCATCTGCTGCGGCAGATAGCACACGCTCACATCCTGAGGCACCGACACGGTGCCCGACGTGGGCTTCTGCAAGCCGGCTATAATCTTGAGCATGGTGCTCTTGCCCGCGCCGTTCTTGCCCACAAGGGCAATCTTGTCGCGGGTGTTTATCACATAGCTTATGTCGTTGAAAAGCGGTACGGCGGAAAACTCCACCGACAGGTTATTGATGGAAATCATACTCTGCTCGTGAAATTCGCGTGCAAAGTTACTGATTTTTTCGGAGAAAACCGGCCTCGTGTCATTCCGGCTGCACAGGCACCTGGCGGCGGAAAGCCTCCTTGAAGGAAATCATGGTTTCGGTGCGGGCCAGGCCGAGAGCCTGGATCTGGTCCTGGAGTATGTTCAGCAGATGGTCGTTGTTGCGGGCGTAAAGCTTTACAAAGATGTCGTACTGGCCCGTGGTGAAATGACATTCCACCACCTCCGGAATCTTGCGCAGCTCGTTGATGACATGGTTGAACTGCGAGGGGTCGCGCAGGAAGAAACCCACATAGGCACAGGTCTCATAGCCCACGGACGCCGGATTGATGATGCACTCCGAGCCCTGGATGACGCCGGCCGCCGTCAGGCGCTGGATGCGCTGATGCACCGCCGCGCCGCTGACACCGCATTCCCGGGCGATTTCGAGGTACGGCTTGCGGGCGTTGGCCGAAAGCATTTTCAGTATGTTGAGGTCAAGTTTATCGAACTGCTGACGATTCATGGCGTATGAAAGGAAAATTCTATATTCAAGATTTGGGTGGTTTATTGTTGCAAATTTCGTGTTTTTAGTTCATATTTGCAAATATTTGTGCGAATTTCTGCCCGTAGATTGACAAAATACTCCGGAGCGATTTGCGGCCGCTAAAAATTTTATATTATTTTCCCCGATTTTCTTTTTGGTTTGCGTTCTATATAATATCTTTGCACTGTCATTAGGCCCTCCCGGGCCGACGGCACATTGATATATACAACCATTATATCTGACCAGTTTCAAAAATGATTTTCAATTTCCGAATCGTCTCCGACGAAGTCGACAACTTCAAGAGAGAAATAAAAATTGATGCCGAGGCTACATTCCTGGACTTCAAGAACGCAATCTGCGACGCCGTCGGCTACGACAAGAACCAGATGTCGTCGTTCTTCCTGTGCGACCGCAACTGGGAGAAAGAAAAAGAAATCACCATGGAGGACATGGGCTCCGACTCCGACCAGGACGTATGGCTCATGGAGGATTCCGTGCTCAGCGACTTCATTGACGACGAGGGGCAGAAGCTGCTCTTTACGTTCGACTACCTGACCGACCGCAGCTTCTTCATCGAGATGCGCGAGCTCATCACGGGCAAGACGCTGCACGACCCTCTGTGTACTCTCTCGCTGGGTCATGCACCGGCACAGACGGTCGACATGGACGAGTTCGACGCCCGCATGGACGCCAAGGCTGCTAAATCCGCCTCGGACAACATCGACGACCTCGACGCCGATTTCTATGGCAACGACGAGTTCAACCCCGATGAATTCGATGCCGCAGGTTTCGACGAGATGACATTTGACGAATAATTCCACACATTTTATATAATCGCAGCGGCGCCGCAGGTCCCACCCTACGGCGCCGCATTTTTCAATCCGGTGGCATTTAGGGACGCACGGTTCGTGCAAGTGCGGTTCAAATAAGAGTGGGCGCACGGGCGGTATGGGAACCGGCATCGGAAGTCCGCGAAGCAGCTTCCTATTCTTCCTCGATCGATATACAATCAAGAAATAAAAAAACTGCGCCCGCACGTTTGTGGGGCACAGCTTTTTATGTATGGGATATATCGTTATTTCACGAATACCTTGGTGACGGTCTTACCCTGACGGCGGATTACGAGCTGGCCGGCGGCGGGGTTGCTGATGCGGGCACCCTGGAGGTTGAAGAACTCAACGGGAGCATTTGCGTCGCTGTCGGCAATCACGTCGCTGATGCCTGCGCCGGGGTTCTCTACGTTGAAGGGAAGGATGAGCTTGCAGCTCTTGTACATAGCCAGGGGGCCTGCGCCCTTACCTGTGGTGCTGTCTACGGCATACAGGACCCACTTGTCGCTCCACTGGATGACGTTCTCGCTGAAGGTGCCTTCGATGGCTTCGACATTTTCGTCGTTACCGGCGTACATGGGAGCTACGCGATACTTATTAGTGCCAAGAGTGATGTCGAAGAAGAACCAGGGGTCGAGGTAGGTGCAACCGTAGTCGCGGTCGATGATGACGGGCAGGGGAAGCTTGTTGCTTACGCCGGAGAAGAATCCGGTCATGAAGTCTTCGAGGACAACGGTGTTGCCGAGCTCTTCGGCATCTTCACCCGAGCCTACTACGTAGTTTTCCTCGTAGGTAGCTTTGCAGTAGGAGGTGTACTCAGTGGTCGTATCCTGGAAGTAGCCTTCATCGTCGGTGTCATACTCTTCGAAGACCACGGTGGTGTTGTAGTCGCTGGCGGTGAGTTTCAGGTTCTTGAAGTAAACATAGAGATCGCCGGGTGCGCCCTTGACGCCATAGACAATCATGTCGGTGGTGGTGATGGTGCCGTCGGCGTTCACATTGAGAACGACTGGATCGGAGCTCCAGCTGGTTTCGGAGTCCATGCCGGAATAGAGCCACATGCTCTGGTCAACACCGGGCTCTTCGGGATCTTCAGGCAAACTGAGGATTTCCTGGACGGGCAGCGAAATGGTGCCTTTTGCCAGGTCGACGGTGCCTTTGAGGTTCACGTCGATGTAGTAGAGACCTTTGATGATAACGTCGTTGGCGCCTTCGCCCTTTTCGATGGAGAGCACGCCGCTGCGCTCGCCTGCGTTTTGGCCGAGGACTTGGAGGCTGTAGTTGTAGACCTTGCAGATTTCGTCAATGGAGGTGAGGGCTGCTTTGGCGGGAGCCTTGGTCAGAGCCGAAGCCGGCTGGAGGTTGTCGTAGACGGCCTTGACAGAAACGGCATTCTTGGCCTTGTTGGTGGCGAGCACGGAGGTGGCGGCGTCAGCCTTTACATTTGCTTTATACTCGGCGGCCGTAGCTGTTGTTGCGGATACGGCAACGGCGGCTGCGAGAAGGATGGAGTAGAATTTCTTCATGCGTTGTTTGTTTGAATTGTTATTTATTTCACCTTATTATTGCCATAAAGGACGTTAATCGGCACAAATTTATGTGATGTTTTTGAGAAAAGCAAACGAATTGCATAAAAAATTCAAATTTTCTATAAAATTGTAATTACGAACCGCCATCCGTGTCATTTTGTCACAAAATCAGCCCGGCCGTCATGAGTGAACCTCGACATCAACCATGTACTTCCGCGCACCTGGACTCAAGACACAGCAGGGAGCGCCAGCGATCGCGAACCGACTCATCGGACAAAAGCCTGAACGACCATATGTTCACAGGCACACCGGCAAGAGGATGCCGCAGGCATCGTTAATGCAGTTAACCGGGTCATGGCGAAGCGCTTGCGCTGAGCCTTGGCCCGGATTACCTGCATCCAACGAACGTTGCCGCAGGCATCGTTAATCTTATAAAATCTTCCGGCTCAATGACTGAAGTTATAATCTTTTTACCTATCTTTGCGTCATGAGCAGAACTTTTCTTTTATATCATATAGTTCTTGTAACCAAAGGGAGGCGTCAAGTTATCGACATGGAGCACGAGCGTGATGTCTATCGTATACTTTTCCATATTTTGGATAAACTGGAGTGCTATGTACACCGCATAAACGGTATGCCCGACCATATACATATCCTGCTGGATGCTCCGGCCAAACTTTCTCCGGCAAAACTTGTGGGTGAGTTAAAACGCCAAAGTTCGCTTGTAATCGGCGCCAGTCATGTTCTGAGACAATGGCCAGGATGGGTGGAGGGGTATTACCTTGAAAGTCATTCGCGCGAATCGCTCGAAAGAGTAAAAAATTACATCATAAACCAAAAGAAGCACCATGCCGGCCTATCCTTTGATGATGAGTATCGCACACTTTTGCATTCTCAAGGCGCAGAAAATGACGGTAACGACGCGATGTAACAATTAATGATGCCTGCGGCAACATCTCACACCTGACCGTTGGCCGGGCCATGTCACCTTGCGGGCGCCATGACCCGGTTAACAGAATCAATGATGCCTGCGGCATCGCCTTGCAGCAACGAGCCTACAAGGAACAACAACCATGCCCCTTCGCGCACTTGCACTCAATACACAGCAGGCAGAAGACCTGTTCAGCGGGCGAAAGCCAGTGCACGGGACGACTCGGCCATCTGACGGTAGGCGTAAACGCCCTGCTGCGAGAGCTCCACCTGATGCATGTCGCCGTCGAAGCCGGGGAGCGCTACATGAGTGTCGTCGACGAAGGTGAGGAAGGTGTGCTTCTCGCCGTCGATGTTGACGCTCCAGCTCTGTTCGTCCTTGTCGAAGTCGAGGCGTACCACGCTGCCGTCGGTTTCGGAGGTGATGGTGTAGCCGTTGCCGTCGCAGTCAACGATATAGCGGCCGTCGTTGCCCTCGATGACGCTCTTGCCCTGCGCCACGGGATTCTCGCCACTCCAGAACTCGATGCTGTTGAGCACGAGGATGTCGGCCAGGGCGCTGACCTCATATACCGGGAGAACCCAGAAGGCGAAGAACACGAGCTCGTTGACGAATTTGTTGCCAATCTGTTTGTTCCAGGTCAGGAGCTTGTTGGTGAGCTGGAAGCTGCCGATGCAGGAGCTGCCGAGGAGCGATGCTCCGAGGAGGCATACGAGTGCCACGGTGAGATACGTCTTTTTCATAAATAGTTGAACGAGTTGAAAGAGTTAAAAACGTTAAGATATTACCTTTGTATTTTCTAAGCCTTTTGACGTTGGACCTCAGACCCTAAGCCTGTATTTCGCGTTTGGCCGAGTCGTAGAAAGCCATAATCTGACGCACATAGCCCACAGGCTCCGAGCCACGGCAATAGCCGTAGCGGACCACGGGGTCGTTGTAGTACTCGGGCTTGGACTTCATGAGTAGAGCACGCGCCACATTATCGTCCCACACCTGAGGATTCATGCCATACTTCTCGCTGAGGCGCATGGCGTCGAGCACATGGGCGATGCCCACATTGTAGCTGCCTATGACGAATTTCAGGCGCTCGCGGTCGTTCGGCACATAGGGCTTAAGCTGGCGGTCGAGGTCGTCGAGCAGCCTCGTGGCTACGCGTATGCTCGTTTCGGGGTTGTTGAGCTGCGACACCGGGGTGCGGTAGCCACGTGCCGTGCGGGGCATGATCTGCATCAGCCCGCGCGCTCCCACCCACGAGCGCGCCGTGGGGCTGAACCGGCTCTCGGCCCAGCCCTGCGCCGCAAGCAGACGCCAGTCCCACCCTATGCGCTCGGCATAGGTGCGGAAGAGGTTGTCGAAGCGCGATATGTAGCCCTTGGAGAAGTCGAAGCTCACGTCCGATGCACGTCCCTTGCTAATCTCGAAGTAGCGTTTGAGCAGGCCGGCGTTGTCGCGGCGCGCGTCGGCGGTCGCCATCCAGGCATCGATGCTGTCGGCCAGCCACTCGCGCTGCGGGGCCACGCCCCACGCCGCCCGCTGCGGGAAGCTCACCTCGAGGCTGACGTCGAGGTCGGGATAATACGTGGCGTTGAGGAGCGCGACATCGCGGTTGACGACGGTGAGAGGTATGCGGCCGTCGCTCACCATCTGCATCAGGTCCTCGTCGATGAGCGAGTCGGAGTCGACGCTGCGTATGTCTATGCCGCCACCAAGCTCGTCGTTGAGGTGGCGCAGACGCTGCTCGTACTTCGACCCGCGCTCCACATACACCTCGCGGCCGGGCAGCTGCGTGACGTCGGTGATGGCGGCCTCGCCCTTGATTTTAGGCTGTACCAGCACCTGGGTGGTGAGCAGTTCGGGACCGCAGGCCACCACCTTGCCGCGCATCTGCGACGTCACGGGCACGCCGCACGCCAGCAGGTCGACACGGCCGCTGTCGAGCAGCGCCACCGCCTCCGTCATGCTGCGGGCCACGCGCAGGTCGAGCACCATGCCCTTGGCACGTGCGAAGTCGGCGGCCAGAGCATAGTCATAGCCCATGGGCTCGTCGCGGTATATAAAATATGTGGTGGGACTGTAAAGCGTAGCCACGCGCAGGGTGTCGGGCAACCGCCGTGGCGCCTCGGTCTGTGCGCCGCCGCAGCCTCCGATGCCGGCAGCAGCGGCCGCCGCTATGACTCCGAACAGTATCTCGCGCAATATGCTCATGAAAGAATAACGTGACGGCGAGGCATTTGGTTGGTGCGCGCTATTGCATTTTTTCAATCTTGCGCTTGTCGCCGACGAACCAGAGGATGTCGCCGGCAGCGAACACGAGGTCGGGGTCGGAATCGATGAAGTCGCTGCCGCGGTGCACGGCCACGACCACGGCGTCGTAGCGGTCGCGCAGGGAGAGCTGGCGCGGAGTGCGGCCTATCAGGGGAGATGCCTCGCCGAGAATCACGGAGCACAGCGACACGTCGGCGTCGCGTACGGTGTCCGGCTCGCGCTCGGCCTCAATCTCGGGGAGCACTGCGGCAAGCTGCTCGTCGTTGCCGATGACGCCGAGCACATCGCCCGGGAAAATGCGCCGGCGCCCGTTGGGGATGGGAATGAACTGCTGGTCGCGCTGTATGCTGACGACGTTCACGCCGTAGCGGCGGCGCAGGTCGCTGTCCATGAGCCGCTGGCCCACGAAGGGACAGCCGGTGCCAACAGTCATGAACGCCTGGTGCAGGTCGTTGACTACAAAATTGTTGCGGCCGCTGCGGCGCAGCTCTCGCTCATTTAGGTTATCGCTGAACTTGCGCTCTATGCTGTCGAGGCGCTCGCGCAGACGGTGGGAGAGCACGAGCATGATGATGATGACGGCTATCGCCACAAGCACGACGACGGTACCGCTTGAGGCGCGTATCGACACGGCATAAGCCGCCAGAGCCAGAGCCATTACCCAGCGGAAAACACTCAGCACGATGGCCGGCACGCGTGCCGAAGGCGCGTTGAAGCCCTCCGGCGTACGTACGGGCACCGCCAGAGCGAAGAGGAACGGCGCCATAGCCATGAGCGTACATACGGCGGTCAGCGTCAGCCCCCACCCCGGCAGCCACCCGGTCAGCAGCGGCAGCAGATAGTGGCGTCCGGCGAGAATGATAGCCACAAGCACGATGGCGTAGGCAAGCGTGCGGGGAGCATGGCGGCGCAGCATGGCGGCCCACACGCCCGGCGTGGCCTGCTCGCGGATGGCATCGGACCGGTAACGGTCGATCAGGAATCTGAGACGCGGTGGCAGCAGGCGCTCTATGATGCGGTAGGCCGGCAGCGCCATGCGTATGAAGTACGGCGTCATGAACGTGGTGATGACCGACACGGCCACCACTATGGGATACAGCCGCGGCTGAAGCACGCCGAGGCTCATGCCCAGTGTGGCAATGATGAAGGCGAACTCGCCTATCTGGGTGAGCGAGAAACCGCTTTGCACGGCCACGCGCAGCGTCTGGCCGGTGATGAGCATCCCGAAGGTGCCGAACACTATCATGCCCACGACCACAACCGCGGCCAGCAGGAGGATTATGCCCCAGTACTGCGCGAGCACCGATGGCTGCACCATCATGCCCACGGAGATGAAGAAGACGGCGCCGAAGAGGTCGCGCACGGGAGCCACCACGTGCTCTATGCGCTCGGCATAGCTGGTGCCTGCGAGTATGCTGCCAATGACGAACGCGCCGAGAGCAAGCGAGAAGCCGCAGTAGACGCTGAACACGGCCATGCCGAAGCACAGCCCCATCGACACCACCAGCAGCGTCTCGCTGTTGAGGAAGCGGCGCCACGCATTGAGCACCGACGGCAGCACGTACACGCCGACCAGGAACCATATCACGAGGAAGAACAGCAGCTTGGCGACACTGAAGAGAAGTTCGGAGCCTTCCACCGAGTTGTTGACGGCGATGGACGACAGCACCACCATGAGCACCACGGCGAAGAGGTCCTCCACAATGAGGACGGCGAGCACCAGCGAGGCGAATTTCTGCTGACGCAGACCCATATCGGTGAACGCCTTGATAATGATGGTGGTGGACGACATCGACAGCATGCCGCCGAGGAAGAGACTGTTGATGCGGTTGAGCCCTATGAAGTGGCCGGCGGCATAGCCTGCGCACATCATACCGGCGATGATGACAAGAGCCGTAACCACGGCCGACCCGCCGGCGCTCACGAGCTTGCGGAAGCTGAACTCGAGACCGAGCGAGAAGAGGAGCACCACGATGCCTATCTGCGCCCAGAAGTCGATGTTGGCCTCGGTGGTGACCGACGGCAGGTACTCGAAGTGGGGGCTGGCAAGGAATCCGGCTACGATGTAGCCGAGCACCACGGGCTGCTTTATCCATTTGAACAGCACAGTGACGCCGGCGCCGAGCAGCAGAATGAAGGCAAGGTCGGTGATCAGGCTCTCCATTTAGAGTTTAGAGTTTAGGGTTTATAGTTTAGGGCTTATTTATTTGATTTCTTTGCGTCGATTTCTTTCAGGAGCTCGCGGACGGCGGTGCGGAGCTGGTCGTCGCGGCCGGCGGTGATGCCCTCGGGCGTGTTGATCACGCGCACGTCGGGCTCCAGCTGCGAGTTCTCCAGGAAGCCGCCCTCGGCCGTGCGGTAGCCTATCACAGGGATGCCGAAAAGCATCGTGCGATCCTGCAGGGGCTGCCAGTTGACGGAGGTCATGGTGCCGGGCACGGGAGCGCCCACCACCTTGCCGATACCCTTGTGGCTGTAGACCCAGGGCGTGCCGTGCGCGTTGCTGTAGCATGCCTCGTTCACGAGCATGATGCTGGGTTTGTTCCAGCGGCGCGAGGGCATGTCGCAGGTAGCTGTGCCGCGGATTTCCTGAGTGAGATATTTCTCGCCGCTGAACAGCACCTCAATATCCTCGTGAAGGCGTCCGCCCCCGTTCCAGCGCACGTCTATCACGACGCCCTCGCGGTCGTTGTAGCGGCCGAGCAGGTCGCTGTACACGCGGCGGAAGTTGTCGTCGTTCATGGCGTCGAGGTGTACGTAGCCCAGACGTCCGCCCGAAAGGCTGTCGACCTCGGCGCGACGGCGGTCGACCCAGCGGTCGTAGAGCATGCGGGAGAACGCGCCTGCGCCTACTGGCAGCACGACTTCTTCCTCGTCGGCGCCCTCGGGAGTGCGGAAGAGCACGAGGGTCTTCTTGCCGGCAAGGTCGGTGAGCAGTTCGGCGATGTCGGTATCGTGCGTGAGAGCCGTGCCGTTGATGCTCTCGACGATGCAGCCGGGACGCATGAGGCTGTGGGCCTTGTCGAAGGGACTGCCGTTCACAACCTCGGCCACCTTCATGCCCGGGCCGGGATGGGTGTAGTCGAAGAGCAGGCCGAGCGAGGCCGTGCGGTCGGCCTGGCTGCCGCCGGGATGCGAGTAGCGCGCGCCGGTGTGGCTGACGTTCAGCTCGCCGAGCATTTCGCTGAGCATCTCGGCCATGTCGTAGTTGTTGGCGATATGGGGCAGGAAGCGGCGGTAGGACGCCGTCAGTGCCGGCCAGTCCACGCCGTGCATGTCGGCGACATAGAAGCGCTCGGCCTCCTCGCGGGCCACATAGTCGAACATGTACTCGCGCTCGGCACCGTGGTCGAGCTTGATTTTGGCCGAGTAGCTTACGGGCGTGGTCTTTCCGCCCTTGGGGTCGAATTTCTTGATGGAGGAGCCTATGAGGAACATCGTGCCGAGGTCGGGCGTGGCTGCGAATGTGGCACCGCCGCTGATTTTCCGCACCATGTTAAGACCGGTGTCGTCAGCACCCTCGCGCAGGTCGAGTTTCCAGAGGTATGCGCCGTCGTCGGCCTCGCTTGTGTAGTAAAGGGTCTCGCCGTCGGCTGTGAGGATGGCGTCGATAATGTCGGCCGACAGGGGCGTGAGGCGCACCACACGCTTGTCTATGCCGTCGAGTTCCACCACGATGGGCTTCACGGCATCCTTTTCTTTCTTGTCGTCGGCCTTTTCGTCGGTCTTTGCCGACTTCTTCTTGCCGCCGGGGGTGACGGTCAGCGGCTTCAGTGTCTTCTTCTCTATTTCCTTGCGCAGCTCGTAGTCTTCCTTGGAGAGGAGGAAGCGGTCGTAGGCGTCGCGGTTGAGGAACACGAGCATCACGTCCAGCTGCGAGCCCCAGGAGGCGTGGTTGCGCATGCCGTAGCGCTCGCTGGTGAAGAGTATGGCGTTGCCGTCGAGCACCCAGCGGCCGGTGAAGTCGAAGTAGCCGCTGTTGGTAAGGTCGGCCGTGGTACCGTCCTCCACATTAATTATAGTCACGTCGCCGTAAGGCTCGTGGCGTCGCGGCACGGCATCGAAGGCTATCCAGCGCGAATCGGGACTCCAGTGATAGGTCAGCGAGCCGTCGCGCTGCGGCGTGGTGGTGCCGTCGGTAAGCTCGCGCACGGTGCCCGTGGCGAGATCTTTTACAGCCAGACGGGTGCGGTCGAGCACGAAAGCGAGTTTCTTGCCGTCGGGCGAGTACTGCGGGCAGCTGCGCTCGTGGCCGTCGTCGGGGAAGAGCGCGTGCTCGGTGAACGATGTTGCGTTGGAGAAGTTGGCCTCCGCGTCGGGGCGAGCCATCGTGGCGGTGTAGATGTTGCTGCGGCCGTTGCGCTCGCTGGCGTAAACCAGTTTCTTGCCGTCGGGGCTCCACTGCACGCCGTGCTCGGCCTCGGGGGTGGCGGTGACGGCGCGTGTGGTGCCGTACTCGACGGAGGTGACGAAGACGTCGCCGCGGCACACGAGTGCCATCTCCTTGCCGTCGGGCGACGGCGACGCCTCGGATGCGCCCTTGGAGAGGGTGAGTTTCTCCACGTCGGGCAGCGACTCGTCCACGAGGGCTATTTCCACCTTTGCAGGAGCGCCGGCTCCCGGACGCAGGGTGTATATCTCACCGTCATATGCGAAGCAGAGCGTGCCGTCGGCACCGCGGCTCAGGAAGCGCACGGGATGGGGAGCGAAGTGCGTCACGGCCTTGATGTCGGTGCCGTCGGCGGCCATGCTGTAGACGTTGCTGCTGCCGCCGTCGCGCTCGCTCAGGAAATAGATGCGGCCGTCAGGTGCGGCCACGGGTTCGGTGTCCTCGCCTCCGCGGGCGGTGATGTTGGTGTGCTTGCCGGTGCGGGTGTCGTAGCGCCACACGTCGCGCGTCACGCTGCTGGTGTGGTGCTTGCGCCATTCGTCCTCATAGCCCTTGACGTCCTGGTAGAGGAACGCGTCGCCGCCGGGCAGCCAGCTTACGAAGCGCGCCGGAGTGGCGAGCACCTGCGTC
Source organism: uncultured Muribaculaceae bacterium (assembly GCA_948665475.1). Taxonomy (GTDB): domain Bacteria; phylum Bacteroidota; class Bacteroidia; order Bacteroidales; family Muribaculaceae; genus CAG-873. The sequence continues at coordinate 21,074 of CAPNHY010000015.1, read as the reverse complement.
ACGGCGCCTCCGGCGGCAGGCACGGCATAGAGTTCGGTCATGCGCGAGGTGGAGGGATACATGGAGCTTGCGGCCGGCTTCTGAATGGAGGCCGAGAACAGCACCTGAGAGCCGTCGGGCGTGAATGCCTCGGGAGTCTCGGCTGCCGAATTGTAGGTGAGACGCTGCGGGGCACCGCCTTCGGCGTCCACGATGTAGACATCGAGGTTGCCGTTGCGGTCGTCGGCATAGGCTATGCGTTTGCCGTCCGGACTCCAGACGGGCCTGGACTCGTAACCGGGGGCCGACGTGAGGCGCGTGGCTGTGCCTCCGGCGGCGGGAACGGTCCAGATGTCGCCCTTGTAGCAGAAGGCGATGGTGGAGCCGTCGGGCGATATTTTCACGTCACGCAGCCACAGCGGCGTGGTGGTGGCGCCGAAAGCGGCGGGCGCCGCAATGGCGAGCAGGGCAAGTATTTTCTTTTTCATAGCGGTGTTATTGGCGGGTGTCGGAATGCGTGGCTACGTAGTTGCGCCAGCGGTCGAACAAGGCCGACATGTCGGCCGGAATATCTGAGGTGAAGAACATCTCCCGGCCGGTGGAGGGATGCACGAAGCCGAGAGTGCGGGCATGGAGCGCCTGACGCGGACAGGCGGCGAAGCAGTTGGCGATGAACGCGTTGTACGACGCCGACCGCAGCCCGCGCAGAGGCACGTCGCCGCCGTAGCGGGCGTCGTTGAACAGCGTGTGGCCTATGTGGCGCATGTGTACGCGTATCTGGTGGGTGCGCCCCGTCTCAAGCACACAGCGCACTATCGCCACGTGCTGAAGGGCCTCCAGCACCTCGTAGTGCGTGACGGCATGCTTGCCGCGGGCGTCGCCGGGCGGGTAGACGGCCATCTGCAGGCGGTCGCGCTCGTTGCGCCCGATGTTGCCCTCGATGCGCCCCTCGGGCGGGTCGGGCACGCCCCACACCATAGCCACATACTCGCGGCGGGTGGTTTTGTTGAAGAACTGTCGGCCGAGATGGGTCTTGGCATCGGGAGTTTTGGCCACTACCAGCAGACCGGAGGTATCCTTGTCGATGCGGTGCACGAGGCCGAGGCGCGGGTCGCTGACGTCGTAATCAGGCGTGTCGCGGAAATGCCAGGCCAGGGCATTGACGAGCGTGCCGGAGTAATTGCCGTGGCCCGGATGCACCACAAGGCCGGCAGGCTTGTTGACTACCAGCACGGTGTCGTCCTCATACACTATGTCGAGAGGAATATCCTCGGCCACTATCTCGAAATCGTAGCGCGGACGGTCCATCACCACCTGCACCGTGTCGAGAGGCTTGACGCGGTAGTTGCTCTTGACGGGACGTCCGTTGACGATGATGCAGCCGGCCTGCGCGGCCTGCTGAATGCGGTTGCGGCTCGACTTCTGAAGACGCAGGGCCAGGAATTTGTCTACGCGCAGCAGTTCCTGTCCCTTGTCGGCTACAAAGCGGAAGTGCTCGAAAAGCTCGCGTCCGTCGCCGATGTCAACAATGCGCGGAGCCTCGTCGGCGGGATTTTCGGTATCGCCGGAGGCTGCGGGCAGGAGCTCGTCGTCGCAGTCCATCAGTCGAAAATTGAGTTTTCCTGTTCGGCATCGGCAGCGTCCACGGCCTCCTCCACGAGGCGGTCGATCATGGTGCTGTCGGCTTCAAGCACCGGTTCCGGAACGGAACCGACCTCAAGAGTGACGGTGGCCGTGACGGGTATCTCGCTGTCGGGGTGCAGCAGATGGCCGTCGACCTTGGCCGACTCCACGAGGTCGGGATACTGCGACGGCACGGACACGATGCGTATGCCCGTGATGCCGAGCCCGCGCAAGTAGCTGATGGCCTGACGCGAGGACACGCCGGTGACGGGCATTGTCAGGCGCACCATTTTGGGCGAGAAGGCTGTGATGGTGACGTACACCTGGCGGTGGCGCTTCACCACGGCGCCGGCCTTGGGCCAGCTCTCTATCACGGTGCCGGGAGCAACGGAACGGTCGTAGACCGAGTCGGCGATCTCGATTTCGAGGTCGCACTCGCGCAGCAGCTGGGCCGCCGTAGCGTACGACATATTGCGCACCTGCGGCACTGTCGACGTGCTGCCGTGATGCGTCCATACGTTGAGGAAGATCATGGCGCACCAGAGCAGGAGCAACGCGGTGAGGAGTATGATTATCAGATTACTGATTATGCGATGGCGCGTGTAAAAACGCGACAGGAATGGCTGGTTACGGTTCATATTGCAAAATTAGTGAATTTTTTCGGACTCGCTATAAAAATTGCTATATTTGCACTTCAAACCATTCTCTGAAAAATGAAACTACGCAATCTTCTGATATCTCTGGGCGTGATAGCGTCGGCCGCAAGTCCGGCGCAAGCCGCCACCGATCCCGATTTCGCACATCCGCGAAAAGTGCTGTCCGACGCCTATGCCGAGCTGGAACGTACCGCCGGCGACAAAGCTGCCGGACCGCAGCGCGTGCGCGCCATGCTGGAAATATGCACCGCCGCGCAATCGATCGACCCCGACAGCATTTTCTCGCTCGTACACGACGTGACGGAACTCGCCGACAAGGAGACTAACCCCACAGCGCAGTCGCTGTTGCGGCTCGTCAACGCCAGACTGCTCAACAACGCCTACAACCGGCGCCGCTGGGTTTACGACCGCCTCGACACGCCCGACACTCCGCTGCCGCAGGACATAACGGAATGGAACGGCCGCCAGTTCCGTTCGCAGATAGCCGAAAACGCGGAGGCTGCGCTGAAAGGCGCCCGCGAGCACAACGTACCTCTCGCCGACTACTCCGCTGCCGTGAAGGCCAACGACCGCACACTGCTGTATTTCCCGCAGACGGCCGACTTCGTGGCCTGCGATGTGTACGACCTCCTGCAAGGCATAGGCAGGACAGAACAAGCCGACTCGCTCATCGGCGGAATGCTGGCCGCACAGAAGGAGGGGTCGGCACCGTACTACTACTGGCTTTCCCGGAACATCGAGGCCACTTCGGCATGGCAGGACCGCTTTCAGGCATATCTCGACGCATACAAGGCGCACAGCCACGACGAATACGCCCGACTGCTGCTGGAAGACGCATGCGACGCTCGTAACGACAAAGACCAGCGCCTGCCTCTCATAGCGCTTGTGGAGGAATCGCTCGAACGCTTCCCCGGCTATTGGAACAACAACGCCCTGCGCAACGCCCTGGCCTCGCTGAAACAGGCACGCAACACGGTGGAATATCCGCAGCTTGTATGCCCCGGGCGGCCGTTCGATGTAAAGGTTACTGCCGATTTCGCCCGCAAGGCAGGATTCAGAATCTATTCCGTGCCGGCAGGCAGCGAGGAGTACTCGAAACTTACATTCTCGGCCCTGAAAGCCGTAGTATCGCAGAATGTCGCCGGAACGGACTCGACCATCACCGAACATATTTGCCCTGTGACTTTACCCAAGGCCGGTGTCTACATGGTTGCACCGTCGGTCAACGGCCGCACAGAGAACGAGCAATACGGACTCTGGAACGCAATAGTATGTTCGCCTTATGTTCCCGTAGCGATGGAAGGATGCGACGAGCAGGTAGTTGTGATGGCCGACTTCGCCACCGGGCATCCCGCAGAAGGCGTCAAGGTGCTCGCCAAGTCGGGAAAACGTCAGGTAATGCCGGTCGGCACGACCGATAAGAACGGACTTGCACGATTCACCCTGACGGCGCGCAACGACTACGAAATCAGCGCTGTAACGCCACAGGGCGAGCCCCTCGACTTCGCGCATCGCATCAACATCCGCATGCCGTGGCGCGGAGAGGAACCTAAGGAAGCCGATGACGACATTAACATCAGTGTAATCCCCGCACGGCCCATCTATCACTTCGGCGACACCCTGCGCTGGGCTGTGATAGCCGACAGCCACGCGCCCGACAAACGCAGCCGCCACGCCGCAGCCGGCTTAAAGCTTGAGGTGGAGCTTACTGACGCCAACGGTCAGCACGTAGACTCCGTATCTGTTATCACCGACCGCTACGGCCGCGCCTTCGGCACATTCGCATTGCCAACTGACGGCCTCAGCGGCGACTTCACCATCGACGCCACAGTAGACAGCGATTCGGATGCTGACGGATACGGCAGCACAGAAGTACCGGTCAGCGACTACCGTATGCCCGTGTTCGAGATCACCGACCTCTCGGCCGTGCGCGACACACCGGCCCGTGGCGATGTCAGCATCAGCGGTCGCGCCGTCACATATTCAGGTATGCCGGTTGCCGATGCCCGCGTTGACATAGTAGTACATGAGGCTTGGCGCTGGCGCTGGTGGATGCCGGCTCAGGAAATAGGCAGTCTTGAGGTTAAAACTGATGCCACAGGCCGCTTCACAGCCGTACTGACTGACGAATTTCTGAAAAAGGGCGACGGCCACGACTTCCGCGCCGACATCAGCGTGACAGCCACAAGCGGCGAAAACGCCACGGCTCAGAAACCGTTTACCAACGGGCGTCCCTATCTCATCAATATCAGCGGTAAAAAATTCCTGCGCGCCGAGACCCGCACCATGTTGCCCGTAACTGTTTACGATGCTGATGGCGAAAAGGCCGACATCGAGCTGCGCTGGAATCTCGCCGAGGCCGACGGCGGCAATGTCGTGGCTTCCGGCAAATGCCGATCACTGAAACCGATAGCCGACCTTGACCGCGTGTACGGCGGCAAATACACGCTGACAGTGGAAGCTGCCGACAGCCTGCTGGCCGACGCAAGCCACGAGGATTTCCTCGTCTACAACGTGGAGCTGTCCTCCCTGCCCGACGGCTATCCACTGCTCGTCGATGTGGAGAGGGTACAAACAGACGCCACAGGCCGCGCCGCTTTCCGCTACGGCGTGGCAAAGGACAACACGTGGCTCTACGCCGTGCTATGCACAGGACGCAAGATAGTTGAGATTGAGGTGCATAAACGCGACAAAGGCTTCCGCCATCTGTCTCTCGACCTGCCGGCTGATGCCGACCGCGGCGCACTGCACATCTTCACCGTGCGTGACGGCGTACTGCGCTCATTCAACGTTAACATAGAGCGACCCGAGCAACGCGACCTTACAATCAGCGGCGAAAGCTTCCGCGACCGCCTAACTCCCGGAGCAACGGAGCAGTGGAATCTGCACATAACCGCAGCCGACGGCAAGCCCGTTGAAGCCGCCATGACAGCCACAATGTACAGCCACTCACTCGACGTACTGGCACGACTTAGCTGGCCCGCCACATTCCATGTGGCCCGAGAATATCCTAACCTGTCGCTCGACTATCTTCCCGACTCGAAGAGAAGCTCAGACATAGCATCAGAACTTAGAACAATACGCGAGCTACCGCTGAACGTTCCCGCTTTCCGCTATCTGTCAGGCCCTCTCGGAAATGTCTATATCCGTGGCTCCCGCAAGATGGCCGCCAATGGCGTCATGCGGCAAAGATTAGCGGTGGCAGAGGATTCGGAAGAAGATGGAGTTGTCATGGAATCGGCCGACATGGCAGCGCCCATGATGGCCGGTGCCGTAGCCGGTGTAGAGAGTAAATCCGAAGCTCTTTGCGAAAGCGTTGTTGTCACCACCAATAATACAAGACCCGAAGAAAATTTCGACTATCGTGACGCCGACGTGGCTGAGGCATTCTGGATGCCAGACCTCGCCAGCGCTCCCGACGGCAGCCTCGAAATGAGCTTCCGCCTGCCCGACGCCAACACCACATGGCGCATGCAGGCACTGGCATGGACCGAGGACATGAAGGCCGGTACGCTGATACGCGATTTCGTCGCCAACAAGCCGGTGATGGTGCAGCCCAACCTGCCCCGCTTCCTCCGCGCAGGCGACAAGGCCCGCATCCTCGCCACAGTCTACAACAACGATTCGGCCGTGCGTGAGCTGCGCAGCGTCGTGGAAGTGTTCGACCCCGCCACCATGAAGGTGATAGCGACAGCCGAAAGCTGCGACACCGTGGCGCCCGATGCCTCGGCCATAGTAGCCATAGAAGTGGAAGCTCCCGCCGACGCCGCCTCGCTCGGCTACCGTGTGCGCAGCAGCTCCGACAGCTTCGCCGACGGCGAGCAGACGGTGATACCCGTAGAATCGGCACAGTGCGACGTAATCGAGTCGCAGACGTTCTATCTCAACCCCGGCGACAAGGAACTGAAAATCAAAGTGCCTTCCGACAAAAACGGCACCTACACGCTGCAATACTGTCAGAACCCGTCGTGGAGCATCGTCAAGGCTCTGCCCGGCCTCGTCGACTATGAGCCGTCCACGACGCCCGGAGCAGTGCACTCCTTGTTCGCGGCATGCACGGCCAAAGGTATTGTAGACCGTGTGCCTGCCGTATCCGACGCGCTGAAAGCATGGAAAGACAAGCCCCTGCAATCGCGCCTTGCCGCCAACGACGCGCTGAAGACGGCCGAACTGCGCGCCACCCCGTGGGTACAGGCCGCAGCCGGCGACAGCATGCGCATGGCTCGCCTGGGACTGCTGCTCGACAATGACGAGACCGCCCGCAACATCCGTGCGGCCATCAAGACGCTCTCCGACCTCGCCACCGCTGACGGCGGCCTGCGCTGGGGCAAATGGTGCGACGAGGCGTCGCTATGGGCCACACAGCTGGCGCTGCACGACCTGGGTCTGCTGCGGCTTGCCGGCTATCTGCCCGACGATGCACAGCTCCACAGCATGATGGTGAAGGCTCTGACCTACACCGACAAGGAACTCGAACGCCTCGACCGCGACCGCCGCATGCAGCCCGACATGGGCTACGCCGTGACCCGTAGCATGTGGAAAGACATCAGGCCATCGGCATGGGGACAGCGCGTAATCGACGCCACCCTGCGTGATTGCGCCTCCCGCTGGCGGGAGGCTTCCACCTCGGGCAAAGCCAATATGGCGATTCTGCTCGACATCTACGGCCGTAGAGCCGACGCCGGGGAAATAATGAGTTCGGTGAAGGAATTCGCCGTCGCCACTCCGGCGCAGGGCGTAAGCTTCCCCTCGGTAGGCGATATCGACCAGTACGCTCCCATGCTCATGGCCTTCGGTCGTATCGAACCATCGTCGTCGCTTATCGACGGTATGCGCCAGTGGCTCGTAGTGCGCGAACAGGCTACCGTGGGACTCGGCAGCTACGACGCATCGCAGCTCGTGGGCGCCTTCCTGACGTCCGGCACGCCCTGGCACACCGACAACGCCCCGGCCACCGTGCAGTTAGGACGCCACACCGTAGACCTCGGTGACGCCTGCGGCTATGGCGGCGAAGCCACCGTAAGCCTCGGCAGCGACGCCGCGGGCAAGACCCTGCGCATAGCTCCGGGAGCCAATGTGCCGTCGTTCGGCGCCGTCATAAGCAGCTACCGCAGCCGGCCGGCCGACGTGAAGGCCGCATCGTGCGACGCGGTAAGCATCGAGAAACGTCTCGTGCGCGTGAAAGCCGGAGGCGACAACACGTTCGCCGCCGACACCGTAGCGCTGGGCGACCGTGTGCGCGTACTGCTCACCCTCCACGTCAACCGCGACATGCAGTATGTCACCATCATCGACGAACGTGCCGCAGGCCTCGAACCCGTCGACCAGACTCCGGGCATGACATCGAGCGCCGGCGCTTACTTCTACCGCGAGTCGCGCGACGCCTCCACCCGCATGTTCATCTCCCGCCTCCCCAAAGGCACCTACCAGCTAAGCTACGACTGCACAGCCAACACCTCCGGCACATTCGCAGCAGGCCTGGCTACAGTACAGAGCGCCCTCGCTCCGGCACTCACAGCGCACAGCGCAGGCGCCGAGCTGATTGTGAGATAGCCTGAGTTTCAAGCATAAAAGAAAGGGCTGTGCCACCGGCATGGCCTTTTTTGTGTTATGCCAGGGTTATCAGGGCTTTGGTGCCGTGGAACGGGGTGGAGGTGATTGTAAAGTCGCCGCCATGCAGGCGCGCAATCTGACGGCTCAGGCACAGACCGATGCCGCTGCCGCCGGGCTTCGTGGTGAAGAAGCGCCGGAACAGATTCGGCATCATCTCTGCCGGGATACCACAGCCGTTGTCCTCAACGCCGATGTAGGGGTGACCCTCGCTGACGGATACATCGACATGGATGCGAGGTGAGGGTTTATATCACAAAGATAAGCAAAAATTGTGATATGACAAAGCCCCGGCTTGGGAAAGTCAGGGCTTTGTTTTATGTTTTACAGCGAGTTATGAACGGGTGCGAAAAGAGGGCGCGTCAGGATTTTGATACACCCTTTTCTTTGGAGAGAGGAGAATTTATTTCTTCTTGTCAGCCTTGCGAACGGGGCAGTCGGCCTTAGCCTTATGGCAGTCTGCCTTGCCGGCAAAGCGGGCGCCGTCGCCATGACGGCCGTTCATCTTGTGGCCGCGGAATGCCTTCTGACCGTCGGGACGGTTTACGACCATGTTCTCAAGGAACACTACGTACTGCTCGGGAGTGAGCACTTCCTTCATCTTGTTGAGATAGTCGCGCTTGCAGTTCTTGCGGTCGGCCTTGCGGTTCTCGCGGGCCTCCTTGGCGGCTTTCTGACGGTCGGCCTTTATGGCAGCGATCTTATTCTGCTGGTCGGGGGTAAGGGTGATACCCTCGAAGAACACAGCAGTGCAGCAGCTGTCGCCACAGGCCTTGGCAGGAGCGCATGCGGCGCTGCGGGGACAGTCGGCAGCCTTGGGGCATGCCGCGGGAGTCTGTGCGAAAGCGCTTATGCCGAGAGAGGCAACGATTGCCAGTGCGATTGCGGAAATTTTCTTGTTCATGTCTTTAAGTTTTTGGAATGTCTGATTTTTGTTTTGTACAGTTATATGACACGCCCGGAAGCAAAAGGTTTAGCGCCGGTTTTATAAGAATTGTTAAAGACGTCGTCACTGGCCGCCACGCGGCAACAGCTCGAAAGAGTCCACATAGATATTTGTAACCGTGCGCTTTATAGCGTTACGGTCTTCCCAGTATCGCGTACGGATTTTTCCTTCGAGAAGCAGCCGCGATCCCTTGCGGATATATTTCTCGGCGAACTCGGCGGCCGAATCCCACATTACTATATTGTGCCATTCAGTACGCTCGGGTATCTGCACGCCCTCGGGGGTGGTGTGGGCCGGTTCGTTGGTCGCCAGGGTAAACTCGGCCACCAGACGCGTCTGCACGTAACGCATCCTGGGGTCGGACCCGACATTGCCCATAAGTATGGCCTTATTCATCTGTATATGTAATTGGTTTATGACAGCAGGCCTGCGGCCACGGCGGCGGAGAAACCGGCGCGTTCCATCGCAAGGAGACCGCGGATGGTGGTGCCTCCGGGAGTCGTCACAGTGTCTATTATGGCTTCGGGATTGACGCCGGGAGCAGCGTCGAGCATTGCGGCGGCTCCGCGCAGCGTCTGCGCGATGTAGGCCGTGGCATCGTCGGGACGCAAGCCCAGAGCCACTGCGCCCTCGGCAGCCGCGCGGACGTAACGGAGAGCGTAAGCGATACCACACGACGCAACCTGCATGGCAGGCTCGAAAAGGCGCTCCTCCACGATGGCAACACGCCCCGTAGCGCCGAGTGCCGACGCAAGACTGCCGGCAGCGTCGGCAGCGGCTTCGTTGTGACATATGAAGCTCATACCCTGCCCTTCGGCTATCGCCACATTGGGCATCAGGCGCATGGCGCTCACAGCCCCGTGTGCGGCAAGGGTGTCGAGGGTTATACCCGGCGCAAGCGACACGTAAGCCGCATCGGGAACCACGGCCACGCACTGCTTCAGCACATCGAGAATGAGATAGGGCTTGACAGCCAGAATGACGGTGTCGGGACCGGCGGCACAGGCTGCCGCGGCGTCAGGAGCTACATCCATGCCGGGACACTCAGCCGCCAGGGCTTCGGCCTTCGCGCGGGTGCGGTTTGCCACGACCACGGCTATGCCGGCGCTATGCAGTGCACGGGCTATGGGAGCGCCCATGTGACCTATGCCTATTACTGCTATTTTCTTCATAATTGCAGGAATTTTGGAGCTGTGAGATAAATACCGAAAGAGAGACCTACGTTCCAGCCGTCGTGCCGTCCGCCGGCGTAGTTGCACCAGCCGGTGATGCTTGCGAACGGCAGCCGGTAGACCACGGCGGCCTCGCCGAAAAACTCGGGATGACGCAACCATCCGCCGTAGTATGCCTCGTACGTGTCGCGGCGCTCGCATATGCGGCGTATCGGGAGAAATCCATAGACCCCTACCCTGGCGCTCAGTGCGTCATTGTAGCGGTATATTGGAATAAGTCCGGCCGCCACAAAGCTGTTGGCTCGGAACGAGGTGCGGAAGGCATCGGCCGCCGATGGTGTCGGTTCGAACGCCGGGGCGGCCGCTACGGCGGCATTGTAGTTATTGCAAAGCTTGCGCGTGGAGAGCATGGTGTGGCTCTCGATGCCGAGGGAGAAATGTCGTCCCGCCGTCAGATAATTACGGGTCTTGACCTCGAGCTGCGCCCAGAGTGGCGACGAGAAGTCGGCTCTGAGGCCGGTAAGAGCCGAATACTGGCGGAAAGTTCCGCCGACAGCCATAGCACGGGCCGCGATATAACCTCCCTGCACGGGATAGTTCTCGGCATCGAGGGTAGAGCGCCGGAACTCGGCGCCGGCCTGCCACAGCACATAGTCGCTGCGGTCGCGCCCGTAGGTATAGTTGCCGAAAACGTTATCGCGGTAGAAATGATTTATCTGCTTGCCTCCGCCACCGAAAAGGTCAAATTCGCCGGAACGTCCGGCAGCCATGCACAGGCGCAGGCGACCGAAAAACTCTTTCCGTATGACGTAGACCGGCACTCTGTTGTCATAGAACGCGGCGGCTGACTCATGGTAGCGTCGGCGGCTGACGACGGCCTCGCCACCCACCGCCATCGGAAGTTTCGACGGCAGATAAATACGTCCGTCGGCTGCGGCGGCCATGTAGCTCTGCCCCAGCCACGCGCCTACCCCGGCATCCATACTGCGGAAGCTCAGCGAAGCCACGCGCGCGCCGAGATACAGGTAGCTGTTGGACGACGAAGTCAGGTAGCCGCCTACTCCTGCTCTCACGTCGTTGCGGAGCCATGTGCGCGCGTGCAGATCGAAGAGTGCGCCGGGATGCGGCTGCGTGGCCGTCAGCTGTGCGTCGGCAATGCGGCCGGTGGAGATGGCGCGGTAATAGGCCTCGCGCGCATGCTCGATGTCGAAAGTGTCGCCCGCACCGCTGAAGAGGTAGGCCACATAGCGGTTCTGCCGCGGAGTGCCGCCCTCGACACTGATGCTGTCGAAGCGCAGATATGGCACGCCGGCGCAGAAACGGTCGCGGCGCGCACGGCGCGCCTGCGGCGTTGTGCGGGAGTGGATACGGGCGCGAATGCTGTCCATGTGCTCCATGGCGAAGCGGTAGCCGATGTCGCTTATCTCCCGCGCCTTGCCGAAATCCAGCAGGCCGAAACGGTCGAGGTCGATGCGCAGACGAACAAGCTCGTCGGCCGGTATCTCGGGATGCTCCGGCGAGGATATGAGCTGGTCGAGCTGGGCCAGTATCGACGTCTGCGGGCCCTTGTCGGAACTGCCCACGTTGACTCCTATCATGATGTCAGGCGCGAAATCGGAGCGCATGACGTCGAGGGGAAAATTGTCGTAGATGCCGCCGTCGTAAAGCAGACGACCGTCTATCATGGTGGGCTGGAACACACCCGGAAAACTCATGGAGGCGCGCACCGACCGGCCGAGGTCACCGCTGCGCAGCACCACCTTGCGCTTTGCAGCCGCATCGGAGGCCACACAACGGAAAGGCACCATAAGTTTGTCGAAATCGGCTTCGCATGCCGCCGTGTACGGCGAGAACAGGCGCATGAACTCGAAGTTCATGGGAAGCGGAGAGATAAGGCTGGCCGGAACAGCCGACGCGGAGTCGGTGCGTCCTATATTGAAGTTGAACAGCGCCGGCGAAGGCACGGGCTTGTTGAAGTAATAGTCAAGGCGCGGATCAATGGTGCCGGTACTCCAGTAACCGAACTCGCGCGAGGTGATGAGGTCCATCATCTGCTCCGGTGTATAGCCCATGGAATAAAGCGCGCCGACGATGGCGCCCATCGACGTGCCGGCCACGAAGTCGATGGGAATGTCGTTCTCCTCCAGGGCCTTTATGACGCCGATATGGGCTATGCCCTTGGCGCCACCGCCGCTGAGCACCAGTCCCACGCTCTGCCGCCGGGCGGCGCCGGCAGCCAGCGACAGGACCATCAGTACGACAACGAGCAGACGCCGCATCATTGTGTGGAGATAAGCGAGTCCTTGAAACCGATGAAATAGAGCACGCCGTCGAGGCCTATGGTCGATATGCTCTGCTTGGCCGTCTGTTTCACCTTCGGTTTGGCGTGGAACGCTATGCCGAGTCCTGCGGTAGAGAGCATGGGCAGGTCGTTGGCGCCGTCGCCCACGGCTATTGTCTGCGCGATGTCTATGTTCTCCACCTGGGCGATGATGCGCAGCAGCTCGGCCTTGCGCTTGCCGTCGACGATGTCGCCGACGTATCGGCCGGTAAGGCGTCCGTTTTCTATCTCCAGTTCATTGGCATAGACGTAGTCGATGCCGAATTTCTGCTTGAGATAGTTGCCGAAATATGTGAATCCGCCCGAGAGGATGGCCGTCTTGAAGCCTGCGCGCTTGAGCACCTGCATCATGCGGCCGACGCCTTCGGTGATGGGCAGGTTCTCGGCTATCTCGCGCATCACGCTCTCGTCGAGCCCCTTGAGCAGGGCCACGCGCTCGCGGAAACTCTCGCAGAAGTCTATCTCGCCGCGCATGGCGCGCTCGGTGATGGCCTTGACCTTGTCGCCCACTCCGGCACGCATAGCCAGTTCGTCGATGACCTCCGTCTCAATCAGCGTGGAATCCATATCGAAGCATACCAGACGGCGGCAGCGGCGGAACACATTGTCCTGCTGGAGGGAGATGTCGAACTCGTTCTCGCTCGACATCTTCATGAAATGCTCCTGCATGGCCGCCACATCGTGCGGTGTACCGCGCACGGAGAACTCCACGCAGCTCTTGGAAAGAGGCTGCTCGTCGTCGTTCAGCGGCATGCGGCCCGTAAGGCGCTGTATGCCGTCGATGTTCAGTCCCTGCGCGGCGATTTCGGCCGTCACCAGCGCTATGTGTCTTGCGCTGAGACGTCGTCCCAGAGTGGTGATGATCCAGCGGTTCTTGCCCTGTCGGGCCACCCACTCCTCATATTCGGCCACGGTGATGGGCGTGAAGCGAATCTTCACGTTGAGGTCGTAGGCGCGGAACAGCAGGTCCTTCATGATGTCGCCGCTGCGCGCGCTGTCGGTGCGAATGAGGATGCCCAGCGAGAGGTAGTGATGTATGTCGGCCTGGCCGATGTCGAGAATCCGGGCATCGTACTTGGCCAGAATTTCAGTAAGCGCGGAAGTCACGCCCGGGCGGTCGCTGCCCGAAATATTTATAAGTATCAGTTCTATATCCATGAGCGTTGGTGTGAGGATGCAAAGTAAGCAAATTTTTCGTTAAACTGCAAACCATATATTGAGTATAATGTCACGCAAATACGTATATTGCTGAATAAAACAAAACTGTATGAAAAAAACAATCATACTCGCAGCCATGGCCCTGATTGGCTCCGCAGTGGCATTGGCCGATGTGTCGGAAGCATGGGTGCCCGACCTCGGCAACGGCATGTATAAAAATCCCGTTATCTTCGCCGACTATTCCGACCCGGATGCCGTGCGCGGCCCCGAGGGCGATTACTGGATGACGGCGTCGAGCTTCGCGTGCACGCCGGGGCTGCCGATACTCCACAGCACCGACCTCGTGAACTGGGAGATAGTCAACTACGCGCTCCCTGCCGTGCCGCCCTACGACTTCTACAACGCCGCACCGCGCCACGGCAAAGGCGTGTGGGCACCGAGCATACGCTGGCACGACGGCATGTACTACATCTACTGGGGCGACCCGGACTTCGGCATATTCATGACAAAGACAGCCGACCCGCGGGGCAAATGGAGCGAGCCGGTGCTCGTGAAAGCCGGACGCGGCATGATAGACCCCGTGCCGCTGTGGGACGAGGACGGCAAGGTGTATCTCGCGCACGCCTGGGCGGCCAGCCGCGCAGGATTCAACAGCATCGTCACCGTATTCGAACTCAGCCCCGACGGCGAGCGCGCCATATCGGAGCCCGTGCTCGTGTTCGACGGCAACGACGGAATAAACCACACCATAGAAGGTCCGAAGCTCTACAAGCGCAACGGATGGTACTACATCTTCGCTCCGGCCGGCGGTGTGGAGAAAGGCTGGCAGCTCGCCATGCGCTCGCGCAACGTGTACGGTCCGTACGAAGTAAAACGCGTGATGGAACAGGGCAAGACACCCGTCAACGGCCCGCACCAGGGTGCGTGGGTCGACGATGCCGCCGGGCAGTCGTGGTTCCTTCACTTCCAGGACCGCGGTCCCTACGGACGCGTGGTGCATCTTAACCCCATGCGCTGGAACGACGACTGGCCCGTGATAGGCAACGACCCGGACGGCGACGGCTGCGGAAACCCGGTGCTCACGCACAAGAAGCCCGTATCAGCCACGCCGGACGGAGGGCGCCTGACTCCGCAGACCGACGACGACTTCGCATCCGACACGCTCGGCCTGCAATGGGAGTGGCACGGCAATCCCGGACTCGACTACGGCTTCGCCACCCGTCAGGGATTCTTCCGTCTATACAGCTACCGCACGCCTAAGGACTACGCGAACCTGTGGACCGTCCCCAACCTGCTGCTGCAAAAATTCCCCGCCGAGGAGTTTACGGCAACGGCCAAAGTGCGCGTCTCGGCCAAAGCCACCAGCGAGGGCGCCATCAGCGGCATTGTGGTGATGGGATGGGACTACAGCTGCCTCGGACTCGAGAAACGCGGCGACAGCTTCGTGCTGAAACGCATCAGCTGCACCGACGCCGAGCAGGGCACTCCGGAGGCCTTGCAGGACATCGCCGTCATAGCGCCCACACGCAGCTACAACGCCGGCCTCTACCCCAACCATGAGTGCGACATCTGGCTGCGCGTACACGTGGGCCGCGGTGCGCTCTGCACCTTCAGCTACAGCACCGACGGCAAGCGCTGGCACGAAGCCGGCACGACCTTCAAGGCCCGGCAGGGCAAATGGATAGGAGCGAAGCTCGGGCTGTTCAGCATCACACCCGACACCGTGGACCGTGGCTGGATGGACATCGACAGTTTCCTTATTTCGAAGTAGAACTATTCCCGGTATTGAGTCGGGTTCAGCCCGAGCGTGCGCTGCACGTAACGGCTGAAATATGCCGGCGAAGAAAACCGGAACATATCGGAAATCTGCACGAACGACAGACTCTTGTCGCGCAGCAGGCGGGCAATATCCATAGACGTATAGCGGTTTATCCAGTAGTTTGCCGGATAGCCGCTTTTTTTCGGCCTTTGATGCAAAAATATCCGCGACATGTAATTTTGGTAGCAAATGCCGAATTTTGCATAACGGCGCATACATGGAAAATTGAGAATTTTGCACAACAGAAAATCACACTGACATGAAACGCAATATTCTTTCAGCATTAGCCCTCTGCCTTGCCGCCACGGCAGGCATGGCACAGACTCCGCAGGAGCCGGCCAAAGTCTACTTCACATCGGAGATAACGCCTGAATCGCTTTCAGGCATCTTCCAGGCCCTGGGCGTACAGCCCGAAGGCAATGTAGCCGTCAAAATCAGCACGGGCGAATCGGCGCAGTCTCCTTTTTTCGTCGATTGAGTGAATCGGTAATTAAGCACGTATTATCATAATAACGATATTTCCGAGCAATACCACAAACACAATCCATATGCCCGAAATAATAACCACATTATAATGAAGTTCATCACATTAGTAAGATTTGCAATGGCCGTTGCCATGCTGCTGACGGCTTCGGGCCTGGGTGCCCGCGACATCGTCCCGGGCGACGTATGGCTCGACACGTCGGGCAATCCAATCAACGCCCACGGTGGCGGTATCCTCTACCATAACGGCAAGTATTACTGGTACGGCGAGTATAAGAAAGGCAAGACCGTGCTGCCCGAATGGGCCACATGGGAGTGCTACCGCACCGACGTCACCGGTGTGGGTTGCTACTCCTCCCCGGACATGGTCGACTGGACCTTCGAAGGCATAGTACTCCCCGCCGTACCCGACGATTCTTCCCACGACCTGCATCCCTCCAAGGTACTGGAGCGTCCCAAAGTCGTCTACAATGCCCGGACAGGCAAATTCGTGATGTGGGCACACGTCGAGAGTGCCGACTACAGCAAGGCCGCCGCAGGCGTCGCCGTCAGCGACTCACCCGCCGGACCCTTCACCTACCTCGGCTCATTCCGGCCCAACAACGCCATGAGCCGCGACCAGACCGTGTTTGTCGACGATGACGGCAAGGCATATCAGTTCGCATCCTCCGAGAACAATCAGACTCTCTACATCAACGAGCTGACCGACGACTATCTGCGCCCCACCGGACGCTTCACACGCAACTTCATCGGCATGTCGCGCGAAGCGCCCGCCGTCTTCAGGCATGACGGGCGATACTACATGCTCTCCTCCGGATGCACCGGCTGGGACCCCAATCAGGCACAGCTGGCCGTGGCCGATTCCATCATGGGACCGTGGACCGTCATCGGAAACCCCTGCACCGGCACCGATGCCGACAAGACATTCTACGCCCAGAGCACCTACGTGCAGCCCGTCCACGGCAAGAAGGACTGCTACATAGCCATGTTCGACCGCTGGAACAAGACCGACCTCGAGAACTCCCGCTACGTATGGCTCCCCATGTCGTTTGACGGCGGCAAAATCACGATTCCATGGCGCGACAGCTGGAGCATGGACGAGTTTCAGGACCGCCCGCGCTTCGAGGCCGGCGACGGCACCTTCCTGCTCAACGGCAAGCCGTTCGTAGTAAAGGCGGCCGAGCTGCACTATCCGCGCATACCCCGCGAATACTGGGAGCAGCGCATACAGCTCTGCAAGGCACTCGGCATGAACACAGTGTGCCTCTACGTATTCTGGAACGCCCACGAGCCGAAGCCCGACAGCTTCGACTTCACCGGGCAGAACGACCTCCGCGAGTTTGTCCGCCTCTGCGACAAAAACGGCATGAAAGTAATCCTCCGTCCCGGTCCCTACGTCTGCGCCGAGTGGGAGATGGGAGGCCTCCCCTGGTGGCTGCTGAAAAAGAAGGACATCAGGCTCAGGGAGTCCGACCCCTATTTCCTTGAGCGCGTCGACAAATTCCAGAAAGCGGTGGCCGGGCAGGTCGGCGACCTCACCGTGGCCGACGGCGGACCCATCATCATGATGCAGGTGGAGAACGAATACGGCTCCTACGGCATCGACAAGCAGTACGTCTCTCAGATACGCGACATGCTGCGCGGAAATTTCGGCAAGGATGTCACCCTGTTCCAGTGCGACTGGTCGTCCAACTTCCTCAACAACGGCCTCGATGACCTTATCTGGACAATGAACTTCGGCACAGGCGCCAACATCGACCGGCAGTTCGCAAAACTGAAAGAGGTGCGTCCGACATCTCCGCTGATGTGTTCCGAATTCTGGAGCGGATGGTTCGACAAATGGGGCGCGAACCATGAGACACGTCCCGCCGACGACATGATTGCCGGCATCGACGAAATGCTCTCAAAAGGCATCTCCTTCAGCCTCTACATGACTCACGGTGGAACCAACTGGGGCCACTGGGCCGGCGCCAACTCCCCCGGCTTCGCACCCGACGTCACGTCCTACGACTACGACGCTCCCCTCAGCGAGTCCGGACAGGTCACGCCCAAATATCACGCACTGCGCGCAACCCTCGCAAAGTACATGGACGGCGAAAAGCAGATCCCCGTGCCCGCCACGATAAAACCCATCGCAGTCAAAGCCTTTGAGTTCACCGAAGTCGCTCCCCTCTGGGACAATCTGCCGCAGCCGAAGACCGACGACGGCATAAAGACCATGGAGGAGTACGACCAGGGCTTCGGTTCCATCCTTTACCGCACCGCCCTGCCGGAGCTGACATCTCCCGCCCTCCTCACCGTCAGCGACGCCCACGACTTCGCTCAGATATTCATCGACGGCCGGTACATAGGCAAGCTCGACCGCCGCAACGGCGAGAAAGAACTCCCCATTCCCGCATGCCGCAAAGGCGCGCAGCTCGACATCCTTGTCGAGGCTATGGGACGAATCAATTTCGGCCGGGCCATCAAGGACTTCAAGGGCATCACCGGCAATGTCACCGTAACCGTGGAAAAAGACGGTCATAAATGGATGGACGAACTGCACGGCTGGCAGGTCTTCAACATCGAGGACGCATACGACACCTATGCGGCAATGGACTTCAGACCCATCACCGACGAGATGAAGAACGCCGACGGCCGTCTGCCCATGGGAGCCTATCGCGCCACTTTCCACGTCCGCAAACCCTCCGACGCCTTCCTCAATTTCGAGACATGGGGCAAAGGCCTGGTCTACGTCAACGGCCACCCCATGGGACGCATCTGGGAAATCGGCCCCCAGCAGACACTCTACATGCCCGGCTGCTGGCTGAAAAAAGGAGAGAACGAGATTATAGTGTTCGACATCCTCGGGCCGCGCGAAGCCGTCAGCGAAGGACTCACGGCTCCGAAACTCGACCGGCGCCTTGTTAAAAAACGCCGCACCCACCGCGAACCCGGACAGGCGCTCGACCTCTCTGCCGAGAAACCCGTCGCCTCCGGTGCCTTCAAGCCCGGCAACGGCTGGCAGCAGGTATCCTTCACCTCCCCCGTCCGTGGCCGCTACGTATGCATCGAGGCTCTCGACGCCATCGACGGCAAAGAGACAGCCGCCATCGCCGAGATGTACCTTCTCGACGGCAAAGGCGACCGCCTGTCCCGCGAGCCCTGGGCAGTACTCTACGCCGACAGCGAGGACATGGACGGCGTAAACCGGTCGGCCGACAAGACATTCGACCTCCAGGAATCGACCTACTGGCAGACCGTCCCCGCCGTGCCATTCCCCCACTCCATCGTCATTGACCTCGGCAGCACGCGCGACCTCTCCGGCTTCCAGTACCTCCCCCGCATGGAGTCAGAAGTTCCCGGCGCCATCCGCCGCTACCGCATCTACGTAAAAGAAGCACCCTTCAAATACTGATACTCCACATCAATCCACCCACCGGAGGCTGCGCCCGCAAGCGCAGCCTCCTTTTTTATCCCTTATATTGACATCCCCGAAAAAAAATTTTGCCATTAGTACAAAAACTACATTCAAAGGGGTATTTCGTGTTGTAACTTTGCACCATCATGAAACATTCAACCACATACCCATTCCGCCGCTGGTACCGCAGGCCCCTCACCCCGCGCGAATCCGCCGTCATCGGCATCCTCGAGCGCCGTCGCCGCCGCACAGGCCGCGTCAGCATCGTCCTCACCGTATCAGCCGCCGAGCACGCCGCCATCAGCCGCCTGCTCCTACACTACGCCCTGTTCCTCAACAACCGTTGCACCCTGAACTGCATCATCCGGATTGCCACCACAAGCGCCCCGACAGTTGCCGCGTAAGCATTAACCCATATACACCTTTTGGAGGTTGGAGTCGAGTTGTAATTTTGCATCGCAAAGTTGTACCAACTTCAATCTCCAACATATGACAAAATCAGAGTTCCAAAAACTACAGCTCAGAGCTGCCACATGCGGCTCTACCCTCAAGGCTTTTCTTCGTTCAGAGGGGGTCGCCTATTCCACTTACAATTACTGGAGCAAGAATACTACTGGTGCGATAAAATCGCGTTAGTTTAAAAATCATCAAATAAAGAGAGTTCTTTGACATTTTGTTTTGAATTGATTGTTGAGTCTTGTTTGGTAATTAGTTGTCGTAACTCGACACGCTCCAAAGCCGAGATTCTAATTAGGGTTGCCACTTCGGTGATGGAATAGCAGCTTCCGTTATCAGCCTTTATCCGAGCTATTGTCAGATAGGATATTATAACGGTCCAAAGGTGAATTTTAACAGCATTTTCTGAAAATCCCCAAAGGGTTTTAACAACAATGTTCTGTTTTATCCACTTGAAGAAAACTTCTATATCCCAACGGTGACGGTAAAGATTGGAAATCTCCAATGCACTGACTTCAAGATTGTTGGATATGAAGTCCACAATCGTGTCATTTTCCGGATCATAGACCCGCACAAATCTCATGTCCACTGGATAAAGTTTACGCGACTTGTATCCAGTAACACGGATTAGCGAGTCTTCTACAATGCCGAGGGTTTCATCGGGTATTCCCATCTGCTTGACGGTCGTGAATTTCATGTTCTCCTTTGGTCTGGATACCCAGAAGGCTTGCGACTGATGAAATCTGAACAGTGTCTTGAAGTCAACATACGCCTTGTCCATTACATAAAATGCGAATGGTTCGGGAGTAAGATTGTCGAGTTCATTACTGTCATGCCATTTTCCATCTGTAATGTGGATATTGGCCGGAATGCTTCCTCGCAAATCAAGCAATGTATGCATCTTGACTGCGCCTTTGCTGTATTTGCCCAATGCCCACGCTGCAAGTTTTATACTGGTGGATATTGTTGTGGAGTCCAATGCATAAATCACATTGTCAATGATTATCTCTGATAGTTTGGCCTTTGAATACATTGGCCTGACCAATCCGATGAGGTACATTCCAAGACCTTCAAAAATACGATAGTCCCGACTTTCGTTGGCTCGTGACAACGATGTGTGGTTCACAGTGTTGCGAAAACCGAGATGATATAGAATTTTTGAGTGAGCTTCCAAGCATAAACAGATATCTCTAAGAGAATCACATCCTGTCAACTGCCCAAATAGTAGATGAAGAAGGTGGTTGTAACTGTTGAGATTCTTTGCATGCCAGTCTCCTTTATATTGCTTTACAAGTTTATCGAACTGGTAACGCGGTATAAACTCGACAACTTGGGAGAACACAAATTTACCCTGATTCATAATCTTGATGCATCTAAACAACAAGACTAATAAACCAAATTCAAATCAAAAAATCAATGTACTCTTGTATT
>CAPNHY010000014.1:0-56933 GCA_948665475.1 uncultured Muribaculaceae bacterium | reverse complement strand
TATAAAATAACTGGCTTTTCGGGAAAACAAGGCATTTTTAAATGAAAGAGCCGTGCTTTTTTAAGCAAAAAATACCCTGAAATAGGTATTGATAAAGAAAAAAGCATTAAATTTGCATCGCAAAACAACTCAAATCAACCCAAATATTCAAAATCGACTATGGCTTACGTTATCACCGACATCTGCGTTGCCTGTGGCACTTGCCTGCCCGTATGCCCCGTGGGCGCCATCTCCGAAGGCGAAATCTATCACATCGATCCCGACACCTGCATCGAGTGCGGTAGCTGCGCTGAGGTTTGCCCCACCGGCGCTATCAATCCCCCGGCATAAGGCTTCGCAGCTTTAAACAAAACGGGAGCCCGTCGCAGAAATGCGCGGGCTCCCGCTGTCTGTGGATACTTACCTTCTTCAATCCAGGAACCGGTGCTCAAGGCCTTCGTATGCGTCGATGCGGCGGTCGCGTAGGAAGGGCCACCAGCGGCGCACATGCTCGCTTCGTGCCAGGTCTATGTCGACCACGGCCGTGGCTTCTGTGTCCTTTGGCGCGCGATACAGCAGCTCGCCCTGCGGGCCGGCCACGAAGCTGCTGCCCCAGAAATGGATGCCCTCGGTAGCACCGGACGGGTCGCTCTCGTGGCCCACACGGTTGACGGTGACGACTGGCAGTCCGTTGGCGACGGCATGGCCGCGCTGCACCACTGTCCAGGCCTCTCGCTGGCGCTCCTGCTCGTCGGGTGTGTCGCTGCTTTCGTATCCTATGGCAGTGGGATATATGAGTACTTCCGCGCCGCGCAGAGCCATCAGGCGGGCGGCCTCGGGGTACCACTGGTCCCAGCACACAAGTACGCCGAGGCGCCCCACTGACGTGTCTACGGGATGGAATCCCATGTCGCCGGGTGTGAAGTAGAACTTCTCGTAGTAGGCCGGATCGTCGGGAATATGCATCTTGCGGTATCGGCCGGCTACGCTGCCGTCGGCCTCGAATACGACGGCGGTGTTATGATAGAGGCCTGCGGCACGGCGCTCGAACAGCGAGGTGACGAGCACCACGCCTAAGCGGCGTGCCAGCCCGGAGTAGAACTTTATAGTTTCGCTCCCGTCGCGCAGGTCTACGGCCAGGTCGCAGAGGTGAATGTCCTCGCTCTGGCAGAAGTAAAGCGAATCATGCAGCTCGCGGTTGACGATGAGGCGCGCGCCGTCGGCGGCAAGCTTTTCGGCTGCCTCGGCTATGCGCCGGCGGTTCTCGTCGCGGTCGGCGCTGTTGTGCTGTTGTATGATGCCTGTGCGCAGGATTCCGGAATGTTTCATATTACTTGAGGTGGGAATTGCATTGTGGCGCAATGCAGCGAGCCGTGCTGGCGTATGAGCGAACGGCAGTCGATAGGTATGATGTCAAAGCCGTCGAAGGCGATGCGTATGGTGTCGCATGCCAGGCGGTCCTTGCGCGGCTGGCCGTAGACAGGCATGAGTATCGCGCCGTTCAGCGGCAGGAAATTGGCGTATGTGGCGGGAAGCCGCTGGCCTTCGTCGTCGTATATGGCGTCAGGCAGCGGCAGCTCGACAAGATTGTAGGGCTTGCCTTCGGCGGTGCGGAATCCCCGCAACTGTGCCGCCATGGCTTGAAGCTGGTCGTAGTGCTCGTCGGCTGTGTCGTCGCATCCCGTGTAGACTATGGTGTCGCCGGGGGCGAAACGTGCCAAGGTGTCGACGTGGCTGTCGGTGTCGTCGCCGGCGAGCGCGCCGTAGTCGAGCCACAGCACTCGCCCGGCTCCGAGTGTGCGGCACAGTTCGGCCTCTATGGCGTTGCGGTCAAGGTCGCCGTTGCGGTTGGGCGAGAGCAGGCAGGTCGATGTCGTCAGCAGTGTGCCGGCGCCGTCGCTGTCGATGCTTCCGCCTTCAAGCACGAAGCCGAGATGGTTGGCATAGGCCTGCCGAGGAAGTACCTGGCGCTCAATGAGCGCGCGCGTCGCCATATTGTCGAGGCAGGATGCGAATTTAAGCCCCCATCCGTTGAAGCAGAAATCGTGGAGGGTGGGGACGCCGTCCGGTGTGATGGTGGTTATGGCGCCGTAGTCCCTCGTCCAGGTGTCGTTGGTGTCCACGCGTACGATGTGCATGCGCTTGGGGTCGATGTGTGCGAGTCCGCGGGCTATGTCGTCCGTGTCGGGGCCTATCACAATGAGCTTCGCACGCGCGGCTACGGCCTGCGCGATGTCGCGGTAACATGCCTGCACTTCGGGCAACATGTCGGCCCAGTCGGTGTCGTCGTGAGGCCATGCCAGCAACACGGCGCCCTGAGGCTCCCATTCGGCAGGGAGGCGCTGTACGTCGTCAGAGATTGTTGTCATCGTCGTAATCGTTCAGTGAATCCCAGCGGCTGTCCTGCGACTGCATGTACTCCTCGCAATAGTCCAGAAATCCATGCCTTTCCGAACTACCGTTCTCATGGCACCATTCCCGGTAGCAGGTGTGCAGCTCGGGATCGTCGGCGATGGCGCGTTTGAATTCCGCTTCGGCCATGTCGATGCTGCCGGTCTGTTGCAGGAGCGAGTCGAAATACTCTGTAAGGTCAAATGTGTCTTCCATCGCGCGCAAAAATACTAATTTTACGTTGTTGTGTCGCAATAGTGAAAGTTATTTATAGTTAAAAGTTAAAAATCGGGCTTGAACGCAACATTCCCGTCGCCGGTGCTGTTGTGATTTTATGTCACAGAATTCATTACCTCCTGAGTCTTCATCGCCTTTGCAGGCAAAGCTTGGCAGCAGTCGCGGCTACTACTTTTTTGTAGTGGCTTACCTTGTAGGCATGAGCGCGCTGGGATCGTTTGTCAACGACATGTACTCGCCCGCGCTTCCTGCCATGTGCCGTTTTTTTCATTGCTCGGTGTCTACTGTGCAGATGGGAATGACAACCGGTATGATAGGTCTTGCTCTCGGGCAGATAATTCTTGGTCCGATGAGCGACCGTTATGGCCGCAAGCCTGTGCTTGTGGGCTCTGTGTGTCTTTTTATCGTGGCGGCTGTTGTCAGTGTGTTTTCGCCCACGATTCATTTCTTCGTGTGGTGCAGGCTGTTTCAGGGACTTGGCGCTGCGGGTGGATATTTTCTGGCGCGCACGATCCCGGCCGATGTGTATTCCGGCCGTCAGCTGGCAAAGCTCATGGCGCTCGTGGGAGCCATCAACGGCATCGCTCCGGCCTCGGCTCCCATCATTGGCGGCGTTACGGCCGACGCCTTCGGATGGCAGGGCATATTTGTGGTGCTTGTCGTATTCGCTCTCGTTGTCCTGGCCTGCTCCGGAGCCTTGAAAGAGTCGTTGCCGGTGTCGCGCCGTACAAGCGGCGCTTGGTGGCGGTCGTACGGCGGATATGGCGTCATGCTGCGCAATCGGCCGTTCATGATTCATGTTGTGTTCAAAGGGCTTGCCCTCGGACTGTTGTTCGCTTATATCACGTCATCCTCGTTTATTCTTCAGAACCATTACGGACTGTCGCAGACTCTCTACGGCTGTGTCATAGGCTTCAACGCTTTGTTAGTGGCGGCCGGCAGCATGACGGCGCTCAGGTTCCGCCCTCTCAAGCGCGCGGCTACCGCGGGCTCGCTCGTGATGGCGGTGGGCGCCGTGGGGCAGGCGGTGGCATTGTGTACCGTGCATAGCATAGTGCTCTTCGAGGTGCTTGCCGTGACAATGCTTTTCGGCCTTGGCCTTATCTTCACTACCACCAATACGCTGGCGATGAACGAGGGGCGGCAGCAGGCCGGCGAGGCATCGTCGGTACTTGGTGTCTCCGGCTATGCCGTAGGCGCCGTTGTCATGCCGCTGGTGGGTATCGGCGACGTGATTCATTCGGCAACTGCGATATATGCCTGCATGGCGGTGCTTATCGTAGTGTGCGCGTATGTGTCGCGTGCTCTTCCTGCCGACCTTGACTCTTGATTAGTGCGGAGCAAAATGAAATCCGCGCGGAGCCGGATGGCTCTGCGCGGACAGTTATGGCTGGTGTGTGGAGTATGAAGCCGTCGCTTATTCGGCAACCACTTCAAAGGGAATCTCCACGCTGACCTCCTTGTGGAGGTTGAGTGTGGCGGTGTATTTGCCCACTTCCTTGACTGCTTTCTTAAGCTCGATGCACTTGCGGTCGATGTTGTGACCCAGCTTTTCGAGAGCCTCTGCAATCTGGATGGCGTTGACCGAACCGAAGATAGTGCCGGTTGCGCTGGTCTTTGCGCCGATGGTGAGAGCTACGCCCTCGAGGCTTGCTGCGAGAGCTTCTGCGTCGGCTTTGATCTTGGCGAGCTTGTGAGCGCGCTGACGCTGGTTCTCGGCGAGTACTTTGAGAGCCGAAGGAGTTGCCACGACGGCCTTGCCTGTGGGAATGAGGAAATTGCGGCCGTATCCGTCGCGCACTTCCACTACGTCGTCCTTGTATCCAAGGCCCTGAACGTCTTCTTTAAGAATAATCTTCATAATGGAATTCCTTTAGCGTGGGTTATTTCATCAGGTCGGTTACGTAGGGCAGCAGGGCGAGGTGGCGAGCACGCTTTACGGCCTGAGCCACGCGGCGCTGGAACTTCAGCGATGTGCCTGTGATGCGACGGGGGAGGATTTTGCCCTGTTCGTTGAGGAACTTCTTGAGGAATTCGGGGTCCTTGTAGTCGACGTACTTGATGCCGCTGCGTTTGAAACGGCAGTATTTTTTCTTTTTGACATCCACACTCATGGGTGTGAGGTAGCGGATTTCGGATTGAGCTTGTGCCATGATTTAGTCCTCCTTGGTTTCTGTGGTGGGAGCTTCGTTTTTCTGAGCCTTGAGGCTGCGGCGCTTAGCGGCGTACTCTGCGGCGTACTTGTCCTGACGGAAGGTGAGAAAGCGCAGCACGCGCTCGTCGCGGCGGTAAGCGGTTTCGAGTTTCTTGACGATGTCTGTTGCGCCTTCAAACTCAAGGAAGCAATAGAAGCCTGTGGACTTCTTCTGGATGGGATAGGCGAGTTTGCGCATGCCCCATTCTTCGGTGTTCACGATCTTGGCGCCGTTCTCGACGAGAAGATTGCTGAACTTTTCTACCGCTTCCTTCATCTGAACGTCAGACAAAACGGGAGTTAAAATGAAAACGGTTTCGTAAAGCATTGGTGTACTTTATGTTGAATGAATGATGTTATGTGGCTCTCGTAAGCCGGCTGCAAAGTTAGCGCTTTTTGTCGGATTGTGCAAATTTTCCGAGCTACATTTTATTCTTATTTTTGCATTATAAAAGAAGAAATTTTGCTAATTTTGCATGTTAAAACCAATATCGAATACAAAGACATCACCTATGGCAGACAATACAGAAGCCGAAAACGGCAAGAAAGAGATACTGAACTTTGTGGAGCAGACCGTGCTCGACGACCTGAAAGCCGGCAAGAACGGCGGACGACTCAACACTCGTTTCCCGCCCGAGCCCAACGGCTATCTGCACATAGGCCATGCCAAGGCCATATGCATGGACTTCGGCGTAGCCGAGAAGTTCGGAGGCACGTGCAATCTGCGCTTCGACGATACCAACCCGGTCAAGGAGGACGTGGAGTATGTCGACAGCATCCGCGAGGACATTCACTGGCTCGGCTTCGACTGGGGCGACCGCGAGTACTATGCGTCCGACTACTTCCCGCGTCTGTTCGACCTCGCTGTGCGCCTCATTAAGGAGGGGAAGGCCTATGTCGACGACCAGACCAGCGAGCAGATTGCCGAGCAGAAAGGCACACCCACGGTGCCGGGCACGGAGAGTCCCTACCGCAACCGCACGCCGGAGGAGAATCTCGACCTGTTCATGCGCATGAATGCCGGCGAGTTTGAGGAAGGCGCCCGCGTGCTTCGAGCCAAAATCGACATGGCGTCGCCCAATATGCACTTCCGCGACCCCATCATGTACCGCATCATCAAGACGCCCCACCACCGCACCGGCACCACGTGGAAAGTCTATCCCATGTACGACTTCGCACACGGCCAGAGCGACTACTTCGAGGGTGTGACCCACAGCATCTGCACCCTGGAGTTCGAGGTGCATCGTCCGCTTTACGAGTACTTCGTGAAGGAGATTGCCGACGAAAGCTACTGCCCGAGGCAGATTGAGTTCAACCGCCTGAACCTCACCTACACGGTCATGAGCAAGCGCAAGCTGCTCCAGCTCGTCAAGGAGGGTCTTGTGGCCGGCTGGGATGACCCCCGCATGCCCACCATAAGCGGCATGCGCCGCCGCGGCTACACGCCCGAGAGCATACGCAACTTCATCAACACCATCGGCTATACCAAATACGAGGCTCTTAACAGCGTCAGCCTGCTGGAGCATGCCGTGCGCGATGACCTCAACAAGAAAGCCACGCGTGTAATGGCCGTGCTCAATCCCGTCAAGGTCGTCATCACCAACTATCCCGAGGACAAGGTCGAGATGGTCAGCATGGACAACAATCCCGAGGAGGAAGGCGCCGGCACGCACGAGATGCCTTTCAGCCGCGAGATATACATCGAGCGCGACGACTTCATGGAGAATCCGCCCAAGAAGTTCTTCCGCATGACTCCCGGCCAGGAAGTGCGCCTGAAGGGTGCCTACATAGTCAAGTGCGAGGAAGCCATGAAGGACGCCGAAGGCAACATCACCGAGATACATTGCACCTACGACCCCGACAGCCACAGCGGTGCGCCCGGTGCGGCCCGCAAGGTGAAGGGTACGCTCCACTGGGTGAGCGCACGCCATGCCGTCGACGCCACCGTGCGCCTCTACGACCGTCTCTTCAGCGTAGAGAATCCTGCCGCCGAGACAGAGCGCGACTTCCGTGAAATGCTCAACCCCGACTCGCTTAAGGTCGTGGAGGGCGTCAAGGTGGAGCCGTTCGTCGCCGAGAATGCCGAACGCGGCACCAAATTCCAGTTCCAGCGCGTAGGCTACTTCACGCCCGACTACGACAGCAAGCCCGGCGCACTCGTGTTCAACCGCACCATAGCCCTGAAGGACAGCTGGGAGAAAGAGCAGAAAAAGAATTGAGAAAGTCGTAAACGAGATAATCATAAATGATTGACGACGAAACCGAAAATCGCCGCCGCGAATTGTGCGACCGTTTCCGCGAGTCTCTCGGCAAGCCCGTGAGCGAGCGCTTCTTCGACGAGGATGAGCTTGTCGACCTCTTCGACTATGCCGGAGATATGGCCGACGATTACCTCAAGATGGAGGTACTGATGTGCGGCGCCCGTCTTTATCCCGAGAGCGAGCTGCTGAAGCAGCGGCGCGCCATATTCTATACGTTTATAAGCGATGACGCCGCCGCCAAGTTTCTCGACGACAACACGCAGGAGACATCGCCCATCTGGGAGATAATGCGCCTGCGCAGCAGGGCGCCTCAGGGCCGCGATGCCGAGAACGCCATACGCTATCTGCTCGACGGTGTGGACCGCCTCGACGACGAGGAAGTGATTCAGCTTGTCGAGCTGGCATCGTCGCTCGGTGTCTATGACTGGCTTGTCGCCAACGAGGCGCTGCTGCGCAAGAAGGCCGACTATCTGCCCATCCTGCTCTATGAGCTGGGCGTCGTGTCGGAGCTTAACCACAGCTATGAGAATGCTGTGCGCTATCTTGAGGAGCTTACCGAAAGCGAGCCTTTCAGCGCCTACTACTGGTTCATGCTGGCTCAGGACTACGACATGCTCGACAAGCGTGAGCAGGCCCTCTCGGCCGTGGACTATTCCCTTGCCGTCGACCCGGAGAACAAGGATGCCCTGCAGTTGCGTGCGCGCATGCTGATGGGCAATGAGGAAACGCAGCCCGAGGCCGAGGCTATCATACGCAAGCTGGCAAAAAAGTACCCCGACGATGTCGATGTGCAGCGTGTGGCCGCGTTCATCAGTTTTGCCAATGGCAATGTGGCAGCCTCGCGCGAGACTATGCGCCAGTGTCTTGACCGTTTCCCCGGCGACCGGGCTGTGCTCAGTGACGCCGTAGGCACCGGTCTCGGCGACCTGCCCTCGGTGCTCGACCGCTTCTACAAGGCCACCGACGAGCGCGACGAGGACACGTGGCTCGACTGGGCCGAGGACCTGAAGGACTGCGGACTCTTCGAGGAGGCGCGTCAGGTGATGGAGGCCTACGACCGAAACAGCCCCGAACCGATGCAGGACCGTTCGGTCTACGTCGACACGCTGTTCATCCTCCAGCATTTCGATATGCTGTGCCGCATATTCGATGAAGACACCGACCATGCGCTGCTCGACGGTGCCTCACGCTATGCCAACATCGTGATATGCCTGATTTCGCGCCTGAAATGCGGACAGACCGATAAGGCGCGCGAGCTGCTGCGCTACATAGAGGAACATGACAGCCCGGAGATAGCGTGCACGGCCGATGCTCTGCAGCGTATCACAGCCATGGCTCTCGTCAACGACATCCGAGGCATACTTTCCAAGAACCGCAAGACCGACTGGCACAAGTTCGACCCGTTCGGCATGTGGAACAATCCGGTCCTCGGCGACTTATAATGAAGACGACGAAGAAAAAAATACTGCTTGCGACTGCCGCCGCCGTCATTGCCGTCGGCGGCGCGTTGCTTTGGGCTGCTTCGCAGCTGACTGCTGCCTACGGCTACGAGGCCGTGCGCGTCAACATCCCTGCCGGTTGCACAGATGCCGGTGTCGACTCCATCCTGCGCGCTGATCTCGGCAAGGATTTCGGCGGTAAAGTTTCCCGCATTTGGCGCTTTCGCGGAGGTAGTGCAGTTCGTTCCCATGGCAGTTATCTCGTGGAGCCCGGCATGCCGGCATGGCGCGTGGCCCGCAATATCCGTCAGTGCCGCCAGACGCCCGTACGCTTTACGTTCAACAATCTGCGCACTCTCGACCGGCTTGCGGCGAGGGCGGACGAGATGCTTGAACTCACGGCCGGCGATTTTCTGGCTGCTACCGACAGCTTGTTGCCGCAGCGCGGCTACACCGGACGCGCCGAATACCCCGCGGCCTTTCTGCCTGACAGCTATGAGTTCTACTGGACGGCGTCGCCAGCCCATGTAGTAAAGACGCTTGCCGACCACCGCGACCGCTTCTGGACGCCCGCGCGACGCGAACGTGCCGCCGCCCTCGGGCTGACTCCGGTGCAGGTGGCGACTATTGCGTCCATAGCTGAGGAGGAAACCGCCTCGGCCGAGGAGCGCGGCATCGTGGGACGACTGTATATTAACCGTCTGCACCGCGGTATGAGGCTACAGGCCGACCCGACGGTGAAGTTTGCTGTCGGCGATTTTTCCCTGCGTCGTATCACCGGCGTTCACCTTGCTGTGGAATCGCCGTACAATACCTACCGCAACGACGGGCTGCCTCCGGGTCCCATACGGATTCCCGATGCCGCCACGCTGCGTGCTGTTCTTGACGCCAAGCCTCACTCATATATATATATGTGCGCCAAGGAGGACTTCAGCGGTCGCCACAATTTCGCCACCGACCTCGCCGCGCATAACGCCAACGCCCGTCGCTACCGTCAGGCTCTCGACCGCAGAGGGATAAAGTAGATTGCTATTGCATCGTAAGCGGCAGGCAGCGCAGCAGATAGTCGCGCGCCTCGCTCCAGGGCACATATATCTCGTCGCTGCCCGGAAGAAGCGGAACCGGGCGCTCGTTTAGCATGGCTTTAATGTAGTATTTGCCCGACTTGCGCGCACGGAACAGCACGAGTTGCAGATTGGCAGCCATGGGCACGATATCGAAGTCGCGCCAATGCAGCGCCACAGTGTCGAAATAATTGGTGAGATAGTAGCATCCGCGCAGGCGCATAAGCGACAGCAGCGGCATGAGCGTTTCGGCGTGGCCGAACCGCAGACGCACCACTGTGCCTGGCGCCGTGCCGTCGATGAATGCGTCGGTGGTCTTTATCAGGTCGCTGAGCAGTGCGGAGGCGATTTCCGCCGGCACAGTGCTGACAGTCGATGCCGAATAGCGCAGATACTGACGCAGGTTGAAACACGACCAGAGAGCATTAAGCTCCTCCAGTGAGAAATATATCAGCGGGTCTACCTCCACCGACATAGCCGAACAGCCCGCCACGACGGCCCACTCTGCGAAAGCCAGGTCGCGCACGTCAGCAGCGTCGGCGAAGGGATAGCGCGACCCCAGTGCGCGCATGATGGCCGTTGTGGGGCATGTCGACTCGAAATATTCGGTGTAGGTCGGCTCCCACGCCTTGTTGTCGCGGAAGTCGATATAGTCCTTGTCGGTGTCGAACGGACGCATCAGCGGCGATGTGGACCGTCCCGTGACCGTCCGGAACTCTGTCTCGTTGTTCATGCGGTCGAGGCGATGGGTGAAGCAATACATGCTCATCATCGCGCGGGGAGAGTAGCTCGACAGCGCATCCACCGTCGCGCCGGCTCCGAACAGCTCCGGATAGTTGCGTATCATGCGTGTGGCTATCGCATTCTGCTCGGCCATGCCCAGAGAGTCGAGCGCACCCCATTGTCCGCGGCTGAGGGCTATCACTTGGTCGGTAAGGCGCATCAGCTGTCGGCCTATAGGCGAGATGGTACCGAGCGAGTCAGCCGTGGTGAGTGCACGGCGCAGCCGCATGCAGTTGGCTGCCGATGCCGGAAAGCGTGCGCCGTGGCGTCCCACATGGTTGATGAATACCGCCGTGAGCGAATCCGGGTGCTCTTCTTCGGGCACGTCGGCGGGGTAGGGAGTCAGAGAGCCCTCGCACTGACGTATGCTGTAGGCCGTTGCCATGGGGTCGACGGCTGAGGCTGAGATTGCCGCTGCCGAGGTTATTAATAAAAGAATGAGTCGTTTCATAAACATAATAATGTTCAAAATTGCGTATTGTTCCGCAAAATTACGTAATTTTGCATCGCAAAAATAAAAATAACATAGAAATGTTTTTAAAACAACTGTTCATCACGGTCGCTGCCGCTTTGGCTGTCACATCCTGCGTCAGCGACGACAAAGAGACTGACTTCGACTGGACTCCCGATTTCAGCGATTTCAACGAGCAAGGCTACTGGAAAGACTGCTACAATACAGACCTCAACCACGTCGACGTGAACGGAGTGCGTTTCAGCCATCAGGCCGAGGCGTTTGAATACGGAGGTGTGACTTACAGCAGCTGGTACGGATTCTGCCCTTCCAAGTCGACCGACAATGCCGACTATACCTCCGGTGTCTGGACCGACCACCAGTGGAGCGCGATAACAGGCGGCGGCGTGGCCGGCAAGGGCTCGGAATATCTTGTGGCATGCTGGCGTACCGACGGCGGTGAGACTTCGTGCCGCATGAGCATGGCCGACGGCTCGGCATTCTATCCTGACGACCTTTATGTCACGAACACCAGCTACGGCTACTATGCCATGAAAAACGGCACGCCCTTCAATCATGCCTTCGGAGCCGATGACAGCTGCATCCTCAAAATCAGCGGCTATCTCGACGGAGTGCGCAAGTTCGAGACAATAAACGTCTATCTTGCCAAGGGCACTGCCATCCTCGACAGCTGGAAGGAAGTGGAGCTAAGCAAACTGGGCAATGTCGACACTATTGTCTTCACGATGGAGTCGACCGACAGCGGCGCCTACGGCATGAACAATCCCGCCTACTTCTGCGTCGGCGCTTTCAGCTACAGCCTTGTTAACGACTGAGGCGTATATTTGCTAATAAAATTTAAAAAACGACTCGCTTTATTAAACTTTTTTTCGCTAAAACGTCAAAACAATTGTAAAATAAAAATTGAGACAGTTTCTACGATAAAAAAGTAAAATGAAAAGTTCGTTTCCACGTCTTGCAGCCGCAGCGGCAGCCTTCGGGCTTGCAGTTGCGGCTGCATTCGCTTTTGACATCCGTGGCACAGTCGCCGAAGACGGTACGAGGGAGCCACTTATCCAGGCTTCGCTGCGGTTGCTTGCCGCACGCGACAGCGCCGTCGTGAAGACGGCTGTAAGCGATGCCGACGGCCATTTTACAATCAGCGGTGTGAAGGCCGGACGCTATGTGCTTGAGGCGTCGTATGTAGGATACCACGCGGCCTTCCGCAACGTCAGGCTGCAGCGCGACGTGCGCCTCGACACGCTCTATCTGTCGCCAAGCTCCGTGATGTTGCGGGAGACGGTTGTCACAGGCATCCGCACCCCTATCAAGGTGATGGAGGACACCGTTGAGTTCAATGCCGACAGCTACAAGACGCAGCCCAATGCTGTAGTAGAGGATCTGCTCAAGCGTCTGCCGGGTGTCGAGGTCGATTCGGAAGGCAAAATCACAGCCAACGGCAAGAGCGTGTCGAAAATACTTGTCGACGGAAAGGAGTTCTTTGCCGATGACCCCACGGTAGCCTCCCGCAACCTGCCCGTCAATATGGTTGAAAAGCTTCAGGTGGTCGACCGAAAGAGCGATGCCGCGCGCCTCACGGGCGTAGAGGACGGCGAGGAGGAGACGGTAATCAACCTCACCGTGAAGAAGGGCATGAACAACGGCTGGTTCGGCAATGCCGAGGCCGGCTATGGCACTGACTCGCGCTACAAGGGCTCCTTCAACATCAACCGCTTCTGGAACGGCAACCAGGTGACACTGCTCGGCGCCATGAACAATGTGAACGAGCTCGGGTTCGGCGACGGCACAAGCGGCCGTTTCCGCCGTTTCGGCGGCAGCTCGGGCGTCACGTCGTCGAAAGCCCTCGGTCTGAACTTCAACGTGGGCAAGGATGAAATACTGCGCGTAGGCGGCGATGTGATGTACAGCTACAGCGACCGCGACACCTATCAGTCAAGCGACAGGCAGTATCTTTTCTCCGATTCCACCTCATACTACAAGAGTACGCGAAATGCCCGCGACCGCGGCCATAACTTCCGCGCCGACCTGCGTGTGCAGTGGAAGCCGGATTCGTTCAATACCGTTGATTTTCGTCCTAATTTCTCGTGGAACCGAAACGACAGCTGGAGCGACGAGGCTTCGCTCACGTCGGCAGGCGATGCCGACCGCAGCCCCGTCACCCAGAGCAGCAACCTCGACAACTCCCGCGGCACCTCGGTCGATGTCGGCGGCACGTTTATCTACAACCATAATTTCCGCCGCAAGCGCGGACGCTCGTTCTCGGTCATGGCTACCTACCGCTTCAGCAATGTGCGCGAGCGCTCCGACAGCTATTCGTGGAACAAGTTTTTCCAGGTCGATGACTCCGTGGACCTCTACGACCAGTGGACCGACAGCCGCACATGGAGCAACAATGTGCGCGCGCGTCTTTCCTGGACCGAGCCCCTCGGCGACCCCTCGAAGGGCCATTCGCTGACGTTCGCCTACAGCGTCAATGCCCGGTGGAACAATTCCGACCGTCTCACTTACGACCATCCGGTGGAGTGGCCCGACGGATGGACGGGCGACCCGGTGGTATCCGACGAGCTGGTGTTCAACGAGGAATTGAGCAACCGCTTCCGCAATACATATTTCAGTCAGGACATACGCGTGGGTTATCGCCATGTGTCTAAGAAAGCCACCCTCAACGCCGGCATATCGCTTGTGCCCCAAAGCAGCCGAAGCACAAATCTCATCGACAACGCGCGCTCCATCCCCACGCGCAACGTCTTCAACTTCGCGCCGTTCCTGCGCTATCGTCTGAAATTCGACAAGCGTTCGAGCCTGAACATGTTCTATACCGGCCGTTCGTCGCAGCCGTCCATGACGCAGCTGCAACCCGTGGCCGACAAGACCGACCCCCTGAATATCGTCATAGGCAACCCCAACCTTAAGCCTACGTTCACGCACAATCTCAACCTCCGCTTCCAGGACTTCAACATGGAGTCGCAGCGCAGCATCATGGTGATGGCTTTCGCCAATATGGCGCAGAACAGCATCATAAGCCGCACTACGTTCGACAACACTACGGGCGGACGCACCACCACCTACGAGAATGTGAACGGCATATGGAATGTCCGTGCAATGACAATGTACTCGCAGCCGCTGCGCAACAAGGCATTCACCATCAACAACCATCTGATGGGCTACTACAGCCGCGGCGTAGGCTACAACAACGGCGAGCGCAACATAAGCTCGACCTATAGTTTCAACGAGTCGTTCGGCATTGCATGGCGACCGACCAATCTCGAAATCGAGCTGCGCCCGCGCTACAGCCTTCAGTACGTTACCAACAGCCTCGCATCGCAGCCCGGACGCACGGTCCACAACTACGGCGGCATGTTCAATGCCACATATTACACGCCTTTCGGTCTGGTAATCGCCACCGACCTCAACTATACGGCCACTTCGGGTTATTCGGCCGGATACGACACCGACGAATGGATGTGGAACGCCTCGCTGAGCTATCAGTTCCTGCGCGGACGCAACGCCACTGTGTCGCTGCAGGCTTTCGACCTGCTTCAGCAGCGCAGCAACGTGCGCCGCAACATCACGGCCAACTATATCGACGATACACGCTACAACTCGCTGACGCGCTACTTCATGGTGTCGTTCTCCTATAAGTTCTCCACCTTCGGCGCCGGCGAGAAACCTGCCGACCGTAACGCTTCCCGCTGGGACGGCCCGATGGGACCGCCGCCGGGCGGACGTCGTGGTGGCCCCGGCGGTCCCGGTCCGAGATAGTTTTTTCAGCATCGGGAGCAAACGATTTGCCCCCGATGCTTGTTCTATAGTATATTGCATCCCTAACAAGTTCTCACGTCCATGCCGCAGCTCAGAGACATATGTTCAGCCCTCTTCGCACAACCCGCCGGTGCCGGCGTGGCTGTGCCGGCCGGCGGCCGGCTGCTCGTGGCCGAGCCGTTCATGGAGGAGGGCATTTTCAGCCATTCGGTGGTGTCGCTGCTCGATTACGAACCCGGCGGCGGAGCGATGGGCGTGGTGCTCAACCGAAAGTCGCACAGCATGCTCGACGAGGTGCTCGACGACGTTGCCGTGCTCCGCGACGTACCCGTCTATTGCGGCGGACCGCTTGCGCAGGATCGTGCGTTCTTCATCCATACGCTTGGATCGGAGATAATTCCCGGCGCGCGTCCCTATATGCCCGGCATGTATGTGGGTGGCGACTTCGACGCCGTGATAGAATACATCAATTCCGGTTACGACATCGAGGGTAGCGTACGCTTTTTCGTAGGCTACTGCGGCTGGGACACGCATCAGCTTGAGGGGGAAATCGCCGCCGGAGCATGGGCCCTTACCGACGCTTCGGCCGATGCTTCCATGCTTCTGCGCGGCTCAGGCGATGCCGTCTGGCACAAAATCGTACGCATGATGGGGGTGGATTACCGGTCGTGGCGCCTCGTGCCGAGACTCATCTGCGCCAATTGAACTTATTGATACTCAGATGTTATACGTATCTATCGGCATGAGTGATGATTGTTCTGTGAACTTTTTTAATTAAAAAAGGTTATCAAATAGTTGGCAATCTATAATAAAATGCTTACTTTTGTGGCAGATTGGATGCCAAAATTCAGCGAAAATATATAATTGTCTAACAAAATAAAGGACTAAAATGAACACTGAAACAATCGGAACAAACGCAGGCACCGTATGGACCGCCCTCAACACCGCAGACGTGCTCGGCATCAAGCAGCTTAAAAAAATCACCAAGCTGAAAGATAAAGAGGTGTTCGCGGCTCTCGGCTGGCTTGCCCGCGAAGGCAAAATCGAAATCAATCCCGATCCCGATGACGAGAAGGAATTCCTTGTAAACCTCGTCTGAAAGGCTCGCCGATATAAACCGAACTGACAGGGCGCGGTGCAATTTCCTTTGTGGAATTTTGCATCGCGTCCGCATATAAAGACCTCTGAAAAACTACATGAAAAGAATTATTATTGCGGCGATTGCTGCAATTGCTCTGTGCGCCTCCGCGGCAGCACAGCCTGGCGTCATCGAGGTAAACGGAGTGGCGACCGTCAACATTGTCCCTGACAGAATCAGTGTCGAAATTGGCCTTCAGGAATATTACCGCCATAATGCCGACGGCGACAGCTCGCTTGTGCGCCTCGCCGACATTGAGAAAAACGTCAGAAAGATACTGTATGCCGAAGGAGTGGCCGATTCGGCGATCACTTTGGGCGACGTGGGCAACAGCCTTGACCCGGCGCGTTCGAAGTCGCTCCTTATGGCTAAGAGAATCAACGTGGTCCTGGACAGCTTTGACCGGCTGGAAGCCATAGCCTCTGAAATATCAGTGCCCGGAGTCAGCAGTTTCAGCCTCAGCCGCATCGACAATACCGCTATGGCCGATTACAACCGTATGGGTCTTAAAGCCGCACTTGAAGCTGCCCGCACGAAAGCGGAGCTGATCGCTGCCGAGCAGGGTCTGCGGCTCATGCACCCTGTCGAGATAGTCGAGAACGGTCCGGCATACTATGAGACGCCGTCGATGAGCAACGTGCAGTTGCAGTACGACGGCGCCATGGAGTCGATGCGGCGTATTGTCCGCCGCTATTCTGTGAAAGTGAAATACTTCTTTATGCCGGAAGGGGAGTCTATGTGAGGCTCCCGGATGTCAGGATTTTTTGTGTGTCTCCGGCGCCCAGCGGTCGGGGTAGGCTATGTGTACGCGCGGGCGCTTCAGCGCCACGGCAATGAGGACTATTCCGAGCACGACAAACGGGATGCTCAGCAGTTGTCCCATGTTCAGAGTCATGCCCACCTCGAAGGCAACCTGCGGATTCTTGATGAACTCAATAAGGAAGCGTGCGCCGAAAACACCTGTCAGGAATGTGCCGAACAGGAGGCCGAGACGCTCGCCGGCGTTGCGCTTCCAGTACATCCACATCATGAGGCCGAACAGCGCGAAGTAAGTGAACGCCTCGTACAGTTGCGTCGGATGGCACGGCACGCCCTCATAGAAAGCATGCCACTCGGCCGAGCGCGGAAACATGAATCCCCACGGCAGACTGGTGGCGTGGCCGAAAATCTCGCTGTTCATGAGGTTGCCTATGCGTATGAGGCCGCCCACCATGGCTATGGCAACCGTCAGGCGGTCGAACGTCCACAGCGGATTACGCTTAGTCACGAAAATACTGTAGAGTATTATGGCTATGATGATGCCGATGGCTCCTCCGTGGCTTGCGAGTCCGCCCTCCCAGGTGGCGAGGATTTTCAGGGGGTGCTGCGAGTAGTAGTCCCACTGGTAGAAGAACACATGGCCTAAGCGCGCCCCCACTACGGTGGCTACCGCCACATATATCAGCAGCGAGCCCATCCAGCGCTCGGGTGCGCCCTCGCGCTTGAACATACGGGCCACTACATTGAAGCCGAGCCAGAAGCCGATAGCGAACATAAGTCCGTACCACCGTATGGTGACAGGCCAGGTAATCAACTCGGGATTGACGTTCCAGACGATATAATCGAGCATAATCTGAGAAATTTATTTCTTCTTGAAATATTGCCGGGTGGCCTCGCGTACCTTGGGACTGAGGTAGAGGACTGTAGTCATGGTTGCAAATGCCATAAGGGCGTAGAAAAGGTC
Source organism: uncultured Muribaculaceae bacterium (assembly GCA_948665475.1). GTDB lineage: Bacteria > Bacteroidota > Bacteroidia > Bacteroidales > Muribaculaceae > CAG-873. The sequence goes on along the minus strand of CAPNHY010000014.1, from coordinate 39,490 downwards.
GCATACGCCCACGGCGGCCTCAAGCGGAATCATTGCGAAGACTATCATGGACAGCACGAAGAAGAGCTTGTACCAGCGGGCGCTGCGACTGCCGAAAAGATAGCTCGCGCACGTACTCCCGTAGAAGGAATAGCTGAACATCGACGACAGGGCGAAGCAGGCCACTATCAGCATCAGTATGTACTCACCGCCGGGTATGCCGCGGCTGAAAGCACCCACTGCCACCTGTAGGCCCTGCACGCCCTGCACGTCGACATCGCCGCACAGCAGTATGGCAATGGCTGTAAGCGTGCACACGAGGCCGCTGTCGATGCTCGGCCCGAGCATGGCGATGAGGCCTTCGCGCACAGGCGTCTCGTTGCGCGACGCTCCGTGCATGAGGGTGGCGGTGCCGATGCCGGCGTCGTTGACGAGTGCCGCGCGTCGCGCGCCGATTATGGCTATGCCGATAAAGGCGCCGAATCCGGCCCGCAGGCTGAATGCCTCGCTGAAGATGCGGCCTATGACGGCCGGCACGCCGTGGATGTTGCTGATGATGATGTACAGCACGGCTATGAAGTATAGTCCCACCATGAACGGCACAAGGATGGAAGCTACGTTGGCTATGCGGGTGATGCCGCCGAATATCACCAGCGACACAACGGCGCACACGGCGCAGCCGAACAGCAGTTTGTAGGTCTGCGCGTTGCTGATACCGAGGATGTCGCCCACGTTGCTCAGCAGGCCGTTGGCCGCTATGCCGTCGGGAGTGGTGAACGTGCTCATGAAGGCTTCCGTCAGCTGGTTGGCGTTCATGATACACAGCGTGCCGAACATGCCGGCGATGGCGAAGAAGCGCGCCAGGGGCTTCCACGAACGGCCGAGTCCGCGCTCGATGATGTGCATGGTGCCTCCCTGGGGTATGCCGCGGTCGTCGGTGCCCTTATACATGGTTGTCAGCACTCCTTCGTGGTACTTGGTGCTCATGCCAACTATGGCGCTGACCCACATCCAGAAGATGGCTCCGGGGCCGCCCAGCACAAGCGCGATGGCTACGCCGGCTATGCTGCCGAGTCCCACGGTGGCTCCTATGGTGGAGGCGAGCGCCTGCACCGATGAGATCTGTCCGCGGGTGCTGTCGTTGCCTCGCCGCAGCTCGCGCACGGCCGCCGGCAGCCGCCTCAGCGACACCATGCCGGAACTGATGAAAAGATACAGGCCGCCGCCTATGAGCAGTATGAACAGCGGATATCCGCACAGCAGCTCGGCGGCCTGGGTTATGAATTCCGTGAATTGTTCCATTGTGGTTTGCCTTTGAGGCTGTTCACCGCGTAAGCTCTATGTTATGTTCCGCGGCCATGCGCCGCATGTTGAGGATGGCGTAACGCATACGGCCCAGAGCCGTGTTGATGCTCACGCCCGTGGCTGAAGCGATCTCCTTGAACGAGAGGTTCTTGTAGTAGCGCATGACGATGACGCGTCGCTGATTGTCGGGCAGGCGGCGCAATAGCGCGCGCACGTCATCCTGTATCTGCAGGTCGATCATTTCGTCCTCTATCGTGCCGTCGCTCAGTTCGCGGCGGTTGAGAATGTCGATGTCGCTGTCGTCGGTCGACAGTTTGCCGAGGCTCTTCTCCTGACGGAAAAAGTCGATGACGAGGTTGCGGGCGATGCGTGTGAGCCAGGCGGCAAAGCGTCCGGTGTCGGTGTAGCGCCCCTGCTTCAGTGTCGTCACCACTTTCACAAAGGTGTCCTGGAAGATGTCGTTGGCCACATCCTCGCTCTTTACCATCATCAGTATATAGTTGTAGATGCGCACCTGGTGGCGTGCAAGTAGTTCGTCAAAAGCCTCGTTGTTGCCCTGTACATAAGAAGCGACCAGCGTATCGTCGGTCAACGTCTTCATTGATAGCATTCTAATCTGTTTAAAAAGTTAAGCGTAGTTGTGTGCTATAGGCGTAATCTGGAATTAAAAAGTGAATAATGATTATTGATTTATACTTGGCCGGGAACTGGTCGGCCCCCTCTTGTACCTATTACGAATGCAAAAGTACAAAATTTTCGACGGTTTTGCAAGATAGATTCGTTTATTTAACATTTCGACGCAATAAAGCGGCGGTTCCGGCGTTATAAAACTGATAGCACTTCTAACCATTCATCAATATTGCCTATGGGTAAAAACTCTACTCCCGGCGTCAGTGCGCCATTCACTCCTGCTTCAATACCATGTAACGCCAAAGGCGGTCCGCGAGAGTCAACTCTGCGCCGTCTGCGTCAGTTCGCCCGTGTCTATGCTTCGCCCCTCCCGGCGTTTCAGGGCGTAGTCCTGAACTGAGGAGCCAGGCTCCGTCTTTCTGCGGCACATGCTTCCCGAGAGGTGTGTGCCGCAGGCGTTATAGCCTTGTCCCCTCGCGCATTGCAATTGCCGCGCCGAAATTTTTTTGAAGAAAAATGCGGTGATGCATTGCGGTTTGAATAAAAAATCGTACCTTTGCAGGCCGATTATGTCCAATTAACGTTTCAGCGGCAGTCGGGCGATGTGCTTTTGGCCGAGCAGCGCTCCGAAATCCGCATGTATAGTTAACAATCAATCAAGCAATTACTAAAGTGGATACTTTAAGCTACAAAACTCTTTCACCGAACGCACAGAGCGTAGAACACCAGTGGGTGGTGATTGACGCAACCGACCAGCCCCTTGGCCGTCTGTGCTCGAAAGTCGCCCTGCTGCTCCGTGGCAAGAACAAGCCCAGCTACTCCCCCAACGTGGAGTGCGGCGACAATGTTATCATCATCAACGCCGAGAAGGTACGCCTCACCGGTAAAAAGATGACCGACCGTATCTATCTCAACTACACCGGCTATCCCGGCGGTCAGCGCGAGCTCACTCCCGAGGTGCTCATCAAGAAGAGCTTCAACAAGCATGTGAAGCCCGGCATGAACCCCCTGTTCATCCGCGTGATGAAGGGCATGCTGCCCAAGAACCGTCTGGGCCGCCGCCTCATCGAGAACATGCACGTGTACAACGGCCCCGAGCATCCTCATGCAGCTCAGAACCCCGTCGTTGTTGATGTTAACACTCTGAAATAATCGCAAGCATGGAAAATATAAATGCAGTAGGCCGTCGTAAGGCCGCCGTCGCACGCGTTATCCTCAAGGAAGGTAACGGCGTCATCACTATCAACAAGCGCCCCCTCGAAGTTTACTTCCCCTCTCCGATTCTTCAGTTTGTCGTAAAGCAGCCCCTGAACACACTCGAAGCAGCCGAGAAGTACGACATCCACGTCAACCTCGACGGCGGTGGCTTCAAAGGCCAGGCCGAGGCTCTGCGTCTCGCTATCGCCCGCGCTCTGGTGAAAATCAATCCCGACGACAAGGCCGTTCTCCGCAAGGCAGGCTTCATGACCCGCGACGCACGCGCCGTCGAGCGTAAAAAGCCCGGTCAGCCCAAGGCACGCCGTCACTTCCAGTTCAGCAAGCGTTAAAGATTCTGCAAGGCGCACGCGCCTGACAGCAATCCGCACCGCATATCAGTGTTTAGTATCTAAAGCGCGTGGATGGACACGTTCCCTACCGCACGCTTGCTTATCCCACAAGAACGTAAACAAACTACAATTAAAAGTATGGCAACACCCACTTTTGACCAACTCCTCGAGGCAGGATGCCATTTCGGCCACCTCAAACGCAAATGGAATCCCGCCATGGCTCCTTACATCTTCATGGAGCGCAACGGTATCCACATCATCGACCTCTATAAGACGGCCGCCAAGCTCGACGAGGCTGCCGCCGCACTCAAGAATATCGCCAAGCAGGGCAAGAAGGTGCTCTTCGTAGCAACCAAGAAGCAGGCCAAGCAAGTTCTCGCCGACAAGGCATCGGCCATCAACATGCCTTACGTCATCGAGCGCTGGCCCGGCGGTATGCTCACAAACTTCCCCACCATCCGCAAGGCCGTGAAGAAGATGACCACCATCGACCGCATGACCAAGGACGGAACATTCGACAACCTCTCCAAGCGTGAGCGTCTTCAGATCTCCCGCCAGCGTGCCAAGCTCGAGAAGACCCTCGGCTCCATCGCCGACCTCAACCGTCTGCCCAGCGCACTGTTCGTTGTCGACGTGCTCAAGGAGCACATCGCCGTTGCGGAGGCCAACCGTCTCGGTATCCCCGTGTTCGCTATGGTCGACACCAACAGCGACCCCAACGGCGTTGACTTCGTTATCCCCTGCAACGATGATGCCAGCAAGAGCATCGAACTCGTGCTCGACACCATCACTTCCGCAATGGCCGAAGGCCTTGAGGAGCGCAAGGTCGAGAAGGTAGACACCGACAAGGACGCCGAGAAGGACGCAGCCGAAAAAGCTCCCCGCCGCGAACGCCGCCGTGTGCGCCGCGCCGACGCCGAGCCCGAAGCAGCTGCTGCTCCCGCCGAGGAGGCCGCTGAAGCTCCCGCAGCAGAGGAAGCCGCAGAATAATCGCGTAATAAGGTATTGAGTTTTCAATTCAGTGCCGCGCATCCCGCGACACCGGGTTGAAAACTCAACTGATATATGCAGGACATTTTTCAAGCAAGATAAACAACCCTAAAACAGCATTACATATGGCAATCACAATGGCAGAAATCACCAAGCTGCGCCACCTTACCAGCGCCGGCCTGATGGACTGCAAAAAAGCCCTCGCCGAGACCGACGGCGACATCGAAAAAGCCGTTGAAATCCTTCGCAAGAAAGGTCAGGCCGTCGCTGCCAAGCGCGAGGACCGCACCGCTGCCGAAGGCTGCGTGCTCTCCAAGAACGAAGGCGACTTTGCCGCTATCCTCGCTCTCAACTGCGAGACAGACTTCGTAGCCAAGAACGAAGGTTTCGTAAGCCTCGCCAAAAAGCTTCTCGACCTCGCTGTAGCCAATCGCTGCAAGACTGTCGACGAGCTCAAGGCCCTCACCGTTGACGGCCTCACCGTCGCCGACCTCGTGACCGAGGAGTCCGGCAAAACCGGCGAGAAGACCGAAATCGGTGCCTACGAGATTGTGGAGGCTCCCTCCACCGCCGCCTACAACCACTTCAACAACAAGCTCGCCGCCATCGTGGGCTTCAATCTCCCCGGTGTTGACGCACAGGTGGGCCGCGAAGTGTGCATGCAGATCGCATCCATGAACCCCGTGGCTTGCAGCCGCAACGACGTGCCCCAGGCCACAATCGACCAGGAAATCGCCGTGGCTGTCGAGAAGACCAAGCAGGAGCAGATCCGCAAGGCTGTTGAGGCTGCCCTCAAGAAGGCCGGTCTCAACCCCAACCACTTCGACTCCGAGGACCACATCGAGAGCAACATCACCAAGGGCTGGATCACAGCCGAGGACGCCGAGAAGGCCCGCAAGATCATGAGCGAGACAGCCGAGGCAAAGGCTGCCAACCTCCCCGAGGCAATGATTCAGAACATCGCCAACGGCCGTCTGAACAAGTTCTTCAAGGAGAGCTGTCTCATGGAGCAGGAATATGTTCAGGACAGCAAGCTCACCGTAGGCCAGTACCTCGAGCAGACCCAGAAGGGTCTCGTGGCTGTCGCTTTCAAGCGCGTCAACCTCAACGAGGACTAATCCACACCAGCTGACACATAGGCGGAATCGGCATTTCGGTGCCGGTTCCGCTTTGCTGTATGGAGGCGCTATTTGCGTATATCTTTTTTTTTATTTACTTTTGCAGTACCCTATGGACGATATTACCGCTTCCGATAATCAGATTCTGCGCCGTGTGCTCTTTATAGGACCTCATCTTGACAACCGTGGAGGAATTTCATCAGTACTCAATGGTTACCGCAATAATCTTCAGGAGTTCCACATGCTGGCTACAAACAGCGTGAAGGGGACTTTTCCCGGACTAATCAATTTTGCCCGTACGCTGGCTGTGTTACCATGGGCAAGGCTTCATGGCTACCGCATACTCGATATACACGGCGCTTCGGGTAAGTCTTGGCAACGCAAGGCGATGATTATCCGTTTAGGAAAACTACTTGGATTCAAGGTCGTATTCCATATACACAGTGGCGAATTCCGCATATTTGTGGCCAAAAAAGGAGTAGATGCCATCCGGTCAGTATTGGGGAGATGTGACCGCACTGTGTTTCTCACCCGACAGTGGAAAAGGTATATTGACGATACATTCGGCCTTGACAACACTAGGGTGCTCGGCAATATTATCGATACTCCGGCAGTTCGACGCGGAGTCCCCTCCAGAAGTTGCGAAGGAGCGCTGACATTCGTGTTTATGGGCCTTTTTGTCAAGGAAAAAGGTGTTTTCGACCTCGTAGATGTAGTTGCAGGACATGCCGACTATTTTCGTGGCCGTGCACGTGTACTTCTGTGTGGCCGGAACAACGAGGATGTGGTGCGTTGTGCTATCGACCGCCTCGGTGTGGCCGATATCGTGGAATTGCGTGGCTGGGTCGACGGTGAAACAAAGGATCATTTGCTCATCGAGAGTCATGTGTCGGTACTTCCGTCCTACAACGAGGCTCTGCCGATGACTCTGCTTGAGGCTATGACTTACGGTATGCCGGTGATTGCGACCCGTGTAGGTGGTATTCCGGAGATTGTAGAATCAGGTGTCAACGGGATACTTGTGGAGCCACGCGACAGTGATGCACTTTTCCGGGCCATGAGCTATTATATTGAAAATCGTCCGGAAATCTTCCGTCATGGCATGGAATGCCGTAGGCGTTCAGAAGAATTTTTCCCGGAGAATATCAGGGACAAGTTTATGCAGATAATCAGGAATCTATAAACCGGATATGAAATTAATCAAGGTAGAGAACGTAAGGAGAGTACTGGCTCATTTTCCAGGCAATGGCAGTAAGACTCGGGTGCTTCTCGATGAATTCCGCCCGGAACTTCTGGAGCAGGCTGTGCGCCGTGCTATCCGCGATGTGCCTTATTATAAAGATTATGGCCGCTATCTTGAGGGCGGTTTCGATATCATTAAGTTTCCGATAATAAGCAAAGCCGATATTAAGGGTAAGACCGATGGCCTGGTGTCGCGCCGTGTGCCCTCCTTTCTCCGCTTCCACAAACGTACGGCCGGCTCTACGGGTACTCCCCTTGATGTGTTTTATTCCCCGCGGCTTTTTATTGAAAAGGATCTGATTGTTCACCACCTGTTCAATTCCATAGGCAAGAATTTGCGCATTGCATCGCTGCGTCGTCCCACGCCTGAAGGCACATTCATGCAACCGGTGGGCAACCATCATTATGTGTTTTCTCCATATGCCCTCAATCCCGGCAATTTTGAAGCATATATTGCCGAGATGAAACGCCTGCGTATTAATTGCCTGCATGTCTACCCAACTACGGTAACCATTTTCGCCAGGCTTATACGCGACCGCTATGGCGTGTCGCCGATAGAAATCAAGGGTATTGTTGCTAGCAGCGAATCGTTCTGCAGGGAGGACAAGCAGATGGTAATGAAGGTTTTCCCTTCAGCGAAAATTATCGATCTGTACGGGCATAATGAAATTGCGTGCTTTGCATCGGCCGATGGGCTCGAACCGTTCCGCTTTTATCAGAATTTCGGCTATGTGGAGCTGAGGGACAGTGGCGAACGTACGGCCGATGGCAACCGGGTGTGTGAGATTGTAGCCACAAGCATCGTGAACCGAACCATGCCGCTGATAAGATATGCCACGCGCGATTTCGTGGAGGTAGACGGTGACGGCCGTGTTCTGAACGTGCTCGGACGCTCGACCGACTTCCTGGTGACAAAGAACGGCACTCTCCTGCCGTGTATGTTCAGTACGCGCGACGAATCGCTGGCAAATGTCCTGAATCGTCAGTACTGGCAGCCTGAGCCCGGAAAACTCATAAAAAGACTTGTGGTGAACGACCGCTATACCGAGGCTGACCGTCAGCTGATGATTGAAGATATGCGCGATGCCTTTGGCGATCTGGTTGACTGTGACGTGGAGATTGTGGATCACATAGACGTCAGCGCAATGGGCAAGCAGCAGCGTATGCAGCAGGACGTGGATCTCACGCCTTATCGGTAGACCGGGTTCAGAGGCGGATTGTGAAGTCGTCGGCGTCGCGCATGCACGGCATGTAGTCGCGCGCCTCGCGTATGGCCTGTAATGAGAAGTCGGCTGTAAAGGTCCCCGGCAGGAATGCCGGTTGCCCGGTATGGTCGAATGCGAAGGTGCATCCGTCATAGGTGCCGAAGCGGTCGCTTCCGGCAAGGTTGGCGCACACTATTGGCGCCTGGTTCTCGATGGCGCGCGCTATCAGCAGATGTTCCAGGGCGTAGGCCCGCGCAGCAGGCCAGTTGGCGGGCAGCAGCATGATGTCGTAGGCGTAACCGGTATTGCGCATCCACACCGGAAAACGCAGGTCGTAGCACACATTGAGGGCAACTTTCCAGCCTCGGAATTCCGCAACCGGCGTGGCTTTGTCGCCGCGTCTGAATATATGCGCCTCTTTGCTGAGCGAGAACAGGTGTCTCTTGTCGTAGAGTGTGGTGCGGCCGTCCGGCTCGACGAAAAACGCACGGTTGCGGCAACTGCCGTCCTCGGCCAGTGCATCGTAGCTTCCGGCTATAGCGCAGTCGTGTTCGCCGGCCATGCGGCGCACGGTCTGCATCGTGAGGCCGTCGGCTCTTTCGGCCAGACTGCGCATTGCATCAGCGCTGCTGACGAATCCGCTGTTCATCAGTTCGGGAAACACTACGATGTCGGGCCTGAATGTCGCCGCTGCCTGCATGGCGGTTTCGGCGGCGTTGAGGTTGGCCCGGATGTCGCCCGGCGACACTTCCAGCGGGCAAGCCGTGATTCTCAGTGTGTCACTCATCTCCCGTGGTGAATTTCTCAGGGTATTTACCCTCATATGGTGTGTAATATTTCTTGATGTACCGCATGTCGGCATCTATGTCGCCTGTTGGATGGAACTGCTCGTGCATGAAGATGTGTTTTGTCTTGAAGTCTACTACGGCGAGCATCACCGGCACGTGTGCCTCGGTGGCTATGCGCAGGAAACCGGTGTGCCAGTTCGGGTTGCGGCTACGGGTGCCTTCCGGCGTTATGGCTATGACAAGACGCGAGGTGGTCTGGAAGCGGTGTACCAGCGCGTCTGTAAGCGAGGGCGCGCCGTGGCTGCGGTCTACGGGAACACCTCCCATCGCGCGGAATATCGGGCCTAAAGGCCAAAAAAACCAACTTTTTTTCATCAGGAATCCGGAATGGCGTCCTACACTGCGTATAGCCAGTTCGCAAAGGATGAAATCCTCGTTGCTTGTGTGTGGCGCCACGCATATGATGCATTGCGGAATATTGGGTACTGTCACGCTTACTTTCCAGCCCATAAGGCGAAGCAGCAGTTTGGAAAATATCATATTTAGTGTCGGATGAATGGGGCTTAAAGACTTACGGAGCTTCTAAATTGAAACCCCGACAGTCATGTCGATAGTGTTTTGGACAGTATAGGGCCGCAGCCTTACTTCACGACGGCGTTCATCTCTTTGAGGATGGCGGCGGTCTCGTCGTTCAGCGCGTCGTGCAGACGGCGGAATGCGAGCTTGTTGTAGGCCGCAAGCGCCTTGTGGTAGGCCTGCGTGTCCGGGAAGTCGGCCGGACTCTTGTCAAAGGAGAAGTTGCACATCGACAGTCCTTTGACCTGAAGGCGGGCGATGCGTGTGACGAGTTCAGCCACTTTTTCAGTGTCGATTCCGTCGATATATGCAGACGCCGTGAGGAGTTCTCCGGCGAGTGCGCCGCAGAGGGTTCGTATCTGTTTCTTTGTGGAACGTTTGTTTGCCATGTTGAAACGTAAGGTTGGTTGTATAGGTTTAAATTAGGTTATGCTTAAGAAGAATTTTGCGCAGTGCTGGCAGAGTAGGGTATATTCGTTCTTTACGAACAACCGCACCCATCGCTCTGTTCAGTTGCAGGGGCAGCTCGATGGCGCGGGCCGTGATTTCGGTCATCTTGTCCAGGAACTTGGCGGGATGGGTGTTCACCATAGCTATGCCCGGGCGGCGGCTGTCGGGTCGGCGCATAAGGCTCAGTATAGCTGATGCTGAACGCGGTTCGGCGATATAGCCCGTGCGGTCGAGGACTTCCCGGACAGCATCCTCCTGCTGCTCCTCCGTGAAGACTTCGGCGCGGATGTCGCGCCGCAATGCGTCGGCGTCGCCGCCGTAGAGGCATCCCAGGCGCGGCATATTGGCCGGATATGAGTCGGAAATGTCGAAGGCCGGGAATACGCCTCCGGCGGCCAGGTCGGCGAAGGCACCGGGGCGGCATGCGCCCGTGATGCCGCCTATCGGCGCGCCCATACGCTTGGCTATGGCAGCGGCCGTGACGTTGCTGAGATTGCCGCATGGCATCGCGAAGTCTGTGGCCGACGGGTCAAGACCTGCGCTCTGCAGACGTGCGCATGCCTCGAAGAAGTAGGTGACCTGCGGGAGCACGCGCCCGAGATTGAGCGAATTGGCGCTGGCGAGATGCAGTTCGGCGTTGAGCTGCCGGTCGACGAGCGCGGCGTCCACGAGCCGGTTGCAGTCATCTATCGTGCCGTGTACTTCCAGCGGGTGGGTGTTGCCTCCGAGGGTAGCGAACTGCGCTTCCTGCATTCTGGTGAGGCTCCCGTGTGGATATAGAATGAATACGTCTACTCCGTCCAGTCCGCGGAATGCGTCGGCGATGGCGCTTCCGCTGTTGCCGGTGGTGGCGACGAGTACATTGATGTGCCGCACTGCGCTCTGTGATGCCAGATGCCGGTACAGGCGAGCAAGAAATCTTGTGCCGAAATCCTTGAAAGACAGCGACGGTCCGTGGAAGAGTTCCATGACGTATAGCCTGTCGGCAATACGTCGTACGGGCATGCGGTAGCTGCAACTCTCGGCCGTGATGCGTTTCAGAACGGCGCCGTCTACGTCGTTGCCGAACAGTGTGTTCGCCACCACATAGGCGATGTCGGCCGGTCTCAGCTGGTCGATATTATTGAAGAAGGCGCGCGGCACCACCGGCAGCGACGCCGGCATGTATATGCCGCCGTCAGGCGCCACCGGATGCACTATGGCGTTGGTGAGACCGGTGCGCAGGGATGGAGTCGCAGTGCTGATGTATTGCATGTGTCAGACCGGGATGACGAGCATGGGTAAATCTGCGCGAAAGAGTATCGTGTTGGCGAGGCCGGGGCTGAAGACTCTGCCAAGGAGACTTTTGCGCCGGTTGGGCACCACTATCAGGTCGAACCTGGTGTCGGCGTGCAGCTGGCTGATGGAGGCTGCTATGTCGTCGGCGTTGGTTTCTGTGAAAGAGAATGTCCACGACGGATAGTGCTCGCGGCAGTAGGCCAGAAGCGGAGCCGACGAGGTGGCCGAGGCACTTTTGGCGAAGCGTCGCCTCGGGGGCATACGCACAATGTACACTTCTGTGCCGTCGGCCGGCTGCATCAGGCGCGAAAAGCTGTCTATCGCCAGTATATCCTGTTGCTCGAGATTGCAGAAGAAAAGCACACGGCGCACATCAAGGCGACCGTGGATTTCCATCGGTTCCGGCACAGTGAGTACGCTGAAGCGTCCGGCGTCGAGTACTTCGGCGCTGACGCTGCCGATGAGCTCTCGTTCCTTGCGCTCGCTGGCCCTTGTGCCCATCACCACCATCAGGGGAGGGTTAATGCGTCCGTATTCCACTATGACGTCCTCGGGCACGCCTTCTACTATTTTGGTGGAGTATTTGATCGGAGGTACTCCCGCGTCGCGCAGGGCCGAGGTAAGCGCAGCCGTGAATTTCTGCATCTGCTGGCTTGCCGTTGTCTCAAGGCGTTCACGGCTGTCGGCGTCGGCTATCTCGTAGGTGAGGTTGTCGCTGAGCTGCATGTTGGCGGCCACGTAGGGGTCGATATATGAGTGCAGCAGCCGCAGCGACGCGTTGTGCTGTGCCGCCATATGTCCCGCAATGACGGCGGCCTGCATGGAGTAGTCGCTGAAGTCGACGGGCACGAGTATGGAGTGTGTCTCTTCGCACTTCGCCGCGTCGGCCGAACTGAACACATCGGCGTTCTCGATGATGCGCAATGCCAGCGGGAGGTCGGACTCAGGGATGCGTACGCGCACACCCGACGCTACCGCAGGGTCAGTAAGGTTGACGTTTTGCAGCATTACTTCTATACCTTCGGCTTCAAGCATCGACCGCAGGGAGAGGGCGCGGTCGAAGGTGTGGATAGCGACAGTGATGTAGCGTGTCATTGTGGCTGGATGTGGATGGTGGATAAACGCTCTTATATCAAGAGAGAGAGTAAACGCCGGTAAGAGGCCGTCGTCACTCTCTCCATATGTGCGGCATGCCGGGACTGCGCAGTGCGTGAGTCAGCCTGCCGTTCCGTTTATTTTTCCTGTTCTTTAAGGATGGCGATGGCCATGTCGTAGATGGTGGGGTCGTCGAGGACAACGATGCCGCCGTCGGGTCCGGGCTCGATGTGTACTCCGAGGTTTTTGCCGAAATCATAGTTTACGCCGCCGAAGTAGTTGCGGACGGTCTGAACTGTTGTGTTGAGCTGGTCGGCTATCTTGTGCATCGATCCGTCGGGCAAACTGTCCTTGAGGCGGCGCAGTTCATTGAAGGTGATTGTCTTGGGCATAGTGCTAAGAGTTTATTGGGTTGTAGTTGTTTTTTATGTTGGTAAAGTTATTATCTTTTTTTCAAAAGACCATAAAAAAATTATATGTTTTAAAACACACGAGCCGGTTCAGATGCGTCTCACGTCTTTTGCGTGAAGCCATGCCTGGGTGCTGTTGTTGATCTTGACGTCGTACCACATCTCTGCTCCGTCAGGTCCGGGGGCCGATACGCTGTCCACTATCTGAACCTTGGTGCCTTCGTGTATTGCCACGACTTTGTCTTTGGCGCTCTGTCCGGCCTTGGGCGTGGAACTGAGCAGGGTGGTGGGCACCGTGACAACGGCTTCGTCATGGCGCGAGGGCGCGGAGGCCGTCTGCGCGGCGACGACTATGGCGTAGACGCACAGACACAGCAGAGCCATTCCTCCGAAGAATCCCGTCTTGCGCACGTAAATGCCGGTAGAGAAGATGTAGAGCGCGGCCATGCCGACTACCGCCAGAAACAGAATGAAGGCTGTCCATGCCCAGCCGTTGGGTGTCATCCACGAGGTGATGCGTGTGTGCAGATTGCTCAGGAAGGCGCTGTCGTCCTCGGGCAGGTCCTGAATTTTGGTGCGCACGAAAGCAAGGTTGGTACGTGCGTCCTGATGCGACGGATCGAGGCGCAGCGCGCGCTCGTAGCTTATGATGGCGTTGCCGGCCTGACCCTGGCGCCAATAGGCGTTGCCGAGGTTGTAGTATGTGTCGGCGGCGGGAGCTTCTTCGGCGATGGAACGCTCATAGAGTGCGGCGGCTTCGGTGTATTGCTCCGCCATGTAGGCCGAATCGGCCTGCTGTGCTAAGGACGCCGCACCTGCACTGCCTATGCCGATGACTGCCGAGACCAGTATGCTTAGTATCTTTTTCATGCTTTCTTGCGTTTTACACCTTCGAGTTGGTTGATGGCCGATGTGGCGCGTTCGTACAGTGCCGATACTTCGTCGGCGGAGTGGTCGGGGGTGAAGCGGGCCTGCTCGCATTCGTCGAGTACGTCGATGACACTGCGGGTGGCTTCCTCGTCGGCGCCATACTCATGCAGCCGTGCGGAGATGTTGTCGCGCAGCAGCTGCGACGGAGCGATGCCGAGCTTGTCGCTGACGTAGCCCCACAGCGCGCGTGCCAGTTCCTGATAGAACTCGTCGTTCTTGCCTTCGCGCATGTATGAGCGTGCGGCCTTCAGGCGCTTTGTGGCCACACGGCTGGCACGGGCCAGTCGCCGGCCTCCTACGTCGGCCCGCAGGCGGAGCGTACGCCGGTAGCCCAGAACGGCAGCTGCAAGCGACACGACAACCAGGGCATATGCCCCCCAGTACCAGCCGGAACGGAATACCATGCCCGGCGCGGTTACTACGGCGGGAGAGGTGTGTATGTGGCGGATGTCGGTGATGGTGTTGTCTATGGCTTTCTGCTCGACGGCGCTGACGGATGTCGCGGCGCCGCGGGCTACATTGACGTCGTAGGAACGCGTAGTGAGTGTCTCGTATTTTTTTGTGGAGGGGTCGAAGTAAACGAAGTCTTTTCCGGGAATCGTCATTTTTCCCGGCTCCTGAGGCACGATGGTGTAGTCGACGCGGAAAGTGCCGGTCATGTCGGCGCCGCTGACGGAGGCCTGTATGTCGGTCTTCGGAGTGTAGCGGTCCATTCCGGCCGGGAACTCTATGTCGGGTGCCTTTAGGAACTTGATGTTGCCTGTGCCTTTTACTATATAGGAATAGGTGGCGGCCTCGTTGGTGCGCAGCAGTTCGGGCTTCAGTTCCGTGTCGACGGTGAAGCGTCCTACGGCGCCGTCAAAGCCTGCAGGACGCGGTTCGGGCAGAGCCTCGACGGTGAGCTTCGCGCTGTTGCTGCGTGTCGTTACGGTCTGCTCCACCGGGCGGTGTGTTACGAAGAATCCCATGTTGACGGGCTCGTAGCTGCGTACCACCACATCATACTGACCCGAGTTCACCGTCAGCTGTCCGGATTTCTGAGGATACAGCAGGCAGCGTTTCAGTACGGCGGTGGTGTAGTTGCGTCCGTTGTAATGTTCGGTTTCAGTGTGGAGGGTCACCGGCAGCTCCTCGGAGAGGAATCCCTCGAATACGGGCTGCTTCTTGGGCATTATCGAGGTGATGTCCGTAGTTGTGTACACCTTGATGGTGGCTATGACGGCCTCCTGTTCGTAGACGTGGGTCTTGTTGAAGGAGATGCGTATGAGCAGGTCGTCGGGCGATATGCGGTGCGAAGCCTGTGCGGGCTGTGCGGCTTGATTGCCTCCGCCCTGGCGTCCTCCCGGCTGTGATGACTGTGCGTTGCGGTCGGGAGGCAGGATGCTGAAGCTTATGGGGCTGCTGCTTACCGTTTTGCCGCCGGCATTAACCGTCAGAGCCGGAACCTTGACAGTACCGGCCTTGTCGGCAGAGTATATATAGGAGAAATCTATGCTGGAGGTTGAACTCATGTGGCCGTTCACAATCTCCGTGCTCTGCATGGTCGAAACCGACGGTCCATACAGCAGAGTGCAACCTTCCAGCTGCGGCGCTTTCGGGGCGTTGGCCTCGCCGTTGGTGAGACGGAAAGTGAGGCTGAACTTTCGCCCTTCCACCACATTGCCGGGCGGTACCACTTTGAATGTTGCCTGTGCTGCGGCTGCGATAACGCTGAGGGCTGTCAGAGCCATCAGCAGTAGTATGCGCGATTTGCTTTTCATCATGGCGTTTTACCAGGGTTTGTCTGTTGAATAGCGTCCCGGCTGAACGGGTTCTTTCTGTTTGCGCCGCGTGGCGTTTTCTTTATTCTGCATGGCTTGCAGGATTTGCTCGGCACTCTGAGTCATTGGCTGTTGCTGTTGTTGCTGTTGCTGTTGCTCCTGCTGCTGTTGCTGTTGTTGCTGCTGTTGTTGCTGTTGCTGCTGCTGATCCTGCTTGTCCTGATCCTGTTTGTCCTGGTTCTGCTGCTCTTTCTGTTTGAGCTGGGCCAGGCGTAGGTTCTGGCGGGTGCGGTTATTGTCGGGATTGATCCGGAGAGCCTGCTTGTAGCGTTCTATGCTGCGAGCGTAATCCTCGTCGTTGTACGCCATGTTGCCAAGGTTATAGAAAGCCTTCTCGGCCAGCGTGCTGTCGGAGTGGAGGCAGCTGTTGCCCACGCGCTCAAACAGCTCCATGGCTTCCTGGCGCGGCCGGTTCACGCTGTCCTTAGGCACATCGGGCGCCATGTTGAGCAGCGCGAGCGCCTTGTCGTAGGCCGCCACATTGGAGCCGGGATTCAGCTTCAGTGCGACTTCGTAATTCTCGAGCGCCTTGGCGAAGTTGCCTTGTTCGTAGTATGAGTTGCCTTTGCGCACGGCGTTGCGCTCTTCCTTGGTTATGGCCGTGGAAGTCTGCGCGGCGGCATAGCCGAGCACCGCTGACAAAAGTAGCAGAGTCAGAAGAATGCGTTTCATTTCTTATCCTTTTTGGTGAAGAAATTGATGTTGGTGAGCCAGCCGATCTTGCGCTCAAGCACCAGTACGTCAATAACCATGAGTATGAGTGCTATCCAGGCGAAAGTGGGGAACTGTTCGGCTCCGGCCGAGTAGCTAACACGCTTGAACTCCTTTGTCTCCAGGGTGTCGAGCTTCTTTTGCAGGTCCTCCAGTGCGGAGCCGGAAGCGGCATTGACGTAGATGCCGTCCCCGGCCTCAGCTACCTGTTTGGCAAGCTGCTCGTTGATGGTGGTGGTGACGGTGTTGCCCTGCGCGTCGGTCATGTATTCTCCCTGGCGGCCTGCCACGGGGATGGGAGCGCCTTTGGCCGAGCCTACGCCGACCACATCGACCTGAATGCCGTTTTCGGCAGCCATTTTTGCCGCTTCTATGGCCTCGCCTTCGTGGTCCTCGCTGTCGGTGATGAGTATGATTGCCTTGCGGGTGTCTTCATCGGACGAGAAGCCGTCGACGGCCATATTGATTGCCATGGCTATGTCGGTGCCCTGATTTGCTATCATGCCCGGCTGGAGTTCGTTGAGATACATCTTTGCCGAGTAGAAGTCGGTGGTCATGGGCAGCTGTGTCTTGGCGTCGCCTGCGAATATTATGAGACCCACCTTGTCGTTGTGGAGCTTGTCGATGAGTTTCTCGAGCACGAGGCGCGAACGGTCGAGGCGCGATATGCCCTGCGGGTCGTCGCTGGAGGATGCGAGCATGGAGTTGCTGACGTCGAACGCTATCATCACCTCTATGCCGTCGACGCGCGCTTCCTGCTGTTTCTGTCCTGCGCGGGGACGTGCCAGCACTATGACGAGTGCGGCAAGGGCCAGCACTTCCAGCACTATTTTTATCGTAGGCTTGTAAGGCGAGGCTTCCGGCATCAGCGAGGCTATGACGTCGGCACGGCCGAAGCGGCGCAGCTTGCGCCGGCGCGACGCGCGTGCCAGCGCATACAGCACACCTACGCCCACGCATGTGAGCAGGAGATATAACAGATGTGGATTTGCAAAGTCAAACATATTGAACGGACGGATTTAGAGAGGAGTCGTTTAAGGCATAGTGCGGACCACGGTGTAGCGGAGCAGAAGCTCCAGCGCAAAGAACGCAAACGCCAGCCAAGCCCAGATCATGTAGTTGTCTTCGGTATGCGAGAAGTGGCGCACGTCCATCTGAGTCTTTTCCAGGGCGTCGATTTCTTCAAATATTTCCTGAAGCACCTTGTTGCCGGTGGCGCGGAAGTACTTGCCGCCTGTGCTTTCGGCTACGGTACGCAGCGTGGCCTCGTCGATGACAACTTTCTGCGGCACGAAGACCATATGGCCGAACTCGTTGAGCATGGGCGAGGGGGCCTCGCCGTTGGTACCTATGCCGATGGTGTAGATCTTGACGCCGAGTTCCTGAGCCACGCGGGTAGCGTCGAGAGGCGTCACCACGCCTGTGTTGTTGCTGCCGTCGGTGAGCAGGATTATGCTCTTGCTTTTGGCTTTGCCCTCCTTCAGGCGGTTGAGCGAGGTGGCTATGCCGTCGCCTATGGCTGTGCCGTCCTCAAGCATGTTCATGCTTATGGAGTTGATATAGCTCAGCAGTTGCGAACGGTCCACGGTCATGGGCACACCGGTAAGGCTCTCGCCTGCGAATATCACAATGCCGATGTTGTCATTCTCGCGTCCGCTTACGAATTTCGACGCCACGGCCTTGGCCGCCTCGAGGCGGTCGGGCTTGAAGTCGCGGGCAAGCATCGACGACGATATGTCCATGGCTATCATGATGTCGGTGCCCTCAGTGCGGGTGGTGCGCCAGTTGTCCTTGATCTGCGGGCGGGCGAGCACTATTATCAGGCATGCTACGGCGGCAAGACGCAATACGAACAGCAGATGGCGCACATACTGCTTCCACGAACGGGGCAGACGGGCGAACGGCATAGTGGTGGACATAGCCATGTAGGGCCGTGCGTTGCGCTGCTTCATCAGGTACCATATAATCAATGGAATATACAGTACGAAAAGCCAGAGATATTGAGGATGGGCTAACTGCATGACGATTATGCTTTTTCAGTTGTTTTGTCGGCTGTTTTGTCGGCCGATGGCGATTTGCTGTCATCGCTGCCGGGTTCCGGCTCGGGTTCGGGCTTTGTATCCTCTACAAACGCGATTGCCGACTGGTAAGCCTTGACGTTGTCGTCGGGCAGAGGTCGCATGCGCGCGAACTTCACGAAGTCGGCCACCTCAAGCACCGCCTTCATGCGGTCGGCGCTCAGGCGGGTCGCCTCGTTGTGGCGCAGCGTGTTCATAATCTCAGTGGAGCTCATTTCCATGGCATTGATGCCGAAGCGTCCGTCGAGATACTGGCGCAGGATGTCGGTCAGCTCGGTATAGTACACCTTTTCCTGACCTGTCTCGGTGAGGCGTTTCTCGCGCAGGCGGTTCAGGCGGCTGATGGCCAGCTCGTAGGGTGGAATTGCGCGTTTGCGCAGCACTGTCATGGTGCCTCCGCGGCGGAAGTACAGCCATGCGGCTATGGCAGCTGCCACGACTCCGAGGCCGAGCAGTATCCACATCCAGTAGTCGGTAATGGGCTGCGGAATCCAGTCGTACCATTTGCGGGGGTATGCCACCGTGGACTCCATCGGGTGAATATCTTTCAGTGAGTCCAGCTCGGCCGGAAGCACTTTCAGCACGAGCTCGCGGCTGGCGGCGGTGTCGCGCCCGCTGACAACTCGCAGTGCAGGCAGCGTGACGGTGTCGGGGTCGAACGGTTGCAGGGTTATCGTGTAGACGGTCTCGCGGCGTCCGTTGCCCAGGTCTTCCGATTTATGGCTGACAGCTGTGACGTCTATTCCGCCCAACTGTCCGCCGGCCTCGGGCCAGTCGATGGTGCGCGCGTCAGCGGGCCCGAGCACACGCACGTGCAGATCAGTGCGGTAGCCTTGGGTCATGAGAACCGAGTCAAGCTCGGCCGTGACTTTCAGGCTTTGTGCGTCCGCGCTGCCGGCCGCAAGGGTCAGTAGTGCTGCCGCGAATATGTGTCTTGCTATATTCATATATCAAAATGCTGTGCGAGTTTATCGTGTGCCGCGGTTTTTGAACAGTCCCATGAGGGAGTGTACATAATCCTCGTCGGTAGCCACGCTTGCGAAGTCGACGCGGCGGCTGCGCAGAGTCTCGGCCATCTGCTGCTGGCGGTCGTACCACCAGCGTCCGTAGGCCGTGCGCACGCTTTTGCTCGAGGTGTCGATCCATCTCGACGCGCCGGTCTCGAGGTCGAGAACGCGCATCAGGCCGATGTCGGGCATCTGGGTATCGCGCTTGTCGTATACCTGCAACGCGATGACGTCGTGGCGGTTGCGCGCTATTGCCAGCGGCTTGGAATAGTCGTGGCTGTCTATGAAGTCGCTGATCAGGAAGGTGGTGCAGCGTTTCTTCATGGCGTCGGCGAAGTAGCGCAGCGCGGCGCCGATGTCGGTGCCTCGTCCTTCCGGCTGGAAATCGAGCAATTCGCGTATTATCAGCAGTATGTGCTTGCGTCCCTTCTGCGGGGGAATGAATTTCTCGATTCTGTCCGAGAAGAACAGGGCGCCTATCTTGTCGTTGTTCTGAGAGGCGGAAAAAGCAATCGTGGCTGCGATCTCCGCTATCATCTCGCGTTTTTCCTGCCCTACGGCTCCGAAGTAGCGGCTGGCCGAAACGTCGATAAGGAGCATGACGGTGAGCTCGCGTTCCTCCTCATACACCTTGATGTAGGGGCGGTTGTGGCGTGCCGTGACGTTCCAGTCGATGTCGCGGATGTCGTCGCCGAACTGATATTCGCGCACTTCGGAGAACATCATTCCGCGCCCTTTGAAGGCCGAGTGATATTCGCCGGCGAAAATGTTCTGCGACAGGCCGCGCGTCTTGATTTCGATCTTGCGGACTTTCTTGAGCAGGTCTTTGGCGTCCATTTGTCAGAAGTTGAATGATATAACTGAAATCAGGGCACCTGTACTTTGTCGAGAATTTCAGTGATGATTTCGTCTGTTGTGATGTTGTTTGCCTCGGCCTCGTAGGTGACTCCGATACGGTGGCGCAGCACGTCATGGCTGACGGCGATGACGTCCTCCGGAATCACGTAGCCGCGCTGATGCAGGAAAGCGTAGGCGCGGGCGGCGCGGGCAAGCGATATGGAGGCACGCGGCGATGCGCCGAATGCTATGATGCTTGTCAGGTCGTTCAGGCCGTAGTCGGCGGGGAAACGTGTGGCGAACACGATGTCCACGATGTAGCGCTCGATCTTCTCGTCGACATAGATCTGCTCCACGACTTTCTGGGCCTCTATCACTTCCTCGGGCTTGAGCAGCGGAGTGACCTCCGTGCGGTCGCCGGCGATGTTCTGGCGGATGATGAGCTTCTCCTCCTCTTTAGACGGATAGCCTATGACAACCTTGAGAAGGAAACGGTCGACCTGTGCCTCGGGCAGGGGGTAGGTGCCTTCTTGCTCGATGGGGTTCTGCGTAGCCATCACCATGAACGGCTCGCGCAGGGGGAAGGTCTGGTCGCCGATAGTTACCTGGCGTTCCTGCATGGCCTCGAGCAGAGCGCTCTGCACCTTGGCCGGGGCACGGTTGATTTCGTCGGCAAGTACGAAGTTGGCGAAAATCGGGCCCTTCTTCACCTGGAACTGCTCGTTCTTGACACTGTATACCATTGTGCCCACTACGTCGGCCGGAAGCAGGTCGGGGGTGAACTGTATGCGGCTGTAGCGGGCATCAATCAGCTGTGCAAGCGTCTTTATGGCTAATGTCTTTGCCAGACCGGGGACACCTTCGAGAAGTACGTGGCCGTTGCTGAGCAGGGCTATGAGCAGGCTTTCCACGAGATGTTTCTGGCCCACGATTGTCTTGTCCATGCCGTGTGTCACGAGCTTGACGAAATCGGCCTTGGAGGCCACCAGAGCGTTGAGTTCGCGGATGTTTACATTGTCACTCATGATTATAAATGTTGAGTTTGTGTTGTCAGGGAGTTTTGTCGTACAAAATTAATACTATAACAATTAAATGCGGAGCGCCGAATGTTAATTTAAGCTATTTTTGCTTATAAGTCTTAAATCTTTAACTTAATTTAATTATCGTACGTGTGACAAAAGACGGAGCCGGGAATACCGTAATAATACCGGTTTCCCGACCCCGCAGGTAAGACTATATATGAGCGATGGATGTTTGTCAGATCGCGTTGTATTCTTCGTCGCTGACCGGCTCGAGCCATTCGGTGGAGGCGTCCTTTCCGGGAACCTCGAATGCGAGATGGGCGAACCAGCTGTCGGCGGCGGCTCCGTGCCAGTGCTTCACGCCGGCGGGGATATGGATGACGGTGCCGGGAAGGATTTCTACGGCAGGTTTGCCTTCTTCCTGATACCAACCGCGTCCGGCCACGCCTACAAGCATCTGGCCGCCACCCTCCGAGGCATGATGGATGTGCCAGTTGTTGCGGCAGCCGGGTTCGAAGGTGACGTTGGCGAACGGAATCTGCGAACCGGAGATACGGGCGAGGTAGCTGTTGCCTTTAAAGTACTTGGCGTAAGCTGTGTTGGGGTCGCCGATGGGGAATATCATCTCCTGCTGGAAGCGGTCCTTCTCTGTGGATGCGTCGGTCGGGTCGGCCCATACTTCCTTGGCTACGCGGAATCCGGCCCATGCGTTAGGCCATCCGGCATAGAAGGCGGCCTGGGTGAGCAGTGCGGCTATCTCCTTGCGGGTGATGCCGTGCTTTTTACCCAGTTCGAGGTGCGACTCGAAGAGTCAATCAGACCTTTGCCGAGCAGAATCGAGATTGTGACCATGCTGTGGTCGTGCAGGCTCAGGGTCGTGTCGTTCCACACGGCGTCACCGAAAAGAACGTCGTCGTTGAGCTCGGCGAATTTCGGGGCGAAATCGCCGAGTACCGTGCGTCCTGCTGTCTGCTTTATCTTCTGTTGTGCCATTGCTGATGTATAGTAAGTTGATAATAAAACGATGAGAAGTAGACTTGCTATTTTTCGTATCATATATGGTATTTTACTTGTTGCAAAATTAGGAATATCCTTCGTCGTTTCCATACCATTTTCTACGTTTTTGTTACCAATTTTCGTGTAGCCGGTGAAAAAACGGCCCCGGCTGCTGTTTGTTTTGCAGCCGGGGCCTGTTGACTGGCCGTTGGCAATAAGCCTCAGTAGTTATCGGCTTTGCGCTCGAAGAATCCTTGCTCGGCGCCGCACACGGGGCAGCGCTTGGGCGCGTCTTTTCCGTTGACCACGAATCCGCATTTGCGGCATGCCCAGTCTATCGGTTCTTCCGAGGAGAATTCCGTGCCGGATTCAAGACGTTCGAGCAGTCGGCGGTAACGTTGCTCGTGATGTTGCTCGGCGCGGGCAACGAGCCGGAATGTATTTGCTATGCCGGGGAAGCCTTCCTCCTGCGCTATCTTGCCGAAATCCTCGTACATGGCGCTCCATTCCTCGTGCTCGCCGGCTGCGGCTTCCGCAAGGTTGGTCTTGGTGTCGCCTACTACGCCGGCCGGATATGACGCGGCAATTTCCACAATGCCGCCTTCGAGCAGGGAGAAGAAGGTGGAGGCATGAGTGAGTTCCTGATCGGCAGTCTCCATAAATACTGCTGCGATCTGCTCGTAGCCTTCCTGATGTGCTTTTTGAGCAAAAAGAGTATAGCGGGAACGGGCCTGACTCTCACCTGCGAATGCCGCGAGCAGATTATGCTCCGTGCGGGTGCCTTTTATGCTTTTTTTGTCCATGTGTTGTGAATATTAAGTATAATGTATATTCAGACAACAAACATGGAGGGGCGATGGTTCACAGCACACGATGCCCGCTACGGTTATCTGGTCCCATTCGCACTGCGCCGTTTATTCCGGCCGGTTCGTGACCGGATTCCAGCACAGTTACGCGAAACAGATATGGCAGCCAACGCCACAGACTGATGCGTTTGCCAGAACGGAACGGCTCGAATTCAAGATTCCCCTCGGGGGTGATTTTGAGCAGGACATCACGCTTGCGGGCGTGCGGACGCGCGGGATTCAGCAGCATGCGCGCGACGTAGCGGCCCGGGGTAGGGGTGATGCGGGCCGTGCCGATCAGTGTGCCGGGCAGAAGCGACATGTCCGGCGAGTCGATAAGGATGATGTCAAAACAGTCTCCACCGGTAGGCGGCCGGCTGATTCTGAATTCTGTCCCTGATGCAGTCATGCGCCAATCGCCTTCCACAGCGTCGCGGGCGTGAAGCCCGGCGGCAGCGAAAGCAATCAGCGACATAAGCAGCAGACGGAGATTCATGGCATCAGCGGCGTCCGGCCGGTTTCAGTACGAATGGCAGCGGCGCGCGCATGGACACGGGTTTGTCGTGCTCGAGGCGACGCAGTGCAGCCACGGCCTGCGAACCGTCGGCGCACCATGCGGCCACTACATAATAGTACGGCTCGGCGGTGTTGACTATTCCGGCGCCTTCATAGCCGGCAGACCTGAGGCGGTCGCAGAGCGAACGGGCGTTGAACAGCGTCTTGAACTGGCCTGCAACTACTCCATAGGCACCTCCTATGGCCGTAGGCTTGCCGTCTTCGTCGGCCGTGGGGCTGACAAACATGCCGCGCATCTCCACGGAGTCGCCGGCAGCTACGAGATATGACGTGTTCATTTGCTGCCGCACCTTGCCGTAGACGGTGGAATCTATGTCGAGATTCTGCGCGCGCCCCTTGATGGCTTTCTCGTAGGCGGCATGATAGTTTTCCTCGGTGGTCTTGCAGCCGGCGAGGGCGATGGCGGCCACTGCGGCCGCCGTTGCGATATAAAGGAGAGATTTCATATCAATGACTGTTTTGCGAGTTCTATGACGTCCAGATCGCGGATGTTGTCGCCGTCGATGGTGAAGCGCACGAGAGTGCGCACTTTCTGCCACCCCTGTGTGCCGGCGGCTCCGGGATTGATGTAGAGGAGATCGTGCTCGCGGTCGGGCATTACTTTGAGTATGTGGCTGTGACCCGTTATCACGAGGTGTGGCTTGTACCGGCCTATCAGGTTTGCGAAGCCCGGCGACCAGCGGCCCGGATAGCCGGCGATATGGGTCATGAGAACGTTGACATTTTCGATTTCGAAATTCAGAAGCTCGGGCAGACGCCGTGCCACAAGGCCGTGGTCGATGTTGCCGCGTACGCCGCGGAACACCGGAGCGATGCCCTCCAGCCGTTGTAGCAGAGCCGAGTCGCCGAGGTCGCCGGCGTGCCACACCTCGTCGCAGTCGGCGAAGTGCAGCGCGTATCGGTCGTCCCAACATGAATGTGTATCGCTCAGCAGCCCGATGCGTTTCATCGTTACTTGAGATTGATCTTCTTTGCTATGTCCTTGGGCACGGCTTTCTTGTTGACGAGCAGATTGAGAGTCTTGGCAAGGAAGAACGGCTCGGACACGTAGAGGTAGCCGTCGTATTTCTGGTTGGTGTCCCATGAGTTCTTGACCTTGTAGTAGCGGTTGCCTTTCTGGTCGCGTGCGGTGCCTACTATCTCCATGCCGTGGTCGTCGGTGGTCTCCTGACTGTCGAACATGTTCTGCCGCAGTTCCTGCGTGACTTCTATTTCCTCTACCGGACCTTTGAACTCGTACTTCTCGTTCTGGCGGTCCTTGTCGCTGAGGTGTACCCAGCGCGACAGTTCCGTTCCGTCCATGTCGCCCTCGTTCTTGCCTTTGGGCATCAGCGCGACGCCGTCGGTCCACTTGAAGCCTCCCTCGCTGACATCGGCCGCCCATGCCACGGTGTATCCCATGGCGAGGGCATTGTCCACAACGGCTTTAAGCTCGTCGAGGGGTATGTTCATATAGTTGGCCCAAAGCCAGTTGTCAGGCACCTCAAAGACGAATTCCTCGTAGAACGGGTGATGCGTGAACGAAGTCAGCGCCACATAGTTGTCGGGATTGACGGGAAGCGACGCCGCATAGCTCTGAGGGGTATATTCCTTGCCTTTGTACGTGAATTTTTTAGGTAGCTTACCGAGATAGGCCTCCAGTACGCCCTCGAAGGCTTTTTTCCACGCCGGGCTTATTTTCTTGTTGGGTTTCTTTGTGACGACGTCGACTATGGCAGCGAGTTCGCCGTCAAGTTCGCCGTGCACGTGCTTGTCCTCGCCGTAGCAGAGTCCGCGGTACACTTCCTCCGGCACGGCTCCGTAGCGGCGCCATACGTAGGGTACGTCCATGATGCTGCCGCCGGCGGCGAAGTTGGCGTTGCCGTACATGCGCACGTAGCGGTCGGCTTTGTCAAGATAGCAGTGGTAGACGGTGAACATCTCCGACAGGTCGAGAGAGTCGCCTCCGGCCTTGCGTATCTCGTTCTCAAAGAACGAAGTGCCGGAGAAGCACCAGCATGTGCCGCTTTTGTTCTGGTCCTTGACGGAAGTTACGGGTATTACTATTTCGTCGGTGAAGACGAATGCGGTGTCGGGTGTTTCCTCGTCGGCCCGGGCGGTTGCGGGGCTGAGGACTGCTGCCGCGAGGGCGGCGATGATGAGTTTGTTCATATCTTATTTGGGATTATTTCTTAGGTTTTACATACCATTTTCGCCAATCGGCGGCCTGTGCGAGTGCGAAGTCGAGCATGGTGTCCGTGCCGGAAAGAGCGAGCACCGGGTCGAGGTCAATCTCGCAGCCTTCGGTGGGCGGTACACCGTGTTCGGTGAGCTGTCGCTGCGCGTCGTAGACCGGGCAGGCCGACATACGCACGGCCCAGCCGCAGGGTATCTCGGAAGAATAGGGCATGCCGCTGCCTCCGCCCGTGCGGTCGCCGACTATGCGGATGTTCGGCAGCAGACGCATTATGGATACAAAGTTGTTGGCGGCACTGAATGTACTGCGGTTGGTAAGAATCACCACCGGTCGCAGCCAGCGTACATGTCCTTCGGCTGTGTCGTAGTAGAAAGGATACGGCTCGGAGAAATCGCTGTGTCCGGGCCCAGTCTTGTGGCTGATGTAGCCTACGAGAGTGCGCCGGTCGATGAATCGCTCCACGAGGTCCTGTGCGGTAGTCATATAGCCGCCTCCGTTGTCGCGCACGTCGATGATGAGCGCGGGGCAGTCGGCTTCGGCAAAACTCAGCAGCGACACGTCGAGGGCGCCTTGCGGTATGCCTCCCGACATGGAGCTGACACGCATGTAGCCTATGGTGTCGTTCAGCACTTTATAGCTCAGAGGACCTGACTGCGAGTAGTCGAAACGGAGATAGTACTGTTTTACGAGGCGGTCGTCATAGTTCTGGGGATAGTCGCTCCACCATTTGCGGTAGTATGACGTGTTGAACGACGACGACAGATTCACATGCCCGTCGTGCAGCTCGTTGAGCATGTCGCCCAGGAGGTTGAAGTATTCGGCCGTCTTCATGTTCTCCGGGTCGATGCGGCTGCGGTACTTCCGGCCAATCTCGTTCCAGTCCACACCTTTCTCCTCGAAGAAGCAGTAGTGCTCGTCGACCTGCGTCCAGAGTGCGTCGAAGTTGCCGTACATGTCGCCTCCCCACTCCTCCACGTCGTGGCAGGCGGCGAGTGCGGCGCATATTGTGAGAACGGTTATTGTCTTTTTCATCGTCACAATCAGTAAATGGCCGAAATTATGCGGGCGTTCGGGTCGATGCCGCGGCTGCGTCCTATGCTGATGGTCTCGGTGGTGATTCCGATCACGAACTGGTGGCGTATCTCGCGCGACACGATGTTGCTGGCTTTCGACGAGAATATGTCGCATCCGTAGCCCAGACGCAGACAGGTATTGCCGAGGTGCAGGTCGGCCGTGAGCAGGTTGTCGAGGCGGAAATAGTTCCCGGGCCAAGCCCCGTGCACCAGACCGCTGTGGTTGCCGAGGAAGATTTCATAATACAGCTCGCCGTAGTCGGGCGAAAAGAATACACCGGTCAGTGGCAGCGACGCCTGATAGCGCAGAGTTACCGGCAGACGCCCGACGCGCAGGGCGTACACGGCCATGCCCGTAGCGCCGACGGTCCACTGAGCCTTTGCCTGCGCTGGATTGTTGCCGTTGCGCGCCAGCAGCAGCCCGCCCACGCCTAATTCCGTATAGCCGCCCCAGTAGAGAGAGAGGCCGGGCACGGCCACGTCGCGGTGGCGCCGCATCATGGCCCAGGACAGGCGCAGCTCAAGGTTGGTCATTGTGGCATTGTCAGCGGGATTGTGCGTATTGTCGAGGTCGAGTCGTCCGCCGAGCTGCATCACCCATCGCTCGGGGTTGAAGCCGGTGGCCTGCATGCGCTCGTAGCGCAGGGTGGCGCTCCATCCGTTGTAATGCAGCGGCGTAAGGTACGTGTTGCACAGGTGGGCCGAGCCCATCCCCAATGTGTAAGCCCCGGTGACGGGACGGTAAGGACGCACGCTGTCACTATCGGCGTCGCGTGCCGTCGCGGCGAGCGTCGCGCTCCATATAGCGATGAAAAGCAGCAGGTATCTCATCAGAACAGTCTCTGTTGGCCGGTGAGTTCGTCGCGCACTTCGTCGTCCGAGCTGTCCTCAGTTTCCGGAACCGTCTCGGTGACATTCTCGATGTCCTCGACGGCCTCTGCCGCGTTGTCGGGCATTTCTTTCGGCTCAAGTTCCTCTACGGCCGCTATGGTGTAGGTTGTCAGGCGTTTGCCACGAGCCTTGAAGCTCTTGACTCCTATGAACTCCTCGGCGTCTACCGTCAGCGGGTCGCGGAAATCGTCGGGAGCACCGAAAGTCACGCGGAACATCGCTCCGGCATTGTTGCTCAGGGCTATGAGCGAGGACGCTTCGTTTTCTCCCAGATAGCGCTGCTTGCGCGGCGATGGCTCGAAGTGGAAGCGCTTGATGTAGGGGTAGCCCTGGTCGGCGTCGTTGAGGATTGCCGTCCACACGGTGTCGGGATTAAATTTCTCTATGCGCAGTATGTCGTCCTGGTCGTAGTGGTTGGTGGCTTCGAAGCCGGTGGTGTAGAACTCGCCGCCGCGGACCACCACGAGCACGAGGTCGTCGCCCTTGAATTCGCCGAGATAGTCGCCTCGACCTTCATAGTTGAGGCGCATCACGTCGCGGTCGAACCATACGTCAAGTCCGCCGAGGGTCGACACGCCGCGTTCCTTGAGTGAGAAGCGCGCCACTTCGTTTCTTGTCACCAGATTGCCCAGCGACTGCTTGCCTTTTATCGCCAGCTGGGCGAAGTCGATGTCTATTTGCAGTTTTACGAGACGTGCCTTGGGACGGAGCACCACTTTCACCACCTCGGCCTCGCCGTTCGGATTGGCCGAGAACCATACCACGCGCGAACCCGGCTGGCCCGGCGTGAGGTTGTACTCCTTGTCGCGGGTGATGCCGGTGACGGCGAAACGCTTCATGTAGTAGGCGCCTCCGCGGCCGTTCTGGTAGATGACGTTGTAAATGGTGCGGGAGTCGTTGCGCTTGAATACGTTGACGTACAGTACATTCTTATCGACAAAGAGTTTTTCCTGCACCTTGACTACCTTGTAGCGGCCGTCCTTGTAGAAGATGATGACTTCGTCGAGCAGCGAGCAGGGGCACACGTACTCGTCCTTTTTCAGAGAGGTGCCGATGAAGCCTTCCTCGCGGTTGATGTACAGCTTTTCGTTGGCCTCGGCCACGTTGGCTGCCGCAATGTTGTCGAAATTGCGGATGACGCTATGGCGCGGATAGCGTGAGCCGTACTTTTCCTTTAGGTGTTCGTACCAGGCTATGGTGTGATCCGTGATGTGGTCGAGCTTGTCGAGTGTGTCGGCGATGCGTCCCTGAAGGCTGCGTATGGCCTCGTCGGCTTCGTCGGCATTGAAGCGCAGGATGCGTTTCATCTTGATTTCCAGCAGGCGCAGAATATCGTCGCGCGTAATCTCGCGTATGAACGACCCTTTGAACGGCTCCAGGCGGGAGTCGATGTGGGTCACGGCGGCGTCGATGTCGGGAGCCTGCTCGTATTCTTCGTCTTTGTATATGCGCTGCTCGATGAATATGCGTTCGAGCGAGGCGAACAGAAGTTGCTCGCGCAGCTCGCCAAGCTGGATGTCAAGCTCGTTGCGCAGTATGGCCATTGTGGTATCCACGCTGTGGCGCAACACGTCGCTGACGCCGAGAAACACAGGTTTCTCCTTGTCTATGACGCAGCAGTTGGGCGAGATGCTCACCTCGCAGTCCGTGAAGGCATAGAGGGCGTCGATGGCCTTGTCGCTCGACGTGCCTGGCTGTAGGTAGACGAGGATGTTGGCGGTTTCGGCGGTGTTGTCGTCTACCTTGCGTATCTTGATTTTACCTTTTTCGAAGGCTTTCAGTATGCTGTCTATGACGGCGCCTGTTGTGCGTCCGTAGGGTATCTCCGTGACGGCCAGTGTGCGGTTGTCGATTTTCTCTATCTTGGCGCGCACTTTCAGGACGCCTCCGCGGCGTCCGTCGTTGTAGCGCGAGGCATCTATGAATCCGCCGGTCACGAAGTCGGGCAGCAACTCGAACTCCTCGCCGCGCAGATAGGCGATGGCGGCGTCGAGTATTTCGTTGAAGTTGTGCGGCAGAATCTTTGAGGAAAGGCCCACAGCTATACCTTCGGCTCCCTGCGCGAGCAGCAGCGGGAACTTGGCCGGCAGGGTTACGGGCTCCTTCTTGCGGCCGTCGTAGCTCAGGGTCCATTCCGTCACCTTGTCGTTGTACAGCACCTCGATGGCGAAGGCCGAGAGACGGGCCTCGATATATCGTCCGGCGGCCGCCGACGCGCCCGTGAGGATGTTGCCCCAGTTTCCCTGCGTCTCCACCAGCAGGTCTTTCTGTCCCAACTGCACGAGGGCGTCGTTGATGCTCGCGTCGCCGTGCGGGTGATACTGCATGGTGTTGCCCACGATGTTCGCTACCTTGTTGAAGTGGCTGTCGTCGATGGTCTTCATGGAGTGCAGGATGCGTCGCTGCACCGGCTTCAGGCCGTCGTCGATGTGCGGCACGGCGCGCTCCAGAATCACGTATGAGGCATAGTCGAGAAACCAGTTGCGGAACATGCCTTGCAGCCTGTGGCGCACAACGTCGGCCGTGGGGTCGAAATTCTTGCTGCCGGATGCCGCCGGCTGTTGGTTGTCGAAGTCGTCGGGTGTTATTTCAGGTACGTCTGTATCGGTCATGTGATGTGCTGCTCGGGGTTTTAGCACAAAGTTACTAAAAATTAAGCAATGAGAGCGAAAAAAAAGAAAAAATTGCGGATTTGGACTCAGACGGGGTCCTTGCTATGGTCGATGTTGCGCTCGATGACGATGTAGAGGGCGGTGTTGACGATGAACATCAGTACGGGAATCCAGGGCAGTATCCACAGCAGGATGCGCATCAGCAGAAATACGAAGAATCCGAGTATGGCTATGACTGTGAATACGACTACGGCCGCGGCCATAATCTGCGAGAAGAATGAGCCCATATCGTGAGTAGTCCTGCTGTCTGTCCGCTGCCCGGTGGCGGTGTCGACAGTCACGACTCTGCGTTTTGAGTTCTCATAGGCGCTCATGGTGTAGAGAAATGAGCCCAAGGCGAGCATGCCGAGTAGGGAGCCTATCCGCCCTTTCATAGATTTGCCGCGCCTCTGCTGTTTCTCATAGGCACGTTCCTCCATCAGGTTGTCATGTTCTTTTTGGTCGAGAGGTGTCCACGCCACGACAAGGTAGGCGGCGAGCGATGCTATCCACTTCCAGAACTCAAGGGTGACGCCGCCGGGCTGGTAGAGCAACGCATGCACGGTAATGGAGATGATAATTGCGAGAACAAGAAGTGGAAAGCCAACGAACTGGAAGCTTACTACGTGGCGCCGCGGGCGCCTCAGGCGGATGGCGATGGCGATGACAATCATGATGATGTCGATGACGATCCAGCGCTTGTATCCGCCGTTTTCCTGTTCGGTGTACTCAGTTATTGTGCCCTGTTCGTCTTTTTCCCCGTAGTCGTAGCTGAAACCGCGTTTGTAGCCGTTGAAGGCTGTGAATACCTTGTGAGTCTCGCACTGACTGAAGATGACGAAGTCATTGAGCACCACGCTGTCGGCCGCGTTGACGACGACTCGCTCGTAGCGGGCATTGCTGCGCACATTGTCGGCATAGTCATAAAGGCGGTCGCCGACGTAAAGCTTTGCACCTACGCTGCCTATGCGCTGGTATATTATGGATGTGTACCCTTCGGCATCGGGCTGAGGCAATGGATTGCTCCACCAATCGAGGGTCTCGTTGGAACGTTTGGCGCCGAACACGCGTATTGAATCACCGTCTATCACGAATGGCTTTATTGCTCCGTCAGCCGCATTGGTGGGAATGAGCATAATCGGAGCATAGTCGTGCAGCCCCCGGGGCAGACGCATACGCAGGGCCACTGCGAAATATTCTCTCTCGTTGTAGTCGCTTGCCGCGAAGAATGGCACTTTGACGTCAGGAGCGACTGGCGCCGTCAGCAGCAGACCTCCGTCGGCGGCATAGCGCGGCGAACGGATTGCTGAGAGCCCGCACGTGGAGGGGTTGAATTGTTTCAGGCTGTGATTGCCTGCGGAGTCGGCGATGGTGCCGTCTACCCTGATCTGCACTACGGCTTCCGGGAAAGATGGTATGCTGCGCGCTGGCGCGGCTTCGGCCGCGTATGCCGTGGAGATAGCGATGACAGCCGGCAGGATGATGCGGAGTAGGCTCATGGTGTGTGGTCTGAGGTTCATTCGCAAAATTGGCATAATTATTTGATATATGCAAATTTTGCCCGAAAAACCTCCCGCATCACACCGGCGGCACGGGCGACGTTATTTTGCCTGTCGCGGTGTCGTAGACCACCGACGTGTTCTGCAGGCCGATGGTATAGTGGTTTTTGTCGCGTTCCATCGAATACACCTTTGCTACGGCCTGGATTTCCTCGAGATAATCGTACAGCGCCGGCGGCAGCTGGTCGAACACAAGCACCTGTGGCATAGTCTCGCCGTATCCGGCTATGGCGGTCCATTCGCAGGCGGAATCGAAGGTGAGCCCGGGGCCGTTTTTGATGCGCACGCGGTAGCTGCCACCTGTGCTGCTGCATGATGAAAGCTCGGAATTCGGGAAATAACGGTTTATGAACTGTTCGATTTTGTCCGGCACTTCACCCCACACGTCGTCGTGACTGCACGCCGTGGGGGCGATGCAGATGGCGAGGAGTGCAAGCAGGGACAGAACAGGACGCAAGAGTTTCATGATTGTCAGAGAATTTGTTATAAATCCTTAACAATCGTGGGACCGCGATTGTTCTGCGGGAGGCTATCTCCGCCAGAACGACGGCACGAACAGGAGCAGTACGGTGAATATCTCCAGTCGGCCGGTCAGCATCAGGAACGACAGTACCCACTTGGCGGCGTCCGGCAGCATGTCGTAGCCGCCTCCGAAGCCGGTGATGCCGGCGCCGAGACCGGTGTTGCTCATACAGGAGAAAGCCGAGAAGAACGCGTCGATGATGGGCACGCCCATGGCGGAAAGCAGGGTGCCTCCCAGTCCTATGAGCAGCATGTATATGCACAGGAAAGCTATCACCTTGTTGACGATGTCGCTGCCTACGACGCGCCCGTTGACGCGCACCGACATCACTGCGTGCGGATAGATACAGCGGTACAGCTCGTTCCGGCAGTTGCGTATCAGGTACAGCAGCCTGTCGATTTTTGCACCGCCGCTGGTTGAGCCGGCGCAGGAGCCGAAAAGCATAAGCAGGAACACGAGCGACAGCACCAGCGGACCCCAGTTCTCGAAATTGGTGGGCGTGAAGCCGGTGGACGTGATGGTCGACACTATCTGGAACAGAGGATTCACTGTCAGGTCCTGCCAGCCGTTCCAGCGGCCCTGCGTCATGATGCCCGCTACAAACAGCACATACATCACGGCAACGATATAGACATACGTGCGGAACACGTCGTTGCGCCGCAGAGCCGACCATTCTCCCCGCACAGTGCGGTATATGAGAGAGAAATTGACGCCGCCGATGAACATGAACACCGTCAGCACCACCTTTATGTACACCGACCCGTAGGCCGAGATGCCGTCGTTGCGGGTGGAGTAGCCGCCGGTGCTTATGGCACCGAATGCGTGGCACAGGCTGTCGAAAAAGTTCATAGGGCCTGCCCACAGCAGGGCTACGAGCAGTGCGGTGATGGCGAAATAGATCATCCACAGCGCCTTGGCCGTCTCGCTTATGCGCGGACGCAGCTTGTCGTGGGTGATTCCCGTCACCTCGGCGTTGAACATCAGCATGCCGCCCGACGAGTTGAGCATGGGTATGACAGCCAGGGTGAAGAGTATTATTCCCATGCCGCCGAGCCACTGCATCGTGGCGCGCCATATGTGTACGCCGTGGCTCATGTCGCTGATGTCGGTGATTACGGAGGCGCCCGTGGTGGTGAAGCCGCTCATGGCCTCGAAGAATGCGCTGCTCAGCGTGAGAGGCTGCCGGCAGAACATGAACGGCAGCATCCCGAAGACGGAGAATACTACCCATACCATCGACGTCAGCAGGAAGCCGTCGCGCTTGCCCATGCCGTAGTGGGCCGGACGTATGCGGCGGCTCAGGAAGAAGCCGCAGAGGCCGGTGATGCCGGCTATGATCGAAAACACACTCCAGTCGCTCTCGCCGTATATCAGGCAGGTGACGATGGGAATGAGCATGAACAGCGCCTCTATCATCATGAGCCATCCGGCCACGCGCAGCAGCATGGGCAGATTTACGAGCTGGTGGTGATGTTTTCCGTACATGCCGTGTCAGGAGAATAGGCGCTCCACCTTGTGTATGGCTCCCTGCAGGAAAAATACCAGCACATGGTCGCCGGCCTGTATGTGTGTGTTGCCGTCTATCAGCATGCCGTGGCCGTCGCGTATCAGCGCTGCCAGTGTCATGCTGCGAGGCAGACTGAGTTTGCGCACGGGTGCCTCCGTGATGCGGGAGCCGGCACGCACCTCCAGCTCCGCCACCTCGGCGTCAATGAGCGCGAGGCATTTGGCCGACGATGCGTCGGCGTCGAGCATGAGCTGGAATATGTTGCTGCTTGCCAGGAGCTTCTTGTTGACTACCTTGCCGATGTTCATACCCTCGGCGAGGTTGATGAACTGAAGGTTCTCCACTTCGGCCACGGTGCGCTTCACTCCGAGGTCCTTCGCCGCCATGCATGCCAGTATGTTGGTCTCGGAGCTGGATGTGAGCGCCACAAAGGCATCGGCGCTGTCCAGGCCGGTCTCGGTCCACAGCTCGGGGTCGCGGCCGTCGCCCATGATGATTTCCGCGTCGGGGCATTTGGCCGGGAGAGTGTGGCAGAGGTCACGGTCGCTCTCTATGATGGTGAAGCGGTAGCGGTCATGACCGAGGTCATATACTCGCACGGCCATCTTGTCGCCGCCCATGATTACCACGCGGCGCACGCGGAAATCGGTCTTGCCCGTAAGATGCCGCAGCGCGTCCACGTCGTCGCGGGTGAACGTCAGGTACAGTATGTCGCCTTCCTCCATGCGGTCGTCACCGCGGGGAATGATGCTCTCGTGGTCGCGCTTTATGGCCGACACGTGGAAATTGTGGTTGGAGGATGCGAAGTCTTTCAGCTGCATTCCCACCAGTGGCGCCCCGCTGCGCAGCCGCACGCCGGCAAGGATTATCTCGCCGTTGTGGAATTCATACCAGTAGCGCGTCCACGGATGGTCGAGCGCGGTCAGTATCTCCTGGGCGGCGAGATATTCCGGGTATATTACCCTGTCCACGCCCATGCGCTTCATCGACTCGCGGTTCTCGGGCGCCATGTAGCCGTAGTGGCTGATACGGGCCACGGTGATGCCGGCGCCCATCGTCTTGGCTATGGAGCAGGCCACTACGTTGCTGGCCTCGATGGGTGTCACGGCGATGAATATGTCGCAGCCGTCGCGCAGGGCGTTGCGCAGGTTCAGAAACGACGTCGGGTTGCCGGCCATCGTCATGATGTTGTAACTGGCGTCCAGCGCCGCCAGGCGGTCTGCGTCCTCGTCAATGAGCAGAATGTCCTGCTCCTCGTTGCTGAGGAGTTTTGCAAGGTGCGAGCCTACTTCTCCGGCTCCGGCTATGACGATTTTCATTTCTTTATGACATTGGCTATGGTGTCGCGTATCCCGGCCGCGTCAGTGCCGCATATGGCGGCGAGCTGCGCCGGTGTGCCCTGGGTTACGAAGGCGTCAGGCAGACCTATGCGGTGTACGGGCAGCGTGTGGCCGTTGTCGGCAAGCCACTCGGCCACAGCCGAACCCATGCCGCCGTGCGCTATGCCGTCCTCGGCGGTGATTACGGGTACGCCTTTGGCCGCCACTTCGCGCAGAATGTTCTCGTCGAGGGGCTTGGCGAAGACCATGTCGTAGTGGGCTATGCTGTGTCCCTCGGCCTCGAGGCTTCTGATGGCTTCGGCGGCCGGTCCGGCTATGGTGCCTATGGTGAGCACGCATGCCTCGGTGCCGTCCTTGAGCTTTTCTCCACGGCCTGTCGGGGCGCTCTCCACCGGCGTGCCGAGTGGGTCGTCCATGTTGCCGCGCCCGCGCGGATAGCGTATTGCCATGGGGCCGTGCTCTCCGGTGGCTGCCGTGAGCATGAGCCGGCGCAGCCACAGCTCGTCGCGCGGTGCGGCCACGGTCATGCCGGGCACGGTGCGCATGTAGGCTATGTCGAACGCTCCGTGGTGCGTGGCGCCGTCTTCTCCCACTATGCCGGCGCGGTCTATGCAGAATGTCACCGGCAGCCCCATCAGGGCCACGTCGTGGATTATGTGGTCGTAGGCGCGTTGCAGGAAGCTGGAGTAGATGGCTACGAAAGGACGCAGACCGTCCTTTGCCATGCCGCCGGCGAAGGTCACGGCGTGGCCTTCGGAGATTCCCACGTCGAACACCCTCTCCGGCATCTCTTTCTGCATTATGTTCACGGATGTGCCGCTTGCCATCGCCGCCGTGACGGCTACGATGTTGCTGTCGGCGCGGGCGAGTTCGAGCAGCGTGTGGCCGAACACGTCCTGATACTTCATGTGCCCGTCCGGCCCGGCGCTTTCTTCGGCGCGCTTGCCTGTGGCGGCGTCGAAGCGTCCCGGAGCATGCCAGGATGCGGGGTCCTTTTCGGCCGGCTCGTAGCCTTTGCCCTTGACGGTGTGCAGATGCAGGATGCGCGGGCCGTCCATGTCCTTTATATCTCTGAGCACCCGCACCACGGTGGCGACGTCGTTGCCGTCAAATGGGCCGAAATAGCGGATGTTCAGGCCTTCGAAGATGTTCTGGCTCCCCATCAGCAGCGACTTGATGCTGTTGTTGAAGCGCAGTATCGCGCCCTTGCCGCGGTCGTTCACGGCTCCTATTTTGCGCAGCATGCGGTACAGCCTGTAGCGCATGCGGTTGTAGCCGTGCGACGTCGTCATCTCGGCGAAGTACGAGTTGAGCGAACCGACGTTCTTGTCGATGCTCATGTCGTTGTCGTTGAGGATGATGAGGAGGTTGTTGGGCGTATTGGCCGCATTGTTTATGCCCTCGAAGGCGAGGCCGCCGCTGATGGAGGCGTCGCCGATCACGGCCACTATGTTGCGGCGCGGACTTTCGTGGTGCAGCTTGCTTGCCATTGCCATGCCCAGAGCTGCCGAGATGCTGTTCGACGCATGTCCGGCGCTGAAGGTGTCGTACGGGCTCTCCGCGGGGTTGGGGAATCCGCTGATGCCGCCCAGGCGCCTGTTGCCCTCGGCGAATGCCTCACGGCGCCCCGTCAGCAGCTTGTGGGCGTAAGCCTGATGTCCCACGTCCCAGACGATGCGGTCGTAAGGCGTGTTCAACACATAGTGCAACGCCACACTCAGCTCTACGGCTCCCATGCTGGAGCCGAAGTGGCCGGGGTTCTTGCTCAGGTTGTCGATCAGGAAATTGCGTATCTCGGCGCACAATTCCGGCAGCTGCTCCAGAGAGAGCTTGCGGAGGTCGGCCGGCGAGGCGATGGAGGAGAGAAGCGAACCGTTGTCGTTGCCTTCTGATGCCATGTTAATTTCCTTTGAAATATTTACGGTAAAGCGGCACAAAGATGATTATACCCGAGGCCACGATGACAAACGCCGTGTACAGTGTGAATTTAGGTGTGCCGGCGATTATGAGCGCCACGAGTCCCAGCCACAGCAGGAACAGCAGCGCAAGACCGGCGGCAGTTGTTTTCTTCATTGTCATACGCTGCAAATTTACAACATTTTTCGGACACAGAAAAATATTTGTGCCGGCTGTAACAAACTCAGCCCGGTCTGCGTCTAATGGGTATGAACCGCATAGAACACATCTTCACCGAACGCTTCGTGCCGCTGTATCCGCGGCTCTATTCGGCGGCCTGCGCCATTCTGGGCGACCGTCGCGGCGACGCTCAGGATGCCGTACAGGAGGCGATGGTGCGCATATGGCGTAGCGGCGACGCTATGGCCTCGGTGCAGAATCCGGAGGCTTACTCGATGTGGATGCTTCGCCGCACGGCTGTCGACATCCTGCGCCGTCGCTCATCCCTGGCCGAAATAGAGCCGGACCGCGGTGGCGCCTCTATGCCGGAGCCTGACTCGGTGGAGTTTATCGGGCGCATCGTGGATTCTCTGCCGGAAGGCCAGCGCGAGGTGGTGCGCTTGAGCGCTTTTGATGAACGTTCTAACGAGGAAATCGCCGAGCTGACGGGTTACTCGCCCGGCAACGTGCGCCAGTTGCTCAGCCGCGGCCGTAAAAAAATAAGAGAAATGTACATTAAATATATGGAGTCATGAACAGGGACAGACTACGCACATTGCTTGACGCTTACTACGACGGCTCAGCCACGACGGCCCAGGTCGACGAGCTGAAGCGCTACTTCTCCTCCTCCGCTGCTGGCGACGTGCCGCAGGAGTTCGCCCCCGATGCCGCTGTATTTCGCGCGCTGGCTCGCATGGCCGATGCTCATGCCGTGCCGCCTGCCGGTATGGAGGCGCGCATACTTGCCGCCACCGTCGGCAAGCCTCGCCGCAAGTTCCTCCTGCTGCGCCGGTGGGTCGCTGTGGCTGCGTCTGTGGCAGCCCTTATCGCAGTCGCTGTCTTCCTTCTGCCCCGCCCCGAGATGCCGCAGGAAGCGGATGTTCTGATTGCCGGCGGAGGCGAGGAGATTCGCACCGGCTTGTCGGTGGTGGATACTCTCTCTATGGCGGCTGCCAATGACCTTGCGACCGATACCGTGAGGGTAGGTAAGGCACGCGTTGTCACGCCCCGGCAGATAGCCGCACGGCAGACCGTTGAGCTCACCGACTCGGCTGCCGCCGTGGACGCTACCTTCCGTGTGCTTGCAAGGCTCCGCCGTACGCTCGGCAAGACTGCCGACGGTGTGGAGCACGCCGAGATGGCCGCGGCCATAATTAAAAATCCTATGTCCAATAATAAAGAAAATTGATACGACTATGAGAAAAGTTATTGCAATAGTTCTGCTGGCGGCCTGGATGGCCGTCATGCCTCCTGCGCTCGCTGCTCAGTCGGGCCGCATATTCGGAAGTTTCGCCGACAAGCCCGGGGTGGAGTCTGTATATATCGGCAAAGCCGGCTTGCGTTTCGCCGGCAAAGCCGCATTCATGGACCGTGGCGACCTCGGCGACGTCTGCGCCGGCATCACCGACATGGAGTCGATAGAGATACTGAACTGCGAGAAGAAAGCACTTATTCCGGAGTTGCAGCAGCAGGCGCAGGCTCTCGTCGACAGCATGAAGCTGGAGCTGATAGTGGAGGCGCGCGACGGCGGCGACGAGGCGACGCGTATCTACGGCATCGTACCGGACGACAATCCTGCCGTGCTGAAATCTCTGCTCATAGAGGCCCGCGACGGCGATGAATACAGCCTTATCTACATACGCGGAACCGTCGATATCGAGGCTCTGCAGAACTACGGATCCGAAAAATGATGGCCGTCCGAAATACACTGTGGCTGCCCCTCGTGATGCTGCTTCTGGCGTCAATGTTGGGCAGCTGCATCATAGGCAAGCCCAAAGTGCTTGGCGCCCTGAACGGCTACCCCGCCTCCGAGGGCGTCAGAGTACCGGTAGGCACCATGATGATACTCGGACGTCTGGCCGGTGCCGATGACGACTACTCCGAGTATGGTGGCAAGGTTAAGACGGTGGAGGCGTTTGAATGCACCGATGCCGCCTCTGCCGCGGCGATAGCGCAGGACGTAGCCGCAGTGGTACGGGAGCGCCGTCTGGAACTGTTGCTGGAGACACGCAGCGCCGGTGAAACTACCGCCATCTACGCCCTGATGCCGAAAGGCGACGGCACCATCGTCCGCGAACTCCTTATCCACTCCTCCGAGGGACGCGAAACCAACGTCGTTTTCCTCCGCGGCAAATTCGACCTCTCAAAATTTATGGAGGACAACCTCCTGACTTTGACACTTTTCGATCGGTTCCCTGCGATGATTGTTGATTATCAGTG
>CAPNHY010000013.1:0-57170 GCA_948665475.1 uncultured Muribaculaceae bacterium | reverse complement strand
GGGGCAACACAACGGAAACGGAGAGAAGCCGGCATCTCTCCGACAGGATGCGCACACCCGTTGTGTTAGGTGATAGTCCCCGACGTCAGGGTTGCCTTGTGACCCGCATCGAGCCAAGCTCGGCCAGCACGCACAGCGCACAAACACACATACAGCCGCATGCCCTGGTACCGGCATGCGGCTGTCTTTGTTTTGGGCAATTCTTTATCCATTTTGACTGATTATTAAAAAATTGAAAATATGTTTGCTGATTTGTTTTTTTTGCTTTACATTTGCTGCACAATCCGCACGCTATGGCGCCTGATTGTAACTATTTCTGATATGAAGCATCTTTGTCCCTTAATCGTCCTTGCGGCATCCGCCTGCAGCCTGCCCGCTTCGGCCTATGATATGACCGTGATTTTCCGTGTGGATGAGACCAACGAAAAGACGGTTGAATTTACTCCATCGCTGTTTAATGTTGGACTTAATGAATTGCTGGCGAGCCCGACATTGAACGAAACAGACACGACATTTGTGTTCAAAGAGGCGCCTGTTGCCCCTTTTATGCTTATGTATAATGTTGATAATACATGGAAAGGCAGGACTATTCAGCAACCGACTGATTCTATGACTATCTATATCCCGGCTTTTTATGTCAAAAAGCCTGAGGCACTGAAAGAGCTGACGGTGACGGCTTCGGACCGCAGTATGTCGGCGGAAAAGGAGACATATATCCCGACTTCGCAGAACAAGCGTATCTCTGCCGACGGTACGCAGCTGATACAGAACACCGGCATAACCACCCTGAATGTGTCGTCGTTTGATGGCACAATCAGTACGCTGTCCGGCGAACCGGTGTCTACTTTTATAGATTTCAAGCCCGCGTCGCGCACGGATGTCCGCAATATCCGTGCCGAGGAGGTGAAGCGGATAGATGTTTATGACTTTCCTACCGACCCACGTTTCGGCGGTGCGCGGCATGTGGTGAATTTTGTGATGGTACAGTATGAGTTCGGCGGTTACACCAAGATCAATGCCGATCAGTTAACCGTTATGAATAACGGCCAGTACGGAGCATATTCCAAGCTGGCATACAAGAAGATGATCTACGATGTGGGCGTGGATTTCGATTACACCAACAATAAGCATGGACGCATCGTTCAGCAGTCGGAATTTGTCTTTCCGGACAAAACTGTCAGCTATGTCGAGGAAACAAAGAACTCGCTGAAGAAGAACCACAACGTATCGGCTTTTTTCAGAGCTGTTTACAGCACGAAGAAGACTGTCCTTACCAACACGTTCAGTCTGCGGTACAGAAAATCGCCGCACAATTACAGTGAAGCCGAGGAACGGTTCGATGTTCCGGAATACACCTCGGGGATGGATTTCAGCTCGGAAGACAGAAAGTCTGTCGGATTCTCCTGGAGTGGAAACTATCAGTTCACGTTGCCCAAAAAGTTAATGCTGGTGGTGGAACCGAAGGCCTCATATTCCAAGAACGACATGGACAGCCGCTATAGCTCCGGCACGGCGTCCATCGTCAACCTCGTCGACGAGAAAGCATGGTCGGCCGGTCTGAGCATCAGCCTGCGTAAATCGCTCGGCAAGCATTCCCTTACGGCCAAAGTCTACGGCAATGCCTCGGGCAACAATATTGACTATCAGGGCACAACGCCTTCCTATCAGAAAGGACGCCAAATCTACGGCGGCGCCATGCTGCAAGGCAATTTCATCTTGGGAAACCTTACACTCAGCCCGAACGTGGTGGTTTATGCCGACAAGCTCAAAATCAACGGCGTCAGCGAGACGACGGTGAATCCGCAGTATTTCGTATATGCCTCATATTTTTTCAGTCCGAAGAACCGTACCCAGTTCAGCAGCATGATTTACCGACAGTCGGCCGGCCAAAGGAACAGAACCGACTTCGTGCAGCTACAGAATCAGATTTTCGCCATCGCCGGCAATCCGGATCTGAAGAACTCCACATGGCTGAGCGCCTCTCTCCAGCATACGTATATGGCGACAAAGGCCTTTACGATTTCGCCCTATTTGGGCTTCAAGTACAACCGTCATGCGATATGCTACGATTATGTGCCGGAAGTGATAGGCGGCCGCGACGTGATGGTCAGAAAATATGTGAACGCAGGCAACAATACCGATTTCACGTACGGCGTGTCGATGTTTTACAAGCTGTTCGACAATGCCTTGTCTCTCGGCGCAAACATTAACGGCGTCACGCAGAACTTCCACGGGCCTATCACGGATTCGGGTACATACGTGGCGTGCCACGTCGATGCAAGATATACGTTCAGGGATTTTTACATATCGGCCCTGTATCAGCCCGGACGCAGACAGATTTCGTGCGACGGTGTGGCCCACCACCGTGGTTTCTACTATTGTCAGGTCGGCTGGGGCAACGGCAACTTGCAGCTGAGCGTCACTGCGGTCCGTCCTTTCAGCTCCTACCGGGACAGCCGTTACGAGATCAACACCCGCTATTACAATACAGTAAATCAGGAATATTCCGCATCCAGCCACAGCCGCTTCATATTTTCGGCCACCTACTCGTTCTCTTATGGCAAAAAGAAAGTGAGCAAGGAGATTGACACCGATCTGCCGACAGGTCCCGAGTCGCAGATCCTGAAATAACCCAGCAGCGCCCGCAAGCGATTTTCAGACCAATATCTTGCTTGCGCGAATTGAAAAAATGGGCGAAATGGTTGATAATGTTGAAAAAATTTGCGTACTTTGCATCCAAATTGCGCATGCGCAAAAAACCTACGTCTAATTATTAACCACAGTGATATAAAGCTCATGAAAAAGAGTGCACTTCAGAAAGCCCGCGCTTCGTATCAGCCCAAACTGCCGGTAGTGCTCACCGGCGCAGTAAAGGCTGTGGAAGGCAAGCCCACGGAATCGGTAGCCAATCAGGCCGAGATAAAAGCATTGTTCCCCAACACGTACGGCATGCCCGAACTGAGGTTTGAGAAAGACCCGAACCCCGGCCAGAACAAGCCCGTCAACGTCGGCGTCATCCTGTCCGGCGGTCAGGCTCCCGGCGGCCACAATGTGATTTCCGGCCTCTTCGACGGCATCAGGAAGATCCACCGCGACAGCCATCTCTACGGCTTCCTGATGGGCCCCGGCGGCTTCGTGGAGCACAAGTACATGGAGCTTACGGCCAGCATCATCGACGAGTACCGCAACACGGGCGGCTTCGACATCATCGGCAGCGGCCGCACCAAGCTGGAGACCGTGGAGCAGTTCAACAGCGGCCTTGAGATTCTCAAGGAGCTGAACATCACGGCTCTCGTGATCATCGGCGGCGACGACTCCAACACCAACGCCGCAGTGCTCGCCGAATACTACAAGAGCATCAACGCCGGCGTGCAGGTGATAGGCTGCCCCAAGACCATCGACGGCGACCTCAAGAACGAGTGGATCGAGACCTCCTTCGGCTTCGACACCGCCACAAAGGTATATTCCGAGGTCATCGGCAACATCCAGCGCGACTGCAATTCGGCCAAGAAGTACTACCACTTCATCAAGCTGATGGGTCGCTCGGCCAGCCACATCGCTCTGGAGTGCGCCCTGCAGTGCCAGCCCAACATCTGCATCATCAGCGAGGAAGTCGAGGCCAAGAACATGACGCTTCAGGATGTGGTGAACTACATCGCCGACATCGTGGCCGCACGCGCCGCCAACGGCAACAACTTCGGCACGGTGCTCATTCCCGAGGGCCTCATCGAGTTCATCCCCGCCATCAAGAAGCTCATAGCCGAGCTTAACGACATGCTGGCCGGCGACACCGCCGTGGTCGACATGGAGCACTCGGCAGTGCGCGAATACATCATCGGCAAGCTCAGCGCCGAGAACGCCGCCACCTACGCCTCGCTGCCCGAGGACGTTGCCCTGCAGCTGTCGCTCGACCGCGACCCCCACGGCAACGTGCAGGTATCGCTCATCGAGACCGAGAAGCTGCTCAGCCACATGGTGGGCGAGCGCCTGGAGGAGATGCACAAGGAGGGACGCTACAACGGCAAGTACGCCGCGCAGCACCACTTCTTCGGCTACGAGGGACGCTGCGCCGACCCCTCCAACTTCGACGCCGACTACTGCTACGCTCTGGGCTTCAACGCCGCATGCCTTATCAAGAGTGGCGTGACGGGCTATATGTCGAGCGTGAGCAACCTGACCCGCCCCAGCGTGCAGTGGAACGCCGGCGGCATACCCATCACCATGATGTTCAACATGGAACGCCGCCACGGCGAGATGAAGCCCGTGATACAGAAGGCTCTCGTGCACCTGGACGGCGCGCCCTTCCGCAAGTTCGCCTCGCAGCGCGACCAGTGGGCCGTCAGCACCTGCTATGTGTACCCCGGTCCCATCCAGTACTTCGGCCCGGCCGAGGTCTGCGACCAGCCTTCGATGACGCTCCAGGCAGAACAGCAGGGTAAGTAACAGAAAGAAACGGCCGGGAGCCGCTTAGGAACGGTTTCCGGCCATAATGCCCGAATCACAGCTTGCAAAGCCTGCCCGGGGGAGCAATTCAGCTCTTGGCAGGCTTTTTTATTGTTATGGTAGAGACTAAACGACAGCTGCTGCTGATAGTGAATCCGGTGTCCGGCACGACGTCGAAGGCCGGCATGGCCGAGCACATAGAGGAGCGCCTCTCGCGCGCCGGGTTCGACATACACACCGAGTACACCACCTGCGCCGGCGACGCCACACGCCTTGCCCGTCGCGCCGTGGAGCTGGGCTGCTACGGCGTGCTGGCCTGCGGAGGCGACGGCACCGTCAATGAGACGGCGCGCGCCCTGTGCGACACCCCCGTGGCCCTCGGCATAGTGCCCACCGGCAGCGGCAACGGCCTGGCCCGCCACATAGAGATACCGGTCGACGTGGACGGCTCGCTCGACATCATCATGGCCGACCATGTGGCGGCCTGCGACTACGGCACCGTGTGCGGCCGTCCGTTCTTCTGCACCTTCGGCGTGGGATTCGACGCGGCCGTGAGCGACCATTTCGCGCGCCAGAGCCGCCGCGGCCTGCTCACGTATCTTCAGAGCGCCGTCCACGAGTTCATGTATTACGACTCGGAACGCTACACCATCGAGATAGATGGCCGGGAGTTTACGCGCGACGCCTTCCTGGTGGTGTGCTGCAACGCCTCGCAGTACGGCAACAACGCCTTCATAGCGCCGGATGCGAGCATACGCGACGGCGTGCTCGACATCACGATAGTGCGCGCCGGCAACAAGCTCCAGAAGG
Organism: uncultured Muribaculaceae bacterium; assembly: GCA_948665475.1. Lineage (GTDB taxonomy): Bacteria > Bacteroidota > Bacteroidia > Bacteroidales > Muribaculaceae > CAG-873. The sequence continues at coordinate 51,917 of CAPNHY010000013.1, read as the reverse complement.
CCAAGCTCGGCCTGGACCTTATGGCCGGATTCATAGGCCGCAACGCGCTGGTGGAGACGGTGCGCGCCCGCCATGCCGTAATCACCCGCACGGACGAGGGCCCGGCGCACATCGACGGCGAGCCGCTGACGCTTGGCCGCCGCCTGGAGGTGGAGTGCCATGCCGGACAGCTGCGCATTTTCACCAATCCGCGCAAGAGCTCGTTCCGCCCCATCATCACGCCCATGCGCATGATGCTCAACGACCAGGCCCACTCGCTCCGCCGCTTCCGCCTGCACCTCACCGGCAAGCGGTATTGACGTCCGGCGCGCACAAATATAACGTCACAATGCGGGAGTTCTGCAACACTCTCCTAACAATATCCATGGCCTCCGGCCATAAATAGGTGGCTGTCGGGGTGTTATCCCGGAGGGGGTTTGCAACATCCATGCGGCGGCTGTCGGGATATGGAATATAAGAATCCCCGCGGCCTTGATGGGGCGCGGGGATTTTTGCTTTGAAACAGCTGATTAGTTTTTGGCGTAGAGGATGTAGGAGGCGAGGGGGTCGAGTGTGCCGGAGAGGAGGCCGTTGCGGACGGTGAAGGTGGCGCCGTGGACGCTGTCGGTGTAGGTGCCTTCGGGCAGGGTGGTGTCGAGGCGTACGCGCTGACGCTTGCCGGAGAAGTTGACGAGGGCGGCGCCGCTTTCGCCGCGGGCTATCTCTACGACGGCACCGTCTTTGCTTGTGAAAAGGTGCTCGATCTGTCCGTCCATGGCTTTGCGGAAGTTGATGGCGGCTACGGTCTCGGGGTGCTTGAATTCATCGTTGCCGCGTGCGCCTATGCGGTTGTTGCCCCAGTAGTTCTCGCGTGTGCTGCCGGCGGGACGGCTGAAGAACAGCGGGCGTCCGTGCTGGCGTGCGGTGAGGAACACGAAGCCTGCGCGCACCTGGTCGTCGGTCATGCCGGCGGATTCGTGCTGGTTGCAGTAGGTGTCGTGGCTCTCTACCCATGTGACGAGCTGCGAGGGACGGGCGGGGTGGTGCCAGCCGGCGAGGTCGGCGCCGTAGTAGCTGCCTTTGCCGAGGGCCTCGCGCAGGGCGTGGCCGTAGTTGCTGGCTACGAGGTCCATGTACTCGGCGTATTCGGCTTCCTTGACGTTGCGGTCCTGAAGCACCTCGCCGTAGATGTAGAGGCTGTCGGGCATGAGCAGGGATAGGCCCTTGACGGCTTCGCGGCCCGTGGCGACGTCCCAGAAGTTGTTGCGCCCGGCCTTGGGGTCGAGGGGGTCGCTGGGCAGGCCGATGTGCTTGGCCGTGTCGTAGCGGAAGCCGCGTGCGCCGAGGTTGATGAGGTCGTTGACGTACTGCATGTAGTAGTACTGGAAGTCGGGGTTCTCGGTGTTGACGTCGGGGAGTCCGCCCATCTTGCCGGTGGTGCACTGCATGCGGTCGTTGTAGTCGGTGATGTCGGTGAGGCCGTTGGCGTGGAAGAGGTTCTCGTGGCCTCCTACGGCGTTGTCAAGTCCGGGAAGGACTGCTGTGTGGTCGACGGCGGTGTGATTGGGGAGAACGTCGACGATCACTTTGACGCCGTTGGCATATGCGCTGTCGCACATGGCCTTGAATGCGTTGCGGTCGCCGAGCATGTAGTTGCCGATGGTCCAGTCGGTGGGCTGATAGTAGTAGTACCATTTGCCGCGGACGCTGTCGCCGGGCTCGCTGAAGAGGGCCATGCCGCCGTCTTCGCCTACGTAGCACGCCTGGGCTGGCGATGTCTGCACGTAGGTATAGCCGGCGGCGGCGATGTCGGCCATGTTGGCGGCGATGGTGTCGAAGCTCCACGACCATGCGTGGAGTATCACTTCGTCTTCGCTCAGCGAGGCGTTGTCTCGTGTGGCGGTTGCGGGCAGGCATGCTGCTGCGAGCAGGGCTGCCGTTATGATTCTGTTGATTTTCATGAAAAAAAGTATGATATATTGCTTACAGCACAAAGGTATTGAAAATAAGTGAGACGGCCAAGGGTATTGCCTGCGGAGTGGTCTTTTTTGCTATAAATTTGGCATTTGGGTGCGTAAAATGGTCTGTCGGCAAGGTGCGTTGTTAAAAAAATATTAAATTTGCATCCGAAAAGAACACATAGATGCAGATAAGCTTTTTTTCGGCCGTCCCATGGATATGGCTTGTGGCCGTGATTGAATATATATTACTTAACCGCCGTACCGGCCTGCTGGGGCTGTTGCGCATCATGTGCGTGTATGCGCTCACGGCAGTGGCGGCGCTGTTGCCGATGTCGCTGGCCGGCTATGCGCCCGAGTCCTCCCAGGTATGGTTCGCGGCCGGTGCGGCATTTCTGTTTCAGCTGGCGTGGCCTTTGCTCTTCCGTATCAGCCGAGGGCGGCGTGAGGCGAGTTACGACCACGGCTCGGATGCTGCCGTGGGTATGCTCGCGTTCGGCGTTCTCTGTACGTTGCTGCTGCTCGGCGGCCCGTTCGCGTGGCTTGTCGGGCCTTTGGAGTTGCTTCTGCTTACGTCGGTGGTGATTCAGACCGTGTTCTATGTGCTGTACGGTACGTGCATGGATGCGTATGGCTACAGGCTTATGACGCAGACCAATACCAACGAGGTTATTGAATTCATGCGTTATTATCCGTGGTGGGTATCGGCCATGATAGCCGCCGGACTTATCGCCATCACGGGTCTGAGCATATGGCTCGACATGCCTGCTGCGGCAATGCCTCCTGCCCGTCCGGCCTTCCTGGTGGCGGGTGCCGGGGCGCTGTGCGTGGCGCTGATGTGTGCGGGCGGGCGCCGCAGCCTGCTGTCGCGCAGCGGATTCGTGAGCTTTATGATTGCCAAGGCCGACAAGGCAAGGCGCCTCGGCAGCTATCCCGAGCATCGCGCCGAGCGCCGCAGAGGCATTGACGTGCGTCCTCAGGGCAAGCCGTACGATGGTCCGTCGACAGTCATGCTGGTGATAGGCGAGTCGGCCAACCGCGACTATATGAGCGCTTTTCGCGACGACATGGAGCGCGACACGACGCCCTGGCTAAACGCTATGCGCCGCACGGACGCCGGACACTGGATGACTTTCCCGAACGCTTACTCCTGCGGTATGCACACATTTGCGGCCCTTGAGGAGGCGCTCACCGAGAAGAACCAGCACCATGCGGCCGACTTCAGCCGCGCTACGAATATCATAGACATAGCCCGCGCGGCGGGGCGCCGTGTGCACTGGTACAGCAATCAGGGACATCTCGGGGCCAGCCTCTCGCAGGTGTCGGTGATTGCCGATGAGGCCGACGAGGCGCGCTGGACCGACCAGCATCCCGGTCTGCCGCCTTACGACGCGGAGCTGCTGCCGATGCTCGGCGGCGTGAACCCGGCGGTAGACAATCTCGTGGTGGTGCATCTGAAAGGCAATCATTTCAGTTTTGAGAACCGCTATCCGGCCGACTTTGACGGATGGAAGCCGGCCGGTCCCGACGATACGGTCACGACCTATCACAACACCATGCTGTATGTGGACCGAATCCTGCAGCAGCTGTGGGAACGCGGCTGCCGCGACCTGAATCTCAAGGCCATGGTGTATTGCAGCGACCACGCAATCATTCCCGAGAAGCACCGTGCGCCGGTGTTCTCCGGCTTCGGCGACGTGCGCATACCTCTGGCGGTGTGGACTTCCGACGATTTCATCAACGCCCATCCCGAGAGTTACGCGGCTTTGCAGGCCAATCGTAACGCATGCTGGACCAATGATTTCCTTTTCGACCTTATGTGCGGGATGATGGGTGTGACGACTCCGCGCAGCAATCCTGCCAACTCGCTGTGCTCCGGCGATTATGCGCACCGCCGCGAGACTCTGACGGTGCTTAGCGGCACCGTGCGCCTCAGTGACGACCGGTGAGGGGAGTTTAGAGTTGAGAGTTTAGTTTATAGTTTAGAGTTTATAGATAAGAGGGGGTGCGGCCTGCGGCCTGCGGCCGCAGTGGGGAGTGTATTGTGGGCTTTTATTCTGTTCCGGGCGATTATTGGTATGCTTACAGGGGAAGGATTGTTATTCCCAATTGAATTTTTCAGTTATTGTGAAGTATTCGTAGTCGTTTTTCGGTAAATTGTAGCTCATGGATGACGGATTGCCTTGATCGTCAAATGTGTATGAGAAGCGGCAACTTTCGCCGTTTATCCACCAACAGGAGTCGATGAGTCGGGTAGGGGTCAGTGGTCCGCAATGGAACAGTGCTGCAAGATTAATCCAGGTCTCGTGCCAGAAATTGTACGGAATTGGCACCCAATATAATGTATAGGCATATACAAGAGGTGAATTGCACTTTTCTTCTCTGTATACAAACCGCAGAGAACCAATATTCCGGCTGCCGTTAAAACATGAAATGGCAGCGACATCGTCGCCCTCCCAATGGAATAATATTTTGTCGACTTCATCATGCAATGGCTGCATCCATATGGGGTGCGAGTAGTTCAAGGCTATAAGTCGCCCATCTTTATATTTTAATCCATCGGCCTGAATGTTGCCGCTTTCTAAATTGAAAGATGAATATTCGCGCCCGTCTACCAGCATTGTTAATTTATCCTCGGAATATTCGTAATTTATTTTCGAGGTATAGTTGTAATAGCTTGATTCCGGATGGCTTGAGTCGACTTTCGCCACCAATTTTTCAATCAATCGGCCTTTCGAATCATAACAGAAGTCCAGTCGAAATGATGAAGAGTCAAGTGTGGATATTTGTGTAATTGACTTAAGTTGACAGCAGGGAGCTTTTGCCTGAGCGAAAGCTCCTGTTTCCACACTCTCTATCAAAGAGCTCATGCATATCAATAGCAATAACCGTTTCATATCGCATGCCTGAATCAGATTCCTTTTGGCCGGTTTACCATTTTTACTTTCATCAATTAGTGGAGGCAACTTCAGTATTAGTATTTTACAAGGCCCTTCGATGCGAATCCGGTATCTGTATCTGTATCAGAATAAGTATGCCGGCCATTGTAATAGTAGTTACTGTGTATTTTAAGACATTTTGCTTCTAACGGATATTGCGACAGGTCTATTTTATAATACCATGTGTTATACGATTCGTTGTATTCGTATTGTCCGCTGGTTGAATATCCAGGATCAGCGTTGCTGTCGCAATCATCTACATATTTTGACCAACCTTTTTCCCGCAGACTCGGGCGATTATCCCAATACTGATCAACTTCAATATAACACACGTCTCCTGACATACGAATGCGTACATCCCGTATCTCACCGTTGTCTCCGGCCATCCAATCGCCCAAGAACTCAACATGGGGATTACTGCTGCTCCCGGAAATTTTTACAAAAGGATAAAACTTGCCGCTGCTATACTGACCCCATGTTCCGAGAATCTTTGACGGACCATTGTTGTATTTTTTCAACATGGCATCCAGAACGATCATCTCGGAGTATATCTCAGTTTCATACGATGAATTTTGGCTCTTAAGACGGTTTAAAATACTCACACCTTTGTTGTATGCCGTTTGTCCAAGCGAGGGGGTGGCCAAAGCATAAGCATGCGCAGCCTCGATATATGCTTTGCCAAACGTAGGATCAAGATTGATTATCTTTTCATACTCTTCGGCGACTTGTACATAGTCTTCCCCACTTGAAGCGGTTTGTGCCAATGCCTCTGCTGCCCGAAGATGAGCGTTTGCTTGTGTTGACAGCGACTGTGAGGAGCTGCTTAATCCTCCCGTGAGAAGTGAGATAACGAGGACAAGATACTTTAAATTTTTCATCGTGATGCTTCAGGTTTGATGATTCGTTGATAGGTAGGCTTGGCAATTAATGAGTCGCGTAGTTCGGTATATCCTATTGCTTCATAGCACCTTTCGAGAATCTTGAATTTGGGCACAATTTCATTGATATGTCGATTTATATATCTATCAGATGTGGGATAGTCCTCGAAAGTCTTGTAATAACGCTCAAGTGGAGGAATTGCATACTCATACAATCCGGTCAGGTAATAGTAGAGTATGCTTCCCTGGTTATCCATATTCGGCTGGTATTCCTCATAAATCTGGCTGAGAAAAGCGGCATCTTCATCGGTGAAAGTTGAGTCTGCCGACAACACTTGATTGTAATATCGTGTAGTTGCCCGTTTTATCAGCAAATTAGAGGGCGTTTGCACTGTGGCGCCGATAAGCCGTTGGTTTGGAAATTGCTGCTTGGCTATTTCGAGATCCTCGGCCAGTCGCTCCGGACACGGTTTCTCGACTTCAAGATATTTGTCTGCAACCTCTTCTATTCTCAATTTGCTAAGAGTCGGGTCATATTTCTCATCACAGCTCATTGTGAAATAGAGTTGCAGGTAGTCATAGCCTGTTGCGGCGTTGCTTTTTTTCAACGACTCGAAAGCCGTCCGGTATTTTAGGCCTGTCTGTAAGGACTTCGGCAAGATGTCGTCAAGAACCGGCGAGCTAAATTTGCGTTCAAGCAAAGACGTTCTTTTAATACGTGGCACCTGCGGCACTTTAGGCACCTGCGGCACTTTAGGCATCTTAGCCATTACCTCTTTTCGAGCTTGCTCTATCTGATTCTTCATTCCCTCGATTTGGCTCATTTGGGCGAATGAATCAAATGACAGCAAGGCGGCCACAACGAAAAGCAAAACGATAGATAAATGCCTCATTATTTCAGCGTTGGTATTTCCTTTATGATTTCGAGCATCAGTCGGTAGCTATCCTCCATTTCCTGCAGGTCGGCGTATTCACGGGTGGAGTGAATGCCGTGCTGGCCGGTGAACACACACATGCCGCCTTTCAGCCCCTTGGCTGCGAACATCGAGGCTGTGGTGCCTCCGCGCTCGTCGGCAAACGTAATGTCTTTGCCTGTTTTGGCGGCAGCGTTCTCTACAAGCGACTGAGCCTGCGGATGCAGTGTGTATGCAACATTCTCATACTGGAGATCGTCGTAAACAATTTCGACTTTCACATTGTGAAATTTGCGCTCAACATCGGCGATGGCTCCCGCGAGCATACGGTCGAACAGTTCTCCCTCCGATTTGTCGAAATAGCGTACACGAGTCTGCACGGTTACGTCAGCCCCGTCTTTGTCGAAACTCCACGGATGGATATAGCCTTGTGTGCCCTCGGAATTCTCAGGACGGCTCTCTACCGGGAAATAGGATATAAACGCAGCGGCGGCAGCAGTGGCATCGCCAAGTTTCTGCGCTTTTGCATCGCCGGGATGAGCTTCACGGCCGATAAACTTCACGTTAAAGCCACGGGCGGTGAAGTTGGATTTTGTCACAACATTTCCCTCCGGACCGTCGAGGTCGAACAAAATGTCGGGGGAGAACAATTTGGCGTCGATAGCATCAGCGGCCCGTCCCACATCTTCGTTGGGGCAGAAAGCGAATTGCAGGGTGCCGTGTTTTATGGACTTATCGGTAAGGATTTTGCGAATGAGCTGCATGGCGATTGTGCAGCCGCATTTGTCATCAGCACCCAGAAGCGTTGAGCCGTCTGTGCGGACTATCGTATGGCCGTCGCGATTGTCAACTACAGGCACGATATTGCCGCCGGGAGCTTCGGGCGTAACGTCAAGGTGACAGCTTATGCCCATTGTGGGACACTTGGTGCTGACATTCGCAGGAATTGTCACATAGAGATATTTGGCGTCGGAGAGCTGAACTTTGACACCGGATGCCTTTGATCTGGCTATCGCATCCTCAACATCCGCCTTTAAGGCCAATGCCATGTTGTGTTGTCCCCGGGTGCAGATGCTATCATAGCTCGACTGGCTGTCGATTGATGCATACTTGACAAATGTGTCAAGCATATTTTTTTGAACTTGACTCTGAGCCGCAACGCCAAGCGAGGTTAAAAGCGCCAGCAAAACGAGATGATATTTCATAGTCTGTTTCCATTGCCGTCGGACTCACCTCATCGGCTGATTGGTAAATAAAGTAAAAGCGTGAGAGTCTGTACTGCTGCTCGTTCCACTTTCTGACGCTTTCGTGCAAATAGTTAAGAAAGAGCATGGTAAACGCTTTACATTATGTTAGCACACATCAACATTAACCCGCATGGAGCCGTTGCATGTGGTGTGGGCGTAAATTTACCAAAAAACTTTTTTATTTCCAAAAAAAGTTTAGAGTTTAGAGGTGTTATTTTGAGGGCCGGGATGAGGAGCGCGCGTAGAGGAACCACTCGACGGCGCCGCGGGTGAGGAGGTAGACGCAGAAGGCGAGCCAGAGGCCGTCGTTGCCCAGGGGCCGGGCGGCAAGCAGTGTGATGAAGAAGGCGAGCATGGCCGATGCCATGGCTGCGAGCATGGCGCGGGTGCGGGTGAGTCCGATGAAGATGCCGTCCCACACGAAGGCCCATACGCCGGCCAGGGGCACGAGCGCGGCCCAGGGCAGATAGCGCCCGGCTTCGGCCACAACTTCGGGACGGTCGGTCAGTGCGCGCAGCAGCAGGTGGCCGCCAAGCAGGTAGATGGCGGCGGTGGCGGCGGCCAGGACGGCACCTATGCGCAGCAGCGCACGGATGAGGCGGTGCAGCGACGCGGCGTCGCGCGAGCCGTGGAAGCGTCCGCCCAGAGCTTCCGCGGAGTAGGCGAAGCCGTCCATGAAGAAGCTGAAAAGATAGAACAACTGCATCAGCAGGGCGTTGGCAGCCAGTGTCAGCACGCCTGTGCGGGCGCCTGTGCGCGTGAACCATACCGTCACGGCCACCAGGCAGAGCGTGCGCAGGAATATGTCGGCATTGATGCTGAAATAGCGGCGCAGTCCGTCGCCGGCCACAATCCGTCGCCAGGCAATGCGCTGCGGGCGGTAGCGGCGCAGCATGGCGATGCCGAGCGCGAAGCCGGTCCACTGGGCAGTGAGCGAACCGACGGCCACACCCTCGATGCGCCATCCCAAGCCGACAACGAGCGTGAGGCTGACGGCGATGTTTACGATATTGGTCCATATCGCCATCCACATCGGGGCGCGGGCGTTCTGCATTCCCAGAAACCATCCGCTGAGCACATAGTTGCCGAGCACGGCCGGGGCGCCCCATATGAGTATCCCGAAGTAGCGCGCGGCGAGTGCGGACATGGGAGCGTCGGAATCGAGCAGGCGCAGGGCGACGGGGCATGCTGCCGGGCTGCACGCTATCAGGGCCACGCCGAGCAGCGCCGCAAGCAGGAGTCCGCGCCACAGCACAGTGGCCTGCTCCGGGCGGTCGCCGCGTCCGCAGGCCTGTGCCGTCAGTCCGCCGCTGCCCATGCGCAGGAAGTTCAGCACCCAATAGAGCATGTTGAACATGGTGCCACCCACCGCAATGGCGCCGAGGTAGACCGGCGGCCCGATGTGGCCCGAGATGGCGGCGTCCACCAGTCCGAGCAGCGGTGTGGTGATGTTCGATGCTATGGCCGGGAGGGCAATGGCGAGTATTTCCTTGCGGAGTGATTTCATTTTACAGTTCAGGCAATAGCTGTCGGAGCTATTGCCTGATGGATATTGTTTTAAAAGGCGGGCGCACGAGCCGTGCGTCCCTATAAGCGGGTGTTAGTCCTTTTTGGCGCGGACGGAATTGAAGTAGAGATAGCAGATGATGGCGGCGTAGGCCACGAGTCCGAGTATCTGAGTGCTGAATTCCATGCCGCCAGTGGGCAGCTCCTTGCCGCACATGATGGTGATGGCCGAGAATACGCCGAAGAGGGCGCCGCCGGCAATGAGGCCCGACGAGATGAGTGTGCCGCGGTCGTTGCGCAGGCGGCGCAGCTCCTCGTCCTTGGTGCTCCGGTTCACAGCCCAGGATATGAGGCCGCCGACGAGCATGGGCGTGTTGAGGTGCAGAGGCAGGAACATGCCGAGGCAGAAGGCGAGAGCCGGAACGCCGAGCCAGTTGAGGATGACTGCGAGCACGGCGCCGACGATGTAGAGGGTCCAGGGAGTGGCGCCGCCCATCATCATGGGCTCTATGACCTTTGCCATGGCGTTGGCCTGCGGTGCGGCCAGACCGTTCTCGCCGGTGAAGCCGTAGACGCTGTTGAGCATAAGGATGACGCCGCCGACGGTGGCCGCCGACACGAGTGTGCCGAGGAATTTCCAGCTTTCCTGCTTGCGGGGTGTTGAGCCGAGCCAGTAGCCCACCTTGAGGTCGGTTACGAAGCCGCCGGCCATCGAGAGGGCCGTGCAGACAACGCCGCCGATCACCATCGCAGCCACGATGCCTCCGGTGCCGTTGAGGCCAATGGCTACGAAGATGCCGCTGGCAATGATGAGCGTCATCAGGGTCATGCCGCTGACGGGGTTGCTGCCCACGATGGCTATGGCGTTGGCTGCAACGGTGGTAAAGAGGAAGGCAATCACGGTGACGACTAGCCACGCAACGGCTGCCTGCCAGAGGTTGTGGATGACGCCGAACCAGAAGAAGAGGAACACGGCTATCAGGGCGATGAACACGAAGTAGGCGATGTGCTTCATGCTGATGTCGGTCTGCCAGCGCACGGCCTTGGTGGCGGTGGATGCGCCGCGCAGCTCGCGGGCAGCGAGTCCGGCGGCCTGCGCTATGATGCCGCGGCTCTTGATGATGCCGATGATGCCGGCCATGGCGATGCCGCCGATGCCCATCAGGCGTGCGTAGTCGCGGAAAATCTCGTCGGGCGACATGGCCCAGCCCTCGGCGGCGTAGGCTCCGAACAGCGGGATGATGACCCACCACACGAATATGCTGCCGGCGAATATGACGAAGGCGTATTTCAGGCCGACGATGTAGCCGAGGCCGAGTACGGCGGCGCCGGTGTTGCACGACAGGACGAATTTAGTCTTGGATGCGAGAGTCGCACCCCAGCTGTAGGCGGTAGTGGTGATGGTCTCAGCCCACCAGCCGAAGGTAGCCACGATGTAGTCGTAGATGCCGCCCACGAGCGCCGCAACCACGAGCAGCTTGGCTTGCGCGCCGGCTTTCGGACCCGACGCCTGGCCGCTGGCGAGCACCTGGGTGGTGGCGGTAGCCTCCGGGAAGGGGTACTTGCCGTGCATATCCTTGACAAAGTACTTGCGGAAGGGAATGAAGAAGAGGATGCCGAGCACGCCGCCGAGCAGTGAGCTCATGAACACCTCCAGGAAATTGACAGTGAGGTCGGGATACGTTGCCTGAAGGATATAGAGTGCGGGGAGTGTGAAGATGGCGCCGGCCACAATCACGCCGGAGCATGCTCCGATGCTCTGTATGATAACGTTCTGTCCGAGGGCGTTCTTTTTGCCGAGGGCGCCGCTGAGACCTACGGCGATGATGGCGATGGGGATGGCGGCCTCGAATACCTGACCTACTTTCAGACCCAGGTAGGCAGCGGCGGCGCTGAACACCACAGCCAGCAGGACGCCCATGCCGACGGAGTATGGGGTGACTTCGGCATACTCGCGTGCCGGATGCATAAGCGGACGGTACTCCTCGTCCTTGGCAAGTTCGCGGAAGGCGTTTTCCGGGAGTTCCACGGGGTCCACCTCTGCGTGATTGAGATTTTCTTTATCCATTTATGTACGATTGATTATTTCTTTGCGGGTATCTTGAGTTTCTGGCCTATCTTGATGTCGGAGTCACGTAGGTTGTTGGCATCCTTGATGGCCTTCACGCTGACGCCATAGCGCTTGGCGAGCTTGTAGAGGCTGTCGCCGCTGCGTACCTTGTGAGTGGTGGCTTTGGGCTTAGCCTTTGCCTTGGACTTAGTCCCGGACTTGGGCTTCTCGGCTTTTGCCGGCGCTGCGCTTTGTTCCATAGCGCGGGCCACTTCGGAAGCCTGCGCCGAGGGGGCTGCACTGTCGGGCACAGTGGCTGCCGGTGCCGGCTGCAGCGAGTCGGCGGGAGCCGGCTCTACCTGTATGCTGTCGGCGGGAGCCGGTTTCGGGAGGTACTTACGCGTGGTAGTGACTATCTTAAGTGTCATGCCGCGGCGTACCTTGCTCTTACGGCCGAGGCCGTTGGCACTGCGCAGAGCCGACTGGGTGATGCCGTAACGGCGGGCGATGCTCGAGACAGTCTCGCCGCGGCGCACCTTGTGGTATTTCACCACGGTCTCGTCGACGTATTCGCCGTGACTGTCGCTGCCTTGCACGGATGCGCCGGTGGCCGGCTCCACCACATCGCGCAGCAGATAGTTCGCGGCATTGTGGTTTATGATACTGTCTTCGTTGGCGATATATGCGTAGGTCTGAAGCGACGGAAGCACCAGCGCGTATGGCCTGATATGTCCGGGAATCACGTCCTTGCGGTACTGCGGATTGAGTGCGCGCAGCTCGTCCATGCTTATGCCCAGAACTTCGGAAATCTGCTCGAAATGCACGCGGCGGCTGACGTGTACAGAGTCCACCACCAGCGGGCGACGTACCAGCGCGCGGGCTATGTTGTGGTCGGGATAATATGTCATCACATAGTTGGCGGCTATGAATGCAGGCACGTAGCCCCTGGTCTCGGCGGGCAGGAAGGGGTATATGGCCCAGAAATCCTTTTTGCCGCCTCCGGCGCGGCGCAGGGCCTTGTTGACGTTGCCCGGGCCGCAGTTGTAGGCGGCGATGGCGAGCGACCAGTCGTCGTAGGTGTTGTACAGCTGCTTCAGGTAGCGCACGGCGGCATCGGTGGCCTTGTAGGGGTCGCGGCGTTCGTCCACCAGCGAGTTCACTTCCAGACCCTGTCCGGTAGCCGTCGGCAGCATGAACTGCCACAGGCCGGTAGCTCCGGCGCGCGACACTGCCACGGGGTTGAGCGCCGACTCTATCACGGGCAGATACTTCAGCTCCAGCGGCATGTCGTATCGGTCGAGCGCTTCCTCAAAGACCGGCATGTAGTAGTGCGACAGACCGAGCATGTTCTCCACGAGCTGCCGGCGGCGCTGGGTGTACATGTCGATATATGACCGCACCACCGAGTTGTAGGGCATCTCGATGACGGTAGGCATGGCCTGCAGGCGGCGGATTATCACCTCGTCGCTTACGGCCTGGTCGGTCTGGCTGTCGGCCTTGTCGTCGATAGCGGCGTAACGTTTCAGATACCAGTCGTCCTGCATCTTGCGCGTGTCGCGTTCAAAACTTTCCGGGTAGACGATGGCACGGTCGCGTATGGAGTCGCGTATGCTCAGCACCGACGGCGCCGCCTGCGCCGCGAGGGCGGGGGCGCCGAGTGCTATGGCTATGATGAATTTGCGTATATCTTTCATTTATTGTGATGAATGTTCAGAAAGTGAAGGCCCATTGCAGGCCGATTGCGGGTTTGCTGCCGCGCGATTCCTTTATTATGGCTGGCGCTATGTCCATCGACAGATCGGGCGATATGTCGAAGTGGCTCAGCGATGCGTCCACGTAGGCGTCGACCATCGCCAGCAGATAGACGCCCACCATGGCTATGATGCAGAGGTCGCGGTTGCGGCGGTAATAGTTCTTGCGCGATTGCAGGAGTCGGGTGAGCCACGCCTTGTCCAGGGAGTCTTCGCTGACTGTGGGCGGGAAAAAGTCCATGTAGGACTTCGTCGTGGGGTCGTTGTCCATGATGTCGCGGTAGGCACGCGAATAGTCGTCGAGCATGCCGTTGTTCCACGACGTGGCGTAACCGAGGCCGAGATAGCCGCCCACTATCAGGGGCAGCTTCCAGTAGCGGCGGTTGTAGATCTGTCCGAGGCCGGGAAAGAGTGCCGACATCCATACGGCCCGCGAGGGGTCGGGGTTGAAAGCCACGGTGCGTTCCTCCCAGCGGTCGTATGGCGACTCGGCGGCTGCTGCGGAGTCGGCGACGCATTCCGCGCAACTGTCGGCCGGCGCCGGCTTCTCGTACAGCTCGAGAATATAGCTCTGGCTGTCGGCGTCGGCGATGCTGTCGGTGTCGGCACTCTGGGCCATAAGGCCCGCTGTGGCCGAAACCGCGGCGGCTACAAGAATTGCTGCGAGGCGTTTACTTCTCATTTGCAACCTGTTGCTTCAGAGTGTCGAAAAGGGTTATGAGGCGGACCAGCTCGTCGTCGTTGGCGAAGGGGAAGGTGATGCGTCCCTTGCCGCTGCGGTCGCAGGAGAACTGCACTGGCGTGCGGAACACGGCCGATAGCTGGTCGCGCAGGGCCGTGAAGTCGCGCGATGCCGAGGGTGTGCGCTGGCGCTGGCGTCCGGTTTCCGCGTCGGGCGTCTCGCCGTTCTCCCAGGCCTTGGCTATCTCCTCCACGCGGCGCACGCTCAGGTCCTTGCGCAGAATCTCGTTGTAGAGCTTGAGCTGCAGCGAGGGGTCGGACAGCGTCAGCAGGGCACGTGCGTGGCCCATGTCGACGCGCTTGTCGCGCAGTCCCAGCTGCACCTCGGCCGGCAGACGCAGCAGACGCAGGAAGTTGGCTACCGTGGCCCTCTTCTTGCCTATGCGCTCGCTCAGGCGTTCCTGCGTGAGTTTGTACTGGTCGATAAGTTTCTTGAAAGTCAGAGCTATCTCTATGGCGTTCAGGTCCTCGCGCTGTATGTTCTCTATGAGGGCCATCTCGGTGAGCTCGGCCTCGTTGGCGGTGCGTATGTAGGCCGGTACGCTTTCCAGTCCGGCCAGACGCGCCGCGCGGAAGCGTCGCTCGCCAGCGATAATCTGGTATGAATCAGGCCCTAACTTGCGCAGCGACAGCGGCTGTATGATGCCCAGTTCGCGGATGCTTGTGGCAAGTTCGGCCAGGGCATCCTCGTCGAAGTTGGTACGCGGCTGCTCGGGGTTGGGCTGAATCTGCGCCAGGGGCACCTCGTTGATTGCGCTGCTGCCGCGGGCAGGCACATCGTCCATACTGATGAGCGAGTCCAGGCCGCGGCCGAGGGCATTGCGTTTGGGTGAAGACATTACTTTTTGTGTTTCTTGTGTTTGGCAATCAGCTCTTTGGCGAGCAGTACATGGCTTGTGGCACCGCGGCTGTCGGCGTCGTAGAGCAGTGCGGGCAGTCCGTGGCTCGGGGCTTCGCTAAGGCGTATGTTGCGCGGGATGACGGTGTTGAACACCATGTCGCCGAAGTGGCCTTTCAGCTCGTCATAAATCTGATTGGCGAGGCGCAGGCGGGCGTCGTACATGGTCAGCAGGAAGCCCTCTATCTCCAGTTCGGGGTTGAGGCGTCCCTTGATGATGCGTATGGTATTGAGCAGCTTGCTGATACCCTCCAGCGCGAAATACTCGGCCTGCACGGGGATAATCACAGAATCGGCCGCCGTGAGCGCGTTGACGGTGATGAGGCCGAGCGACGGCGAGCAGTCTATGAGGATGTAATCGTAACTGTCGGCTACGGGTTCGAGCAGGCGCCTGAGCACACGCTCGCGGTCGGGCTTGTTTATCAGCTCCAGCTCGGCGCCGGCAAGGTCGATGCGCGAGCCTATCAGGTCGAGCCCTTTCATGCACGTCGCTACCTGTGAGCCCTGGAGAGGATAGTCGTCGACCATGCACTCGTAGAGCGACGAAGCCGCTGCGCGGGGGTCAATGCCGTAGCCGGAGGTAGCGTTGGCCTGCGGGTCGGCGTCGATTATGAGAACGTGTTTGCCCTCTGAGGCGAGAGAGGCAGCCAGATTGATAGTGGTGGTGGTTTTGCCCACACCGCCCTTCTGGTTGGCTATTGCGATGATTTTTCCCATATGTATAATCGCTTAACGATTTGCAAAGTAAGGAAAAATTTTTCGTTCCACGAAAAAAATGTTCCACGAAATTGCACCTATGTAGATAAGTCCCCGGAAATGTTGATAACCGTGACCCGTCTGCTGCCTCGTTGCCTCACAAATATTATGCATAAATAGAACCTGTGGTTTCCACAACTGTGGTTGCTATTTTATGCAATGATGACAAAAATTCTCACTAACGGCAAGATATACTGAATTTTATTTCAAGTTGTTTATTGGATGATGTCATGCCATGTTTATTGTCGGCGTAGTTCGGATTGTCCCGTTCGCGGATATTTTGTACCTTTGTGGCAAAAATAGATAGTATGGAAAATAACAGCCGTCCTCTGATTCTTGTTACTAACGACGATAGTATTGATGCGCCGGGGCTGCATGTGCTTGTGCGAATGGCCGCCGAGCACGGCGACGTGGTGTGCGTGGCTCCGCGCTTTCCCCAGTCGGGCAAATCGTCGTCCATGACGTTTACCGCGCCCTTGCGCCTGCGCGAGGCACAACCTGCCAATGCTGTGGAGGGTGTGAAATATTTCACCGTAGACGGTACGCCCGTCGACTGCATCAAGCTCGGGCTGTTCGCGGCCGTAGACCGTCGTCCCGACTATGTGCTGGCAGGCGTGAACCACGGTTCGAATTCCGGCGTCAACGTGCTGTACAGCGGCACGATGGGCGCGGTGCTGGAGGGCTGTGTGGAAGGCATACCCTCGGCCGGATTCTCGCTGCTGCACCACAGCCTCGCTGCCGATTTCTCGCTCTCCGAGCCGCTGATGCGCGAGGTGCTCGCCCGCTTCATCGCCAATCCGCCTAAACAGGGCGTATGCCTCAACATCAACGTGCCGGCGAAGATAGTGCCGAAAGGCGTGCGCGGATGCCGCAGCTGTCGCGGCCGCTGGACCGACGGCTACGAGCAGTACACCGACCCGATGGGACGCCCGTTCTATATGCTGGCCGGCCGCTTCGTCAACGAGGAACCCGAGGCCACAGACACCGACGAATACTGGCTCGACCGCGGCTACATAGCCGTAGTGCCGGTAACGCACGAGATGACCGCAACGGATGCGCTGCCCTACGCGGCGGAATACGACGACATCTGATTCGGCACTGACGATATACACATCGGGCCACAGGTTCACTCCTGCGGCCCGATGTCGTATTGCGGAAACGGGTTACTATCTTGCCAGAATCAGGGCCGACACCGGGGCCACCGTCATGCGTCCGCCGCGAGTGGTTCCCAAGCCTGTGGCCTTGATGCGGCCGTCCTCGGCGATGATTTTCCAGTCGCCGCGCGGGATGCGCACCTCGGCGGCTTTGTCGGAGCCGTTGAACACGAGCTTTATCTCCTTCCATTCGTCGCCGTTGGCGTTGTTGCGGATGGAGTAGCTGATCAGGTTGGGCTGCTTCACGGGGTCGAACACGATGTTGCGGGCGATGTCGGCGGCATCGGTCATGCGGAAAGCCGGATGGGCCTTGCGCAGAGCTATCAGCTCGCGGTAGTAGTCGAACTGCTCGCGGTTGGCGTGCTTGAGGTTCCAGTTGATGGCGTTGATGCTGTCCGGCGACTTGTAGGAGTTGTGGACGCCTTTCTTGTCGCGGAAAATTTCCTCGCCACTCCACATGAAGGGTGTGCCCTGCGACGTGAATACGATGGTCTGCGCCATACGTGCTGCGCGCATGCGCTCGGCCTCGGTGCTGCCGGGCATCGAGGCGGCGAGCTTGTCGGTGAGCATGAGGTCGTCGTGGCACGACACATAATTTATTATCTGCTTAGGCGACGACGCGTAGGCGAACTTTGAGTTGTTGCCCTTGCTGTAGTCGACCTGCGGATGGGCCGTGGCGGCCACGATGCCTATCTTCACAGTCTCCTCGTTGCCGGGTTTGCCGGTGGCGAAGCCACGGTCGGCGGCGTTGCTGTAATGGCCCTTGACAGCGTCGCGGATGTCGTCGGAGAACACGGCTATGCCGTCCATCTTCGCAACGTTTTCCTTAAGCGCGCGGTGCTCGGCAGGCAGGGGCGACGCGCCGGCCGTCCATCCCTCGCCGTAGACGAAGATGGAAGGGTTGATTTTCTTCAGCTCGGCGGCCACGCGGTTCATGGTCTCGGTGTCGTGAATGCCCATGAGGTCGAAGCGGAAGCCGTCGATGTGGTACTCCCTGGCCCAGTACTTGACGCTGTTGACGATGTAGTCGCTCATCTGCTTGCGCTCCGAAGCCGTCTCGTTGCCGCAGCCGCTGGCGTCGCTGTAGCTGCCGTCGGCGTTGTGGCGGTAGTAGTAGCCGGGAGCCGTCAGCGAGAAGTTGCTGCCGTCGTTCTCGGCGGTGTGGTTGTAGACCACGTCCATGACGACGCCTATGTCGGCGTCGTGCAGGGCCTTTATCATCTCCTTCATCTCGCGTATGCGCGTGGCCGGTTCGGACGGGCTGGTGCTGTACGAGCCCTCGGGCGCATTGTAGTTCTGCGGGTCATATCCCCAGTTATAGGTATTGGCCGGAAGGTTGGCCTCGTCCACGCTGTTGTAGTCGTAGCTCGGCAGGATGTGCACATGCGTGACGCCCAGTTCCCTGAGATGGTCGATGCCGGTGGACTCGCCCTGCGGCGTGTGCGTGCCATGCTCTGTCATGGCAAGGAACTTGCCCTTGTTGACGATGCCCGACGAGGGGTGCATGCTCATGTCGCGGTGGTGCATCTCGTAGATGACGGCGTCGGTGATGTTTTTCAGCTCGGGGCCGCGGTCGGCGCTCCAGCCCTCGGGGTCGGTGGAGTCAAGGTCGATGATGGCGGCACGCTGTCCGTTGGTGCCTACGGCTTTGGCCCATACGCCCGGTGTCTGGTCAAGCCAGCGCCCGTTGTGGCGGATGCGGAATGTGTAGTATTTGCCGTAGAGGCGTCCGGGCACCGATGCGCGCCATGTGCCTCCGTCGGCGCGCTTCATTTCGAGCGTGTCCTCGGCGGCGCTGTTGCGGTCGGTGGGGTAGAGGAGTACCTGCGCATCCTGCGCCTCTGGCGACCACAGGGTGAAGTGGGTACCGGAGGCGTCGACAAGCAGTTCGAGGTCATCGCCGGAATAGGTTGGGAAGGTGTCGAAGCGCTTGTCGGCTTCGGCAGCAAGGGCTGTCGACGCGGCAATCGCGCCGATGCAGACCGATAGGAGTCGTGGATTCATGTCGGAATTCGCTTGTATGATATAATCTTTTAACAAAAATAAGTATGATGTGTTTTCACTTTACGACACGGCAGGGATTGCCGCAGGCCGTGGCGCCGTCAGGAATGTCGCGCACCACCACCGAGCCGGCGCCTATGGTGCATTCTGCGCCTATTCTTATGCCGGGGATGACGGTGGTGCCGGCGCCTATGAGGGTGCCTTCGCCCACATGCACGTTGCCGCACAGCGTAGCGTGCGGCGCTATATGCACGAAGTCGCCTATGACGCATTCGTGGTCGACGGATGCGCCGGTGTTGACGATGCAGTGGCGGCCTATGCGAGCGTCGGCCTGGACGATGGCTCCGTGCATCATTACGCTGCCCTCGCCTACGCGAGCCGTGGGCGATATTGTGGCCGTGGAGGCGACAACGGTGGCGTACGGCACATCGCAGCGTCCGGCCACTATGCGGCGCGCACGGTTGGAGCCTATGCTGATGAGGAGAGGACCGGCCACGGGGGCGCCCTCGGCGGCCTTCACTACCGGGCGGCCGTGCAGGGCGGCGCAATGAGGCGCGTCGTCGTAGAGACAACCGATGCTGATACCGGCCGACTCCGCGACTTCCATCACCACGAGAGCGTGGCCGCTGGCACCATATAAGTTAATTGTGTCCATTGAACGGTGTTGTTGTGGCCTCTCCCTCCAGGGATATGTCGGCACGTTTCAGAACTTTGGCTACGGTGGCGAGCAGGATGCGGCAGTCGGTGGCGAACGACACGTGGTCGACGTACCATACGTCCAGCTCGAACTTGCGGCTCCATGATATGGCGTTGCGGCCGTGGCACTGCGCCCAGCCGGTGATGCCCGGACGCACCTCGTGGCGTCGCGCCTGCTCGGGGCTGTACAGCGGCAGATACTCCACGAGCAGCGGCCTTGGACCTATAAGCGACATGTCGCCGCGCAGCACGTTCCAGAGCTGCGGCAGCTCGTCGATGGAAGTGGAGCGCACGAAGCGCCCGGCTCGGGTGAGCCGCTGTCCGTCAGGCAGCAGATTGCCGTCGGCGTCGCGGCGGTCGTTCATCGACTTGAATTTCACGAGGCGGAAAATCTTTCCGCCCTTGCCCGGACGGTTCTGAAAGAAAAAGGCGCCGGCTCCCTCGTTGGCTATGCTCAGCCACAGAGCCACCCCGGCCATCGGCACGGCGAGGACAATGAGCGCCAGGCCGCTTACAGCGACGTCCAGCGTACGTTTGAGGAAAGACTTATACAGTGACATGGCTCAGAGATTCCTGTCGTCGGAGGTTGTGAGCGACGTGAGGCGTGTCTCCAGCTCTGTCGACGAAAGTCGTGTTTCCAGCCGTCCGCGATAGGCCACGGAGATATAGCCTGTCTCCTCACTCACGACCACGGCCATGGCGTCCGTGGCCTGCGCTATACCCAGGGCCGAACGGTGGCGCAGACCCAGCGAACGGGGCATGTCGCTGTCGTGGCTCACGGGCAGGATGCAGCCGGCGGCCTCGATGCGGTGGCGCGCTATGATCATGGCGCCGTCGTGCAGCGGCGAGTTCTTGAAGAAAATGTTCTCGATCAGGCGCGTGTTGATGCGGGCGTCGATTGTGTCGCCCGTGCGGGCGTAGGAATCAAGCGGCATTGTGTTCTGCACCACTATGAGCGCGCCGGTCTTGCTCTTTGCCATGCTCATGCAGGCGTAGACCACGGCCATGACGCGGCGGTGGGCCTCGGCGTCGCCGCCCTCGCCGGGCGCATCATGGTGGAACAGCTTGCGCAGGAAGCGCCAGTCGCGGTGGCTGCCCAGCTCCACGAGGAAGCGCTTTATCTGGTCCTGGAAGAGTATCACCAGTATCAGCAGGCCGATGCTCATGAATTTGTCGAGGATGGTGCCGGTGAGGCGCATATCCAGAATCTCCGAGGCCACGGCCCAGACCACAATGAACGCCATCACGCCGTAGAAGATGTTCAGCGTGCCGCTTTCCTTCATCAGCCGGTAGATGTAGAACAGCAGCAGGGCTACGATGACGATGTCGAATATATCTTTGATTCCGAAGTCAAGCATGGCGTTCAGTCGTGTTTTCCTGTGTATAACTCGTACATACGCACCACCTGTGCGGCCTCGGCGGGGTCGTGCACGCGCAGGATGTCGGCTCCGCCCAGCAGGGCGAGCATATTGAGGGCCGATGTGGCCGGGAGGGCGTCGTCGGCGCTTATGCCGAGCACGCGTGTCGCCATGGATTTGCGTGACAGGCCTGCGAGCAGAGGGCGACGGAGAGCCGATGCCATTACGGGCAGGTCGTGCAGCAGGCGATAGTTCTGTTCGGCAGTCTTGGCGAATCCGAAGCCGGGGTCAATGATGACGTCGGCCACGCCGGCAAGCGTGAGGCCGTCGAGCGCGGCCTGAAGCTCGGCCGTCACCTCGGCGGTGACGTCGGCGTAGTCGCAGTGCTGCTGCATGGTGGCGGGGGTGCCGCGCATGTGCATCAGTATGTACGGCACGCCGAGCGCGGCCACGGCAGGATGCATCTCCGGGTCAAGGGTGCCTCCGCCTATATCGTTGATGATGTCGGCAAGGCCGCCCTCCACAGCGCGGCGCGCCACGTCGGCACGGAACGTGTCGACGCTCAGAGGTACAGAGCCACCGGTGGCCTCGCGCACGGCCTCAAGCACAGGACGCAGGCGCTCCCACTCCGTGGCGGCGTCGACGCATTCGGCGCCGGGACGCGTGGAGCATGCTCCGATGTCGAGCATGTCGGCGCCTTCGGCCACCATGCGCCGCGCCCTCGCGGCCGCGTCGGCCGGAGATGCGGCGCGTGAGCCGCCGTAGAACGAGTCGGGCGTGGCATTGACGATGCCCATCACCGCCGGACGGCGGTAATGCATGAGTTTCCCATGGATATTAAGTGTCAGCATCGTCGGATGGTACTGCGGCTCAGCGGTTGGCGCGCTTGCGCTCCAGCTCGTCGAGTATGATCTTGCGCAGACGCAGATGGTGGGGCGTCACCTCCACGTACTCGTCCTCCTTGATGTACTCCAGCGCTTCCTCGAGGCTGAATACAACCGGGGGCACGATGCGGGCCTTGTCGTCGGCACCGCTTGCGCGCATGTTGGTGAGTTTCTTCGACTTGGTGACGTTCACCACGATGTCGTTGTCCTTGGCGTTCTCGCCCACTACCTGACCGGCGTACACCTCCTCCTGCGGGAAGATGAAGAAGCGGCCGCGGTCCTGAAGCTTGTCGATGGCGTAGGCATAGGCCGTGCCGGCTTCCATGGCTATGAGCGAGCCGTTGGTGCGGCGCTCTATGTCGCCCTTCCAGGGCTGGTACTCCAGGAAGCGGTGGGCCATGATGGCCTCGCCGGCGCTCGCCGTGAGCACGTTGTTGCGCAGGCCGATGATGCCGCGCGACGGGATGGTGAACTCCATGTGCACACGGTCGCCCTGCGCCGTCATGCTGAGCATGTCGCCCTTGCGGCGCGTCACCATGTCGATAATCTTTGAAGCGTACTCCTCTGTTACGTTGATGGTGAGCAGCTCCGCGGGCTCGCACTTCACGCCGTCTATTTCCTTGACGATGACCTGCGGCTGGCCCACCTGAAGCTCGTAGCCCTCGCGTCGCATGGTCTCGATAAGCACCGAGAGGTGCAGCACGCCGCGGCCCGATACGGTCCATACGTCCTCATGCTCGGCCTTGCGCACGCGCAGCGCGAGGTTGCGGTCAAGTTCCTTGGTGAGGCGGTCGCCTATATGGCGCGAGGTCACATATTTGCCGTCGCGGCCGAAGAAGGGGCTGTCGTTGATGGTGAACGTCATCGACATGGTGGGCTCGTCGATGGCTATGCGGGGCAGAGGCTCCGGGTCCTCGACGTCGGCCACGGTGTCGCCGATTTCAAAATTGTCGAGTCCCACAATGGCGCAGATGTCGCCGCTGCTTACGCTCTCCACGCGCTTGCGGCCCATGCCCTCGAAGGTGTGCAGTTCCTTGATGCGCTGGCGCACGACGCTGCCGTCGCGCTTGCACAGGGCAATATCCTGACCCTCGCGGATGGTGCCGCGGTGCACTCGGCCTACGGCTATTCGGCCTACGTAGTTGGAGAAGTCGAGAGACGTTATCAGCATCTGCGTGTCGCCCTCCAGGGCCTGCGGGGCGGGAATATGTTCGATGATGGTGTCGAGCAGAGGGAGGATATTGTTGGTAGGCTCGTCGGGCGAGGTGCTCATCCAGTTGTTCTTGGCCGAACCGAAGAGGGTGGGGAAGTTGAGCTGGTCCTCGGTGGCGTCGAGGCTGAACATAAGGTCGAACACCATTTCCTGCACTTCTACGGGGCGGCAGTTGGGTTTGTCCACCTTATTTACCACAACCACGGGCTTGAGGCCGATTTCGATGGCCTTCTGGAGCACAAAACGTGTCTGCGGCATGGGACCCTCGAAGGCGTCCACCAGCAGCAGGCAGCCGTCGGCCATGTTGAGCACGCGCTCAACCTCGCCGCCGAAGTCGGAGTGTCCCGGGGTGTCTATTATGTTGATTTTGTAACCTTTGTAATTGATTGATACGTTTTTGGAGAGGATTGTTATGCCGCGCTCGCGCTCGAGGTCATTGTTGTCGAGTATGAGCTCGCCTGCGTTCTGGTTCTCACGAAAGAGGTGGCCGGCGAGAAGCATTTTGTCGACAAGGGTGGTTTTGCCGTGGTCGACATGAGCGATGATGGCTATGTTCCTGATATTCTGCATACACTATTGGATTTGCTTTCAGGCAGCAAAGTTACGAATTTTCGCGGGGATTTACAACTCGATTTTTCATCCGCTGAAAATTCGTATCTTTGCATCAAAATTCAAGCAAATGATACTCTTCCCTAATGCAAAAATCAATCTCGGGCTTAACATCGTAAGGCGTCGTCCCGACGGTTATCACGACATCGAGACCGTGATGGTGCCCACTGGCTGGTGCGATGTGCTGGAGATTGTGCCGGCAGCTCCCGGAGAGTCCACGACCCTCACATGCACGGGGCGCCCTGTGGACTGTCCCCCGGATAGCAACCTCGTCATGAAGGCGTCCCGGGCGGTGCAGGCAGTCTGTCCCGACATGCCGCAGGCACGCATCTTCCTGCGCAAGATTGTGCCCGACGGTGCCGGACTCGGCGGCGGCTCGGCCGACGCCGCTTTCACCATCACCGGTCTGAACGCGCTGTTCGGTCTCGGGCTGACGCAGGAAGCCATGGCCGCCGTGGCCGCAACCGTAGGTGCCGACTGTCCTTTCTTTATCTACAACCGTCCGATGCTCTGCACCGGCACCGGCACCACGATGCGCCCCGTCGACCTGGAGCACGGCACGATGCACGTGGCCATAGCCAAGCCGTCGGCAGCGTCGGTGAGCACGGCGCGGGCCTACGCCGGTGTGCATCCTCACAAGGCTGAGCCGTCGGTCGCCGAGGCAGTGGCCGCCCCGGTGGGCAGCTGGCAGCAGCTTCTCCACAATGATTTTGAAGCTACAGTGGAGGCGGAGGTGCCCGCGATAGGTGTGCTGAAACGCCACATGGAGGCCTGCGGCGCGGTGTATTCGGCCATGAGTGGCAGCGGCTCGGCTGTCTTCGGGCTGTTCGAGTCTGCCAATTTGGCAGAAAAAGCGATTTCGGAACTTGCAGACTGCGACTGCTATGCCGGACCTGTCGCTCTGTGAACGAATTGAGCCGCCTTTTTGTTATATTTTTAAATTTTCCAGGACGCCGCACAGCGTTTGGCAGCATTTTTGCATTAGCTAATCCGTAATATATTTTAAAAATGAGTAAGAACAAGCATAACCACGCGGAAAAGCCCCGCGACGAGAAATTTGAGGAACAGATGGCAGAGGCCGAACTCGACGCTGTAGACACGGAAGAAGCGGCACTTGACGCCGACGCACCCGCCGACGAGCCGGCAGCCGGAGACGACGAGCCCCTTCAGCGCATCGAGGCCCTGCAGCAGCAGCTACTTGACGCACAGCAGGCCGTGGAGAAGGAGAAGAAGGAATATCTTTTCCTCATGGCCGATTTCGACAACTTCCGCAAGCGTGTGCTCAAGGAGAAGGCCGAGATACTGCGCAACGGTGCCGAAAAAGTGCTGGCAGGCCTCCTGCCCATAGTCGACGACTTCGAGCGCGGACTTGAGGCCACGGCCGCAAGCGACAACGCCGAGGGCGTGAGGGAAGGCATGGAGCTGATTTACAACAAGCTCGTCAAGTATCTGGCCGACAACGGAGTCAAGGCAATGGAAACCAACGGCGTGGAATTCGACGCCGACCTGCACGAAGCCATCGCCAACATCCCCGCACCCACGCCCGAAATGAAGGGCAAGGTGGTAGACACCGTGCAGAAAGGTTATATGATCAACGACAAGGTCCTCCGCCATGCCAAGGTGGCCGTGGGAGCTTAATAATCCTATAAAGGTCATCCCTCGATATGGATAATAAAAGAGACTATTACGAAGTGCTCGGAGTCGACCGCAAGGCCGACGCCGACACTATAAAGAAAGCCTACCGCAAGCTGGCCATCAAGTACCACCCTGACAAGAATCCCGGCGACAAGGCCGCCGAGGAAAAGTTCAAGGAGGCCGCCGAGGCTTACGATGTGCTCAGCAACCCCGAGAAACGCGAGAAGTACGACCAGTTCGGTCACTCCATGGGTCCGCAGGGTTTCCCGGGAGGCGGCGGTCAGTACTATCAGGCCGGAGGCATGTCGATGGACGACATCTTCTCGATGTTCGGCGACATCTTCGGCGGACGCCATGCCGGCGGTCCGTTCGGCGGAGCTACGGGCGGCGCTCCCAGGCGCCGTCAGCGCCGAGGCTCCGACCTGCGCATACGCATAAAAATGACGCTCGAGGAGATAGCTACCGGCGTGGAGAAGACGCTCAAGGTACCCACCTACGTAAAGTGCAGCCACTGCGACGGCACCGGCGCCAAGAACGGCACGGCGTTCGCAACCTGTTCCACATGCCACGGCACAGGCGTCGTGACGAGCGTGGAGCAGAGTTTCTTCGGCGCGCAGCAGGTGCAGAGCGTATGCCCCGCGTGCGAAGGCACCGGCAAGGTGATAACCGAGCGATGCACCTACTGCAACGGCGAGGGCGTGGAGCGCAAAGACGAGCAGATCTCTTTCCGCGTGCCTGCCGGCGTAGCCGACGGTCAGACCCTCACCATAAAGGGACGCGGCAATGCGCCCCGAGGCGGCGGCGTCAACGGCGACCTTCTCGTTGTAATCGAGGAGATAAAGCATCCGCAGCTCATACGCGACGGCAACGACGTCATCTACAATCTTATGCTCGACATCCCCACCGCCACGCTCGGCGGTTCGGCCGAAGTGCCCACAATCGGAGGTCGTGCAAGGCTGAACATAGCCCCCGGTACACAGCCCGGCAAGGTGCTGCGAATGAGAGGCAAGGGGCTGCCCGGAGCCGACGGCTCCCCCGCAGGCGACGAACTCATCAACGTGATGGTCTACATCCCCGAAAAGCTCAGCGACGCCGAGCGCTCTGCTGTGGAAAGCCTGCGTAACTCGCCCAACGTGCAGCCCACCGAGGCCGAAAAAAACCGTATATTCAGCAAGCTGAGCCACATATTCGAATAGCTTGCAGAATAATGACATATGTATTTAAATCCGGAAAAACACGCAAGTTATTCCGGATTTTTTATAAACTAAAGGCGAGAATTTTACGTTAGATATTAAGTTCATCACGATAATATCTGTCTTATGGCAATAAAAGGGTTCATTACAAGGCACAAAATCTTATGCATTGTTGCCGTAGTGCTTCTGGCAGTTGCGGCATATTGGTTTGTGTCGCACCGTCCGGCGCCTAAGCGCGCAGAACTTCCCACCGTGGAGGTGACTCGCGTCGGCAAGAAAGACGTCAATATCTACGGCGAATTCGCCGGCCGCATCCGCGCCCAGCAGTTTGTGGAAGTCCGCGCGCGTGTGGAGGGTTATCTGCAAAGTATGAATTTCCGCGAGGGAAGCTATGTAAGCAAAGGCGACCTGCTGTTCGTAATCGACCCTACGGTCTACCGTGCCAACGCCGAGAAAGCCAAGGCGTCGCTGGAGAAAGCCAAGGCCGTGGCGCTGAAAGCCGAGCGCGACCTCGCGCGCATACGTCCTCTGTTTGCCCAGAACGCGGCCTCGCAGCTCGACCTGGACAATGCCATCGCTGCCTATGAGAGCGCCAAGGCCGAGGTAAGCGTAGCCGAAGCCGACCTCAAGCAGGCATCGCAGACACTTAGCTACACACGCGTTACGGCGCCTACTTCCGGATTGATCTCGGAGACCGGAGCCGACATAGGCACCCTTGTAGGCGCCGGGGCAAAGTCTCTGCTGGCGACGATAGTGAAAAGCGACACCGTGCGCATCGACTTCTCCATGACGGCCCTGGACTATCTGCGCAGCAAGGAGCGCAACGTGGCCCTCGGCAGCGATGACGAACACCGCGACTGGAATCCTTACGTCACAATCACTCTTGCCGACGGCAGCGAGTATCCGCACCGCGGACTCCTTGACTTCGCCTCGCCGCAGGTCGACCCCAAAACGGGTACTTTCAGCGTGCGCGCCGAGATGCCGAACCCCGACCACGCCCTGCTTCCGGGCGAGTTCACCAAGGTGAAGCTCCTGCTCGACGTGCGTACGGACGCCATAGAGATTCCTTCCAAGGCGCTGGAGGTGGAGAAAGGCGCCGCATATGTATATGTGGTCCTCCCCGACAGCTTCGTGGAACGGCGTTTCGTGGAGCCCGGTCCCGAGGTGGGCAACGACGTAATAGTGGAGCGCGGACTTACAGCCGGCGAGAACATCGTCACCGAGGGCTACCACAAGCTGCGCCACGGCATGAAGGTAATACCCGTGAAGGCAACCGCGGCCGCGACCGAATAATTTTCAGCAGATGAAAAAGAATTTCTTTCTCGACCATCCGGTCTTTTCCATAGTCATATCCATTGTGATAGTGCTGCTGGGCTGCATCGGACTCGTGATGCTGCCCGTCGACCAGTACCCCGACATCGTGCCTCCCGTTGTGCGCGTGTCGGCTTCCTATCCGGGTGCCGACGCCATGACGGTGACGCAGGCCGTAGCCACGCCCATAGAGCAGGAACTGAACGGCACTCCCGGAATGATATATATGGACTCCAAGAGCAGCAACTCGGGAGGCTTCAACGCGCTGGTGACCTTCGATGTCGGCACCGATGCCGAACTCGCCGCCGTCGACATCCAGAACCGCATCAAGAAAGCCGAGGCGCGTCTGCCGGCAGAGGTGGTGCAAAACGGCATATCCGTGCAGAAGGAGAGTGCCGGACGCCTGATGACTATCACCGTCCTGTCGCTCAATCCCAAATTCGACGAGGTATATCTCAGCAACTACGCCACGCTCAACATCGTTGACCTGCTGCGGCGCATACCGGGCGTCGGCTCCGTCAGCAACGTGGGCAGCCGCTACTACGCCATGCTGATACACGTCATGCCCGACAAGCTCGCCGAGCTCGGAATCACCGTCAGCGACCTCCGCCGCGCGCTGCTCGACCAGAACCGCGAGTCGGCCGCCGGAGTCCTGGGTCAGGCGCCCATGGAGGGTATCGACATCACCATGCCCATAATTGCCCGCGGCCGCCTGTCGTCGCCGGAGGAGTTCGGCGACATCGTGGTGCGTGCCAATGCCGACGGCTCCGTCATACGCATGCGCGACGTGGCGCGCGTCAGCCTCGAGGCCCAGAGCTATGCCACGGAAAGCGGTATCAACCGGGGCAACGCCGCCGTGCTCAATATCAACATGCTGCCCGGAGCCAACGCGCTGGAAGTGGCCGAGAACGTAAAGAAGGAGATGCGCAACATCAGCCGCAGCTTCCCCGACGGCATATCGTACGTAATTCCCTTCGACATGACGGAGTATATCTCCGACTCCATCCACCACGTCTACCGCACCTTCTTCGAGGCGCTTCTCATCGTCATTATCGTGGTGTTCCTGTCGCTTCAGAACTGGCGCGCCACGCTCATCCCGGTCATCGCCGTGCCAATCTCCCTTGTGGGAACCTTCGGCGTGATGCTCGTGTTCGGCTTCTCTCTCAACATGCTCACTCTGCTCGGCCTTATCCTCGCTATCGGCATAGTGGTGGACGACGCCATCGTTGTGGTCGAGAACGTCGACCGCATCATGGAGGCGGACCATGTTGACGCCCGCGAGGCCACGCGGCGCGCCATGGGCGGACTGGGGTCGGCGCTTATCGCCATGTCGCTCGTGCTTTGTGCCGTATTCGTTCCGGTGAGCTTTCTGCCGGGCATCACCGGACAGCTTTACCGTCAGTTCACGGTGACGATTGCCGTGTCGGTGATTATTTCCACGATAGTGGCAATGACGCTGTCGCCCGTCATGTGCGCCGCGTTGCTCCGTCCGCAGGGCCGGCGGCGCCGTCCGCGTCTGTTCCGCCGCATCAACCTGTGGCTGGCACGTGGCAACAATTTCTATTGCCGTATGATTGGCCGGGCACTCGCCGTGCCGCGTCGCATGGTCGCAGCCTTCGGCATCATTCTGGCTTTGATATGGGTGATGAACCGCTTCGTCCCCACCAGCTTCATGAGCGCCGAGGATCAGGGCTACTTCACCGTCGAACTGGAGCTGCCGGAGGGTGCGACTATAGAACGCACACGCCGCGTCACCGACAGGGCCATGGAGTTCCTTATGGCCGACCGCGACGTGGAGTATGTCCTCAACGTCACGGGCTCCTCGCCGCGCACAGGCACCAACCAGGCGCACACCACGCTCACCGTCATACTGAAACCCGCCTCCGAGCGCGGCGCCAACTCCCTGGCGGAGACGCGACGCCGCGTCATCGACGAGCTTTCGAAGTATCCGGAAAGCAACGTCTATGTTTCGTCGCCGGCCATCATCCCCGGTCTTGGAAGCTCCGGAGGTTTCGAGATGGTGCTGGAGGCCCGCGGCGACGCAACCTACGACGACCTCCGGCATGCCGTCGACACTCTGCGCCACTATGCCGCCGAAAATCCGGCACTTGCCGACATATCTTCTTCCATGCAGGCCGACATACCGCAGCTTTTCTTCGATGTCGACCGCGACAGGACGCAGCAGCTCGGCATTCCCGTAAGCGATGTGTTCTCGACCATGAAGGCTTTCACAGGCTCGGTCTATGTGAACGACTTCAATCTCTTCAACCGTATCTACCGCGTCTACATTCAGGCTGATGCCCCATACCGCGACCACCGCGACAAGCTCAGCCTCTTCTTCCTGCGCAGCGCCTCCGGCACTATGGTGCCCGTGACCTCTCTCGGCAAAAGTCATTATACTACCGGCCCAGGCACCGTCGGACGCTTCAACATGTTCAATGCCGCGGTCATCAGCGGCGAGGCGGCTCCCGGCCACAGCACCGGCGAGGCCATGGACGCTCTGGAGAAAATCGTGCGCACGCATCTGCCCGATAATATCGGAGTGGAGTGGGCCGGCCTCAGCTATCAGCAGAAGCACGAGACGGCCAATACGGGCGTGGTGCTCGGTCTGGCTTTCCTTTTCGTGTTCCTCGTGCTTGCCGCGCAGTATGAGAGCTGGACCATTCCGCTGGCCGTGATTCTGTCGCTGCCGGTAGCCGGCTTCGGCGCATACCTCGGTATATGGCTCTGCGGACTGGAGAACAATGTCTACTTCCAGATAGGACTTGTCATGCTTGTTGGCCTGGTGGCTAAAAACGCCATCCTCATTGTGGAGTTCGCCTCGGAGGAGACGGCCAAGGGAACGGATGCCGTGCACGCGGCGCTGACTGCCGCCCGGCTGCGTTTCCGCCCCATTGTCATGACGTCGCTGGCCTTCACGCTGGGCCTTCTGCCGCTTGTCTTCGCCAGCGGTCCCGGCTCGGCCGCAAGACGCGACATCGGCACAGGCGTGTTCTTCGGCATGCTCATGGCCATCACTGTCGGCATCGTCTACGTGCCTTTCTTCTTTGTAATGATCAATAAAGCCATGCGCCGCCTCAAGCGCATAAAACACACCGTCCGCGCCGCGGCAGTCATTGCCGTTCTTGCCGCGGGGGGCGCCCTCACCGGCTGCTCCGGCGTAAAGAATCTTACGCCCGCGCAGCTCGGCGAGATGCCGGCGCAGGTACCCGGCATGGAGGCCGACACCGATTCTCTCACAATGGCCGACATGGAGTGGTGGCGCTTCTACACCGACGCCGACCTTACGGCCATCATAACCGAGGCGCTGGAACACAACCGCGACCTCGGCGCCGCAATGGCACGCGTGGAGCAGGCCCGCAGTCTCTACGGCGTGGCGCGTCTCAATCTCGCTCCGGAATTGTCGGGGATTGTCAGCGCCGATTACGAGACCAACGACTACCATGGCGAAAGCGCCAAACGCGACCCGGAATACGATATCAAGGTGACGGCCGCCTGGGAACTCGACCTCTTCGGCGGTCAGAAATGGGAACGGCGCGGAGCCGAGGCATCATATCTCGCCACTGTGGAGGACGAGCGTGCGGCACGCATGGAGCTTGTGGCGGAGGTGGCCCAGCTTTACTATCGCCTCATTGCCCTCGATAATGAACTGGAAATAGTGCGGCGCACCAAGGAGACGCGCATGGAGGGCGCACGCATGGCCAAGCTGCGCTTCGAGGGCGGCCTCACGTCGGAGACGCCCTACCGCCAGGCGCAGGTGGAACTTGCCGCCACCGCCGCCCTTGTGCCGGCTCTCGAGGGACGCATCCGCAGCACACAGAATGCACTGTCGCTGCTGATGGGGCGCTACCCGGAGGAATACATCAGCCGCGGAGCACTCAAACTGCTGCCCATCGACGTCTCCCGCCTGCCGGAGGGGCTGCCGTCGGGACTGCTCGAACGCCGTCCCGACGTGAAGGCCGCCGAGCTGAGACTACAGAAAGCGATGGCCGCGGTCGGCGTCAGCTATGCCAACCGTTTTCCCCGGCTGCGTATCGCCGTCACGGGCGGCTGGGAAAACGACGACGTGGCCGGACTTCTGCGCTCGCCGTTCAGCTATTCCATCGGCAGCATCACAGGCTCGGTGCTGGACTTCGGCAGGCGCAAGCGCCGCTACAAGGCTGCTGTGGCGGCCTACGACGAGGCGCGCCTTGACTACGAGCAGGCGGTCATGGCGGCTTTCGGCGACGTCAGCACGGCCGCAACCAATATGCGCAAGGCGGCGGAGACTGTGGAGCTGCGGCGCGACCTGCGCGACGCCTCGCTGGAGTACGTCAGGCTGGCTCATACGCAGTATCGCGCCGGCGCTCTCAACTACCTTGATGTGCTTGATGCACAGCGGCGCTACTTCGACGCGCAGATAGGGCTCTCCAACGCCGTGCGCGACCACTATCTCGCCCTCACCGTACTGTACAAGGCTCTCGGCGGAGGGTGGCAATAATGCAAATCACCTATAAAACAAATAATTATGAAGGATAAACTGACTATAGCTCTTGTGGCGCACGACCATCGCAAGGCCGACATGGTAGACTGGGCGAAATTCAACGCCGAGTACCTCTCGCACCACCATCTTGTATGCACCGGAACCACCGGTTCGCTCATCAAGGCGGCTATGGAGGAGATGGGTATCGAGCCAGACATCGAGTGCATGCACTCCGGTCCTATGGGTGGCGATGCGGAGATAGCTGCCAAAGTGGTACGCAACGAGATAGATTTCGCCGTCTTCCTCATCGACGATCTCAACGCTCAGCCTCACGAGGCTGACATTCAGATGCTTCTGCGCCAGTGCCGCCTGCACAACGTGCCCATAGCCTGCAACCGCATCAGTGCCGACCTGATTCTCTCAAGCACATTGTGGACCAATCCCGACTATAAGCCTATAGCCCAGAGCTATATCCGCTACGAACGCACCGAGCCGACTTCTGTCGATTAAGTCGCATCAGCACCCCGTGAGGTCGCGGTAGATGTCGAGAGCCGCCGTGATTTCTTCTTCCGACGCCGTCCGGTTGATATGCGCCTTGCCCGGAGCGCTGAACAGCGTGAAGTTTATGGCTTCTGTCGTGCTGTTTTTCTTGTCGTGGCGCATCAGCCCGATAAGCCGCGGATAGTCGTCGCACGTGATGTCGGCCGGCCCGTAGTGCTCGCGCACGAAAGCGGCCACGCGGTAGAGAATGTCGCTCGGAAAGCCGAGCTTAATGTGGCTGAGTACCAGTTCCGTTACCAGCCCGCGGGCCACGGCGTAGCCGTGGCCTTCGTTGCGCCCGCGCTCCATCGCCCGCGATTCCAGGGCGTGGCCCGCGGTGTGTCCGGCGTTCAGCGCCTTGCGCGGACCTTTCTCCCTCGGGTCTGACTCCACGATGCGCTGTTTCACGCTGATGCTCTTGCGCAACAGTTCCAGCATCTGCGGCGAGTCCGGCGCCGTCAGCGGGTCAAAATCCATTATTTCGTCGAGGGCGTCCGGGCCTTCGAGCAGGGCATGCTTGAGCATCTCGGCATAGCCCGACATCAGCTCGTGCGCGGGCAGAGTGTCGAAGAAACACGTGCCGGCCACGGTCGCCAGCGGCTGCGAGAACACGCCTATCTCGTTTTTTAGCCCGGCGAAGTTTATCCCTGTTTTGCCGCCGGTCGAGGCGTCCACGGCGCCGAGCAGGGTAGTGGGCACATTCACGTATGGCATTCCGCGCTTGAACGTGGAGGCGACGAAGCCTCCGAGGTCGGTCACCATCCCGCCGCCCGCGCATACGGCGAGGCTGCTGCGTGTGGCTCCGCTTGCGCTCAGTTTCTCCCACAGTGTGGCGGCTGCCCCGAGGTTCTTGTTCTCGTCGCCGGCAGGCGTCGTCAGCAGTGTGGCGCCGTCGAGGCGCAGCTGCGGCACGCACAGGTGCGCCGTGTTCTCGTCGGCGATGACGAAAACTCTCGGGTTTCCTGCGTCGGCTATGATGCGCCGCAGCGCTCCGGCGCAGTCGTTGGTGATGATTATGTTTTCAGGCATGGCGCATGGCTTCTATCAGCGTCGGCATTGCCGCGGCGCATTCGGGCATGGAGGCGAAGACCATATCTGCCCCTGCCTCGGCGAGGACTTCGACGGGCAGCCCCGTTGCCACTCCGATGGTGAATACTCCGGCGGCCACGCCGCTGCGTACGCCCAGAGGCGCGTTTTCTATCACGATGGCCTCGTCAGCTCCTGCGCCCGCCATCTCCAGGGCGCGCAGATACGGGTCGGGCCGCGGTTTGCCTCGCCGCACGTCGCGCGAGCTCACTTTCAGGCCGAAAGCGCCGGGATAGTCCGTAGCCAGGCGGTCTATGAGCGAGTGCTGCCCACTGCCGGTCACGAGCACGGTCTTCAGTCCGGCATCCATGCAGGCCCGTACGGCCTCGGGCGCTCCGGCCATGAGGCTTACGGGCGGCATCGCGCGGAAGTTGGCGCTTTTTATTCCGTACAGCCTTTCCACCTCTTCGGCCGTGGCGTTGCGTCCGAACTTGCGCATGAAGAGCATGTCGATGGTGTCGGCGCCGGTGCGCCCTTCGGCCATGAGGAAATCTTCGGGAGTGGCTTCCAGTCCGGCCGTGCGGCACATCCCGAGCCACGCGCGTACGTGGTGGGGCATGGAGTCGTAGAGCGTGCCGTCCATGTCGAAGAGGGCCGCGCGAGGTGTGAGGCGTCCGTAGTCGTGCGCCTGCATGAATCGTTCTATGGCTGCGTGTATGTCTGTCATTGCGCTGGTATCAGGCCTTCGCGCTGCAGCAGCAGCGAGTCGGCGCGGCTTAGGGTGTCGGTACTGAGGTCGATTGTCTGCGCCTCCGGGCGTACGTCGAACTGCAGCGGCCTCATTCGTGAGCCCGCGACGCCGCGGCGGAACACGCCCTCTATCTGGCGCAGGAGGTTGACGCGGGTGGTGTCTACGATGGCCGGACGCTGGATTGCCGTGCGTTCGTTGAACTTGGCCCTGCCCAGGCGCACCTTGAAGTCGTCGGGATTCCCTTTCAGCGTGATTCCGAATTTGAAGGGCAGCGGCGATTTCAGCACCGACACGCGGTAGTTGAAGTTCAGAGCCATGTCGTTATAGCCCTGGACGCCGAGGCGGTAGCGGTCGAGGTTGAACACGAAGGGGAATATCTCCATCATGCCCTTGTCTATCAGCAGTTCCACGCTCATGCTGTCGATTAGGTTGTGCTTCTTGTCCTTGAACATCAGCCATTTGGCCATAGTGCGGAATGTCTCGCCGTCAAGCAGCCGCAGCGAGTCGCCCTCCAGGCGCACGGCGGCGTTGAGTGTCGGGAGCCGCAGGTCCATGTTGGAGTCTACGTCGACGGTTGCGGCTATATTGGCGTCGATGATGCCGCTTATGTCGCGCATCAGCGGCATTATGCTGTCGATGGCGGGCACAAGGCGCAGGAATCGTTCTATGTTGAAGCCTTTCAGCACCATGCCGAAGCCGAACTGCATGTCGTCGGCCGTGGGGGCGGAGTAGAGTGCGCTCAGGTTCACGCTGCCTATGTCTCCCGAGGCGTGCAGGTCGTGGAAGTTCAGGCGGCCGTTGTTCATCAGGGCGTCGCCACGGAAGTTGTGCAGCAGCAGATCGCTGTAGATGATGTTGTTGGCCGTCATGTGCAGCTCGGCGTCGATGTTGGAGGGCACCAGCAGCGGACCGGCTATCGTGTCGGCGCCCCGCGCGAGCATCTCGTCCAGGTTGGTGGTGTCGGAGTCGAGGCTTCCGAGGCTGCGCGCCATTCCCTCGGCGCGGCGCTGTGTGTATGCCGCGCCGGCAAAGGTGGCTGCCGCCAGCTGGTTCACGTCGATGGTGTCGCTCACCAGGTCGAAGTTGACGCGCAGGGGGCTGCGGCCCGTGCGCGACATCAGCGCGCGCCGTATGTTGGTGATTCTTCCCGTGATGGTGAAATCGCTGCGGCCCACCTTGTACTGCACGTCGTGCAGCGTTATGCTGTCGGTGCTGAAGCTCAGGTTGAAGTTGCGCACGCGGTTGCGCAGCGGGAATGCCGGCGTGTACAGCCCGGCGCGTTTGGCCGTGATGTTGCCCTCAAGCACCCAGCGTGTCAGCAGGCGTGCGAGGCCGCGGCTCGTACCCCATTCTATGATCTCTCGGTCGCTGCTCGTGGTTTCGGCATGTATGCGCGGCTGGTGTCGGCCGGGCTTGCGCCGGTGCAGACGCAGCGCCATGGCGTAAACGCTGTCAAGCGGCAGTTCGGGGTGCAGCCGGCGCAGCGAGTCGGCGCTGTGCCGTATCCGCTTCTGTCGCTCGGTGGGCGGCTTCAGGTGAGCGTCGGCATTTATGTGTGCCTCGCTGAGCAGGAATCTCGCGTCGGGCGAGCCGGCGGCGAGTCGTCGTGCGCCTATTCGCAGTCTCAGCTGTGGCTGACGTTTGCCGCCCTCGAAGCGTTGCAGCATTATGCGTCCGCCGAGGTCGCGTGCCACTATTCCGGCGCTGTCGGCTATGCTCTGCACGCGCAGCGACGTAAGGCTGAGTCCGCCGCCCATCGGCACTATCTCCGTGGTATCGGTCGAGCGAGCCTTGTTGGAGGCTCCGGCGCTGAGTTTGAAGCCGGTGGCGCGCACGTCTATGTCGTGGTCGAGGTAGCTCAGGGAGTCTATGCTGATGCTTGCGCGCAGCATGCTGTCGGCTCTGTGGCCGTCGTTTCCCGTTATGCGGTCCTGAGTGCCGAAGCGGAAGTCGGCGCGCCGGGCGTAGGCTGCGCGGGCCGTGTCGGCACCGAGCCAGTACAGTTCCTCGCCGTGCAGGGTGCCGCCGGCGCGCAGGTTGTGGAATTTCTCGCGGGCGAACATCGACGGGCGGCCGCACAGACGCATGTCGGCGCGCAGCCTGCCGGAGAGGCTGCCCGGTATCAGGTTCCTGAGCTGCGCGGGCAGGCGTCCGAGGTCGGAATAGCCTTCCACGCGGCCATCCACATAGGGGTCGGGGCCTATGTCGCTGATGGTGCCGCTGAATGTCAGCGCCGTCGCGGGGCCGGCCACATGCAGCCGTTCTATCTCCACGGTGGCCGCCGCCATGTCGTTGCCGCGCAGCGAGGCGTGCAGCCTGGCCTCCACGTCGTGCATGCGCGACGGCCCGAGGCTTACGGTGCATGGTTCCATCGTCACGTCCACGTCGGCGTAGGGGATGGTGTCTGTCAGGGTGCTGAACGGTTGCGTCAGCCGCATGTTTATCGCCACGGCGGCGTCGGTGCGCAGCTGCTTCAGCAAGGGCATCGTGCGCCGCATGCTGTCGGGCAGGCAGCTCAGCAGAGTGTCCAGGCGTACGGGCTCCAGCGCGAGGTCGAGCTCTCGCAGGGTCAGGTTGTCGGCAAAGTCAATGTCGGCTGTGAACAGCGATTTTATGAAGGCTGCTCCGGCGCTGAAATTCTCGAAGCGCACACGGTATGGTTCGGCAGGGTCCCAGCGCAGACTGCCGTCGAAGGCGAACGGCAGTTCCCAAAGATTGAAGGCTCCGAGCATGGGCATGTGCAGGTTGCCGCTGAAACTGAGCGAGTACATGGGCACGCCGCCGGATGCGAGCACTGCGTCGGGATGCAGCTGCACGGCAATGCTGTCTGCGCCTCCGGCTGCCGTGGCGTCGTAGTAGCGGATGGGTAGAGGACGGCGCAGCTCGAAGCGGCTGATGCGCAGCGCGGGCATGTCTGTCGACGTGCTGTCAGTTTCCTCGTCGCTGCTCCCGGCTATCATGTAGTTGGCCGTGCCGTCGGCAGCGGTGACTATGTTCAGCCCTGGGCGCTCGAAGATTATGTCGCTGAGATCAATCTCGCCCTTTGCAAGAGACACGAGGTTGATGCCTCCGCTGAAGCGGTCCACGCGAGCCAGCGTGTCGGCGTAGGGCGGCAGTCCGGCGCGCACGTCGGCGGGCAGTCGGCGCATGGCACGGCTGACGATGCACAGAGAGTCGGCCTCCAGGCTCAGAAACGGGAACGTGGGCCGCAGCGACAGTTCCACGCGGCTGAGGCTCACGTCGGCGTCAAGGGTCTTGTCGGCGACGCGCAGCACCAGCGGCGTCAGGTGCTCGGGGCGCAGCATGCTCACGGCGCATATCAGCGTTCCGGCCACGAGCAGCACGGCGGCCATGGCCGTCCACAGTACGATTTTTATCAGACGGCGCCACAGCGGGTAGTGCTTTCGCGGTTGTTCCGGTTTTGTGCTCATGGTTGGGTTGGTCTTGCTGTTATGTGGAAGCACGCCTGCCTGCGTTCCATCTTTACGTAGCAGCGTCCCTCGTTCTTGAAGTCGAGCAGCACCTCGCCGAGGAGGTTCTTGAGGTCCTCGAAGGTGCGCGCCACGGTGACACTGTCGCAGATGAAGCGCGAGTAGCTGATGTCGAATGTCGTGCCGTAGATATGGGTTGACTCCTCCGTGGCGTTGCGGTTGACGCGGCGAAGACGGCGCACGGTCGACGGCGTGCGCAGCAGGCTCGTTACCTTTATCCTGTACGCTCCGCCTCCGCGCGCTTCAAGCGAGTCGCGGAACGCCTTGCCGATGTCGTGCAGCAGCAGCGACGCCTCCGGCACGAGATACGGGTAGCTGTGGCGCAGCGGCTCTACATAGAATTCCTCGCATGAGGCCACCGGAACCAACGGCCGCGACAGATGCCACACGTCGGAGGCGCTGCTTATCGGCGTTATGCCGAGTGCCCGCGCGGCCTCGAGCTGCACGTGGTTGCTGTCGTTGAAGAGCTGCCGCAGATGTCCGATAGGGCGCAGGCGTATGCGTTCGCAGCCGGCGTCGGGAGCCGAGTCCAGGCAGGCGTCATAGGGGTTGTATTCGTCAGGCGACAGTATCTCGGCCAGCGACGCGTCGGGATAGCAGTGCGTCAGCACCGGATGCCTTTCCTCCTTGCTGTCGCTGCCGCAGGAGCATGCCGCTGCAGCGAGTAGGGCGCAGATGATGACGGCCTTTGCGCTCATTTCCTGTGGTCGATGAAATTTGTCGCCGCCTCGGCGCTGCCGGTGCGCAGCAGCTGGCATCCGGCCGAGTCGGCGTAGATGAAGTAGGGCAGCCGGGGCAGCCCCAGGCTGTCTATGCCCTGTGCGGCGGTGCCTCCGGGAAGCCATCCCTGGGTCCACTTCGCCGAGTCGGGGCGTGTGATGCGTCGCCATGCCAGTGTGTCGGCGTCAAGCGATATGTCCACTATGCGTACCCGTTTGCCGTGGTAGCGGTGGATGTCGCGCAGGGCTTTCACCACGCTGTCCCTGCGGCCGCTTTGCTCCGAGGTGAATGCGAAAAGCCACAGCGCCTCGTCGGCTATGTGCAGCGAGTCGTAGCGCTCGTTGGGGATGCGCACGCGGAAATCCTTCACCCGAGCCGAGCCGCTGTGCTGCGACATCTGTATCTGCGACAGCAGGCTTTGCGTCAGGTTCAGCGGACGCGATTCGGCCGGAATCAGATTCAGCAGCGAGTCGGCTGTCAGAACAGCCCCCGGGCGCGATGCGTCGAACAGGGTGGTGAGCAGAAGCGTGGATACCACGTCGTCCGGATGTCGGCCCACATAGTCGGCCACCAGCACGTTGGCGTCGGCTCCCGAGGCCAGCGCCTCGGCGTGTTCTTGCAGCCACGCCGTCCAGCGTTCCAGGTCCTTGCGTCCCTTGGCTTGCCGCAGGTTCGGGTCGGCGGGATTTATCACGCACTCGATCTCGTCGCCGTTGGCCGCATACAGGCAGCCCAGCGGACGGTAATCGTTGTCGAAAAGCTCCACCAGCGCGGCCTGCGGCGAACTTCCCTCGAAGCGGAAGCGGCCGTCGCGTGCGGCCGTTATGCCCTGCACGAAAGCGCTGCCGTTGTAGTAGGCGTAGCGCAGATTAGTAGTGCGGCCGTCGCTCAGCGTGCCCTCCACATTGAAGCGTCCGCTGTCGCCGCAGCCCGTGCCGAGCAGGCACAGGACCAAAATCATGAGTATGTACGTTACCCTTTTCATCAATGCTTGCAAATTTACAAAATATCTCCGGAATAGCCGCACAATTCAATTCCATATTTCCGCAAGCATTGCACGACTGAAATGTCGACTGAAATGTAGGCTGAAAGGAATATCAGTTCTCGCTATTCTCCGATAATTGTTCCAGCGTTGATTCTATCTGCTCTATAGAGGGCAGGGAACTCTTTATCTCTGTGGGAATAAGTTTGGACAGCTCATATTGAGATATTCCGAGAGGGAGATTGTATGCCTCTAATGAATATTGTGCTTCGATATTATCTTTATCCTTGCAAATCAACAGTCCGATGGTGGGATTGTCATATTCGGTCTTCAGCTGATGATTGACAGCCGTAACATACAGGCCTAACTGTCCGAGGTGGGATGCCTCGAATGAGCCAGTCTTCAATTCCACGCAGCAATAGGCGTGGATGCGGGTGTTGTAAAACAGTAGGTCGATGAAGATTTCTTTTTCGCCTACTTGCAGTCGATACTGTCTCCCCATATAGGCGAATCCGGTGCCTAACTCCACAAGGAATTTCGTCACGTTGGCGACAAGAGCGTCTTCAAGTTCCCGTTCGTTATAGTCCTCCGTCATCGCCAGGAAGTTGAACACGTATGGATCTTTGGTGGTCTGCTGGGCAAGATCACTTTGAGGTGCCGGAAGCGTCTTACTGAAATTGGTGAGAGCTTTTGCCTGACGCTCATACAGGTCAGTACCGAGGAAATTCAGCAACACATCACGTCCCCAGTTATTATCAATGACTTTGCGGACAAAGAAGAGAGCCTTTTTAGCATCGCCTTTGCTCTTGTCAATAATTGTTCTTTGATGAAACCATGGAATTGAGCATATTTCTTTCAAAACGAAATCGTCCACGCCCTGTGGATGATTCTGATCCCGGAAATCGTCTACATCCTGTGGACGATTTTCAATTAATTGAGAATAAAGGCGATAGAAATAATACATGTATTTAAGGTTAGTCTCAGAAAAGCCTTTCTCTTCGGGCATTTCCGACCTTAAATCATGACTCAGCGTTTTATAGAATCCGGAGCCATAAGTGTTGGCATATTGCTTGTCAGCAATGTCGCGTCCCAGGCTCCAATAGTATTCCAACAATGTGCGGTTAGCATCTATGGATGCTTTAAGACGGGCGGAGAGGTACCGTTGCTTGAGTTCCTTAACCCAGCTACGGTACTCTTTATTCTGAGAGAGTGTCAAATCCTGTGTCATAATACAAAATTATAAAATATCTCCGGAATAGCCGCACAATTCAATTCCATATTTCCGCAAGCATCGAACGATGTGTCATTCATAGCCGCTTCATTTCATCTTCTGCTGCCGAGGTGCCTTTGTATTTGCTCTTTCGCGGCTGGAAATTGTAGATTACGTTGAGCGATAGACCCCTGCGGTCGTAGCTCTGCCGTTTGTCGACGAAAACGCCGTATGTGTTCATCGTCCAGTCGTTGTTTGCCGTGTTGAATATGTCGGTGGCCGACAGTTTGACGGTCAATGATTTGTTCAGAAATGCCTTTCCCACAGATGCGTCCATAGTAAACCATGAGGCACCGAACCGGTTGGTGTGCATATCGCCCTGTGAGCTGCCGCTGATGTTGGCCGTAAGCAGCCATCCGTGAGGTAAGGAGAATGTATTGTCGAAGTAATAAGAGAATATAGGCCTGTCATACCGGTTGCCGTCAAGATGTAACCATTGCCTGTACATACCGGCCGTAACATTCGGAGTCCATAGGCGTACCGGCTGACTCCAGACGAGATAAAGACTCAGTGCCGATACGTCGATATTGACCGGATGCATGAGCAACTGGAGATTATCGGCGGGATATATCTGTTTGACAAAAGCGTATGTATCGAACGACCGGGTGTAATCCATCTGAAGCATGAAGCCTTTCAACATTCCGAACAGCTGAATGTCGTGCATTCGCTCGTCATGCAATGTCGGATCGCCTCCCTCGATTTGGTGCAAGCCAACATAATTCAGCGAGCCGGTGAGTTGTGAATATGGAGGTTTGACTGTCGCCATTTTATAACTGAGGCTTATCTGCGAGTCTTCGTTAAAAGAGTATCCGAGCGATATGTCAGGCGTCAGCAGATGGTCGCAGCGACTGACATCTTTGTCGCGTATCCCGTTAACCTTAAAGTCATAATCGACATATTCGTATCTTGCCCCCGCCGAAAGGGAGAATTTGCCGAACATACGCGACCATGAAGCGAACAAAGCGGCGGAAGTCTGCCGTGCATCAGTCAGTGAAGACGGAATATATTCACTGACTGAGGTATTTAGCATACGGTAATCAAGGGAAGTGTGCGTATAGCTGTCCTGGGTCCCGACTGTGAAATCACCATTCCAAAGAGGAAAATTAAGATACAATTTCCCTGCCCAAAGGGTTGAAGTCCGTTCGTCAGCTGAGTTTACAGCAGGATTAGACGATGCGGGATAAGTGGTTGCTACAGAATTGTTTTCATATGACCGGCGAAAGTCTCCGTCAAAGTGAAGAATATGTTTTTCGGCAAAAGTGTTTTCATAATATAGTGAGGCCAGGTGGCTGTGTGCCCGGGTATGCCTGTCTATATTGGTGCTGATTGCCGGGTCGTCGTTGAGCCATTCGCTGCCTGTGTTTTTGAAGTCACCGCGTTCAGGATTGTATCGGTAGTATGCTCCAAACGATTGTGGGCCATTGGCATAGTTGAGTCCTGCCTTTACAACACCTGTTGTAGTCGGGTATGAATTGTGCTGAGAACTGCCAACTGTCGTTTTCCTGCCATCATAGTCGAGTGTATTGGTCGTTACTCCTTTTGTGAGTGAGTTATAGCGATTTATCGTACCGTTGGCAAAAAACTCCCAGTCGCCGACACGATAGCTTAGGGCAAGGTAATCCAAAACCGACCATTTGCGTCGGCATTCAAGCAGAAACCGGTCGGTAAGCGACAGCCCCTTCACGAAATTACGCCGTGTCGTGATTTTTAACACCGCCCCGGTAGTACTGGCGTAAACGGCTCCGGGAGCCATGAGTAATTCCACCTTCTTCATATTTGAAGAAAGCAGCTGTCGTAGCTCCTGCTCGTCGCGCATTGGGCGCCCGTCTATGTATATTTCTATATTATTCTTACCTATGACACTGACGGCGTTGTCCTCAACCTTAATCATCGGCAACTGAGCAAGCACATCGAGAGCAGTGCCGAGGTCGGCAAGATTAGTACCGGGTATTGTAGAAACGAGGGTTGAACCTACCAACTTTGTCGCCGGCTGTTTGGCGGTAACGACAATCTCTTGCAGTTCGTGTGTCAGGCTGTCTGTCCCTTCCTGATTCTGTGCATGACCGTTTCCTGTTATAAGAAAGACGGCCAGAATTGACATTGGAATTTTTGTTTTCATGCTCTGCGAATTTTTCCGCAAAGCAAGTAAAAATGGTGCGTTGGGGCTTAAAAATTTGTCTGACTTTTATCTGACAAATTCCGACAATGCTGTATGTCAGCTCTTTACCCTAAGCTCGTATGAGTCGCCTCTGTTGCACACAATCTCCATATTGGCCTCGGCAAGAGCGTTCTTTGTGCGCCTGACAAGGGTATAAAGAGATTCCTCCGCATTACTTTTATTATCCCAAAGCGCCTCGCACAAAATCCTTTTATCAACTTTCCTGTCGGGTGCATCAAGAAGCATCTGGGCGAAGCGGCGTTGCATAGGGGTAAGTTTGATGCCGGCAAGCGACGGAGACGCGGGCAGGACAATAAGTCCGGTTTCTGACATCTCCGCCTCTCTTCTTTTCCGGATAAACATACCTGCCATTGAAAGAATTGAAAGTGAGAACAAAATCCCCGGCAATGTCTGGTCGGAGGCAATGAATATGGATGCCATGGAGCAGTCGGCAAATCCCTGAACCTGTATTGCCATACCATCGGCAGCCCGTTCCGGTACAAGCATAATGGAATCCGATGCTATTTTGTTACCCTGGATTTTAGGCGAAGTATTCTTCCCGTCAACCAATGCGAGTGTGAAGAAAGCATTCTCTTTCAGAGAGATGTTCCTGAAATTGACATCGGATGCCTGATAAATCAGTGGCTTATGTGTGGTCTCGTACATTTGGCGTATGGCTGCAACGGTGTCGGGTCGTGTCCACAGCTCGCTGTTCTCATTAGCTAACGCAAACATCGCATCGTTAAGGTCATTGGCGATGCTTTGTCTGGCGTCAGAATAGGAGAAGCAACAGGAAATAATAGATGCAATCATAAAAGCCAAAGGGATGAACATACAATAACGAAGTCCTCTCCCGCCGTTATTATTTTGCTTCATAGGAAAGATCCTTTTTACTTATAGCCAAATAAGATACCGTTTTTAACTCGTCTGCGATAAATGAGGAAGTTGTCAAAGCAAATGCACCATGTCAGGAATGTAATGCCTGCAAACTCAAACCATGCCATAATGGAAGTCGGGTTTTGCAATACATCGACCGAGCGTGCTCCCATACAGAACAAGCCCACCACAAACAAGGTGAAAGAAATATTCCGTTTAACGCGATTGCTTATTTTCATAATACTCACGAATTATACGCCTTGATATATCATTTGAGACGGTGATTATCGGCTGACCGAAGAATAATTACAATGCAAATTTACAAAAAAGTTATACATATATGTAAAACAATCCGCATTGTTTATGAAATATCGGGTCGAAGTCGGTAATTATCGTATTATTATTTTTCTCCGGAAAAACTATCTCAATAATTTATAGATAATTGGGAAAATTCATTAATTTTGCAGATGTACATCGTTTTTTGCGGCCTGGACAATTTGTGTGACAGATATGGATACAAAGACTCTCGAATTCGTGGCATATTGCATAAGTAAGCTTGCGCATACTCTAAAAATGAGTCAGCGCGAGGTTTACCGACGCTTAAAACAGTCGGGAATACTCTATGATTATATTGTACCGTCCTATGATGTGTTGCACACTTTCGGGTCCCGCTATCTCATGGAAGACCTCATTGACTATATGAAAGAGAAAGGAGTTCTGCCGAAATGAAACTGTATCATTCTTCCGATGTATCTGTGTCAAAGCCCGATACAATCCACTCGCATGACTTTCTTGACTTTGGCAAGGGTTTTTACCTGACTTCAATCCACATCCAAGCAGTCAAGTATGCCCAGCGGTTTTTGCGACGGCAAAAAGATGCCTGGCTTAACGCTTATGAGTTTGAATTTGAACCGTCGGAATGGAAAATCCTGAAATTCGAC
Organism: uncultured Muribaculaceae bacterium; assembly: GCA_948665475.1. Classification (GTDB taxonomy): domain Bacteria; phylum Bacteroidota; class Bacteroidia; order Bacteroidales; family Muribaculaceae; genus CAG-873. The sequence goes on along the minus strand of CAPNHY010000013.1, from coordinate 7,029 downwards.
AATTATGACAGGGATTGGCTCTGTTTTGTCGCCAATTGCCGGGCAGGTAAAGACGATACTGATTTCGACCTTATAATAGGTGGAATTGCCAACGATAAAGTTGTTGAGACTCTTGACCGATATTTCGAGGGCGAGTTGTCGGAAAACGAGACATTGGGATTGTTAAAATATGAAAAGCCTAATATTCAGTATTGTATACGCTCGCAGAGGATGCTTGATGAATGTTTGAGGCATATTGAAAGTATAAAACTATGACTGAAGAGAGCAAGCTATATTTTCAAGCTAATAAGAGCGCAAATATTATAAAGAGTTTGTGCGACCTGTTTGGAATAACCCTCAAGGAAGCCGCGGATTTGTATTATCAGTCAGATACCTCGGAATTAATAGAAGACGGTGTTGCCGATTTGCAATGCCGCAGCGACAAATATCTTGCCACACTTATCTGGGACGAACATCAGGAGTCGGCCGGACATTAAGGTGTGTTGTTCAAATAATTCCCTCTTTCAGAACGAGATGCCGAGGAAGAACTCGAAGTTGATGCCCGGCATGGGACGCGACAGCACGGAGAGGTAGTCTTCGTCGAAGAGATTGTTCACGGCGAGTTTCAGCTGGAGGTCTACGGGATTGATGCGCAGACTTTTCTCAAGCGTTACGTTGCTCATGAAGTAGGGCGGCAGGTGGCCGCTGATGCTGTAATCGTTGCTCGACATTGTGAATCGCTCCGAGTAGTAAGCCCACTTGTAGAGGAAGCTCCAGCGGCGCCACGACAGACGGCCGCTGACGGATGCCGAATGGCGCGGCACGTAGGGCAGCTGCTTGCCGACTGACTGGTCGGCGGGCGACATGGGTTCGCCGCGGTTCACCGAGGGAGTCCAGGAGTAGGAGCCGTGCACGTCGAGCAGCCAGCCGCTGAAAGGCTCGGCCGTCACGTTGGCCTTGGCCTCGATGCCGTAGGCATGCACTTTCTTGACGTTGCGGGGCGAGAAGAAGCCTTTGGGGGTGGGGAGCCAGATTATCCAGTCGTCGATGCGCGAGTCGAACCACGTAAGGCTGCCGCCGAGACCAACTTTGCCCGAACGGCTCACCCGCGTGGAGAACGATGCCCCGGCGTCGTAGCTCCAGCCTTTCTCGCTGCGCAGGTTCGGGTTGCCGCCGGGCAGAAAGTACAGGTCGTTCAGCGTCGGAAACTTGTGGTTGCGCGACACCGATGCCTTCAGCATCACGTTGTGGCGCCGCCACAGCAGACCGTCCACGAACAGCGCGGGAATGACGGGCGCCCAGCGGGTGCCGAACATCTCCTGCCGCAGCATCAGCGAGATGCCCACGGGCTCCACGGGCTGCCACTTTGCCGACGCCGATGCGCTCAGCTCTATGCGGCCCTTGTCGTAGCCCACGATGGCACGGTCGCCGTCCTGGAGTATTATGTTCTTGTCCTCGGAGCGCACGAAATGCTGGTGAGCCGACACTCCGGCGGTGAAGAACCAGCGGCGCGACGGGTTCCAGTCGCCGTCCACCTGCCCGTAGAAGGTGTTGACGCGCGAGCGCGAACGGGTCATCGACGCCCAGTGGTCCGGCGCCACCTCGCGTCGGTAGTCGTAAGCCATCCGGGTATGTATGTAGCCGCCGCGGGCCGTCAGGCGCCAGCGGTCGCGCAGCAGGTCCCAGCTCGCCACGGTGCGCAGGGTGCGCTCGCGCTGGCGGTTCTCGAACTGGCTCTCCTCGCCGTAGTCGGTGGTGAGCATCGGCAGCTCGCGGTTGCTGTGGATGTACCATATGTTCAGGCCGAAGCGCGAGCCTTTCTTCGTGTCGTAGTATATCTCCTGGAGGGCGTGCAGGTCGTGGAAGGCACCGCTGCGGTTGCGTTCCACGGGGTGGTAGCTGCCGATGATGTTGTGGTCGTCGTCGTAGATGTTGACCTTCTTGTCGTGGTTGACGTACTTGTAGTCGTTGGGCGACGAGGAGTATACCACGCGCGTGGAGCTGCTCCAGTGTTCGCCGCCGTAGCTGAAGCGTGCGAACTCGTCGAACGTGCTGAACGACCCCACACCCTGCACGTACTGCGCATGCGCGCCCTCCGCCACGCGCGGTGTCGTGGAGAGGCGCACCAGGCCGCCGAGGCCGCCTCCGGTCTCGTTGACGCTGGAGCTGCCGTGCAGCAGCGACGCCTTGTCGATGAAGAAGGAGGGTATGGTGGAGAAGTCGGTCATGCCCAGCATCGGGTTGTTGATGCGCATGCCGTTCCATGTCACCTGCGTGTGGCTCGGCGATGTGCCGCGGAAGGCCACGGTCGAGAGCGTGGCGCGGCCGTAGCTCTTGACGAACACCGAGCTGTTGTAGGTGAGTATGTCGGCCATCGAGAGGGCCACGTTGTCGCGCAGCGCCGCCGAATCTATCGCCGTCTGCTGCACGCCTATCTCTTTCATCGGCCGCCGTGCCCACACGTCTATGTTGGCAAGCTCTTCCGGGGCGGGAGCCTCCTGCGCCGTAGCGGCGGCCGGGGTGCACAACGCCGTCAGCAGCCATGTCAGCAGCCGCGCGGCGCGCGAGATACGCGATATATGTGTAAGGGTAGTGTTCATGGCCTGTACCAGCAATATGCACCCGGAATTACGCCCACGTAGAACTGAGCCTTGAGCCTGCCGTCGCCGCTGTACCGGTAGATGATGCCCTGCTGCTGGTAGTCTATGGCGTCGGCCACGTAGATGTCGCCGTCGGCGGGGCTGACCGTAAGTCCGTAGTATTTTGTGCCGCGGCTTTCTATCACCGGACGGGCCGGCAGACGCCGGGAGTCGACGTCCATCTCCCAGATGTCGTCGTTGATCCAGTACAGCTTGTCGTGTGTGCCGTTGAGTTGCAGCTCGCTCAGCGAGTCGCCGAGACGCAGACGGAACTCCCGCACGACGGTGAACGATTCTGTGGAGATGCAGAACAGTCCGGGTGCCTCGTAGCCGTAGGGCGAGCCTTCGTAGCCGCCGTCCGTACCGGTCCATAGGTTGCCGTTGCGGTCGAGTACGAGCGATGTGGGCTGGATGCCCACCTCCAGGCGGTCGACCACACGGTCTGTCTCGGTGTCTATTTTTATGATGCTGTTCTGGTAGCTCCAGCAGTTGCAGTATACGTAGCGTCCCTTCTGTACCATCTGCTCGGTGGAGCCTGTCCCCATCTCCATCCCCGGTACTTCTATGTATCCGGTGACGCTGTAGGTCTTCGGGTTGACAATGAATATGCGGTTGTCCCAGAGCTGCGTCACGTAGGCTTTATCCTCGCTCAGGAAGTGGATGTAGCGCGGCGAGGTGAGGTTCTCGATGCGCCCCGTCTCCCGGAAGGTGCGCGGGTCTATGGCGAAAACCACATGGCTGTTGTTTACTACTATCCATCCCTTGCCGCCGTATATTGTCATCGACTGGGCCACATCGCCGAGGCGCATGCCGTTGGCCCGCTGGAACACCTCGTTCTCCACATGGTCGGTAGTCGGGTCGTAATACGACAGGGAAGCGTTGCCGTACTGGAAATTGCCTTCGCAGACGACGAACAGTCCGCCTCCGGATGCATTGAATTCCTCGTCCTCCCGGCCGTAATCCCACCGCATGCATGAGGCAGTCATCATGGCTGTCACGCCCATGACGACGGCAAGGAGGCTATGGAAACTGTTGCGCATATTCGTTTTTCGTGCAAAGTTAGCAAATAATCCCCGACGGCGGAAACTTTGGTTCCCGTACGCCGGGGATCGACAGAAAAGAATCTATTTTTTCAGATGAAGGTCTTCGAAGAAAAACACTTCGGTGGATACTTCGCCGAGCCATCCGGCCTTGGAGTTGACGCCGGTCTGTACCTTGACGAAGTCGATATGCTTCAGTCCGGCCGGACTGCCGTCGGGCAGCATGGCGTCGGAGATGCGGAAGCCGTTGCGCATGGGGTCGCCCGGCAGCACGTCGTCGCCCATGTTGTCGGCGTAGCCGAAGCCGAAGGCGCTGTTGTCCCAGAGACCGGTGTTGGGGTCCTGCGTGGTGCGTGCTTCAAGGCGTGTGCCGCGCAGAGTGTACGACTCAAGGTCAATCCACGCCGGATAGTAGCTGTCCTGTGGATGGAAGGCCTTGAGATAGTCCACGGTGCCCTCCCGGCCCTCGCTGTCGGTCCAGCGTATGTCGCTGCCTGCCGTCTTGGGCCGGTAGTAGGTGACGGCGTAATCGCGGAGGCAGGCGGGGGTGCCGGTCTCGCTGCCCCTCAGTTCGTACCATGTGTCGTCGGGGAGTCCGTTGCCGTTGCTGTCCTGCATCACGTAGACTATGCCGGGCTCGTTGCTGCCGCCCTCGCCTGAGCCTGCGTTGAAAAACGCATTGCCGCCGATAGCGAAGTCGTAGCCGGAGGCTCCGGCCGTGATGCTGTGGTCGAAGCCCACGACGATGTAGCCCCCGAACGCGCCGAGCGAGACGTACTGTCCGGCGTCGAGCCGTTGCTGAGCCAGGTCGCAGGCCTGCTCCATCGTGGTGATGGCACCCGCGCTCGGCTCATTGATGAACTGGCCGGGGGCCGGCATCCACTCGAAGACGCGCGTACTGCGCGCCGAGCCGGATGCCGAAGGAGGACGCACGGGGCTGTCGGTTCCTGGGTCCGGCTCCGGGGCGTCTATGACGCCGTCCTTGTTGCAGGCGCCGGTGGCTGCGGCCAGCAACAGCAGCCCGAGGGGTATTAAGGGTAATTGCTTCATTCTTCAAATCTTACGGCCACGTCGTCGTATGCGAAATATGCGGGCTGGCTGAACCCGTAGCCGTTGTCCGTGTCGCCCGCCACGTTGAACTGCACCTTGGCCACCGCGCCCAGAGGCGACAGGTCCCATTTGGTCCAGTCGGTGATGTTGCCGTCCTTTCCGGCGATGAAAAGTTCCACTTTGCCCGTCAGATTGTCCTGAGCGTCGTAGCCCGCGGCTACAAGTTTGACATAGTTTTCGGGGCCGAGGGGTGTCGTGAGTCCGTTGCCGTTGAGGAGGCAGTTGGCAAGGTAGGTGCTCCACATCACGTACATGTGGTCGATGACGCGCGCCTTGCCGTCGCCGAACTGCAGGGCAGGCAGGATGGCGTCGGAATGGTACTGCGAGTCGTCGGCATATCCGAAATGCATGACGAACTGGGCCGAGCCGTTGTGGCCGCCCGTGGCGCTGTAGACCGACAGCTGGTGCATGAAGTCGCCGTGGCTCAGGTCCGTGTCCTTGTAGTTCGATACGGCGTGCCCTCCTCCCCAGAAGCAGTAACTGCCGTATGCCTCGGGCATCACGTGCATCAGCTCCGTGTTGTTCTGGTCGTACCACCAGTAAGGCTCGTCCATTCCGTAACCGCTGCCGTAGAGCATCTGGCCTCCGTACTGTTTGTCGTCTATGAGGTCGCTCCAGGTCTTTATCGTCTTGCCGCAGTAGTCGAGCGTGAAGGTGTCGAAGCGGGCGTCGGCGTCCTCGAAGGTGAGCACGCGCAGCAGGTAAGGCACTGCCTTGACGTGTATTTTCACAATGAGGCTGCGTCCGGATGCCGATACGGCGGTGACGGCTACGGTGCCTTCGGTCTCGGCGAAGGCGTTTGCCGCGGTGGGAGCCGTTACTGTCAGCTTTCCGTCGGCGTAGGCCACGCGCCATCCGTCGGGCTTGGCGATGGTGTAGTCGGCGACATTTTCAGTCGTGACGTCGTACGTTCGCTCCTTTCCGGCAAGTATCTCCTGCACGCCGTCGCATCCCTGTACTTCAAAGCGGGGCACCGAGGCGTCGTAGCGGGCCAGTCGGAACTGAGTGCCGTCGGCGAGGGTGAACAGCACATAGGCAGGGTCGGAAGCGTCAATGGCGCTGAAGAGGCTGTCGCCGTCGCTGCCCTGCGCCTTTACGCCTGTCGATGTCCATGTCTTGCCGCCGTCGGTCGATATTTCCCATTCGCCTGTCGCGGTGCTGATGCGCAGCTGGGGAGCTATGCCGGGCGCGCCGCCGTCCTTGCCGTCTTCGCCGTCGATGCCGTTGGCGCGTACTTTGTGGCCGTCCACTATGAGCCATTCGCCGCCAAGAGTCCAGTAATAGTTGCCGTCTTCGTCCTGACGCACGCTCACCAGGGGCGCGCTCGTGCCGTCTGTGCCGTTTGATATGGTGGCTTTGCGGCCGTCGGAGAAGAGGATTTCGTAACCGTTGGCCGTCGGGGTGACTGATGTGATTGTCACCTGATTGCTTAGGGCGTCGATGATGGTGTGCAGGGCCTTTAGGTCATTGTTGGCGTCGGCCATCTGCTCCTCCAGCTTTGCAACGCGTTGGCCGAGGTTGTCGACGTTTTCCCAGAGTTTGTCATCGTCGTAGCCGCACGACGTAAACAGTTGGCCTGCTCCGAAGAAGGCCACAGCCAGGCCTCCTGCGATGATAATGTTTTTTCTCATCAGATTGAAATGTGTTGATGTGTTTAAAAAGAAAAATCCAGCGTCTTTTCATTGACTCATACCGCGCTGACGCGACGGTGGGACGAAAAGCAGCTGGGTGGCTCGATAAACATCTGTGCATACAATCTGATGTTTGGGTGGACCACGTCTGTAAACTCCCGCAGACGGCGGCAATACGGTATGCGAAGCGGCAGGTCTTCTGACTTATTCCTGATTCGGCGCGCCTTCTCACCCTCACAGGGGCAATGGCGTTGGCGCCGGATGTGGACGGAAAATACAGCAGCGGGTACTGTCGGGGATTCTCACCCCGTTCCCTCTTAGTGCTCCTTATGCCGCGACTCTTCGCGGCGGAGCAACCGTTTCGGCCGCAAAGATACAAACTTTTGTTTACACGGCAAAGCGCGTCGCAAAAAAAAGAAAAAATGCAGCCTCTACCTCACGCCCGTGACGGCCTATATAACTTATAGGACTTATAAGACTTATAAGATTTATAAGACTTATTGGGCCTGTCCCCCGAAACTAAAGATTTTTCTGGCAAAAATGCAAATTTTTCTCCCTGACCCACAGTGAGTTACCCTCGATTTTAACATTTATTAGCTATGAAATGAACCGGGGGGTGGTTCATTTCAT